>DATIXY010000040.1:0-15396 GCA_035518115.1 Gaiellaceae bacterium | reverse complement strand
CCAGTCGATCGACTCGATCGTCGAGCAGATCCTCGCTCTGCCGGAGGGCGCGCGGTTCACGGTCAACGCGCCGGTCGTGCGCGACCGCAAGGGCGAGTATCGCGACCTCTTCGAAGAGCTCCGCAACGAGGGGTTCTCCCGTGTCAAGGTCGACGGCGAGCAGCACACGCTCGACGAGCCGCCGACGCTCGACAAGAAGTTCAAGCACACGATCGAGGTCGTCGTCGACCGGCTGGTGATGAAGGAGGACCTGCGCACGCGGCTCGCGCAGTCCGTCGAGACCGCAGTGGCGCTCGCCGAAGGGCTGGTCGCGATCGATCTCGTCGACACCGGTGAGACGCGCACCTACAGCGAGAAGTTCGCCTGCCCGGAGCACGGCGTCTCCCTGCCGGAGCTCCAGCCGCGCGTGTTCTCGTTCAACTCGCCGCACGGCGCCTGCCCCCGCTGCACCGGGCTCGGCGCGCAGCAGGAGATCGATCCCGACCTGCTCGTCCCCGACCCGACGCTGTCGATCGACGACGGCGCCCTCGTGCCGTGGGCGGTCGGTGGCTCGGGCTTCTACGAAGCGGTGATCCAGGCCATCGCCGACCGCTACGAGATCCCCACCGACGTTCCGTGGGAGGAACTGACCGACGAGCAGCAGGAGCGGTTCCTCGCCGGCACCGACGGCGACAAGGTCTACGTCCAGTACCGCAACCGGATGGGCCGGCGCCGGTCGTACATGATCGCGTTCGAGGGGATCGTCAACTCGCTCGAGCGGCGCTACCGCGAGACCGACTCGAGCTCACAGCGCGAGCGGATCGAAGAGTACATGTCGTTCCGCCCCTGCCCGGTGTGCAAGGGCGCGCGGCTCAAGCCCGAGGTTCTCGCCGTCACAGTCGGCGAGAAGAACATCCACGAGTTCACGCGGCAGTCGGTCTCGCGCGCGCTGGAGTTCCTCTCGGAGCTCGGCCTGACCGAGACCGAGGAGCTGATCGGGCACCGGATCGTCAAGGAGATCCGCGAGCGCCTGACGTTCCTCGACGACGTCGGCGTCGGCTACCTGCAGCTCGACCGTGCATCGGCGACGCTCTCGGGCGGCGAGGCGCAGCGGCTGCGGCTCGCGACGCAGATCGGCAGCCAGCTCGTCGGCGTGCTCTACATCCTCGACGAGCCGTCGATCGGCCTGCACCAGCGCGACAACGACAAGCTGATCGGCACGCTCGAGCGTCTGCGCGACCTCGGCAACACCGTCATCGTCGTCGAGCACGACGAGCAGATGATGCGGACGGCCGACTGGCTCGTCGACATGGGACCGGGCGCCGGAGAGCACGGCGGGCACGTCGTCGCCGAGGGGACGGCGGCGAAGGTGCAGCGCAGCAAGAAGTCGGTGACAGGCCAGTTCCTCGCGGGGACGCGTGCGATCGAAGTGCCCGAGCGGCGGGAGATCGACAACGGATGGTTCGTCGTCCGCGGCGCAGCGGAGCACAACCTCAAGTCGATCGATGTCGAGTTTCCGGTCGGGAAGTTCATCGCCGTCACCGGCGTGTCGGGCTCGGGGAAGTCGACGCTCGTCAACGAGATCGTCTACAAGGCGCTCGCGAATCGCCTCAACCGGCTGCGCGTGAAGCCGGGCAAGCACGCGGGCGTCGAGGGGATCGAGGTGTTCGACAAGGTGATCGAGATCGACCAGCGGCCGATCGGGCGGACGCCGCGGTCGAACCCCGCCACCTACACCGACCTGTTCACGCACATCCGCGAGCTCTACTCGCTCACGCCCGACGCGAAGGTGCGCGGCTACAAGCCCGGGCGGTTCTCGTTCAACGTCAAGGGCGGCCGCTGCGAGACGTGCAAGGGCGACGGGCAGATCAAGATCGAGATGCACTTCCTGCCGGACGTCTACGTGCCGTGCGAGACGTGCAAGGGCAAGCGGTACAACCGCGAGACGCTCGAGGTGCGGTTCAAAGGCAAGACGATCTCCGACGTGCTCGAGATGTCGGTCGAGGAGGCGCTGCGCTTCTTCGCGAAGATCCCGAAGATCCGCCGGCGCCTCCAGACGCTGCACGACGTCGGGCTCGACTACATGACGCTGGGCCAGCCGGCGACCACGCTCTCGGGTGGCGAGGCGCAGCGCGTGAAGCTTGCCGCGGAGCTGTCGAAGGTGGCGACGGGGAAGACGCTGTACATCCTCGACGAGCCGACGACCGGGCTTCACTTCGCCGACATCGAGAAGCTGCTCGACGTGCTGCAGCGGCTCGCGGACAGCGGCAACACGGTGCTCGTGATCGAGCACAACCTCGACGTGATCAAGCAGGCGGACTGGATCGTCGATCTCGGGCCGCAGGGTGGAGAGGCCGGGGGCGAGGTGATCGCAGCCGGAACGCCCGAGGAGGTCGCGCAGGTGGAGGAGTCGTACACCGGGCAGTTCCTGCGCTCGCTGCTCGAGCGGAACGCGGTCGCGGCATGAACCTGAGGAGGAAGCGCACTGCCGTGCTCCTTCTGGCGGCTGCCTGCGTGATCGTGTTCGCGGCAGGCGTCCTCGCCGGGTGGATCCATCGCAACGACACGATCTGCAAGAACGGGAAGACGCCCCTCTCGCAGCGTTCCGACCTGCTCGGGAACACCGAGTTCCGCTGCCCCGGCGGGCAGACGGTCACGCTCAGCTCGTAGCTCTCGGTTCGGCCCTCCTCGGTACGCTCACCGCGTGGCGGTGACGAGCTCGGCCGAGGCCCCGCACGGCATGCGCGACTGGTGGCTGCGCGCGGCGCTCGTCCTCCAGCACCCGCGGCCGGTGTTCGTCGCGCTTCGCGACACGAGCAGCGAGTCGCTCGCCGACCGGTCCGAGCCGGTGCTCGCGATCATCCTGCTCGGCGGGATCGCGTACGCACTGTCGACCGGCACTGCGGGGCATCTGATGGACGACACGCAGTACGACGGGCTGCTCGTCGCGGTCTGGGCGTTCATCGCGGGCAGCCTCACCGGGATCCTCGGCTACTTCCTGATCGGCGCGTTCGTCTGGGCCGCGTCGAAGCTGCTCGGATCGCAGGGGAGCTACCGGCGCAGCCGGCACGTCGTCGCCTTCGCGGCGGTGCCGATCGTCCTCTCGCTCGTGCTTCTGCCGTTCCGGCTCGCGCTCTACGGCGAGGACATCTTCCGCACGGGGGGCAGCGATGCCGGCGCCGGCGACCGGATCTTCGAGCTGCTCTTCGCCGCCTTCGTCGTGTGGTCGATCGCGCTCCTCGTGGTCGGCATCCGCGCGGTCCACGGCTGGACGTGGGCTCGTGCCCTAGCGGCCTCGGCGATGGCGCTCGGCATCCCGGCCGTTCTCGCGGCGGTCATCGAGCTGCACTGAGCCGCTGCCCTCGAGTGCGCCGCCCGAGACATGTCGGGTGGCAGCCGCCGGTACGGGACCGCGCCGAATGCGTGCCGACTTCGTCACGGCGCCGGGCGCGCAGGCGCCGCGGCGGCGACGATCTTCCTGCAAGCCGCCCGGGAGGGGCGGTACTGGGGTCGTTGCGGGCGGCCGGGCCGCGCGCGCCCCGGACGGGGGCAGGCACCGTTTCCGAACCGCCACGCCGCGCGGACGAGACCGTGACGCGCTACGAGCGCGGCCCGAGCGCAGACTCGAACGCGGCCAGCTCCTCCGGCGTGATGCGGTACGTGTGCTCGTCCTCCGGGAAGGCGCCCGAGCGGACGTCCGCCGCGTATTGCGCGACCGCCTCGCCGATCGTCTCCGCCAGGTCGGCGTACTGCTTCACGAACCGCGGCGTCTGGCCGTGGTACATCCCGAGCATGTCGTGCCAGACCAGCACCTGACCGTCCGTCGCGGCCCCCGCGCCGATGCCGATCGTCGGGACTGCGAGCGCCGCCGTCACACGCGCCGCGACGGCAGCCGGCACCGCCTCGAGCACGACCGCGAATGCGCCGGCCTCCTGCAGCGCCAGCGCGTCCTCGAGCAGCCGCTTCGCCGCGTCGGCCGTGCGCCCCTGCGCCTTGAACCCGCCCAGCTTCGTCGCCGACTGCGGCGTCAGTCCGACGTGGCCCATCACCCCGATGTTCGAGTCGGCGATCGCCTGGACGCGGGAGAGCATCCGGCCGGCGCCTTCGAGCTTGACGACGTCGGCGCCGCCCTCCTTGACCATCCGGATCGCGCTGGCCACCGCCTGCTCGTCCGACACCTCGTACGTCCCGAACGGAAGGTCGCCGACGACGAGCGGCCGGTGCGCGGCCCGGGTCACTGCGCGGGTGAGGAAGATCATCTCGTCGAGCGTCACCGGCAGCGTCGAGGAGTGGCCGAGCATCACCATCGCCGCGGTGTCGCCGACGAGGATGAGCTCGACGCCAGCCTCGTCCGCGATTCGTGCGGCCGGGGCGTCGTACGCGGTGATCATCACGATCTTGTCGCCGCGCCGCTTCATGTCCGCCAGCTCGGGCAGCGGCAGCTTGCCGGGGGCCGGCGTCGCGGCGGCAGGGGTCCGCGGGCGCGTGCTCATTCGAGGTCTCCTTCCAGTTGGACGTTGTCGATCAGCCGGATGCCGCCGATGCGCGCCGCCACGGCGAGCGTCGGCCCGTCGAGATCGGCGATGGCGAGGTACTCGGGCTCGATCCCCGATTCGGCCAGCACGGTTCGCGCTCGCGCGACGTCGCGGGTCGCGAGAGCGCGCGGGATGGCGCTCGCCGCAGCGCGGTCGGACGGGGAAAGGCGCGCGTTGCGGGAAGAGAGGGCGAGGCCGTCGGCGTCGCGCACCGTGTCGACGACCCGGATCTCGAGCTCGAGGTCGAGGTCGCGCACGAGTTGCTTGAGGACCGCGACCTGCTGGGCATCCTTGCGGCCGAACCACGCAATCTGCGGACGGACGACGTTGAACAGCTTGAGGCAGACGGTCGCGACGCCGCGGAAGTGACCGGGCCGGTGCGCGCCTTCGAGCCCGTCGGCCGCGCCGGCCGGCTCGACCCACGTCGCGAAGCCGGGTGGGTACATCTCTTCCACCGTCGGCGCGAAGAGCAGGTCGACGCCTGCCGCCTCGGCGAAGGCGGTGTCAGCAGCAAGGTTGCGCGGGTAGGCGTCGAGGTCGCCGCGCTCGGCGAACTGCGCCGGGTTGACGAACAGGCTCGCCGCGAGGAAGTCGCAGTAGGGCCGCGCGGCGGTGAAGAGCGCGTGGTGCCCCTCGTGCAGGCCGCCCATCGTCGGCACGAGGCCGACGACACCGCGCGTGGCACGGCGCGCCTCGCGGGCCTCGTCGATGCGCGTCACAACCCTCATGCGCGCGTCGCCTCAGCGAGCGCAGCGTAGAGCGGCTCGAGCTCAGGCTCCTCGCCGCGGATCGCCTCGAGATGACGCTGCACCGTCTCGGTGTCGCCGCGCGCGATCGGGCCTGTCAGCTCGAAGTCGTTCGCGATCGTCCGTTCCATCAGCGGGACGAGCGCCTCGGGCGGAGCGCCCGCGTCGGCCAGCAGCCGTGCGGCGCCGCGGTGGAGCGTGACGAGGAAGTTCGATGCCATCGCCGCGCCCGCGTGGTAGGGCGCGCGCCGGTCGTCGGCGAGGACGAAGGGCCGAAGGCCGAGCGTCTCTGCGAGCTCGTTCGCGTGCGCCAGCGCCTCCGGCGACTCGCCTGTGACCGCCGCCCAGGCGCCGTCGAGCTGTTCGGGCCCCCGGCTGCGCGTCAGCGTCTGCAGCGGATGGACGGAAAACCGCAGAACGTGCGGGTCGAGCGCCGCGAGCGGCGTTGCGCCGGAGACGTGCGCCACCCACGGGCCGGCCGGAATGCCGCGCGCGACCTCCGCGATCGCGCGGTCGGGCACGCACAGGAGTTGCAGCTCGCCGTCGTCGCCCACGCGAACGCCTCGCTCGCGCAGCCGCGCGGCGATCGCCGAGCCGGCGCGCCCTGCGCCGATAACGGTCACGCTGTCGAACATGTCGGGCTCCAGCTCCCTCGGGATGCCGGGCACCGTGAAGCCTACTCGATGAGGCCCAGGATCCGATCGGCGGCATGAGGCAGGCGCGCGTAGTCCGGTGCGAGCGGCCTGCGCCGCCCGGCGGCCAGCGCCGCGGCGATCTCGGTGCGCAGCTCGCCGCGGCTCCGCGCCACGCGGGCGAGGCCCGTCCGTCGGAAGGCGCGCTCGTTGACCCTGACGTGCCCGATCGACCAGCCGTAGGAGACCGGCTGGCAACCGGCGAGCAGCGCCTCGAGGATCGTCAGCCCCGCGGTCGAGTGGACCAGCACGTCAGCGGCCGAGAGCACGGTGACCAGGTCGTCGACGAACGGCAGCGCCCGCACCCGGCCTGTGCGAGACGCAGCCTGCAGCCGTTCGAGCAGGCGATCGTTACGGCCGGCCAGGGCGAGCACCGTCGTGTGCGGCGTCTCGAGCGCGATCTCGACTGCGCCCTCGACATCCCCGACGCCCCAGCCGCCGCCCGACACCGCGATCACCGGACCGAGCGCAAGGCCGAGCGACCTGCGCGCCTCGTCCTCTCCGCGTGGGTCGAGGAAACGCTCGTCGTGCAGCCCGCGGACGGCGACGGCCTCCGCATCTCCGCCCGCGATGCGCCGCACCTCGGGAATCGACTCGGGGTGCGTGACCAGGTGCAGGTCGATGCCGGGGCTCGCCCAGTAGTGGAGGCCCGCCAGGTCGGTGACCGCCGCCGCCGCCGGAACGCCGATCCTGCCGCGTGCGCGCAGGAAGCCGAGCACGTCGGTCGCCGCCGGATACGTCGAGACGACCACGTCGGGCGCGCGGGCGGCGATCGCCCGCTCGAGGCGCGGCCCGGAGTACCGGTGGAGTGCCGCTCGGCCGGCGGCCAGCAGCGGCGAGCGTGCGAACAGCAGGTACTGCGCGTCGAACACCCAGTTCAGCCGCCCGGCGCCGAAGGTCCTCCGGAGGCCGTCCTCCGCGACGCGATGGACGAGCGGCCCCATCACGTCGAGCACGTCGACGATCTCGGTCACCGCTGCGGGACACCGCGCCGTGATGCCACGGGCGATGGCGCGTGCGGGAACGTCATGGCCCTCGCCGACCGCTGCCGTCAGCACCAGCACCCGCGGGCCGGAGCGCTCCCGCGATCCGTCCGCCGGGGGCGCCAAGATGCCGCTGCTAGGGTTCTCCACGGTGCCGATCTACGAGTATGTCTGCATGAGCTGCGAATCCCACTTCGAGGAGCTCGTCGGTATGTCGGATCCGGATCCGGTGTGCCCCGACTGCGGCAACGCGAAGGTCGCGAAGCAGTTCTCGACGTCGTTCGCGGCGCACGGCACCGCCGGACAGCCCAGCTTCGGCGGCGGCTGTTGCGGCGGCAGTTGTGGCTGCTGCTGACCTGTCGCTGATCGCCTACGGCGACGTCGTCGCCGGGTGTGAGCGGTGTGCGCTCGCGGCCGGAAGGACACAGGTCGTGTTCGGCTCGGGCTCGCCCGACGCCGACCTGATGTTCGTCGGCGAGGCGCCCGGCTTCCACGAGGACAAGCAGGGCGTGCCGTTCGTCGGCGCCGCCGGCCAGCTCCTCTCGAAGCTGCTCGCCGGCATCAACCTGTCCCGTGAGGACGTGTACGTAGCGAACGTCCTCAAATGCAGGCCCCCGGGCAACCGCGACCCGCTGCCCGAGGAGATCGAGGCCTGCGAGGGGCACCTGTTCAAGCAGATCGAGCTGATCCGGCCGACGGTGGTCGCGACGCTCGGGAACTTTGCGACCAAGCTCCTCTCGGGCAAGCCGACGGGGATCACGCGGGTGCACGGCCAGGAGCAGGAGGTCACGCTCGGCGGCCGGACCGTGCTCCTCTTCCCGCTGTTCCACCCGGCCGCTGCCCTCTACACGCCGCGGATGCTCGACGTCCTCGAGGCCGACTTCGCCCGCCTGCCCGACCTGCTCGGCCGCAGCCCCGAGCCGCCGCCCCTCGAGCCGGAGCCGGCGCCCCACGCGCAGCCGGTCCAGCTCGGGCTGTTCTAGCCCGCAGGCACCATTCGGGAGTGGACGCGGTGACGAGCTCGCCCGAGGAGACGGCTGCGCTCGCGGCCGACCTGGCCGTACGGCTCGAGGCCGGCGACGTGGTCGCGGTCTCGGGCGACCTCGGAGCCGGCAAGACGACCTTCGTCCGCGGCGCCGCCCGCGCGCTCGGCGTCACCGGGCCCGTCTCCAGCCCGACGTTCACCCTCGGCCACCGCTACGCAGCGAGCACGCCCGTCGCCCACCTCGACCTGTACCGCGTGACCGGCCTCTCAGCCGAGGAGTGGGGCGACCTCGAGCCGTACTTCGACGATGCCGTCGTCTTCGTCGAGTGGCCCGAGCATGCAGGTGACTGGCTCCCGAAGCCGCGCGCCGTCGTTACCCTCGGTCACGTCGACCGGTCACACCGAAGCGTCAGCATCGTGGAGCGATGACGATCCTCGCGTTCGACACGGCAACCTCCTTCGGGGCCGTCTGCGCCGTCGTGCCCGGCGCGGAGCCGCCGAGGGCGACCGCGCGTGCCGGGGACGTCCTCGAGCTGGTCGACGACCTCGTCCCCGACCCGTCCGAGCTCACGGGGATCGTCGTCGGGCTCGGCCCTGGCAGCTTCACGAGCATCAGGATCGGGATGGCGGTCGCACGGTCGCTCTCGCTTGCCCTCGGGATCCCGGTCGCGGGCGTCTCGACGCTCGACGCGTTCGCGGGCGGAGTCGCCGTGATCGACGCACGTCGCGGCGAGGTCTTCTCCGCCGGCCCGCGCGTCTCGGCGCCCGGGGAGCTCGAGGTCGCCGGTCTGACACTCGTCGGAGACGGCGCGATCCGCTATCGCGCGCTGTTCGAGGACCGGGGAGCCACGATCCCGCCCGACGACGATCCGTCCCATCGGCCCGACCCGGCGCTGCTGGCGTCGCGCGCCGGCGCCTTCGGCGACGCAGCGCTCGTCGAGCCGCTGTACGTGCGCGAGCCCGACGCGAAGGCGAGCGCATGACGGCGGTGATGATCGACATCCGCCGTCTCGACCTGGCCGACCTCGACGCGATCGATGCGATCGAGCAGCGTGCGTACCCGACGCCGTGGTCGCGCGCCATGTTCGCCTCCGAGCTGGCGAAGCCGACGTCGATCTGCCTCGGCGCGTTCGAGGGCGACGAGCTGGTCGGCTACATCGTCAACTCGCGCTACGTCGACGCCTGGCACGTGATGAACGTCGCGGTCGACCCGGAGCGGCGTCGCCGCGGGATCGCGACGCACTTGCTCGAGCGCCTCTTCGAGCTGACCGAGGGCGACGAGCGCCGCGGCTACACGCTCGAGGTGCGCATCTCGAACGACCCCGCGATCCGGCTGTACGAGCGGCTCGGCTTCGAGCCGCGCGGGCTCCGCCGGGGCTACTACACCGACAATCGTGAGGACGCGCTGATCATGTGGCGCGACTCGGGGACGCGCGGCTCGACCGGCGCGACGTGATCCTCGGGATCGAGACGTCCTGCGACGAGACCGCCGCCGCGGTCGTGACCATCGACGGGGAGATCGTCGCGAACGTCGTTGCGTCGCAGGCCGACCTGCATGCGCGGTTCGGCGGCGTCGTGCCCGAGGTCGCGAGCCGGCGGCACCTCGAGCTCGTCGTCCCGGTCGTCTCGGAGGCACTGGGGACGGCAGGCGCTTCGCTGGCCGACGTCGAAACGATCGCAGTGACCACGCATCCGGGACTGATCGGCGCGCTGCTCGTCGGCGTCGCTGCGGCGAAGTCGATCGCATGGTCGCGCCGGCTCCCGCTCGCACCGGTCGACCATCTGCACGGGCACGTGTCGTCGCTGTACCTGAAGCCGCTCGATCTCGAGCCGCCGTTCGTGTGCCTCCTCGCGAGCGGCGGCCACACGATGCTGCTCGACGTCACCGATAGAGGGGCGTACGAGGTGCTCGGCACGACGCTCGACGACGCTGCAGGCGAAGCGTTCGACAAGGGCGCGCGCCTGCTCGGCCTCGGGTATCCGGGCGGCCCGGCGCTCGACGCGCTCGCGCAGCAGGGAGACCCGGCGGCCTTCGAGTTCCCGGTGGCACGTGTCGCGGGGCTCGACTTCTCGTTCTCAGGTGTGAAGACCGCGCTGCTCTATGCGGTGCGCGACCTCGAGCCGCAGGAGCTCGAGGCGCGCCGCGCCGACCTCGCCGCCGGCTACCAGCGGGCGATCGTGACCGCGCTCGCCGAGCGTGTGCGTGCGACCGGCGCCGAGCGGATCGCGGTCGTCGGGGGCGTGGCGGCGAACAGCGAGCTGCGCGCGGCCCTACACGACGCCGCCCTGGCGCCGCTCGCGCTCTGCACCGACAACGCGGCGATGATCGCATCGGCAGCACGCTACGTCCGGGCCGTCCCGTACCCCCACTACCTTTCTCTCGATGCGCAGGCTTCCGCGTAGCCTCGTTGCAGTCGTGGTGCTCGCGGTCGCGGCCGCCGCAACGGGGCTCTCCGTCGCCGTCTCGGCGCGCGGCCGCTCCACGGTGCCGAAGACCGCTCCGCCCAGCTGGCTCGGGCTCGTCGGCGGTGCGCGTGCGGCGACGCCTTCGGGTCAGCGGATGATCGTCGTGCTCAAGACGCCGTCGGTCGCCCAGCGCCTGGCCAAGGTGCGATACGCGACCGAGAGCCAGGAGCGCTCGTGGAGCGCCCAGGCCGGCGCTGCCCAGAAGGAGGTGCTGCTGTCGCTGGCGGCGCACGGCATTCAGGTGCGGCCCGACTTCAGCTTCAGCCGTGTGCTCGACGGGTTCTCCGCCACGCTCGACCCGCGCGCGATCCCGCTGCTCGAGAACGACCAGGAGGTGAGCGGGGTCTACCCGGTGCGCACCGCCTTCCCGGCTGCGACGTCGGAGTCGGTGCTGTCGTCGAAGGACTTCTCGGAGCTGAGCAGCCAGCCGAACGAGGAGCTGCCGGGCTACGACGGGACCGGCGTCACGATCGCGCTCCTCGATACGGGGGTCGATCTCAACCAGCCGTACCTGCGCGGCCGGCTGCTTGCCGGCTACGACATCGTCAATGGGGGCACGGACGCGGCCGCCCGTGCGAATCCGCAGGAGCCCAGCGAGCTCGAGCGCCACGGCACCGAGCTCGCCGGCATCCTGGCCGGGAGCGGCGGCCCGGGCGGGATCCACGGCGTCGCTCAGGGGGCGACGATCCTGCCGATCCGGATCGCCGGCTGGCAGCCCGCCAGCGACGGCCGCGAGCTCGTGTTCAGCCGCACCGACCAGCTGATCGCAGGGCTCGAGCGGGCGGTCGACCCGAACGGCGACGGCGACTGCCACGACGCCGTCCGCGTCGCCCTGATCGGGGTCGCCGAGCCGTATGCCGCGTTCACCGACGGGCCCGAGGCGACGGCGGTCGCCGGGGCGCTCGCATTGAACACGGTGGTGGTGACTCCCGCCGGCAACGACGGCGTCGCCGGTCCGAGCTTCGGGTCCGTCGCCGGCCCTGCCGGCGCCCCGGCGGCGCTCGCCGTTGCGGCCACCGACACGCGTGCGAACCTGCCCGAGGCGCGAGTCGTCCTCCGGCGCGGCCTCGACGTGATCTTCGACCAGGACGTGCCGCTGCTCGGGATCGGCGGCGCTTCACACTCGCTGACGCTGACGCCCACGGCGCCCGCCACCGGCGCGCCGGCGACGGCGTTCGACAAGAAGGGGTTGAGCCGCATCGCGGGCCGCGCGATCGTCGAGCCGGCCGGCACCAGCCCCGAGACGCAGGCTGCCTCGGCCGCCGAGGCCGGAGCGGCAGCGCTCGTCCTCTACGGCGACTCGCTTCCCGCCGGTTCGCTCCGGCTCTCCGGCCGCCAGACCCCGCCCGTCGTCGTCATCCCCACCGCGCCTGCGCTCGAGCTGCTCGCCGCACAGCGGGCGGGCCTCAACGTGGGCCTCGCGATCGGCCCGGCGCGTCACGAGGCGAACACGGGCCGCGGGGACGTCGCCGACTTCTCCTCACGCGGGCTCGCCTTCGACGGCAGCGTCAAGCCGGACGTGGCGGCCCCGGGCGTCTCGATCGCGACCTCGGAGCCAGGGTCGGGGCCCGACGGCGCACCGGTCTACGGGACCGTCAACGGCACGAGCGCCGCGGCCGCAACCGTTGCGGGCGGGGCCGCGCTGCTCGCTCAGATGCGGCCCGATCTCGACGGCTCGTCGCTCGAGAGCCTCCTGGTCGGGTACGCCGAGCCGGGCAGCGCCTCGGCGACCGAGGCCGGTTCCGGGACGTTCCGGCTCGGGGCCTCCGCCGTGGGCGAGCTCGCGGCCCAGCCGACGACGCTCGGGTTCGGGATCTGGGGAGGCCCGAAGTGGCACGGGACGCGCACCCTGGTCGTCCGGAACGTGTCGTCGAGGCGGCTCCAGCTGTCGGTGAGCATCGTCAGCAACGTCGACCCCGAGGCGCTCGGCTTCAAGCTCACGCCCGACCGGCTCGTGCTCCCGATCGGCCAGGCCGCACGCATCAAGATCCGGGTGGTCGCGCCGGCCGCGCCGGGCCCGAAGACCGTCACCGGTGTGATCAAGATCGCAGCCGACGGCAGCGAGACGCTTCGTGTTCCCTGGGCGCTCGGCTTCCAGCAGCCGCCGACGACCCTGATCGGGCACGTCTCGCTCAGCTCCTCCTCGTTCAGGCAGTCCGACGAGAAGCCCGCCGTGCTGACGGTGCAGGCCGGCAATCTCGTCCGCACCGGCGACTCACTCGAGGTCCAGCCGGTCTCGCGCCTCGACGTCGCGCTCTACACGGCGGGCGGCGGGTACGTCGGGCTCCTGACCCGGCTGCGCGACGTGCTGCCGGGCGTGTACAGCTTCGGCATCACCGGCCGCGGGCCGACGAGCGCGCCGCTGGCACCGGGCGGCTACCAGCTCCGCCTCGCCGCGTGGCCGACGCTGCCGGCCGACGCGAAGCCGAGCCGCGCGGTGGTGCGGTTCCGAGTGCTCCCCTGACCCGCGTCACGTTCTTCCACGCGCAGGGCTGCCACCTCTGCGACCGCGCACGGGACGTGCTCGTGCGCGTGCGCGCCGACACGCCGTTCGACCTCGACGAGGTCGACATCGGCGGAGACCCCGAGCTCGAAGCGACATATCGCGAATGGCTGCCGGTCGTGGAGATCGACGGCCGTCGTGCGTTCGTCTACTTCGTCGACGAGCCTGCGTTCAGGCGGAAGCTCGCCTAGCCGCGCAGGAACGCGTACTGCTCGGCCCGCGACCGCCGCGCCGCCTCGATATCGAACGCGACGAACCCGTGCACGGCCTCTGTCCAGAGCGAGAGCGCCGTCTCGTTTCCCGCCGTGCGCCAGCGGGCCTCCACGAACAGCGTGTCGTCGAGGAGGGGGTCGGAGGTGCCGCACGTGAAGAGCGCCGCCGGCAGATCCCTAAGGTCCGCGTACAGCGGCGAGATGTCGGAGGTGCGACGCTCCGCGTCGGTCAGGCCCGGCACGTAGTTGGCGACGAACCACTCCATCATCGTGTCCGAGAGCACGAGCTCGCGCGCACCCCAGAGGAAGCGGCTCGGCGTCCCCGTCAGGTCGAACGGCCCGAAGACGAGGTTGGCGGCGTGGAACGCCTCGCGCGGCGCGATTCCGTGGCGCTCGCGGAGGCGGAGGAGGGTGACGACGGCGAGCTGCGCGCCTGCCGACTCCCCGCCGATCCCGCGGCGGCCGTCGAAGTTGTCGAGCACCCAGCGGGCGGCGTCCTCACAGTCGTCGGAGGCCGCAGGATAGGGGTGCTCGGGCGCGAGGCGGTAGTCGACGCTGACCATCACGAGGCCCGTCGCGTCCGCAGCCGCCTTGAGCGACGGATCCTGCAGATCCGCCGCGCCGAGCGTCCAGCCGCCGCCGTGCACGTGGAGGTACGCACCGCGGGCCTCGCCCTCCGGCTCGACGATGCGCAACGGCACCTCGCCGGCCCGTCCCTCGATCCGCTCCCAGCGGGCCTCGGGCAGGTAGACGGGAGGGGGGAAGATGCCGCCCGACTCGCGACGCTCCCGCCGTGTCTGCTCGGCCGGGACGGTGTGCACCGGCGGCAGCCCCTGGATCATCTGCTCGAGGGCGGCGTTGAACGTCCGCGTCTCGTCGAGCATCTCCTCCTCGGTCACGCGACGTTCTGGAAGCGGACCGCCGCCCGGGCGCGCCGCCGCTCGGCCTCGATCTCGCGGTCCCTGGGCGGGGCCGAGGTCACGAGCCCGGCCAGGAGCCGCTCCGTGATGGCTGCGACCTCGTCGATTGCGTGCGCAAATGCCTCCTCGTTCGCACGCGACGGCTTCTGCATGCCGCTGACCTTGCGGACGTACTGCTCGGCGGCCGCGCGCACCTCGTCGGTGGTCGTCGGCGGCTCGAAGTTGAAGAGCGTTTTGATGTTCCGGCACATGACGTGAGTCTAGGCACACAGGGGCCTGGTGGGACAACCGTCGGTCCGGTCAAAGGCTTTGGGCACAATGCGACGCGATGCTGCATGCTGCACCCAACGGCGGGGGCGCGCCGGATCGCCTCACGGTCGGCGTCGCAGCGAGGCTCTCGCGCTACCTCCAGGTGCTGACGCAGGCGAAGAAGATGGGCAAGGACCGCATCTCCTCGCAGGAGATCGCGGACTACACGAACATCAATGCGACGCAGATCAGGCGCGATCTCTCGAACTTCGGCAAGTTCGGCAAGCGCGGCGTCGGCTACTCGATCGACTCGCTGCTGTCGGAGATCCGGAAGATCCTGCGCACGCAGGGGCAGCACAACATCGCACTCGTCGGTGCGGGCCGGCTCGGCCAGGCGATCGCGAGCTCGCCGATCTACGCCGAGCACGGGATCAACATCGCCGCGATCTTCGACTCCGACCCGGAGAAGGTCGGACGCACGATCGGCGGGGTCGTCGTGACCGAGATCGCGCGGCTGCCGGAGGTGGTGCGCGACAAGAACATCATCGTCGGCGTGCTCGCCGTGCCCGCCGCGGCTGCCCAGGGCGCCGTGAACGACCTCGTCGGCGCGGGCGTGAAGATCGTCTTCAACTACTCCGAGGCGCTGCTCGACGTGCCTTCGGACGTCGCCGTCCACACGTCGAACCCGGCGATCGACCTGCTCTACGCGCTCTACTTCCACCTCGCGTAGGCACTTGGAGGTTGACGCGCGCGCGGGAGACGGGACGCCCGACCCCGCCCTCCTGCCACTCAAGCTATCGACGAACGGCGCACGGGTGTGAGACGAAAACGCGCCGACACCGTGACTGTTCGTCCACACTGAGCACGCGATGAGGATCCTGCTCTGGCACGGGTACCTGCTCGGCGGCACGGGCTCGAACGTCTACTCGCGTGCGCTCGCCCGCGAGTGGAGCCGGGCCGGGCACGACGTGACCGTGCTCTGCCAGGAGCCGCATCCGGAGCTCTACGACACCGGGAGCGCGGCGGTCGTGCGCCCCGAGCTCGGCACCAGGCTGCCGGTCTTCGTCCTCGACGAGTACGAGGGGCTCGAGGCGGTGCTCCTCCAGGAGATGCCCTGGGACGAGCG
>DATIXY010000039.1:0-45578 GCA_035518115.1 Gaiellaceae bacterium | reverse complement strand
GCTGACCGGCTGCGCAACGCCGAGATAGTCGGTGCCGTCCACGTTGAAGTCGAACGCCTTTGGCTTCCCGGCCTGAAGCGCTGCGGCAGGAACCGCGCTGCTCGGGAGCTCGGGAAGCGGCCCGGCCTGGAGCGAGGCTCGAGGGACGACGGGGACGTAGAACACCCTGTCCCCGCCGAGCGCGAAGTTGAGATTCGCGAGCGAGACGTGCCCTACGCCTGCCTGCCGCTCGTAGAGCTGCACGATCCCGGCCGACTCCGCCCGCAGCTCCGCGGCCGCGTGAGCGCGCGTGTTGCTCTGGAAGAAGCGGACGGCGATCAGGGTGGCGACGAGGCCGGCGAGCACGATGCCGAGCAGGAACAGCGCCGGTAGCCGAAAGCGCAGTGATCTGAACACGGAGCCCTACTCGGCGGCAGCGGGCGCCGGGGCGGCCTTGTAGCCGATTCCCCACACGGTGACGATCGGCGCGGCGTCGCCGAGCTTCCGGCGCAGCTGGCGGACGTGCACGTCCACCGTCCGCGTGTCGCCCGCGAACGTGTAGCCCCACACGCGCTCGAGCAGCTGGTCGCGCGTCAGCACGAGGCCGCGATGGTCGAGCAGCTCCCAGAGGAGGTCGAACTCCTTGGGCGCCAGCTGCACTTCCTCGTCGCCGACCGTGACCTCGCGCCGGCCAGAGTCGACGCGCAGGTCGCCATGAACGATCACCTCGGTCTCGCGCTCGCGCCGGTCGGGCGCCGCACGCCGCAGGATCGACTTCACGCGCGCGACGAGCTCACGCGGGTTGAACGGCTTCGTGAGGTAATCGTCGGCACCGACCTCGAGGCCGATGATCTTGTCGACGTCCTCGTCGCGGGCGGTGAGCATCAGGATCGGGACGTCGCTCGACTGCCTGATCCTTCGGCAGACCTCGATCCCGTCGATGTCCGGGAGCATCAAGTCGAGGACGATCAGCGACGGCATCTCCTCCGCGACCCTGGCGAGCGCGTCCCCGCCGGTCGCGGCGGTGCGCACGCCGTAACCGGCGTTCTTCAGGTAGAGCGAGACGAAGGACGCGATCGACCCCTCGTCCTCGACCACGAGGATGTTCGCGGTCGGCGTGCTCATGTCACGGCCCCGTCGTCGTGGTCGTCGGCGGCGGCTTCGGCGTTCCGAACTTGACGGTCAGCGGGTCGAGCAGCGGGACCGATTTCCATTTGCCGCCGTCGAGCGCATAGTCGCCGTCGTCGACGACGGTGAGCGACGGCAGTATCGTCGCCTTGCCCACGCCGACCGTGGTCAGGTCGATCCCGTTGCCGTTGTTGAACTGGAGCTTGTAGGTGCCGCCGGTGATGCGGAAGGTCATTGCCCGCCCGACGTAGAGCACCGAGCCGTCGGGGAGGGTCTTCGGCGGCTTGTCCGCGCCGGTGACCGAGACGTCGCCGTCCGTCGTCACCGGGTCGGTGACGATCAGCGCGCCCTTGTCCATCTGGCCCCAGAGCACGCCCTCGCCGCTGAGGGAGACGTTCCCGTACACGTCGCGGAGCTCGAGCGCGCCGTCGCCCGTCGCGCCGCGCGCGGCGAGAGCCGCGGGGACGGCGACGAGACCTACGAGCAGGATGAGGCAGAGCCGGCGCATCGACAGAAACAGTGTTCTTGCGGCGATTATGCCGGTCGTGAGGGAGTTGTAAGGAGTTTGCTAGCGGGTTTGGACCGGCACGCGGGTCAGAGCTTGTAGCGTCGCGTCGCCGTGCACGACCTCACCAGCTTCGGCCTGACCATCCTGATCGTCTCCGGCGCGCTGCTGGCGGCTCTGGTCCTGGCCAAGGTGAGCGCCCGGCTCGCCGTGCCGTCGGGGGCGGTCTTCCTGCTCGCCGCCGCCGCGGCGTCGGCCGTCTTCCCCTCGCTGGTGGTCAGCGTCGCCACGGTCGAACGGATCGCCACCGTGGCCTTGATCGTGATCCTGTTCCACGGCGGCTCGTCGATCGGCCGGCGGCGGTTCCGCTCCGCCGCGGTTCCGATCGCCTCCCTCGGCGTGCTCGGGACGTTCGCCTGCGCCGGGCTCGTGACCGTGTTCGCGCACGTGGCCTTCGGGCTCGGCTGGCTGACGGCCGGCCTGCTCGGCGCCGCCGTCGCTCCGACCGACCCGGCGGTGATGTTCTCGGTGCTCGGCGACATCGAGATCCAGGGCCGGACCGGCACGATCCTCGAGGGCGAGTCGGGCGCCAACGACCCGGTGGGCATCGCGCTGATGGTCGGGCTGATCGAGCTCGCCACGCACGCCGACGCGACCTTCTGGATCGTCGTCCGCGTCTTCTGCGAGCAGATGGCGATCGGGGTCGCCTTCGGGATCCTCGGCGGGATCGTCGCGACGCATCTGCTGCCGCGCGTGGCGCTCCCGTCGGCCGGCCTCTACACCGTGCGCACCCTCGCCCTCGCCGGCGTCGTGTACGGCGTGACGGCGGTTGCCCACGGCTCCGGGTTCATCGCGGTGTTCGTGACCGGCGTGATCGTCGGCGACCTCGACGTGCCGTTCAAGCGCGAGGTCGAGATCTTCCAGGAAGGTCTCGCCGCGCTCGCGGAGATCGTCGTCTTCGTCGCGCTCGGCCTCACGATCGGCATCTCTTCGATCGGCGTGGCCCGGTTCGGCGAAGGGCTGGCGGTCGCGGTCTTCCTCGCGCTGCTCGCCCGGCCACTCGTCGCTGGCGCGCTGCTCGTCCCGGTACGGCTCACCGTCGGCGAGCGGCTGTTCGTCGTCTGGGGCGGGCTCAAGGGCGCGGTGCCGATCCTGCTGGCGGCGTTCGCCCTCGCAGCCGAGGTGCACGACGCGCGGCGGATCTACCAGGTGGTCTTCGTCGTCGTCCTGGCATCGGTGCTCGTCCAGGGCAGCACGATCCCGTTCGCCGCCCGGCGCCTCGGTGTGCAGATGAGACGTCAGTAGCGGTAGAAACCTTCGCCGGACTTCCGGCCGAGCTTCCCGGCCGCGAGCATGCGCACGAGCCGCGGGGGCGGCGCCATGCGAGGCTCGCGCAGCTTCTCGTACAGCGCCTCACCGGCGTGGACGTGACATCGATGCCGACGAGGTCGAGCAGCGTGCACGAGCCGCAGGCGCCCGAGCGCGAGGCCCGCGACCCCGACCGTGCGGATCGCCGGCGCGGTCACAGACGCTCGACGACGCCGGCGATCGCCATCCCGAACCCGACGCACATCGAGGCGACGCCGTAGCGAGCGCCGCGCCGCTCGAGCTCGTTGACGAGTGTCGCGGTCACGCGGGCGCCGGTCGCACCGAGCGGATGGCCGAGCGAGATGCCTCCGCCGTTCGGGTTCACGTCGGCGAGACGGCCACCCAGGTCGAGGTCGTGAACCGTCTGCAGAACGACGGAGGCGAACGCCTCGTTCACCTCGAACACGCTCACGTCGTCGAGCCCGATCCCCGCGCGCCGGAGCGCCCTGCGAATCGCCTCCGGATTGCCGTGGAGCATGCGCGTCGGGTCGACGCCGGCGAGCCCGAAGCCGGCGAAGCGTGCGCGCGGCTCGAGCCCGAGCCGGTTGCACGCCGCCTCGCCCGCGACCAGGACGGCCGCCGCGCCGTCGACGATCTGGGACGCGTTCCCCGCAGTGACGACCCCGTCCGGCCGGAACGCGGGCTTGAGCGCGGCCAACGCCTCCGCGGAGGTGTCCCGCCGGGGCGTCTCGTC
Source organism: Gaiellaceae bacterium (assembly GCA_035518115.1). Taxonomy (GTDB): domain Bacteria; phylum Actinomycetota; class Thermoleophilia; order Gaiellales; family Gaiellaceae; genus PALSA-600. The sequence continues at coordinate 41,904 of DATIXY010000039.1, read as the reverse complement.
GACCGCGAACACCGCCGGTGCCGCGACCGCCCCACCGCTGCCATCCGCTTGTAACAGACTGTTACTTGTACTTGCCCCCGGAGGGGCGGGCTCGGGCAGCTCGACCGGGACGATCTCGCGCTCGAACTTCCCCTCGTCGATCGCGGCGGCGGCTCGGCGATGCGACGCCAGCGAGTACTCGTCGAGCGCCTCGCGGCTCAAGTGCCACTCGTCCGCGAGCAGCTCGGCGGAGATCCCCTGCGGGACGATGTCGAACCGGTCGGTGACGAGGCTCGACAGGTCTCCTCCATTCGAGCCCATCGGGACGCGCGACATCATCTCGACCCCGGCCGAGACGACGACGTCGAGCTGGCCGGCGGCGATCGCCGCGGCGGCGTTGAAGTTCGTCTGCATCGAAGAGCCGCACTGGCGGTCGACCGTCGTGCCGGAGACCTCGACCGGCCAGCCGGCCGCCATCACCGCCATGCGCCCGACGTTCCAGCCCTGCTCGCCGATCTGGGTCACGCAGCCCATCTGCACGTCGTCGACGGCGCCCGGCTCGATGCGCGCCCGCTCTACGAGCCCGTTCAGGATCTGCGCCGCGAGGTCGTCGCCGCGCATCCCCGCCAGCGTGCCGTTCCTGCGGCCGATCGGTGAGCGAACGGCGTCGACGACGTAGGCGTCCATCGCCGTCAATCGTAGACCGGCACCCACGGCTTCTCGTCGTGAGCGAGGTACACGCGCACCGGCTTCAGGTCGTGGATCCGCATGATCGACGGCGTCGCGCCGTCGATCAGCTCGCGCATCGAGTGCGTCACGTCGCCGCCCAGCACGACGAGCCCGTCGTCGGCGTCGACGACGACTGCCTGGTGCCCGGCCGAGTGCCCGGGCGTGAAGAGCACCGACACGCCGTCGAACAGGTCGGCGTCCCCGTCGATCTCGACGTACGTCGCGCCCTGGAACCGCACCCACTCCTCCAGGTAGTCGGGCGCGAGCGCCGACTCGAGCTCGATGCGCTGGACGTAGGTCGGGGTGCCGGCGAAGCGCCGGTTGCCGCCGCAGTGGTCGAAATGGAGGTGCGTGTTGATGACCGCCGTCACGTTCCCGAGCTCGGGCCACGGCCGGAGCCGCGGCCCCCACTCGCGATCGAGCTCCGGCGTCGAGTCGATCATCCCGGTGTCGACGAGGATCGTCCCCTCCGGCCGGTCGATCGCCCAGCCGTAGACCGGCCACAGCTCGCCCTCGACCGTGACGTCGCAGAAATGGAGCGGCAGGACCTCCATCAGTCGGCCATCGACTGTCGAGCCGAAGTAACCCCGCGGAGGAGTCGTAGACGAGGAGCAGCGCGACGAAGGGCGCCCAGTCGACGACGAGCCTGGGGAGCCGGCGCCCACGCCGGCGCCGCCCCGATCCGCACGGCGCTCACGGCGGCCATTCTCACATTTAGTCTTCACCTCGACATGGCGGCCACGGTGACCGACCACCTCCTGCCGATCGGAGGCGAGCACGTCGAGACCGGCTTGTGGATCGAGGTGCGCTCGCCCTACTCGGGCGAGGTCGTCGGCCGCGTCGCCTCGGGTGGCGCCGCCGAGGCGCGCCGGGCGCTCGATGCCGCCGACGCGGCCTTCGCGAGGCCGCTTCCGGCTCACGAGCGCGCGCGGCTGCTCGATGCGATCGGCGCGCTGCTCCGGGAACGCGCCGAGGAGGCGGCGCGCACGATCTCGTCGGAGGCCGGGAAGCCGATGAAGGCCGCCCGAGTCGAAGCCGCCCGCGCAGCGTCGACGTACACGTTCGCCGCGGTCGAGGCGCGCAAGCTCGCAGGCGAGGTCGTCCCGATGGACGCGTCGGCCGCGGGCGAGGGCAAGCTCGCGTTCACGCTCCGGCTGCCGATCGGGATCATCGGAGCGATCTCGCCTTTCAACTTCCCGCTCAACCTCGTTGCGCACAAGATCGCGCCGGCGCTCGCCGCCGGCTGCCCGGTCGTGCTCAAGCCCGCCGGCGTGACGCCGCTCTCGGCGTTGTTCCTCGCCGGGCTGGCCGAGGAGGCAGGGCTGCCGCCGGGCTGGCTGAACGTCGTGGCCGGCCCTGCCGCCCCGATCGGGGACGAGCTCGTCGAGGACGAGCGCGTCAAGCTGATCACGTTCACGGGCTCGGGGGCCGTCGGCTGGGGGCTCGCGGAGCGTGCGCACCGCAAGCGTGTGAAGCTCGAGCTCGGCAACGCCACACCGGCGATCGTCTGCGCCGACGCGCCCGACGGCACGGTCGCGAAGCTGGCCGCGAATGCGTTCTCCTTCGCCGGGCAGAGCTGCATCTCGGTGCAGCGCATCTATGTCGCCGCCGGGGCCTGGGACGCATTCGTCGCCGAGTTCGTCCCTGCGGTGGCGGCGCTCAAGGTCGGTGATCCGGCCGAGGACGACACCGACGTCGGGCCGCTCATCTCGCAGAGCGAGCGCGACCGCGTCGCCGAGTGGATCGGCGAGTCGAGCGGCGAAGTGCTGACCGGCGGCAACGAGACGGCCGACGGCCTGCTCGAGCCGACCGTGATCGCGGCGCCGGCCCCGGAGGACAAGGTGCAGTGCGAGGAGGTGTTCGGCCCGGTCGTCACGCTCACGCGGACGGACAGCCTCGACCAGGCGATCGCGCTCGCCAACTCGACACGCTACGGGCTGCAGGCGGCTGTCTTCTCGCGCGACATCCGCACGTGCCTCGACGCTGCACGCCGTCTCGAGTTCGGCGGCGTCACGGTGAACGAGGCGCCCACGTTCCGGGCCGACCAGATGCCCTACGGCGGCGTCAAGGCATCGGGCAACACCAAAGAGGGCCCCGCCTGGGCCGTGCACGAGATGACCGAAGAGCGTCTCGTCGTGATCGATCTCTAGACTCTTTCCTGCATGTCGCCGCTCTTTCGCCGGCGGATCGACGCCGAGGGGATCGCAGTGCGGCGCCCGAACCCGGGGGTGCTTCGCCGCGAGCGCCGCCTGCTGCAGAAGGCGCGGGCCGACAAGCTGGGCGAGCTCGGGGGCCTGCTCGTCGAGATGTACCGCCGCGGCGGGTTCCGCGAGGACCTGCTGGCCGAGCGCTGCGCGGACGTCGTCGGCATCGACGCGCGCCTGGCCGAGATCGAGGACCTCCTCCACACCCGACGGCACGTCCGGCGGTGCGAGTGCGGCGCACCGGTGCTGCGCGGCTCGCATTTCTGCCCGAACTGCGGCCGGACGCTGGATCCGGACGCGGGCGCCGGGCCGGACGTGCCCTCCGAGGAAACCGTGCTCGCGTCGCGGCCCGACGCCTGACCGGGTGCCGGCAGAAGCGGATACCCACGCGGCCGACCGGCTCGCCGCGATCGCGGGGGCCGACGAGAGCTGTCCGCGCTGCGGCGCGCGGAGGGCGGCCGACCAGGACTACTGCCTCGACTGCGGCCTGCCGCTCCCGACCGTGTCGGGCACGGTGCCCGCGCTGCGGCGGCGCTGGCTGCGGCTGTTCGGCTGGTATCCGGGCGACTTCGTCTGGGCCGCGCTGCTCGCGCTCCTCGTGGCGATGGCCGCCGCGGCCGCGGCGATCGTGGTGAGCGACCGGCGCGCCGGCCACCACGCGGGATCGTTCGCCTCGGCGACGACCGCGATCCCGGTGCGCGCCCCGGCGGCCGAGCCGCCGAAGCGGCTCCGCGCCCGCGTCGGCGCCGGCAAGCTGCCGAAGGCGCCCGAGCCGGGCGGCGCCCCGCCCGGCCGCACGACCTGGCCGAAGAACGCGAACGGCTGGACGATCGTCCTCGTCTCCTATCCGAAGACCACGGGGCGCATCCAGGCGCTCGACAAGGCGAGCGCAGCGGCCAAGGCCGGCCTGGGCCAGGTCGGCGTGCTCGACTCGAGCCGTTTCGCGAGCCTCCAGCCGGGGTATTTCGTGGTGTTTGCGGGGATCTACGGCTCCGAGACCGACGCCGAGACGGCGGTTCCGACCGTCCGCGCCGCCGGCTTCGCCGGGGCCTATTCGCGCCAGATCGCCCGCTGATCCGTTTACCGGACTGAAAACATTTGTAACAGCCTGCAGGACGGTGTAGAGTGCCCTCCGGGTCGCTTCAAGGCACCGTAAATGTGACGATTGTGACGCCTGTAACGCGCCGCAGCTCGAGTCTAAAAGGAGAACATGTGACGCCTATGGACGAGCGGATCATGCACATCCAGAACTGCATGTATCAGTACTCGCGGGCGATTTACCAGTCGATCAGGGACCTGATCGACCCGTACGTCGACCCCTCCACCCAGCTCGAATACCGACGCGAAGTGCTGTTCGCCTGCGAGGGCACCATGGAGCGCCTCGCGGCCGACCCGCACTATTTCGCGAAGCCCGACAAGGCGCTGTTCGGCGACATCCGCCGCTACTTCCCGATCACCGTCCAGGCGCAGGTCGCCTGGGCCGTGTCGGAGGGTGTCAGCGCCGCGGTCGACTTCGTCGAAGGGCAGATCGAGGCCGGCGCGTTCGACGGTGGAGTCGCACGTTGCCGGGCAACGACGCGCAAAGGGAAGCCGTGCCAGCGCACACCGCTACCCGAACGCGACTACTGCCCGTCGCACCAGCACCTCGAGCGCAGCCGCGTCGCTGCGTGAGGCGCTGACACCGTCCGGCCGATAGGCTCGGACAATGTCCCACGACACGGACAAGCTGATCCGTCAGCTGTCGCTGGTCGCGTTTCTGATGGCGGAACGGCGACCTTTGACTGCGCGCGACATCAAGTCGAACGTCGAGGGCTACCAGGAGATGAGCGACGAAGCGTTCGCACGACGCTTCTACTCGGACCGCGCGGAGCTCGTCGCTCTCGGCGTCCCGCTCGACAGTCAGCGTGACGAGTTCACGGGCGAGGAGCTCTACACGCTGCGCTCGGAACGCTACTTCCTGCCGGAGCTCGAGCTCGACGACGAGGAGCTGGCAGCGCTGCAGACGTGCTTCTACCTCCTCGAGGGGCGGTTCGCGTACGCCGAGCCGCTGCGGCTCGCGCTGCAGAACCTGGCGCTCGGACGCTCGGCCGGAAGCCTGGCCGCTCCCCCGACCGATACGGCGGTGCGCGCGGTCGTCCGCGACCCCGACTACTCGCCCGAGCTGCAGGGCCGGCTCGGCAAGCTGGAGGGCGCGATCTCGAAGCAGCGCACCGTGAAGTTCAGGTACTGGTCGATCTACAGCGACACCGAGCAGGAGCGCACGCTGAACCCGTACGCGCTCCTTCCCGAGAACGGCTCCTGGTACGTGATCGGCAACGACCTCGACCGCGCCGACATCCGGACGTTTCGCGTCTCGCGCATCCGCTCGGACATTCGCTTCGCGACGCGCCGCGAGCGCGACTTCCGGCTGCCGCCCGAGTTCGACGTCGAGGAGTACCGCGGCCGTGCCGAATGGCAGTTCGGCGAGGACGTCGGCGAGGCGCGTATCGAAGTCGCACCCGATACCGCCTGGTGGGTCGAGCGCGCGTACGGCGGCGAGCGCAACGCTGTCGACGGGGACGTCTTCTCGACGCGCTACGCGTCATCGGAACTGCTGGCGCGCTGGATCCTCCGCCAGGACGGGCGCGCGATCCCGCTCGAGCCCTCGGAGCTCCGGCGTCTGGTCGTCGAGGGAGCGCGCGCGGCACGGACGGCGCACGAGGGCGCACCCCCCACCCCGGCCGGCCCGGCCGAGCCGGGCGTCAGCCCCGCGGCCGCCGACCGCCCCACCGGGCCGGTGGCGCCCGAGCGCTTCGGGGTGCTCCAGTCGCTCCTCGCGTACCTGCTCGCCGCCTGCGGCGACGGACGGAACGGCGTCCTCCCCGCCTCCGAGCTGGTCGAGCGCTTCGCGATCCCTCCGGAGCAGCTCGAAGAGCACCTCTCGCTGCTCAACCTGGTGAACTTCGGCGGCGGGTGCTACGCGGTGTACGCCGAGCTGCGCGGCGATCAGGTCTCGGTCGACAAGGAGCTCTTCGGCGACACGTTCCGCCGCCCGCCGCGCCTCACGCCGCTCGAGGCGCGGGCGATCAGGCTGGCGCTCGAGTTCGTCGGCCCGATGATCGCGGCCGGGGCCCACTCGCCGCTCGACCGGGTCCGCGCGAAGCTGGAGGAGACGTTCGGGCAGTTCGAACTCTCGCAGACGCCAGAGCCGCACGCGGGCGAGGAAGAGGATCTCGTCGCCAAGCTGAGCGCCGGCATCGACACCCACCGGCTCGTCGAGATCGAGTACCTGAAGCCCGAGGAGCAGGAAGTGGCGACGCGCACGGTCGAGCCGTACGCGATCGAGCGGCGCCTCCCGCACTGGTACGTGCACACGTGGGACATCGAGCGCGACCAGCCGCGCTCATACCGGCTCGACCGCATGCGCAAGGCGAAGTTGCTACGCAAGACGTTCCGGCCGCGCGACGGCTTCGACCCGTCGGAGCTGAAGCAGGCGACGAGCGCGAAGATCTGGTACTCGCCGGTAGTTGCGCGCTGGGAGGTCGAGAAGGGCGCGACGCCGCTCCTCGACGGCTCCGCGCTCTCCGAGAAGGCGGTCGGGAGCGCAGAGTGGCTCGTCGGCGAGGTCGTCTCCTACCGGGGCGAGGCGATCGTCCTCGAACCGCACGAGCTCCGCGCCCGTGTCGCCCAGCGCGCACGCGAGCTCGCCAGCGAGCTGCGCCCATCGCGCGCCAAGTCCGTCTGACGCATCTACTGCGGGCAGACTGTCCGCGTGAAGGCGGCAGTGGTCGAGCAGCTCGCCCAGGAGCTCGGGATCGACGTCGTCGGCACGGCGCCCGCCGAGGCGTACTCCGGAACGGAGCGGCACATCCGGGAGCGTCGCGCCCGCGGTCTCTTCGCCGATCTGAAGTTCACGATCGCTCGGCCCGAGGAGTCGTGCCACCCGGAGCGGCTGCTGCCGGGCGCACGGTCGGTCGTCTCCGCGGCGCTCTGCTACTACGCGCCCGAGCCGGAGCGCCCGCCCGGTCACGGGCGCCTGCCGCGGTACACGTGGCATGACGCCTACGACGAGCTGCGGCAGAAGCTCGATCACCTCGGCCGGCGGCTGAACTGCTCGTACCGCGTCCTCGTCGACGAGAACCAGCACGTCGACCGCGAGGCTGCGCGCCGCAGCGGCGTCGGCTTCTACGGGAAGAACACGATGCTGATCACGCGGCGGCACGGATCGTGGGTCGTCCTCGGCACGCTGGTGACCGACCTCGAGCTGGAGCAGACCCCACCGCTCGAGCTCGACTGTGGAGAGTGCCGCCTCTGCATCGACGCATGCCCTACCGGTGCGCTCGACGAGCCGGGCGTCCTCGACGCGAACCGGTGCCTGTCGTACTGGACGCAGGCATCCGCCTCGATCCCCGAGACGTACCGCGAGCACCTCGACGCGCAGGTGTTCGGCTGCGACATCTGCCAGGACGTGTGCCCCTGGAATCGAGGTGTCGAACGGCGGCGCGCGGAGACGGCGCTTCCGGACGGCGCGACCCCGCACATCTCGCTGCTCGACTGGCTGACCGCAGAGCCCGACGAGCTCCGGCGCAGCTACGAGCGTCTCTACGTGCCGCGCAACGACGGCCGCTGGCTCCAGCGCAACGCGCTCGTCGCCGCCGGGAACGTCGGCGGGAACGAGCTCTCCGCCGCAGTCGCCGGCCACGCGACCGGGGACGACCCGATGCTGCAGGAGCACGCGGCCTGGGCGCAATCCAGGATCATGCGCGCGTGAAGGCGGTGCGGATCCACGAGGACGGCGGGCCGGAGGTGCTCCGTTACGAGGACGTCGACGACCCAGTCCCGGCGGACGGCGAGGCGCTCGTCGAGCTGCGTGCGGCGTCGATCAACCACCTCGACGTCTGGATCCGGAAGGGCCTGCCCTCCGTCCCCAAGCCGCGCATCCTCGGCGCGGACGGCGCCGGCGTGATCGCCGGCACCGGCGAGCGCGTCGTGATCAATCCGGCGATCGTGCAGGACGGCCGGATGCGGATCATCGGCGAGAACTCCGACGGTACCTACGCGGAGCTGATCGCGGTGCCGCGGGAGTTCGTGCATCCGATCCCTGACGAGCTCGCCTTCGAGGAGGCTGCGGCCTTCCCGCTCACCTTCGAGACCGCCTACCGGATGCTGGTGACACGCGGCGGGCTGCAGGCGGGCGAGTGGGTGCTCGTGTGGGGCATCGGCGGCGGTGTCGCAACGGCGGCGCTGGCGCTCGCAAAGGCGCTAGGCGCCAACGTCGTCGTCACGTCGTCGAGCGACGACAAGCTGGCGCGCGCGAAGGAGCTCGGCGCCGATGCGGGCCTCAACCACGTGACCGACGACGTCGTCGCCGCGGTGAAGGAGATCACCGGCGGCGGCGCGCACGTCGTGGTCGACGACGTCGGCGAGGCGACATGGAAGCGAACGCTCGACGCCGCGCGCCCGGAAGGGCGAATCGTCGTGTGCGGCGCGACGACCGGGCCGAACCCCCCGGCCGCGCTGCACCGGGTCTGGTGGAAGCAGCTCTCGATCCTCGGCTCGACGATGGGCTCGCCGGACGACTTCAGGGCCGTCTACGACCTCGTCGTCTCGGGCAAGGCACGCCCCGTGGTCGACCGGGTGTTCCCGCTCGGGGAGGCGGCAGCAGCGCACGAGCGGCTCGAGTCGGGCGAGCAGCTCGGCAAGGTCGTGCTGCGGATTCCGCGTTAAGCGGCGGCGTAGCCCTCGCTGCGCAGCAGGGTGCGCGCGAGCTCGGCCGTCTCGGCGCCCATCACGAGGATGACGAGCACGCCACCGTACTCGGGCGAGACGTGCCGCAGCTCGAAGTCCTCGATGTTGACCGAGGCGGCGCCGAGGATCTGCGTGATCCGGGCGAGGACGCCGGGGCGGTCGGGCACGCGAATCCGGATGCGATGGAGCTGGCCGGCCTCTGCCTGGTAGGCGTGCGACAGAAGCTCGTTCCTGCTCTCCTGCGCGTCGGCGATCGAGCGCTCCAGGTACGGCCGGTCGCCGTCGGCGAGCGCGCGCTCGAGCGTCTCGAGCTCTGCCCGGAGCGACGCGACCGCGCCAGCGATCAGGTCGCCGTTCTCGAGGAAGATGTCCGTCCATACCGACGTGTTCGCACCGGCGACTCGCGTCATCTCGCGGAACGAGGCGCCGGCCGACTCGAGTGCCCCCGGCTCGCCGGCCGCGATCCGCATCAGGGCGTTGGCGAGCGCGTGCGGCAGGTGGCTGGTCAACGCGAGCAGGCGATCGTGCTGGACCGCCTCACGCCGTAACGGCCGGGCGCCGAGTGCGCTGACGAAGCGCTGCACCGTCTCCACGCAAGCGGCATCTGCCCCGGGGCCGGGCGTCAGGAACCAGGTTGCACCGTCGAAGAGCTCCGCCGTCGCCCGGTCGGGCCCACTCGTCTCGCCGCCGGCCACCGGATGGCCGGGGACGAAGCGCGGATCGTCGAACGACTCGGTGAGCGAGCGCTTCGTCGACGCCACGTCGGTCACCGTCGCGTCGTCGGGTGCCGCGGCAAGGACCTCTCGAATCGCGGCGACGGCCGAGCCGACCGGGACCGCTACCACGACGAGCTGAGCGTCGGAAACGGCCTCCGCGACCGACGACCGCGCGTCGAGCGCCGCTCGGGTCGCCGCCTGGCGAAGCCGGGTCGCATCGGCGTCGAACGCCGCGACACTCGCGACGCCCGCGCGACCGGCGGCAAGCCCGACCGACGTCCCGAGCAGCCCCGTGCCGATGATCGCGACGCGCTCGATGCCCGCCGCCTGCGGCCGGGCGCTCGGCGCCGCGGGCCGTTCGATCTGCAGCTCCTGCTTCATCACGTCGAGCACGGCGGAGAAGATCGCGTTGACCCCCCGATCGGACAGCGGGCCGCGATTCACGCTCTCGAGCTCGCGGAGGAGCGCCGATTCGCGCTCGGCGTCGACGAACCGGACGTTCGTAGCGTCCTTGTGGGCACGCACGCTCTTCACGAGCTCGAGGCGCCGGTTGAGCGCGTCGAGGAGCGTCCGGTCGACCGCTGCGATCTCGGCGCGCAGGGCCGCGAGCTCGGGAGGTGCGTCTGCCATGGCCGCAACTAATAGCCGAGGACCGGGCTCCGGGTCGGCACATCCGTACACTCGCCCCGTGGACGGCCTGCCGCACCGGGCCCTCGGGACGACCGGGATCAGCGTCTCGACGCTGGCGCTCGGCTCCTGGCGGACCTACGAGCGCATCCCGCGCGAGCAGGGCCTGGCGGTGATGCGGGCGGCCCGCGAGCGAGGCATCGACTTCCTCGACGACGCGCGCTACGACGACGAGACGGGAAGCGCTCCGATCCCGACCGGCTACTCCGAGGTCGTGTTCGGCGAGCTGTTCCGTGCGGCCGGCTGGAACCGCGACGAGGTCGTCGTCTCGAACAAGCTCTGGTGGGAGTTCTGGCCGGAGCAGTCGGCGGCCGAGGAGCTCGACGCCTCGCTCGGGCGGATGGGCTTCGATCATGTCGACCTGATCTACTCGTGCCCCGCCCGCACCGCGCCGCCCGTCGAGGTGATCGTCGAGGCCGTCGGGGAGCTGATCGCCGCCGGCAAAGCCCGCGCGTGGGGCAACAACAACTGGGAGCCCGAGCGACTCGAGGCAGCGGCCGAGATCGCGCGGCGGACGGGCGTGCCGCCGCCGTGCGCGGCGCAGCTTCGCTACAGCATGACCGACCGCGAGGACGTCGAGGGGGAGGCGGCCGTCGCGGCGCTCGATGCATCCGGCGCGTCCGTCGTCGCTTCGTTCGTGCTCGCAGGCGGCATCCTCAGCGGCAAGTACGCGGACGACGCGACATTCGGGCGGATGAGCGGCGAGCTCGCGGATCCCAGGTGGGAAGAGGCGCGGCGGGCCGCGGTCGAGCTCCGCGACCTCGCGGGCGAGCTCGGGACGACGCCGGCCACACTCGCGGTCGCTTTCGCCGCGACGGGGCCGAGGGTCGCGTCCGTGCTCTTCGGGGCGACGACAACCGAGCAGGTGGCCGAGAACGTCGCGGCGATCGAGCTCCTCGACCGGCTGGCGCCGGCCGACCTCGACGCGCTGCGTTCGATCGGCTCAGGCGGTGACGCGTAGCCCGAGTGCGAACGCCTCGTCGCGCCCCAGCGCACGTCCGGCAGCCAGCTCGGTGGCATAGGCGTCCGCGCCGAGCATCGACTCGAGTGAGTCCGCGATCTCTTCGCCGAGCTTCCCTTCCGCACCGTAGAAGGAGGTCCCGAGCTCCTCCAGGAAGGCGTAGGAGGCGCCGGCGAGACGGGCGGCCTCGGGGGCACGGTGCTCGAACATGGCGGTCGCGGCGCAGATCTGCAGGCCGGCCGCCAGGACCATCGTGCTGCCGACGTCGACCGCCTCCTGAAGCGCCTGGCGCAGGTCGCGCTTGGCGTCGTCGAGCAGGCCGAGCCGGACCTCCGCGAACGCGACGTTGACGAGCGCGAGCGCTGCGCCCCACCCGTTGCCGAGCCGCAGCCGGATCTCCCGGCTCTCCGAGCACGATCGGACGGCCTCCTCCCACAACTCCTGCCTCAGCGCGATGTCGCCGAGGTTGTTGAGCGCAACGGCGCACTCATCGTCGCTCACCCCTTTCGCCGTCGCGAGCAACTCGAGGTACAGCGCTCTCGCCGCGTCGTATTCGTGCCTCAGATGAGCAGCCTTGGCGACCTCGCGGAGCGCCCACGCGCGGCCCACCGTGTCGTCGAGCCTCGTGAACAGCGCCAGTGCTTCCTCGGCGTAGCGCCCCTCCGAGTCGGGATCGGAGAGCTGGCCGGCGACGGTGGCGGCGGCCTCGAGCGCCCGGGCACGCGCGAGATCGTTGTCCGTCGGGACGGCGAGCGCCGCGTCGAGCATCGCCCGGCCCTCGACGAGAAAGCCGCGGTTCCAGAAGAAGAAGCCGAGGCTGCCTGCGATCCGGGCGGCGAGGTCGGACTGCTCGGCAAGCGCGAAGCGCACCGCCTCGCGCAGGTTGTCGAGCTCGTCCAGCAGCCGGTCGAACCAGCGCGCCTGGTTGCCGCCACCGCGGAGCGCAGGCGCCGCCACCTCGGCGAGGGCGGCGTAGAACTGGGCGTGCCGCCGTCGAATGTCCCGTGCCTCGCCCGCTCGCTCGAGCGCTTCGGCGGCGAATTCGCGGATTGTCTCGAGCGGCGAGTAGCGCGGCCCGGCGAGCCCGTCCCAACGTACGATCAGCGACTTCTCGACCAGGTCCTGCAGCGTGTCGGGCGTTGCCTCGCACACGGCTTCGGCGCCGTCCCAGGTGCAGCCGCTCGCGAAGACCGAGAGCCGGCGGAGAAGCTGCTGCTCGTCCGGGCCGAGCAACCCGTACGACCATTCGATCGTCGCGCGCAGCGTCGCATGGCGTGGGTCGGCGTCGCGGGCGCCCTTGAGGAGATCGAGCCGCTCGGACAGGCGGTCGAGCAGCTGCTCCGGCGAGAACACGGGTGTCCGCGCCGCCGCGAGCTCCAGCGCGAGCGGCAGGTTGTCGAGCCGTACGCAGAGCTCCTCGACCGCCTCGCTGTCTCCGAAGCCGGCGGCGCCGGCCGACCGCGCCCGGTCGGTGAACAGATCGGCGGCTTCGTCGCCTGCCATCGCCGGCACGTGCCAGGCGTCCTCGCCCGAGAGCTGAAGGCGCTCGCGGCTGGTCGTGAGCGTGACCACCGAGCCGATGTCTCGGAGTGCCGCGACATCCTCCGCGACCGCGGGCAGCAGATGCTCGAGGTTGTCGAGGACGATCAATTGCCGCTGCCCGGCGAGGTGGCGTCGCACCGTCTCGAGCGGCGGCACGTTGGCCTGCTCCGGGAGCTCGAGGGCGTGGCCGATCGCGCCGGCGACGAGGGATGCATCGCGAATCCCGGCCAGCGGCACCCAGGTGATGCCGTCCCGGAAGACGCCGGCGGAGGCCTCGGCGGCCTGAACGGCGAGGCGAGTCTTGCCGACGCCCCCCGGCCCGACCAGGGTGAGCACGCGCGTTCCGGGGCTCGCCAGACGTGCAGTGACTTCCTCGACCTCGGCCGCGCGGCCGACGAACGGCGTCGCGGGCTGCGGAAGGTTCGAGCGGTACACGGTGCGCAGCGGCGGGAACTCGCGCGGCAAGCCGTCGATCACGCACTGGAAGAGCGCCTGCGGCTCGGAGATGTCCTTGAGCCGGTGCTCGCCGAGATCGAGCACCTCGATCCGGTTGCCGACCAGCTCGTGGGTCGCGCGGCTGATGAGCACCTGCCCGCCGTGGCCCGTCGCCATGATGCGGGCCGCACGGTGGACGTCGATCCCGACGTACTTCGGCGGCACGACTCTCGGCTCGCCTGTGTGCACCCCCATCCTGACGCGCACCTCCGAACCGCCCGGCCACTCGACGGCAGCCAACCGTTGCTGCGCCTCCATGGCCGCGGCGACCGCCTGGTCGGCGCTCGCGAACGCGACGAAGAACGCATCGCCTTCGGTGTCGACCTCGTAGCCCTCGTGCTGCTCGAATGCGTCGCGGAGGACGTCGCGGTGGAGCTCCAGCGCCTCGGCGTAGGCATCCGGGCCGAGCGCGCTCAGCAGCTGAGTCGAGCCCTCGATATCTGTGAAGAGAAGCGTGACCGTGCCGGTGGGTTGCACGCTCATGCGGGAACTATCTCGCGAAGCCTGACGCGAGGCCAGATGTGTCCGGCGATCGACCCCCGGTCGTTCAGGGCGCGGCGGGCGTAACCGACCCGTACGCGACCGTGAACCCGTTCGTGCTTGGCGCGGACGGAACCGCGACCGGGACGCCGTTCTGAACCATCACCAGCCTGGCAAGCGATCCGGTGAGGGGGTCGACCTCGAGTTGGGTGAACGTCACCGGAGAGAAGACACCCACCGTCGCGACCGCCCCCGTCGCCGCGGCCGTGGGCGCTTCCACGATCCACTCTGCGGAGGACCCCGGCCCCGCGTAAGCCGCGTTGGCCGAGTAATACTGACCCGTGGAGTCGTTCTTGACCTCGACGTTCCAGACACCGGTACCGATCTCCACGATCGTGACCGTGACCTCGTTGCCGGGCGCAACAGGTAGAGGGATGATCGTCTCCGGCGCTGGAAGCTCTTCGACCCACGCGTACACGACGTAGGTGTTCGTGGCAGCGGAGTACCTCTCGTGCACGCCGGCCTGCAGTAGTGACGGATCGCTCGGGCCGGCACCGTCAACGCCCACCCACTCCGACGTGTCCGTGTTCGCGGGGCTCGCAGCGATCGTCGGAACGTTGAAGGTCCCGGCGGCGCCCGTGTACGTGCCGCCCGTGAGGAGATAGCCCGACCAGTTGGTGCTGCCGTAAGTCGGGATCGACGGCGTCGGCGCGGCGACCGTGATCGAGTAGGAGGCGCTCGCCGCTCCGGCCTGAGCATCGGATACCTGCGCCTCGAAGGTCCATGTCCCCGTCGCCGTCGGGGCTCCCGAGATCGTCCCGGTCGCATCGAGAGCCAGGCCGGGGGGCAACGACCCCGCTGTCAGCGTCCAGCTGTAGGGAGGCGTCCCGCCCGTCGCCGTCAGGGCCGTCGAGTAGGCCACACCGACCGAGCCGGCTGGGACACTGGTCGTCTCGACGGCCAGAGAAGCCGTCGGGGTCGGCGGCGATGCCGGCGGCGACGCGACCTTCGGTGCTGCCTGCACGACCTCGACCTTCACAGTAGACCGCTGTCCTACGGCATTCACAGCGGTCACCCGGAACCAAACGGCAACTGCGCGACTGGTCCGATTGGAGGCGACGGTCGCACGGACCGATGCATGACCCGACGTGCAGCCGACCGTTCTGACGTGGACAAGAGGCGCGACGGCGCCGTGCTGACCCGCGAACACACACTGCTTCGCGTGACTGACGTTCGCGGTGAGCGCGACCTTGCCCCCGGCCGCCGGGATCGAGTGCGGACTGGCGTTGACCCACGACACTGTGGGACGCGGAACCTTGATTGACGCAGCCGCGCCCGCGGCGCTCGCAAACGCGAACGCGCACGCCGCCGCAACCGCAGTGACTCCACCTAGCCTGCCCATGCCGCACTTCCTTCGTAGACGCCAGGCGGAGATTAGGAACGACCAGTCGCCAATCCATCCCCCGAAAAGTGCAATCGCCCGAACACGCCGGGCCGGCGGCGCGCGTCGCCTAGCCGAAGCCGAGGATGAACTTCGCGTCGTCCGACATGCGGTCGGGCGTCCAGGGCGGCTCGAAGGTGAGCTCGCTCTCGACCTGCCCGACGCCGGGGATCTCGCTGACGACCCGCTCGATGTCCTCCTGGATCATCGGGCCGGCGGGGCAGCCCATCGACGTCAGGGTGTAGCTGATCTTGACCGTGTCGCCCGCGACCTCCGCGCCGTAGAACAGCCCGAGCTCGACGATGTCCATCCCCAGCTCGGGGTCCTCCACCTGGCGGAGCGCCTCGACGACCTCTTCGGTGCTCGGCATGGGCTCAGGCTAGCTGGCGGGCGCGGTCAGCGGCCCGCAGCACGAGCTCGACGACCTCGTCGATCGCCCGCTCGACGTTCGCGTTCTCGACAACCGGCACGCCCTCGCGGATCGCCCGCTCGACGAGATGCGCCTGAACGGTGCGGATCGCATCGAGGTGGTCGAGGTACTTGTCCATGGGGCGGATGCCGCCGGTCGTCACGTCGCGGATGTGGAAGTGGATGCGGTGCGCCTCCTCGTCCGGGATCGCGACGATCACGTGGACGACGAGGGCACCCTCGACCTCCGTCGGGACCATCCCGGGAACCAGGTGGACGCCCTCGAGGACGATCGACCACCCCTCGGTCAAGGCGCGCCGGATCGCCGCGTCGATCCCGACACTCACGTGACGGGACTGCTCCACGAACCCGGCGACCGTCGGGTCGCCCTTGACCTCCCCCACCACCGCCTCGCCTGCGGCGAAGCTCGAGCGGTGGATCGTCGGCATGAACTCCTGGGAGAAGAACGCACGCATCGTCTGCCGGATGAAGTCCGTCGACGTGACGCGCGTGATGCCGAGCCGGTGCGCGACCTCCGCCGCGATCGTCGACTTGCCGGTGCCCGTCGACCCGCCGATCAGCACGATCAACGGCACGTCGAGCGCCTGGAGGTCGGCGAGGCGGCGAAGGCGCTTGACCGCCCGATCGCCTTCCTGCTCACCGAGCGTCTCGCGCGCAAGCTCCTCGAGGCGGGCGAGATCGACGGTCCGCTCACGGCGCTCGGCAAGGTCGACCTCGATGCGCCGCGCGAGGGTGTACGCGCGGTCGGCGGTCACGCCGACGGCGATCAGCGCACGGGCCATCAGGCCCTTCGAATAGGGAAGCTCAGCGTCGCCGAGCGGCAGTGGATCGCCGTGCCGGCGATCGCTCACCGTGCGCCGACCTTCGCAGGGGCGAGCTCGAGCAGCGCCGCGTCGAGCTCACCGCCGGTCGACACGACATCGTTGGAGGCCAGCACGACGTGCCGGTCCCGGGCCAGCGCGTGCTCGGCGACGACGTCGATCGCCGCCGCCTTCACCTCGACGAGGTACGTATCGGCCTCGACCGCGGCGAGCTCACGCCCGAGCGCGGCGCGATCCGCGAGGCTCGTCGAGACGAGCACGACGTCGGCGTCGAGGTGCGAGACGTCCGTGCCGCCCGCGGTGAACACCGCGACGCGGCCGGACAGCGGCTCGGACGGCCGGAGCCGCAACGTCACCGGGACCGCGCCCGCGGCCTCGCAGTTGACGGCGATGACGAGGTCGGAGATCAGGCGACGATAGGTGTTCAGGTAGGCGTCCGCGTCCTGCCCGGGGCCGACGACCAGGATCCGCCGGTCGGTCGCGACCGGCGGGATCGCCGCGCCGCTGCCGTCGAACACGACGACGTCGGGGCCCTGCCCGGCCGCCAGCGTGGCGCCGGCCGCGACGTTCGACGTGAAGACGGCACCTGCGAGGCCGCCGCCGGCCCGGCGGCAGCCGACCGTCGTCACACCGCAGGTCGCGGCGGTCTCGAGGTGATCCGAGGCGGCGTGGTCGCCTGCACGCGAGCGCGCGACGAGCCCGGCCACCGTCGGCGGGGCGATCACCAGCTCGGGCTCTGTGGGCCCGCCGCGGCCCATGGCCACCACGACCACCGAACGGTCCCGGGCGAGCAGCCGGGCGAGGTGACCGGTGACCGCCGTCTTCCCGACGCGCTTGCCGGTCCCGATCACCGAGATCGACGGCAGCTCGAACGGCTCGAGCCGCGGCGGGTCGAAGCGGAAGTCCGCGCCGACGTACGGCAGGCCCTCGGCCAGGGCGCGCGACGCCCACCGCAGCCGCTCGGCCGGTCCGAGCACGGGCTCGTCCGAGAGATCGACCACGAGCTCGGCCCCGTCGAAGCCCGTCACGAGCGGGACTCCATAGTCGGGCGCGCCGCGGAGCTTTTCCGTGCCGCCGACGAGGATCGCACCGACCCACTCGTAGGGCAGCGCGGCGAGTGCCTCCCGGACCACGTCGGGATAGTGCTCGCCGTCGACCAGGGCCACGGCGCGCACCTCCTTCACCGCCTCGCGCTCACCTCTCGTTCGATCCGGCCGGTGTACTTCTCGTACTCCCCCGTCCGGAGATCGAACTGGATGATCTGCTCCTGGCCGTGGAACGGATAGCGGCGCCAGACGGCAACATGCGATCCCTCGACCTCGACGATGTTGTAACAGGGCCGCGTGTTGCCCCTCAGGCGCAGCGTCGACACGGTGCCCGTGTTCACGACGAAGAGATCCTCGAGCTTCCAGGCGTACGGGACGTGCTTGTGCCCCGACAGCACGAGCTGCACGCCCGCCCGCTGCAGGCACTCGATCGCGTCGCCGGCGTCGTAGACGACGTTCCGCTCGCGCCCGGTGCCCGGGATCGGCAGCAGATGGTGGTGGAGGACGAAGACGCGCAGCTCCGACGGCCCGGCGAACTGGCGCTCGATCCAGCTGTACTGGCCGCGGCCGATGTGCCCGTGATCGAGGTCGGGCTCGGTCGAGTCGACCGCGACGACCGTCGCCCCCGCTTTCCGGAGGACCGAGTTCCGCTCGCCGATCAGCTCCTCGAAGTGCACGTAGCCGACGTTCCGCGAGTCGTGATTGCCGGGAACGACGACGAGGGCCTCGCACGCGAACCGGTCGAGATAGCGGCGGGCCCGCGCGTACTCCTCCTTGAACCCGAACGTGGTCAGGTCGCCCGAGCACACCACGATGTCCGGCTCGAGATCGTTGATCTCGGCGATCGCACGTTCCATCAGGTCCGGCACGAAATGCGGATCGCCGCAGTGGATGTCCGACACATGAGCAATCGTCAAGTCCATTGCGCGGACTCTAATTGGCGCAAACGGGGCGTCGGGAGCATCCGGACCGACTGCTACCCTGATTTTGGTGATGCCGGAAACGCCTGTTTTCCAGGCATATTGCGGAACAGAACCGCCGCGCTTCGCGAATCCGGCGGAGCTGGAGTACGCCAAGATCCTCGATTGGTACGGCGTGCGCTGGCAGTACGAACCGACGACGTTCGTGCTCGCGCGAGACGAGGAAGGCCGTGTGACCGAGGCGTTCAGCCCGGACTTCTACCTCCCCGACCAGGATCTCTACCTCGAGGTCACGGTGATGAAGCAGTCGCTGGTCACGCGCAAGAACCGCAAGCTGCGCCGACTGCGCGAGCTGTACCCCCACATCAAGATCAAGCTGTTCTACGAACGCGACTTCGAGCGGCTGGCCGCCCGCTTCGGCCTCCAGAAGGCGTCCTGACCGAGCCCACCGTCCACGATCCCCGAATCGGAGAGGTCTTCCTCGAGGCCGCCGAGCTGGCGGTGCGGGTGCGGGAGATCGGGGCGGACATCGCGCACGACTACGAGGGTCTGGAGCCGATGCTCGTCGGCTCGCTCAAGGCATCGATCCCCTTCATCTGTGACCTGTCGCGCGCACTGCCGATCCTGCATGCGCTCGACTTCGTCGAGCTCGCCGGCTACGGCCAGAGCCAGGACGGCGACCACGACGGCATCCGGTTCTTGAAGGACCTGAACGAGGAGATCGACGGCCGGCATGTCGTGCTGGTCGACGAGGTCATCGACACCGGCCTGACGATGAACTACCTCGTCGGCTCGCTGGCGCTCCGCAACCCCGCCTCGCTCCACATCGCCACGCTGTTCGACCGCCCCTACCGGCGGCTCGTCGACGATCTGCCGGTGCGCTATGTCGGCTTCACGATCCCGGACGAGTTCTTCGTCGGCTACGGCTTCGACCTCGACGAGCGCCACCGCAATCTGCCCGATCTGCGCTTCGTGCGGGCACTCGCGTAGAAACTCACCCTCCCGAGAGTTTTAGGCATAGCTAAAATAGGAGCGTGATCGCCTCCCGCGCCGCCGTCCTGCCCGAGGGGCTCCAGACCGTCGACGAGGCGCTGCACCGGACGCGCTTCCGGATCCTGCCGTTCCTGGGCCCGGCGTTCATCGCCTGCGTCGCCTACATCGACCCGGGCAACTTCGCGACCAACATCGCCGCCGGGTCGAAGTTCGGCTACATGCTGGTGTGGGTCGTCGTCGCCTCGAGCCTCATGGCGATGGTCATCCAGACGCTCTCGGCGAAGCTCGGGATCGCGACGGGCCAGAACCTGCCCGAGGTCTGCCGCGCGCGCTACTCGCGGAGAACCTCACGCGGGCTGTGGGTTCAGGCCGAGGTGATCGCCATGGCGACCGATCTGGCCGAGTTCCTCGGGGCGGCAGTCGGGTTCCAGCTGCTCTTCGGCTTCGGCCTGTTTCCGTCGGCGATCCTGACGGGGATCGCCGCGTTCGCGATCCTCGGGCTGCAGCGGTTCGGCGTGCGGCTGCTCGAGGCGGTGATCGCGTCGATCGTCGGCGTGGTCGGGGTCTGCTACGTCGCGGAGCTGATCTTCTCGAACCCCAACCTCGCTCAGGTCGGGCGGCACGCGATCGTCCCCGGCGTCAACGGCTCCGAGGCGCTGCTGCTCGCCGTCGGGATCCTCGGCGCCACCGTGATGCCGCACGTCATCTACCTGCACTCGGCGTTGACCCAGGACCGGCTGGTCCCGAAGACCGACGAGGACGCCCAGACGCTGTTCCGCTACACAAAGATCGACGTGCTGATCGCGATGTCCGTCGCCGGGCTGATCAACGTGGCGATGCTGGTCATGGCCGCCGCCACCTTCTACGGCAGCGGGCACCGCAACGTCGTCTCGCTCGAAGGCGCCCACCAGACGCTGCAGCCGCTGCTCGGCAGCGCGTCGAGCGCGCTCTTCGCGCTGGCGCTCGTCGCCTCCGGCCTCTCGAGCTCGGCGGTCGGGACGCTGTCGGGTCAGATCGTCATGCAGGGGTTCATCCACCGGCAGATCCCGATCGTCTGGCGGCGGCTGGTCACGATGGCGCCGGCGTTCATCGTCATCGCGCTCGGCCTCGATCCGTCGCGGACGCTCGTCATCTCGCAGGTCGTGCTCTCGTTCGGCATCCCGTTCGCGCTCGTGCCGCTCGTCAACTTCACGTCCAGGCGCGAGGTGATGGGCCAGCTCGTCAACCGGCGCCTGACGACCGCGGTGTCGATCGTGATCGCAGCCGCGATCATCGCCCTGAACGGGTTCCTGCTCGTCGACACGATCTTCTTCTAGGCGGGCTCGCCGTCGCTCTGCGCCCGGTCGAGCGCGCGTAGCGCCTCGGCCGCCGACTGCCGAAGCGAGGGGAGCAGCTCGCGGTACTCCTCGTCGCCCACCTTGCCGGTGCGATGGTCGAACTCGAGCTCCTTGAGCGCAGCCAGCGCTCGATCGCGCTCCTCGGCGAGCGTGAGGCGCTGCTCCTCCTCGGCGGTCGGTGCGTCGAGGCGGTCGTCCTCGACGACCGGCTCGCGCAGGAACGGCAGGGACACGATCACGACGGCGGCCGCCGCGAGCACGGCGACGAGAGCGATGGCGAGCCCGCTCACGCCCTGGCGGGCGCGAGGCGCAGCACGAGGCGCCGTTGCTCTCTCGCGTCCGGCCACATGGCGACGAGGGCGCCGAGCAGGAACACGATGCCCGCGACCCAGATCAGGTTCACGAGCGGCTTGACCAGGACGTTGAAGAAGACGACGTTCGAGCCCTTCTGGAAGTCCGCGATCACGTAGAGATCCTGAGCGCGCAGCCAATCGGTCTTGATGCCGACGTCGTTGTCCGTCTCGTCGAAGCCGGTGTAGGTCACGTTGCCGGTGCGGAGCGTTCCGCTCCACGGGCCGGAGACCCGGAGGACGGCGTACTGGCCGGTGCGGTTGGGATCGTTCACGATCGGGTCGACACCCTGGTAGGCCAGGCGATACCCGTCGACGGTCGTCGACTGGCCCGGACGTAGCTGCCGCTCGACGTTCGTCCCGTACGCGCTCGACCCGGCGATGCCGATCGCGAGGAGCACGATCGCGAAGTGGACGATGTAGCCGCCGTACCGTCGACGGTTGCGCCCGACGAGTCGGAACAGCGACCCGGTGGCGCGCGTGCCGCGGACGAGCTCGACGACGATCGCAGCGATCACGAAGGCCGAGAACGTGTACGCGATCAGCCCGGGACGGGACGCTCCGGCCCCGGCGACGATCAGCACGACGCCCGTGACGAGCGCCGTCGCGATCGGCCAGGTGAGGCTCTTGAGCAGGGCTCGAGCGCTCGTCCGTCTCCACGCGATCAGCGGCCCGATCCCCATCAGAAGGAGCAGCGGCAGCCCGAACGCGCGCAGGAAGAAGTCGTAGTACGGCCGCCCGATCGTGCGCGACTCGCCCTTCACCAGCTCGGTGACGATCGGGAAGAGGACACCCCAGAGGATCGTCAGGCAGAGGGCGACGAGCAGGAGGTTGTTGTAGAGGAACGTCGCCTCGCGGGAGAGTGCCGACTCGAGCTTCGTCTTCGCCTGCAGGAGAGGCAGGCGCCACAGGATCAGCACGAGCGAGAACAGCGACGAGATCACGACGAAGGCCAGGAACCAGCCGCCGACCGAGCTCTGGGCGAACGAATGGATCGAGTTCACGACGCCGGAGCGCGTGAGGAACGTGCCGAAGACGGAGAGCTCGAACGCGAGCGCGACGAGCACCATGTTCCACACCTTCAGCATGCCCTTGCGCTCCTGGATCATCACCGAGTGCAGGAACGCGGTGGCGGCGAGCCACGGCATCAGCGCCGCGTTCTCGACCGGGTCCCACGCGTAGTAGCCGCCCCAGCCGACCTCGACGTACGCCCAGTGCGCGCCGAGGAGCTGCCCGAAACCGAGGAACGTCCAGGCCGCGAGCGTCCACCGCCGCGTCGCGACGATCCAGCGCTCGTCCGTGCGACCGGAGAGCATCGCCCCGGCGGCGAAGGCGAAGGGGATCGAGAGGCCGACGTAGCCGAGGTACAGCATCGGCGGGTGCGCGACCATGTACGGGTTCTGCAGGCTCGGCGTGAGCCCCGCGCCGTCGACCGGGGCGGTCTGCACGTTGAAGGGGCTCGCGACCGCGACGAGCATGAACGAGAAGAAGGTCGCTATGCCGCCGAGCACCGGCACGACCCACGCAACGAGGTCGCGCAGCAGGCGACGGTTCATCGCCACGGCGAGCGCGCCGTACCCGGTGAGAACGAGCAGCCAGAGGAGCAGCGAGCCTTCCTGCCCGCCCCAGAACGCGGTGAGGGCGTAGATCCAGGGCAGCGTGCGATTGGTGTGCGCGGCCACGTACGAGAACGAGAAGTCGTGGCGCACGAGCGCGGTCGCGAGCACGGCGGACGCGACCAGGGTCGAGAAGAAGCAGACGACGAGCGCGTTACGCGCCGAGTCGGCGAGGCGGCGCCGGTTCAGGCGCGCGGCGAAGGCACCGACGACGAAGGCGTAGAGCGCCAGCCCGAAGCTGACGACGAGCGCTGCGCGGCCGAGATCAGCCATCTACGCCTTCGGCTGGGCGGCCGTGTACTTCGACGGGCACTTGGTCAGGATCCCGGTGCCGTCGATGCGCCCTTTGGCGTACGTGCCGGTGACGACCACCTCGCGCGTCGCCTTGAAGAGGGGCGGCGGGCTGTCGCCGTGGTAGACGACCGGCACGACGAGGCCCTTCGAGGTGCCGCGGTCGCGCAGGCCGAAGCGCAGCCCGGACGCGGTGTGCGAGTCGCCGGAGACGGGCCCGACGACGATGCCGACGACCGAAGCGGTCCCGGCGTGGCCCGGGAGCTGACTCGGACTGAGCTCGGGCGTCGACTTGCCGGCGATCGCCGTGTACAGCAGGAAGATCGCCAGGACTGCCGCGACTGCGAGGGCGACGATCAGCCGCGCAGGGCTGCGGGTGGTCACGCGGTGAGTCTAGCTATGCATCGGCCGGGGCATGCTGCGGTCGGCGCCCCGGGACCCGGTAGCCGTGCTCGGCGCAGAGCGAGCCGGGTGACTCCTCCGTGAGAGCGTCGCAGTACCCCTTGCCGTACGCGGCCCGCATGAACGCGGCCACTACGTCGAGCGTCCATTCGTTGATGCCCGCAGCCTCCCGCCAGAGGTCGGCCAGCCGCAGGTCGATGTCGAGCTCGAGCAGATCGATACGAGACGGGTGCGTGGGCATGGTCGAAGGGTAGGAACGGGATCGGACGGACCCCCGCTCGTTACATTGATCACGGACCGATGCCCCGTCACCTCCACTTCGGCCCTGCGAGAGTCCCGGTTCGCGACTCGCCCGAGGCGGCCGTGGAGGCGCTGCTCGCCGCCGGCCACACGGCGTGCGAGATCGACTTCGAGGGTCGCTTCTGGATGGACTATCCGTTCGCGGAGGCCTTCGGGCAGCTGTGCCGGGAGCACGACATCGTCCTCAGCGTGCACGCGCCGATCGCGGGCTTCATGGGCCACGCCGAGCGCGGCAAGAAGCTGAACATGGCGGTCGGCATGCTCGACCACTCCGCGGGCATCGCGGTCACGGCCGGCGCGGAGCTCGTGGTCTTCCACCCGGGGTTCCTGCTCGGCCGCACCCGCGAGGAGGCGATCGATTCGGTGTGCGAGCAGCTGGGCGAGCTCCGGACCCGGCTCGAGGGGAAGGGACGGGCGGTGCCGTTCGGGATCGAGGTGATGGGCCGCGTGCGCGACCTCGGATCGCTCGACGACGTCGTGGAGATCGCATCACGCGTCGAGTGGGTGCGGCCGGTGCTCGACTTCGCGCACATGCACGCAACGTCCGACGGCGAGTTCACGACGGTCGAGCGATTTGCGGCTGCGCTCGCCCAGGCCGACTCCGTGCTCGAGCCGGATGCGCCGTTCCACATCCACTTCTCCGACATCCAGTTCGCGAACCGCAACGAGACGAAGCACCTGCCCTACGGCGAGGGCACGCTCAGGGCCGAGCCGCTGCGAGACGCGCTCGCGGGCTTCGAGCGTCCGGCGACGGTGATCTCCGAATCGCCCGACCCCGCGTCGACCGAGGCGATCCGGTCGATCCTCGAGGGGGCAGCGGCCTAGGACGCGTCCGGTTCCCGCGGCGGGTCGGAGGGCGGCGGGGTCGTCGGCGGTGGGGTCGTGGGCGGCGGTGCAGCCGCCGGCGCCGAGCCTGCGTCGCCCGAGCTCGACGACATCGGCAGCGACTCGCCGCTGTCCTTGAAGACGAGCCAGCCGCCGTACGCCACGAGGGCTGCCAGGACGATGCCGACGTAGCTCGGCCAGGCCGAGTAGTCGTCGGAGATGTTCTTGATCACCGCGAAGAACACGATCAGCCCGCCGAGGACGACCGTGATCAAGCCCTCCGGGAGGCCGTCGGGCAGTTTGACGGCGAAGAGCTTTGCGCCCACGACCGCGACGATCGCGATCGTGAACAGGAAGAGGAAGATGCCCCAGAAGCCGTGGATCCCGCTCCGCCCGAGGGTGATCGGGCCGAGGTCGTACGACTGCCAGTGCAGGAACAAGTCGATGAACAGCAGGACGCCGGCGCCGAGGACGAGCTTTTCGCCGAGTGAGAGTTCGTTGAACTTGTCCACGTGTGCGTCCCCTTCGAATGTTGGCCGGGCGAGGTCAGTTTGCAGGTTCGATGCGGTGATCACAAGCCCTGCCCTTCGGCTGCGGTTATCGTCCGAGCGTGCTCGCGCCCGAGATCTTCAAGGCGTACGACGTGCGTGGTCTGTATCCGACGGAGATCGACGAGGCGGGCGCGTACGCGATCGGCCGCGCGTACGTCGAGCAGTTCGAGCCGCGGACGATCGCCGTCGGCCGCGACATGCGCGTGTCGTCGCCGTCGATCGCCGGTGCCGTCCGCGAGGGTGCCGCCGACGGCGGTGCAGACGTGCTCGATCTCGGGCTGGTCGGGACGGAGATGGTCTACTTCGCGGTCGGCGAGCTCGGTCTCGACGGTGGTATCGCGGTCACCGCCTCGCACAATCCGAAGCAGTACGCCGGGATGAAGATCGTCCGCGCCGGCGCCATGCCGGTCGGGGGCGACTCGGGGCTGCTCGACGTGCGAGATCGAGCACTTGCTGCGAGCTGGCGCGACACGCCGCGCGGAGAGATTCGCACCGAGGACATCTGGGACGCGTACGTCGATCGGGTCCTCTCGTTCGTCGACGTCGACTCGTTCCGCCCGCTTCGCATCGTCATCGACGCGGCAAACGGGATGGCGGGAACGATGCTGCCGCCGGTTCTCGCGCGGCTGCCGATGCTCGACGTCGACCGGTGCTACTTCGAGCCCGACGGGACGTTCCCGAACCACGAGCCGAACCCGCTCCTGCCGGAGAACCGGCAGTTCATCATGGCCAGGACGACCTCGAGCGGCGCCGATTTCGGTGTCGCGTTCGACGGCGACGCCGACCGGTGCTTCTTCGTTGACGAGACGGGCGAGTTCGTGCCAGGCGACTTCACGACAGCGCTGTTCGCACAGTCGATCCTCGCGCGCGAGCCCGGCGGCAAGGTGATCTACGACGTGCGCGCCTCGTGGGCCGTGCCCGAGGCGATCGAGGCCGCCGGCGGCGTCCCGCTGATGAATCGCGTCGGTCATGCCTTCATCAAGCAGCGGATGCGCGAGGTCGGGGCCGTCTTCGCCGGAGAGGTCTCGGCGCACTACTACTTCCGCGACTTCTCGCAGGCCGATGCGGGGGTCGTGCCGTTCCTGCTGATGTGCGAGCTCGTCTCGCGCCGAGGGAAGCTGAGCGAGGTGCTCGCGCCGTTTCGGGACCACTACTTCATCACCGGCGAGATCAACACGCCGGTCGACGACGTCGACGCGACGCTCGCGCGACTCGAGGAGCAATTCGGCGCGCAGGGCGAGATCTCGCACCTCGACGGCCTGTCGGTCGACGCCGGTGCCTGGCA
The DNA here is from genome assembly GCA_035518115.1 of Gaiellaceae bacterium. GTDB lineage: Bacteria > Actinomycetota > Thermoleophilia > Gaiellales > Gaiellaceae > PALSA-600. The sequence continues at coordinate 15,777 of DATIXY010000039.1, read as the reverse complement.
CTTCAACGTTCGGGGGTCGAACACGGAGCCGCTGCTGCGGCTGAACCTCGAAGCGCGCTCGCGCGAGCTGATGGACGAGAAGCGCGACGAGGTTCTCGCCGTCATTCGCGGCTGAGCAGCGAGAAGGCATCGGTGCCTGGCACCGTGGACGGCTCCGTCATCCCGTCGCGGACGAACCGCAAGAGCCTCTTCCGGGCGCTCCGCGGCTCCCGGCCAAAACGGCCGAGTACCTCGCCGACGTCGAGACATGCCGGCGGATGCTCGAGTCCGAGGGTCGGGCGGAGGCTGCTCCAGCGCCACTGGCGCGGGTCACGACACCGCCCCTCACCGCGAACCGGATTGAGGACGACGTACCTGAGCGCCTCATCCCAGTACTCCTCGTCGCCGAGCTCCCGGGCGTAGAAACGCTTGCCGAAGACATGATCCGATCGCCGGTTCACCCAGTTCGTCGCCCGCGCGAACCGGCCGTTCAACTCGCACATCCCATGCGAGAGCCCACGTTCGTCGATCCGGAGGATCACGTGGTAGTGGTTCGTCATCAAGCAGTAGGCGAAGACGCGCCAGCCGTAGCGCAGGGCCGCCCGATCGAGCTCACGGACGAAGAGCCTCCCGCTCCAGTTCCCGAAGTAGATGCGCTGTCGGTCATTCCCGCGCGCCGTCACGTGGTACGACGCACCGGGAATCTCGATCCTGGGTCGCCGCGCCATGAGCGTTACGGTAGGCGTGCCCCCCGCGAATGCGCATCGTCGGTTCACGAGGTGTGGAGACTTCTTTGCAGCTTCGTGACGGTGCCTGCCCCCGTAGGATCGCCGCATGATCGAGCTCGGCCACGCGACCGACCGGCGGCCGCCGTTCCGCTACGCCGCCTACCTTCGCGTCGGGTTCTCCGAAACCGACGCGCAGGGCGTCGTCTACTACGGCCGCTACATGCCCTACTTCGACCTCGCGCGAACCGAGTTCCACCGCCATCTCGGCCGCTCCAGGCTGGGAGCGAGCGACTTCGCGATGCGCGCCTCCAATGTCGAGTACCACGCGCCTGCCCGCTTCGACGATCTCCTCGAGGTCTTCGTGCGCGTCGAGCGCATCGGGACGACCAGCATCACCTACGACCACGCCGCCTACAAGATCGACGAGGACGCGGCGGACGGCGACGTCCTGATGGCCACCGCGAAGCAGACGCTCGTGCTGATCGACCTGGCCGGCAGGCGGCCGGTGCCGGTGCCGGACGCCTTCCGCGAGCAGATCGCCGCGTTCCAGGGCGCGCCTGTTTCGTAACGGTGCCTGGCCCCGGGGTCTACGCGGCGGAGCCGTCCGCGACGGACGTGACGAAGATCTCCGTCACGTAGCGGAACGGGAACGGCTCGGGGACGCCGTCGACGAGCTCGCGGACCGACTCGAGCAGCTCCTCCCGCTCCTCGTGCGGCATGGCCGCAACGAACGAGGTCGAGCTCACCCGGTCGCAGAGGTCGTCCGCCGTGAATTGCTGCGCGAACGGGAACCTGAACACCTCGAGCGGCCCGAAGAGCGGCGAGCGCTCGAACGGCTCGCGCCAGGCATTGTCGCGCTGGGCAGGGATTCTGCTGCGCACGGGCTCGAGCAGCCGGCCGATCCCCGCCTGGAGCGGATCCTCTAGATCGCGGGTGTTCCACACCAGCGCGACCGCACCGCCGGCGCGCAGCACGCGGTGGAACTCGGGCAGCGCGCGATCGTGGTCGAACCAGTGCATCGCCTGCGCAACCGTGATCACGTCCGCGCTCGCGTCGGGCAGCGGCAGCTCCTCCGCCGTGCCGAGCGTCGCCACGGCGCCTGGCACCGCTTCGACGAGCTTCTCGAGCATCGCCGGCAGCGGCTCGACCGCGATCACCCGCGCGCCGGTGGGCACGAGCAGGCGCGTGAGCTTCCCCGTCCCGGCCCCGACGTCGACGACCGTGCGGCCGTCGCGCAGATCGACGCGCCGCGCCAGCCACTCCACCGCCTCCGCGGGATAGCTCGGCCGCGCCCGCTCGTAGACGTCGGCGGCTGCCGAGAACCCCGCCGCAGCGACGGGGTGGACGCCCTCCACTACGACGGCGTCACGCGGTACGCGTCGAACACGGCGTCGAGGTTGCGCAGCGAGTTCAGCAGCGTCCGGAGGCTCTTCACGTCGCCGACCTCGACCGTGTAGCGGTTCTTCGCGAGCTGATCCTCGACGGCGCCGACGTAGCTGACGATGTTCGCACCGTGCTCGGCGAACGTCCGCGCGACGTCCTCGAGCAGGCGCGGGCGGTCCCACGAGTCGACGGCGATCTGGACGCGGAAGCTCTTCGCAGCCGTCGCCCCGTCCCACGCCACCTCGGTGAGCCGCTCGGGGTTGCGACGCAGCGCCCGGACGTTCGGACAGTCCGCACGGTGGATGGTGATCCCCTTCCCGAGCGAGATGTACCCGATGATCTCGTCACCCGGAACCGGCGTGCAGCACTTCGCCAGCCGGACGAGCACGTCCTCGACGCCGGGAACGGCAACGCCCATCTCCGCGCCCTGGACGGTCGGCGACTTCGACGGCTTCGTGATCACCGGCGCCTCGTCGACGACCTGCTCGGTCTTCAGGCGCTGGATCACCTTGTTGACGATCGACCCCGGCTGCAGCTTCCCCGAGCCGAGCGCGACGTAGAAGTCGTCCGCCTTCTTGAAGCCGACCTCGCGGATCACCTGAGCGAGCGTCGGCGACCCGCGCAGCTTCGCGTACGGGAGGTTCTGCGCCTTCAACGCGTGCTCGAGCGCGTCGCGCCCCTTCTGCTCCGTCTCCTCGCGCGTCTCGCGCGAGTACCACTGGCGGATCTTGTTGCGCGCGCGAGAGCTCTTCGCGAGCGACAGCCAGTCGCGCGACGGGCCGCGCCCTTGCTTCGACGTCAGGATCTCGACGAAGTCGCCGTTCTTCAGCTGGTAGTGCAGCGGGACGATCCGCCCGTTGATCTTCGCGCCCACCGTCCGGTGGCCGACATCCGTGTGCACGGCGTAGGCGAAGTCGATCGGCGTCGCGCCAGCAGGCAGCGTCTTGACCTGGCCCTTGGGCGTGAAGACGTGAACCTCGTCGTCGTAGAGGTCGGTGCGGAACGTCCTCATGAACTCGCGCGGATCGGCCTCGTCGGCCGTTCCCTCGTCCATCAGCTGCTTGACCCAGGCCACCCACTCGGCGTCCTTCTGCTTCGCGCCCCGTTTGTAGAGCCAGTGCGCGGCGACGCCGTACTCCGCCGTCTCGTGCATCTCCCGCGTGCGCACCTGGATCTCGAGCGGACGGCCCTGCGGGCCGATCACGGTCGTGTGCAGTGCGCGGTAGCCGTTGAACTTCGGCATCGCGATGAAGTCCTTGAACCGTCCGGGCATCGGCTTCCACAGCGAATGGATGAGCCCGAGCGCGCCGTAGCAGTCGCGCGTCCCCTCGTCTCCGCCACGCTCCACGATCACGCGCATCGCCGTGAGGTCGTAGATCTCGTTGAACTCGCGGCCCTTCTTCGCCATCTTGTCGTAGATCGAGTAGAAGTGCTTCGCGCGTCCCGAGATCTCCGCCGGGATGTCGACCTTGTCGAGCTCCTTCTGCAGGACGATCGCGGCCTCGCGCACGTGCTCCTCGCGGTCGGCGCGCCGCTCGGAGACCATCTGCTTGATCTCCTCGTACTTCCGTGGATGCAGGGTCTGGAACGAGAGGTCCTCGAGCTCCCACTTGAGTGCGTGGATGCCGAGGCGGTGTGCGAGCGGTGCGTACACCTCGAGCGTCTCGCGCGCCTTCTGCACCTGCTTCTGTTTGCCCAGGTACTCGATCGTGCGGAGGTTGTGCAGCCGGTCGGCGAGCTTGATCAGGATCACCCGCACGTCCTCGGCCATCGCCACGATCAGCTTCCGGTAGTTCTCCGCCTCCGCGTGCTCGCGACTCTGGAACTGCACGCGTGTCAGCTTCGTCACGCCCTCGACGAGGCGCGCGATCTCGTCGCCGAACTCGGCGCGCACCTCCTCGATCTCCGTCCCGGTGTCCTCGACGACGTCGTGGAGCAGCGCCGCTGCGAGCGTCGGCTCGTCCAGCTGGAGGCCGGCGAGGATCTTCGCCACCCCCCACGGGTGGAAGATGAACTCCTGCCCCGACTGGCGAACCTGCCCGGCGTGGGCGCGCGCGGCGAAGTCGAACGCGTTCGCGAGGAGCTCGCGGTTGACGTCGACCTTGTAGGCCTCGACCTCGGCGACCAGCTCCTCGACGAGGTCCTGATGCCGCTCGAGGACAGCCATGAAGCCAGTGTACCCCCGAGGTTCCAGGCTCCATCCCCCGCCAGTGGGATGCGAAGGAACCACGACGTCGACGATGAATTTGGGAAGCCGTGTTCGCACGACGCAGACAGACCAAGAAGCTCAACCGGATCGCGCGCGTCCTGCGCGAGCTCGATGCGGTCTCGACCCGGCCCGCGGTCAAGCCCCGCCGCAACCGCGTCGCGATCGGACGCGCCGCCTAACGGCTACGCCGCGTCCGCCACCGGCGACGGCGACTCGAGCAGCGCGCGGAAGCTCGGAGACTCGAGCAGGCTGCGGCGAATCCCCGCCTCGGTGAGCTCGAGCTCGGCGAAGATCGCACGCGCCTCCGGCGACCAGGCCGCCTCGCCCGCGCGCCATTCGGCGGCGAGCCATTCGCGCAGGTCGTCGTAGTGGTCGTCGGCGTCGAAGACGCGCCGCACGAGCAGCTGGGGCGACGTCACGCCGTTCCAGCGGTTCTCCTGTAGACGGAAGGCGACGTCGTACCGTCCTGGCCGCCGCAGGCGGTCGAGCTCACCGCCGCGGCCGAACGCGATCGCCGACCCCGCGTCCCTCCCCCGCTGCCGGACCCTGAAGCGAAGGTGCTTGCCGTCGCCGACGGTCTGCAGGTCGGCGAGCTCGCAACCGTCGACGAGCAGGATGACGCCGGGGTTCCCGAGCCCGAACGGCGCGAGCCGCGACAGCTCGGCGCACAACCCGAGCGTCAGCTTCGCGCCGGGGACGATCGCGTCGACGTGCGTCGACGAGGCGAGGTCGGCGTCCGAGAGCACCTCGTCGGCGTGCGCCGCGAACGCCGCGGCGAACGCGGCCACACGATCGGGCTTGATCGACAGTCCGGCAGCGGCACGGTGCCCGCCGAACCGCTCGAGCTCGGACGCGCAGGCGGCGAGCGCAGCGTGGAGGTCGAACGTGGAGACGGACCTGCCGGAGCCTTTCCAGTCGCCCTCGGCGCCGGCGATGAGGACGACCGGCCGGTTGTAGCGCTCGACCAGACGCGACGCGACGATGCCGATCACGCCTTCGTGCCAGTTCTCGCCCGACGCGACGTACCCGCGCTGCCGGCGCCGCGGTTCGGGCCATGCCTCGATCTGCTCCACTGCGTCCCGGAGGATCCGCTCCTCGATCACCTGCCGCTCGCGGTTGAGCCCCTCGAGCTCGTCGGCGAGCGCCGAGGCTTCCTGGGCATCGTCGGTGAGCAGCAGCGCGAGCGCCGCCTCCGGGCGGCCCAGCCTGCCCGAGGCGTTGATGCGCGGCGCGAGGCGGAAGCCGATCGACGACTCGTCGACCGTCGCCGGATCGACGTGAGCGACGCGCATCAGCGCTCGGAGACCCGGCTTGCTCGTCTGTGCGAGGCGCCGGAGCCCCGCGCGTGCGATCGCGCGGTTCTCGTCGAGCAGCGGGACGACGTCGGCGACCGTCGCCAGGGCGACGAGATCGAGGTGGCGCTCGAGGAACGGGTGACCGCCGACGAGCAGCGCCTCGGCGAGCTTCCACACGACGCCGGTCCCGCAGAGCCCCGGGAACGGGTACGAGCCCTTGAGCGTCGCGACCACCGGGCAGGCAGGGAATGCGTCCGCGGGGCGATGGTGGTCGGTGACGACGACCGACAGCCCGAGCGACCGCGCATGCTCGACCTCGGCGACCGCGGTGATACCGCAGTCGACGGTCAGGACGAGGTCGAACCCCTCCTCGGCGAGCCGTGTGAGCGTGCTGCCGTTGAGGCCGTAGCCCTCCTCGAAACGCGAGGGAAGGTGCCACGCGACATCGGCGCCGATCTCGCGCAGGAGCAGCACCGCCAGCGCGGTCGCGCAGATGCCGTCGGCGTCGTAGTCGCCGTGCACGCAGATCCGGGAGCCGGCGTCGACGGCAGTCCGGATCTCCGCCACGGCCTCGTGCATGTCCCCGAGCGCGAACGGATCGTGGCCCGGGAACGCCCCCTCGAGGAAGGTCCGCGCCTCGCCGGGCTCCGCATACCCGCGACGCACGAGCACGGATGCCGTGACCTCGTCCAGGGACAGGGCGAGCGCCAGGTCGCGGACCTGCTGGTGCGAGCAGGGTTCGAGCTGCCAGGTCGCCGCCGCCATGAGGGCACGTCACGGTACGGCGCACGTCGGACGGAATGGTCGAAAAAGCAGCGGAAACCTGTTTCAATGCGGTTCCCGTGCTGAGGACGCTGGTCGCCATCCTCGCAGCAGCCGGGCTGGCCTGCGCCGCCGCGCCCGCGTCGACGCCCAGCCCGCTGATCCCGGCCGGCATCAGCGTCTCCGGCGTGCGCGTCGGGGGCCTCACGGCCGAGCCCGCCCGCGCGAAGCTCGAGCGGGCCTTCTCACGCCCCGTGACGATCCGCACGCCCGGCGGCCTGATGCGGGTGACGCCCGACCAGGTCGGAGCGAGCTCGAGCATCGCGGCCGCCGTCTCGTCGGCGCTGGCGGCGACGCCCGCAAGCAGCATCGCTCTGCCGGTTCACTACTCGACGACGCGCATCGCCGCGGTCGTCGGGAAGCTCACCCGGCGCTACGACCGCGCGCCGGTCAACGCGACCGTGACGGGCGCGACGGCCGAGGGGCCGACGTTCACCGCATCGAAGCCGGGGAACGCCGTCGATGCGAAGGCGATGGAGACCGAGATCGCTCAGGCGCTCCGGACTGGCAACCGCCGTTCGCTCGCCCTGATCGAGCATCCGATCGCACCGAAGCGCACCGCTGCGAACTACGGGCCGGTGATCGTCGTCGTGCGCGGCTCCAACACGCTGACGCTGTACCACGGGACGACGCGCGTCCGCCGCTTCCCGGTCGCGACCGGCCAGGCGATCTACCCGACCCCGTCGGGGCTGTGGCACATCATGGACAAGCAGCTGAACCCCTGGTGGTACCCGCCGACCTACGACGCATGGGCGAAGGGGCTGAAGCCGGTCCCGCCCGGCCCGTCGAACCCGCTCGGGACGCGGTGGATGGGCCTGAACGCGCCGGGAGTCGGCATCCACGGCACCGACGCGCCCTCGTCGATCGGCTACAGCGCCTCCCACGGCTGCATCCGGATGCAGGTGCCGGACGCCGAGTGGCTCTTCGAGCGCGTCGCGGTCGGCACGCCCGTCGTCATTCTTTAGGCAGGTCCACCCCGAGCCAGGTCAGCAGCACGACCAGGCCGACGATCACCGCCACGCCGCCCCACAGCACCCGTGGATGACCGGATTCCCGCACGGTGGCCATGAAGGCCCGCCCGAGCAGGATCATCACGCCCAGCACGAGCCCCCCGCCGATCACGAGCGCGGGAGCGAGGATGACCACGCGCTCCCAGGTGGATGCGTCCGCCAGAAGGTTCACTACCATGAGATCGTGCCTGACGCGCTGCCGGTTCCCGACGCGAACTACAGCTCAGGGAACGACTACATCGTCGAGTTCCTCGGTTACCGCTTCGCCTTCAGCGCGACGGACTTCGAGGGCCGCGTGATCGCAGCCGCCGTCAAGCTCGGCGTGGTGCCCTCGCCGGAGCTCGACGAGGAGGAGACCGCCGACCTCGTGGCGCTCGCGGCGTCGGGCGTGATCGAGGAGCCGTCCTCGCAGCTCGGCCGCTACCTCGTCCGCAACTGGGAGCGGATCTCGCTCGTCGACGACGAGTCGCTCGTGTACTGGCTGCGCAAGCTGATCTTCCGCGGCGCGTGGCTCGACCACCAGGTCAAGCGCGGCGCGCTCGAGGTCGTGTGGGACGAGGACGACGCCGAGTTCGCATACCAGCATCCGGGCGGCGGCGGGCGTCCGCTCCTCGAGCTCGCCCCGGTGCCGAGTTGGCACGAGCTCCAGTTCCGGCCCTAGCCGCGATCGCCGGCGCGGCGTACCTCGCCGCGCTGCTCGCGCTCGACCACTACTCGAACTACCACCAGCAGCTCGCGCTGGGCGTGCTCACGTGGACGGTGCTGCTCGTCGCGCTCTACCGCGTCTCGGTCGAGCGGCGCGCGCAGACGCTGGCGGTCGTCGCGTTCGCGACGATCGGCGAGGTCACTGGCTCCTTGATCTGGGGCGTCTACCACTACCGGCTGCACAACCTGCCACTGTTCGTGCCGCCGGCCCACGGGCTCGTCTACCTCACCGGGCTGTCGCTGGCGATGGCGCTCCACCGGCACGTGCGGGCGCTCGTGGCGGCGGCGGCAGTCGCGGCGGCGACGTGGGGCCTCCTCGGCCTGTTCGTCCTGCCGCGCCGCGACGTGGCCGGAGCGATCGGCGTCCCGCTGCTGCTCGCGTTCCTCCTCCGCAGCCGCTACCGGACGATCTACGCGTCGGTCTTCCTCGTCGTCGCCGCACTCGAGCTCTACGGGACGGCGATCGGGACGTGGCGCTGGGCCGTCCGCCTTCCCGGCCTCGGGATCCCGGACGGGAACCCGCCGTCCGGTGTGGCGAGCGGCTACGTCTGGTTCGACGTCATGGCGCTGCTCACGGCGCCGGCGGCACTCGCACTCGTGCGCCGGTGGCGTGTGCCGCTAGAACAGCGTCGAGTCGCTGCGTGAGGCGCCGAGATGCTCGCGGCCGAGGTCGGTGACGACGCGGCCGCGCGGCGTCCGCTGCAGGAAGCCGAGCTGCAGGAGGTACGGCTCGTAGACGTCCTCGATCGTCTCGGGCTCCTCGCCGAGCGCGACGGCGAGCGTCGAGAGCCCGACCGGCCCACCGCCGAACTTCTCGACGAGCGCGCGCAGCAGATCGCGGTCGAACCGCTCCAGGCCCGCACCGTCGACCTCGAGCAGGGCCAGCGCCTCCTCGGCGACCTCCGTCGTGACGACGCCCTCATGCCGCACCTCGGCGACGTCGCGCACGCGACGCAGGATGCGGTTGGCGACGCGCGGCGTACCGCGTGAGCGCGCCGAGATCAGCTCTGCGGCCGGATCGGCGACGTCGACGCCCAGGATGCGCGCCGAGCGGCGCACGATCGCCGCAAGCTCCCGCGGCGTGTAGAGGTCGAGCCGGAACGTCAGGCCGAAGCGGTCGCGCAGCGGCGTCGTGAGCAGGCCGGTGCGCGTCGTCGCGCCGACCAGGGTGAAGGGCGGCAGGTCGAGCGTCAGTGTCCGGGCAGCCGGGCCCTGGCCGACGACGATGTCGAGCCGGAAGTCCTCGAGCGCCGGGTAGAGGATCTCCTCGGCCGCGCGGCTCATGCGATGGATCTCGTCGATGAACAGGACGTCGCGCACCTCGAGCGAGGTGAGGATCGCGGCGATGTCCTTCCGTTCGAGTCCCGGCCCAGCGACCTGGCGGATGCCGACCCCGAGCTCGTTCCGGACGATCTGCGCCAGCGACGTCTTGCCGAGGCCGGGCGGCCCGGCGAGCAGGACGTGGTCGAGCGCCTCGCTCCGCGCGCGGGCGGCCTCGAGCGCGATCTCGAGCTGCTCCTTCACCCGCTCCTGGCCGACGAAGTCGGCGAGCGTGCGCGGGCGGAGCGACCGCTCGACCTCCTCCTCCGCCTCGGCGAGGACGGGTACCATGAACTGCGTCATGCAGCCGCCCGGAGCGCCTCGCGCACCTGCTCCTCGACCGGCAGAGCCGTGTCGACGGCGGCGAGCGCGCGCTCGGCGTCGAGCAGCGACCAGCCGAGGTTGACGAGCGCCTCGCGTGCGAGCGTCGCGTCGTCGGCCTCGGGAGCGAGCGCATCGGCGATGGTGAGCTTCTCCTTCAGGTCGAGCACCACGCGCTGTGCGGTCTTCAGGCCGACGCCCGGAATCGCCTGGAAGCGCTTGACGTCGTCGCGCGCGATCGCCCGGCGCAGCTCGGCCGGGGTCGAGCCGGACACGATCGCCAGCGCGACCTTGGGGCCGACGCCGGAGACGCCGAGCAGCAGCTCGAACAGCTCTCGCTCCTCGCTCGAGGCGAACCCGTACAGCTGAAGCGCGTCTTCCCGCACGATCGTGTGGATCTCGATCGTGATCTCGCCGCTCCCGAGACGCTGTACCGACGGTGCGGCGTGCACCAGGTAGCCGACGCCGTTGACGTCCACGACCAGGCCGCCACCGGCCCGCCCTGCGACCCGGCCTCGCAACCGCGCGATCATGGCGACAACGTTACGGGTGCGAACGGACGTTCCTGCCCGGCTCGAGGCGGAACCGCCGCGCCCAGGCGTGGGCGTCCAGATCCCGGCCGCCCCGCGCGAACCCCAGGCGCACGAACCGCTCGAATGCAGCCGCCGCCCCCGGGTCGACGAGCGGGACGGCGCGCCGCGCCGCACGGAGGACGCCGCCGGCCGCCGACGGGCGGGGCACGAAGAGCTCCGGCGGCAGCCGCCGCACGACGCTCAGCTCGTACCAGGCGCCCCACACCACGGCCGCGACCGTGCTCGGCCAGAGGCGCGCCCGTTTGGCCGCCAGGTCCCACTCGACGATCAGGTCGGCCGACTGCAGCTGCAGCGAGGGCCGCCCGAGCAGCGCGCGGCAGATCCCGGCCGCCGCCTGGAAGGGCAGGTTGGCGACGACGCGGAACGGCTCGTCCGGCCATTCGACCCCCTGCGCGGGCGCCTCGACGACCCGAGCGCCCGGGCACGACCGGCGGAGCCGCTCGGCCGACCGCCTGTCGGGCTCGACGGCGACGACGCGCGCGCCGGCGTCGAGCAGAGCGCGCGTCAGGAGGCCGGTGCCGGCACCGACGTCGACGACCAGCTCACCGCGACCGATCCCGGCATCGCGGACGATCTCCTCGGCCAGGCTCCTACTGCGGAGGAGGTGCCGTCCGCCCGGCCGAACGCCGGCGGAGGCCACGGACCATCACCATCGTCGTCATCGGTGCGAAGACTACGCCAAGCGCGGGGCTACGTCGTACCGGCAGGCTCGCCGTCTCCGGACGACAGATTCGAACCGAGGTTGAGCTCTCCCTTGACGACGATCGTGTGCACGAGCCACGCGATCACGGCGCCGAGCGGCGGAGCGATCATGTAGATCCAGAAGCCCTTCCACTGGTCGCCGACGAGCGCGGGGCCGAACGTGCGCGCCGGGTTGACCGACGAGCCGCTGAACGGGATCGCAGCGAAGTGGATCGCGAGCAGCGTGAGCGGGATCGCGATCAGGGCGCTGCCGCCGAACCGTTCGCTCTTGGACGACTGCAGGATCACCGTCACGAAGATCGCGGTGAAGACCAGCTCGATCAGGAAGGCGGTGCCGTCGCCGGCCGCAGGCGTCGTCGCGGTCTGTGCGACGGAGTGCTTCGACGTGGCGGCGAGCAGGCAGAGGGACGCGAGCGTCGCGCCGACGAACTGCATGACGACGTAGCCGATGAAGTCGCCGACCTCGATACGCCGGTCGAGAAAGAGGCCGATCGAGACGGCCGGGTTGTAGTGGCCCCCCGAGACTTCGGCGAAGGCATAGAGGCCGGCAAGCAGCGCGAGGCCGAACGCGAACGGCGCGACCAGGAGCGGTGGGATTCCGCTGTTGAGCCCGCCGACGATGGCGGTGGTCCCGCCGAACACGAGCACGAACGTCCCGAGCATTTCCGCGAGATACCTCTGCCACTGCTGCATGTGCCTGCCACCTCCAGGGCGAACGGTCCGACGATCGGTTCGGCCGGTTCTTCGCCGGAGGCGGGCGGGAATCCTCTAGGAGACGGCCTGCAGCAGCGGCGGCGCGGTCGCGTGGCAGATCGCGACCGCGAGAGCGTCGGCGGCGTGATCCGGCGTCGGGACCTCGTCGAGCGCGAGGATCGCGCGCACCATCCGCCCGACCTGCTCCTTGTCGGCGCGCCCGTAGCCGCAGACGGCCTGTTTGACGCGCGCCGGAGCGTATTCGGCGCAGGCGACGCCGGCGGACGAGGCGGCGACGAGGACGGCTCCCCGGGCCTGTCCGACGGAGAGCGCGATGCGGGCGTCGGCGCCGACGAACGACTCCTCCAGTGCGACGGCATCCGGCTCGTGCTCGGCGATCAGCTCCCGGACGCCCGTGAAGATCGTGAGCAGCCGGGCCTCGGTTCGAGCCCGCGGCGCCGTTCGCCACCACCCGTGGCAGATGGCCCGGAGGCGCCCGTCGCTTCCTTGGACGATCCCGTACCCGCATGCAGCCGTCCCTGGGTCGATGCCGAGGACCTTCACGGAGAGAGGTTAGGCGCCTCCCCGGACGGTTCCTCCCTACCCGGCGACGGCCTCGAGCACTCGCTCGGGGATGTCGAAGTTCGCGTAGACGTCCTGGACGTCGTCGTTCTCCTCCAGTGCATCGACGAGCCGCATCACCTGGCGCGCCTTCCCCTCGTCGTCGATCGACACGGTCGACTTCGGCACCAGCTGGAGCTCGGCCGACTCGATCGTGAAGCCCGCCTCCTCGACGGCCTCGCGCACGGCGGAAAGCGCCTCGGGGGGCGACGTGACCTGGAACGTCGAACCGTCCTGCTCCACGTCGTCGGCGCCGGCGTCGGCCGCGGCGAGCAGGAGCTCTTCCTCGTCCACCCCGTCTGCGGCCACCACGACGACGCCGAGCCGCTCGAACTGCCACGCCACGGCGCCGGTGGCGCCGAGATTGCCGCCGTGCTTCGCGAACAGGTGGCGCACGTCGGCGGCGGTTCGGTTCTTGTTGTCGGTCAGCGCCTCGACGATCAGCGCAACGCCTTCCGGCCCGTAGCCCTCGTAGACGATCGTCTCGAAGGCGTTTGCGTCGGCATCCGCGCCCGAGCCCTTCGCGATCGCGCGGTCGATGTTGTCCTTCGGCATCGAGTACGACCGCGCCTTCTCGATCGCGTTCTGCAGCGCGAGGTTGTTCGCCGGATCTCCCCCTCCCTCCTTGGCCGCGACGAGGATCGCGCGCGACAGCTTCGAGAAGAGCTGCCCGCGCTTGGCGTCGGCAGCGCCCTTCTTGTGCTTGATCGACGACCACTTGCTATGCCCGGACAAGCCGCTCCTCCTTCACCATCGCCAGAAAGCGCTCGTGCAGCCGCGTGTCGTCGGTGAGCTCGGGGTGGAACGAGGCGACGAGGTACCGGCCCTCGCGCGCGAGCACCGCGCGCCCGTCCAGCTCGGCCAGCACCTCGACCCCTGGACCGACCTCTTCGATCCACGGCGCGCGGATGAACACCGCGTGCATCGGCCTCTCGTCGCCCACGACCGCGAGGTCGGCCTCGAACGACGCCACCTGACGGCCGAACGCGTTCCGGCGGACCGTGAGGTCGACCAGGCCGAGGTGGTTCGAGTCGAGCACGATCATGCCCGCGCACGTCCCGAAGACGGCGCCGGGGAAGGCGCGAATCGCGTCGTCGAGGCCGTACAGCCGCATCAGGCGCATGAACGTCGTCGACTCGCCCCCTGGGATGACCAGCCCGTCGAGCCCGTCGAGTTCCTCCGGCTTGCGCACCTCGGTCGCCTCGACACCGAGGCTGCGCAGCATCCGGATGTGCTCGCGGAAGTTGCCCTGCAGGGCGAGAACACCGATGTTCAGTGCCATTCAGGCGATGGTATCGGTCAGGCCCGCACGTACCCGGCGGCCTCCCGCGCCGCCGCGCCGGTCCCGACGAGCCACTCCAGATGCGCCAGCGACTCGGCGACCGCGAAGCGGCGCTCGGGCGGCGACAGCTCCTGCGCGAAGAGCGCGAGCGACACGTCGTAGGCCGTCTGCGGCTCGCCGTCGAGCGCGGCGATCGCCGCGTCGAGGCGCTCTTCGTGGTGCGCCCGGATCTCCCTCGCCCGTCCGGCGGGGTCGGCGATCACGTCCTTGTGCCCGGCGTAGGCGACGCGCGGCGAGAGCTGCTCGATCCGGCCGAGCGTGACGAGGTAGTCGGCCAGCGGATCGGGCCGCGAGTTCGGGTACAGGCCGATCGTCGGCGTGATGCCGCCGAGGATCGTGTCCCCGGCGATCAGCACACCGTCCCGGTGGAGGACGATGTGCCCGTCGGCGTGCCCGCGGAGAAGCTCGACGGTCCAGCCGTCGACCTCGTCGCCCGGATCGAGCAGCTGCGGCGAGTCGGCCCAGTGGATCGCCTGGACGAGGCGCGCAGAGTCGCGTACCACACCGTCGACCTCGGACGCGGGCATCCCGTTGGCGACCCAGTGTTGGGCGAAGCGATCGGGCGACCGCCCCGGTCCCCAGGCGTCGAGGCACTGCCGGTAGTCCTCGCGCCCCTGCGCGACGGGCGCGCCGCTGAGCGTCGCGATGTCGCGGGCGCCGCCGACGTGGTCCGGGTGCATGTGCGTCACGACGATGCGCTCGAGCGGCGCGTCGAGCTCGTCGAGGATCGGACGCCAGCGCGCCTCCGGCTCGCGCGTGCCGAGCCCGGTGTCGACCAGCGTGTACCCGCCGCTCGTGCGCAGCAGGTAGCAGTGGACGTGATCGAGCCCGAAGGGAAGCGGGAACGTGACGCGCCGGATCCCCTCCTCGAGCTCGACCATCATCCAGACGCTAACGGTGGCGGCGCCGTGTCGCGCCGCCACCGTGTCGCGTGAGTGCTAGCGAGCCTTCGAGAAGATGTGGCCGAACGGCACGAAGCGCCCGTTCTGCCAGTGCTCGAGGATCTGCTGGTCGATCGGGTACCGCTCCGTCGGGGTGGTCTGGAGCTTCACGCCCGGGTACAGGAACGGGTTGACCGCGTTCAGGTGGGTGAGCGCGTTCATCAGCCCCGCCCGCGTCGGGCTCGGGCCGGCCTGCTTGAGCGCCTGCACCATGGTCCATGCACTTGCGATGCCGTAGAGGTTGTTGGCATCCGTCGGGTCCGCGCCGCTGTCGTACGTCGAGAGGATCGACTTGTACAGCTTCGAGGTCGCCGTGTTCGGGTTGTTGATGTAGTCGTACAGGTACGTCGCCGAGATGTCGCCGTCGACGTTGGCGCCGCTCTTCACCGCGAGGCCCATGAACAGCGGTGACGCCGACACGTTGTTGATGAACGTGACCGGCTTCCAGCCGACCTTCGTCGCGACGACGAGGGCGTCGATCGTCTGCGTCGGCAGTGCGAAGAGCGCGAACACGTTCGCCCCCGCCGCCTTCAGCTTCACGACCTGCTGGCTGACGTCGGTCTGCGTCGCGTCGTACTTCTCGACGTCGACGATCTTCGACTTCGCATCGCCGAGGCCCTGGACGAGGCCGTCGTAGTAGTTCTGGCCGTACGCATCGTCCTGCATGAGGACGCCGATCTTCGCCTGGGGCACCTTGCTGGCGATGAACTGCCCGTAGACGCGCGACTCGCCCGGGTAGTCGGGCTGGAAGCCGATCGTCCACGGGTACTTCTTGTACTGGGCGCCCCAGTACGAGTCGCCCGTCGCGACGAGCACCTGGGGCACGCCCGCCTTGTTCAGGTAGTCCCGCGTGGCAAGCGTCGGCGCGGTGCCAAGGCTGCCGTAGTCGGCGAAGACGTGATCCTGCTCGACCAGCTTCTTGGTCAGCGGGACCGTGCTCGCCGGGTTGTACATGTCGTCGTAGACCTTGTCGACGATCTTGCGGCCGTTGACGCCGCCGTGGGCGTTCACGTACTGGAAGTACGCGTTCTCGGCCTTCGGGATCACGCCGTAGAGCGCGGCGGGGCCCGTAAGGGGGAACGTGCCGCCGATCGTGATCGTCGTCTTCGTCAC
>DATIXY010000038.1:0-62433 GCA_035518115.1 Gaiellaceae bacterium | reverse complement strand
CAACTACATCACGCGACGCCTCGCCGAAGGAAAAAGCCGCCGCGACGCCACACGGCTGCTAAAGCGCTACCTCGCCCGTCACCTCTACCGACTGCTCCAACAGGAGCCAGCGATGGCTTGACAGGTCATAGGAGCATCACTCCAGAACTCAATGTCATCCTCGCCGTGGTGGCGGCGTCCGATTGCTTGAAGAGACTCGGTCGGCGGCGGCTGACTCTATTCCGAATGTCGACTTCGTCTGACTTCCGAGCGTTGTGTCGCCGCCGCCGACCGAGACCGTCGAGTGTGACCTGATAGGAGCGTGGCCGTTGGGCCTCGATTGAGGTCTGTCCGCTCGCCGGTCGCCCCCAACGGCTTGGAGGCGATGTTGATGATCGTGATCGGACTGGACGTACACAAGCAGTCGGTGACCGCGGTCGCCGTCGACGAGGCGGGACGGCCGCTGGCCGAGAGGGTGATTGGGGTCGGCAGCAGTGAGCTGCTCGCCTGGGCTGCCCCCCTCGGAGACGAGCGCCTGTGGGCGGTCGAGGACTGCCGGCAGCTGACCGGCTGGCTCGAACGGCAGCTGTTGAGCGCTGGCGAGGACCTGGTGCGGGTGCCGCCGAAGCTGACCGTGCCGGAACGGCGCGCCGGCCGCACGCGCGGCAAGTCCGACCCGATCGACGCGCTGGCGATCGCCCGCGCTGCGATCAGGGAGCCAGGGCTTTCCCGACCGCGGCCGGACGAGCGCGTCTATCGCGAGATCAAGCTGCTTGTCGATCATCGCGAAGATCTCGTCGCTCAACGAAGCCGCAACCAGCAACGGCTGCGCTGGCACCTGCACCAGCTCGACGCGACCTACGAGGTGCCGCTGCGGATGCTTAGCCGCGCCTCGCACCTCGAGCGGGTCGCGCGCTGGTTGGGACGGCGCGAACAAGAGCTGCAGGTGCGGATCGCCCGCGAGCTCGTCTCGACGATCCGGCAGCTGAACCGGGCGATCAGCGAGCTCGACCAGGAGCTCGAAGTCCGAACCAACCAGGTCGCGCCGGCGCTGCTCGAGCTGCCCGGCTGCGCCACCGTCACCGCCGCGAAGCTGCTCGCCGAGATCGGCCCGGTCGACCGCTTCCGCTCCGACGCGCAGCTCGCCCGCCACAGCGGCGTCGCACCACTCGAAGCAAGCTCAGGCCGAACACAGCGGCACCGGCTCGATCGTGGCGGCAACCGCCAACTGAACGCGGCTCTCTACCGGATCGCGATCACGCAGGCCCGCTACCACGCCCCCGCGCGCGACTACCTCGACCGCAAACGAAGCGAAGGCAAAAGCCGACGCGAAGCCATCCGCTGCCTCAAACGACTCCTCATCCGCATCATCTTCAACACCCTCAAAGCGAGCCCCGCCTTGACATAGGAGCAACACTCGCCCATGCGAGTCCGTGCCGCCGTACGATCTGAGTCGATGCGCGCGAACCTCAGCCGACCGATGCGCGGAACGTGGAATACATCCGCTTAGGTCGCACCGGTCTGAAGGTGAGTCGTCTTGCTCTTGGCTGCATGAGCTATGGCGATCCGACGACCGTGAATGCGCATCCTTGGTCGCTGGTCGAAGAGCAGGCTCAGCCGTTCTTTCAGCAGGCCGTCGAGCTGGGTGTGACGTTCTGGGACACGGCGAACGTGTACCAACTTGGCACCTCCGAAGAGGTGGTCGGGCGCGCGATCCGGCGTTTCTCCAGCCGTGAGGAGATCGTGCTCGCGACGAAGGTCCGCGGTTGGATGCACGACGGGCCGGGCGGGGAGGGTCTCTCTCGCAAGGCGATCCTGGAACAGCTCGACGCGTCGCTGGCCCGGCTCGGTACCGACTACATCGACCTGTACCAGATCCACCGCTTCGACCCCGACACGCCGGTCGAAGAGACGATGGAGGCACTTCATGACGTGATCCGGGCGGGAAAGGTCCGCTACATCGGGGCATCGTCGATGTACGCGTGGCAGTTCGCGAAGCTCCAGCACGCGGCAGACCTTGGCGGCTGGACACGCTTCGTCTCGATGCAGAACCAATACAACCTTCTCCGTCGCCACGACGAGCCGGAGCTGATGGCGATGTGCGGCGAGATGGGCGTCGGCCTCGTGCCCTACTCCCCGAACGGCAAGGGCCGCCTCGCGCGCCCGGCGGGCGAGCAGAGCCTCCGCTCCGACACCGACAAGGTCGTCCAAGCGTTCGACTCGCCCTACGACGAACCCGTGATCAACGCGGTCCAGGCGCTCGCCGAAGCACGAGAGGTCACGATGGCCCAGATCGCCCTCGCCTGGGTCCTCCGCAACCCGCTCGTCTCGGCACCGATCGTCGGCGCGACGAAACCCCACCACCTGTCAGAGGCCGTCGCAGCACTCGACCTCCAGCTCACCGATCGGGAAGCCGAAGAACTCGAGCAGCCCTACCAGCAGTCCGGACCATCCTGGTACTGACGAGCACTCGGTTCGCGACGCCTCGCCGGACGCCCAAGCGTCGTTCCCGAACGCTCGGACAGGCGCCACGACTCCTCTGCCAGCGAGCTAGTCCTGCACGACGGCGAACAAGCGTCGGGGCCCGTCGATGCCCTTGAGTTGATGCGTGCCTCGGTCCTGGAAGCGGAGCGCGGAGCCTGCGACGATGTCCTTGACGGTCTCGGATACGAGCACCTCGCCGCCGGCAGCGTTGGCCATCACGCGTGCGGCGAGATGCACTGCGATACCACGTAAGGCGTCGTTCCTCTCGACGACCTCGCCCATGTGAACACCCGCGCGCGCCCGGATGCCGAGTTCCTCGGCCGTCGCCTGAATGCGCTGCGCCGCGCGAACGGCATTGACCGGTCCGTCGAACGCGGCCATGAGCCCGTCACCGGTACGGTCGACGAGGCGTCCGCCGTGCGTGGTGACGGCTCGCTCGGCGGCGTCTCCATAGGCGGTGAGCAGATCCGTCCAGCGCTCGTCTCCGAGCGTGCGCGCAAGACTCGTGGAGCCTTCGAGGTCGCAGAGCAGGATTGCGCGCACCACGCCCGGTTCGAGCACAGCCGGCCGGATGCCAGTGACGAAGTGCTCGATCTCCGCGCACAATGCCTCTGCATCTCCCAGCCAGGGCACATGCTCGTCCCCTTCCAGGGAAACGAAGCGGGCTCCGGGAATCCGTTCCGCGAGATAGCGTCCGGTGGCCTCGGGACCAACAGGGTCATCGCGGCGGCTGAGAACCAGGGTCGGCACGCGAATCGAAGGCAAGAGCTCCCGCGTGTCGATCAACGCGTTCGACTTGGCGAGAGCCACTGCAGCCGCCGGGCTCACCGCCGACTGCGCGTAGAGCGCGCGCCGCTGAGCGAACAACGGGTCTGCGTCGGGGTGCGTAAGCAGGACGTGCTCGACCGTTCCCCAGCCCGACTCGAGCTCCGCGTACCACCCCTCACTCTCCTCTTCGGAGTCGCCGAACGGGTAACCCTCTCGCCGCCGGAACGTAGCCTGCGTTCCGTAGAGAACGAGGCTCCTGACACGCTCGGGGTGCGCGACAGTGAGCAGGATGCCCAGAGGCCCGCCCTCGCTCCACCCCAGGACGTGCGCGGATGTCAAACCTGCCGCATGCATCACCGCCCGCGCGTCTGCCATCCGCTCGTCCGGCGTCGGAACACCGGTCGGCCGGTCAGACATCCCCGTCCCCCGCTTGTCGAAACGAACCACCCGTGCGAACGACGCCAACCGCTCGCACCAACGAACCCAGCTCGGTTCTTCCCAATCAAGCGCGAGGTGCGAAAACCAGCCCGGGATCATCAGCAGATCCGCCGGCCCATCACCAACCACCTGGTAGGCGATGTTCAGCTCCCCACTTCGCGCGTACCGAACCGGCGGCGGCACGCAGACAGACTAGGACGCGAACGAACAAACCGAAAGCACGTCCCCGCGAATCCTCGACCCGACTCGCTCGGCTTGCGGGAGTCGATCGTCTATCGATCGAGTCGATAGATGCGCTCGACGACCTCGGCGCCAACTCCTTGCGCGAACCCCGTCTCGGAGCCCACCTCGACGAAGCCGGCTCGAGCAAGCACCTTCGCCGACCCGACATTGTGACTGGCCACGCGACCACGGAGTGGCCTGGTCGATTCGATCGCGAGGAACGCAGCGAGCGCCCGCGATGCCAGGCCTTGGCCCCATCGCGCCGGTGCGATCCAGTACGTGACCTCCCGCTGTCCGTCCATCGTGAAGCTGCCGATCGTTCCGACGAATTCCCCGCCGTCGTCGATCGCCAGCAGCGTGTTCGAAGGGTCGCTGCGGACGCGCTCGTAGTGGGCGTCGAACGCGGAACGGTCGGACGGATTCGCCCGCGTGAACGCAGCCATCTGGACCGCGCGAGGATCGCTCTCCCACGTAAAGAGCGCATCGAGATCGCGGTCTGCGAAGGGCCGAAGAGTTATCGCCACGAGCTAGCGTTCCTCACGCGCATACGGACGCCCGAGCGCAGCCGGGGCGCCGAGCCGGCGCCGGACGCCGGCGGTCGAGACCACGACGAGTACGACGATCGTCATCACGTAGGGCAGCGACTGGAACAGCTCCGGCGGGATGCCGGTCAGGATGCCGCGTGCCTGGAACGTGAACGGGATGCCGGAGAACGCACCGAAGAAGTACGCCCCGACGAGACAGAGCACGGGCCGCCAGAAGGCGAAGATCACGAGCGCGATCGCGATCCACCCGGCGCCGCCGGTGATGCCGTCCACCCACTGCGGCGTGATCCACAGCGTGAACACCGCGCCGCCGACGCCGGCGAACGCGCCGCCGATCACGGTGTGGACGTAGCGGTAGGCACTGACGTTGATGCCCATTGCGTCCGCAGCGTCTGGAGCCTCCCCGACGGCGCGGAGATTGAGGCCGGGCCGCGTGCGGCTGAGATAGAGGGCAACGGCGATCACGAGCAGCCACGAGATGTAGACGAGCGCGGACTGGTCGAACAGGATCGGCCCGACGAACGGCGCCGTCTGCCACCCGTGCGGCAGGAAGGCCGAGAACTGGTGACGCGCCGGCTGGTCGGCGACGTTGAGATCGTTGCCGAGGTACGACGAAAGGCCGGCGGCGCCGGCGAAGATGGTCAGCGCCAACCCCGAGACGATCTGGTTGGCGCGCAGCGTGACGACCAGGAACGCCTGAAGGAGACCCAGAGCCGCGCCTGACAGCGCAGCGACCGCGAAGGCGGCAGGCAGCGAGCCCGTCTTCTGGACCGCCCAGAAGCCGAGCACTGCCCCGACGAGCATCATTCCCTCGACGCCGAGGTTGAGGACTCCCGACCGCTCGGTGAGCAGCTCGCCGAGCGCGGCGTAGAGAAGCGGCGTCCCGTAGACGACGGCCGAGGCGAGCACGACGACGACGATCGAGTTGTTGATGCCGGAGGCCAGGATCACGCCGCCGCCTCCACGCGTCGCGAACGCCGGTCGAACGTGAAGCGATAGCGAAGGAGCAGCTCACCGCCGAGCACGCAGAAGAGGATGAGCCCCTGCAGCACGCCGACGAGCCCCGACGGGAAGTCGGCGCCCTGTAGGGCGTACCCCGCGTTTTGCAGGCCCCCGAGCAGGAAGGCGATCAGGCAGACGGAGAACGGGTTGTAGCGGGCGAGCGCCGCGATCACGATCCCGGCATAGCCGTAGCCGGCGGCGGTGAGGCCGCGTGGGTCGAGCGTGTGCCGGAAGTCGCCGTCCTGGCTCGCGCCCCCGAGGCCGGCGATCGCGCCCGAGAGCGCCATCACCGCAAGGATCTTGCGGCGAGTCCGCATGCCCGCGTAGTTGGCCGCCCGCGGCGAGTCGCCGATCACGTGGACCTCGAACCCGAACCTCGTGCGCGAGTAGAGCACCCAGATGAAGACCGCAACCGCGACGCCGAGCACGAGCCCGAAGGGAAGCTCGAGCGCGCCGACGTGGAGCACCGGCCAGGTCGCCGCGTCGGGGAGGATCTTTCCCTGCGGGAACACCTTCGCGCTCGGCGTCGACGTGTCGCGCCAGTAGGACAGCGAGTCGAAGATCAGGTAGTCGATGACGAGCGCCGCGACGTAGTTGAGCATCAGCGAGGTGATGATCTCGTTGGTGTTCAGGTAGGCCCGCAGAAAGCCCGGGATCAGCGCGAATGCCGCACCGCCGACGATGCCGGCGCCGATCATCGCCGTCACCGACAGGAAGCTCGACGCGTTCCCGAGCGCGATGCCGGCGGCGGCGCCCAGGATCGCGCCCATGTAGAGCTGGCCTTCGCCGCCGATGTTGAACAGCTGCATCCGGAAGGCGACGGCGGCGCAAAGGCCCGTGAAGATCAGGGGCGTCGCCGACACCAGCGTCGAGTTGAGCGCGAACATGCTGCCGAAGCCGGTCACGAGCAGCCGCCAGAACGTGTGCCCGGGCGCGTGCCCGGTCGCGAGCAGAACGACCGTCATCACGGCGAACGCGACGAGGATCGAGCCCAGCGGGACGGCGACGTCGAGCCAGCGCGGCTGCTCGAGGCGGCGCTCGATGCGGATCACGGGGCCGGCTCCGCGTCGGCCTTCCCCCCCGCCATCAGCAGGCCGATCTCGTCGAGCGTGGCGGCCCCTGCGTCGAGCTCGGCGACGATCTCGCCCTCGTACATGACGGCGATGCGGTCCGAGAGCGCGAGGATCTCGTCGAGGTCCTCCGAGATCAGGAGCACGCCGACACCGCCCGAGGCGGCCTTGCGCAGCTGCGTGTGCACGGTCTCGATCGCCGCCACGTCGAGCCCTCTGGTCGGCGAGGCGACCACGAGCACGTGCGGCTGACCGTCGAACTCCCGCCCGAGGACGATCTTCTGCAGGTTCCCGCCGGAAAGCCGGCGCGCCGGCAGCTCGGGGGCGCCGCCGCGTACGTCGTAATGCCGGATCAGCTGCGAGGCGTGAGCGCGAATCGCGCGCAGCCGCAAGAGCGGCCCCCACGCGAACCGCGAGCTGCGATACGCCTTCAGCACCGAGTTCGAGGCGATCGTGAGGGACGGGGCGACTCCGGTGTGCAGCCGGTCCTCGGGGACGTGCGAGATGTGAGCACGGATCGCAGCGCGCGCATCGCCGGGACGCAATCGCTTGCCGTCGATCGTGACGGTGCCCTGCGTCGGCGGACGCATGCCGGTCACGACCTCGGCGAGCTCGCGCTGGCCGTTGCCGGCTACACCGGCGATGCCGAGGATCTCGCCCGAGCGGAGCGTCAGCGACACACCGCGCAACGCTGGGCTGCCGCGGTCGCCGAGCGCGGACACGGCGGACACCTCGAGGATGACGTCACCGAGCCACTCCTCGCGCGGCGTGCGCTCGACCTCCGCGACCTCGCGGCCGACCATCAGCGAGGCGAGCGACCGCGCGGTCGTGTCCCTGGTCGCGAGCGTTGCAACCGTCTTGCCGCCGCGCAGCACCGTCACGCGGTCCGACACGGCCGCGACCTCGTTGAGCTTGTGCGAGATGAAGATCACGGTGCGCCCCTCGTGCGCCATCACGCGAAGCGTCTCGAAGAGCGAGCCCGCCTCCTGCGGCGTCAGCACCGCGGTCGGCTCGTCGAGGATCAGGATGCGCGCCTCGCGGTACAGCGCTTTCAGGATCTCGACGCGCTGCTGCTCACCGAGCGAGAGCTGCCAGACGCGCGCGCGCGGATCCACGGCGATCCGGTACCGCTCGCCGAGCTCGGCGACGCGCCGCTCGATGTGGCGCGGGTGGACGAGGAACCGCTTCCCTTCGCCCCGCTCGTCGCCGAGGATCACGTTCTCCGCGACGGTGAAGGGCGGGACGAGTCGGAAGTGCTGGTGCACCATCCCGATCCCGGCGTCGAGTGCGTCCCGCGGCGAGCCGAACACCCGCCGCTCACCGTAGAGCAGGATCTGACCGTCGTCCGGGTGGTAGAGCCCGGTGAGGATGTTGGAGAGCGTCGACTTGCCCGCGCCGTTCTCGCCGAGCAGCGCGTGCACCTCGCCCTCGGCCGCCTCGAAGTCGACCCCGTCGTTCGCGACGACGCCCGGGAACCGCTTCGTTATGTTCCGGAGCTCGACTGCAGCGGCCATGAAGATGCGCGGGCGGGGCCGGAGCCCCGCCCGCGGCGCTTGGCTAGCCCTTGGGGCTTCCGATGACGCCCTTGACGAGCCAGTTCATCGCGTAGAGGTCCTTGACGGTCAGCCGCTGGCCCTTCTTGACGCGCAGCTTCCCGCTCTGGTCGTACAGCGGCCCCTGGAACTCGTACCAGGTGCCGTTCTCGATCTGCTTCTGCTTCGATGCGATCAGCGCCTTCGTCTTGGCGCTGACGCCGGGCCCGAACGGAGCGAGCTTCGTGAAGCCGCTCTTCATCGAGCCGTACCAGAACTGGCTCTTCCACGAGCCGTCCATGGCCGCCTTCACCTCTTGGAGGTAGTAGGGGCCCCAGTTGTAGACGGCCCCGGTCAGCCACGACTTCGGCGCGAACTTCTGAGAGTCCGAGTCGTAGCCCACCCACGGGATCCCGACCGACTCGTCGTACTGGCCGATCGCCGGATCGTCGACGTTCTGGCCGATCACGTCGGCACCCGCCGCCTTGAGGTTCTGGGCGGCCTTCTTCTCCTTGTCGGGCGCGAGCCAGGAGTTCGTCCAGATGATCTTCACCTTGGCGCCCGGGTGCGCGGTCTGGACGCCGAGCGTGAACGCGTTCGTGTGCCGGATCACCTCGGGGATCGCGAACGGGACGACGTACCCGACGACGCCGGACTTCGTGGCCGCACCGGCGGCGATGCCGGACAGGTAGATCGCGTCCTCACCTGCGCCGTAGTAGTCGGACACGTTCGTCGCCTGCGTGTCGCCGGTCGCCTGCTCGAACTTGACCTTCGGGTACTTCTTCGCCTCCGACAGGACGCACGGCTGGAAGCCGTAGGACGTGCTGAAGATGATCTGGTTCCCGTCCCGGACGAGCTGGTCGATCACCTGGCAGGTCTGCGGTCCCTCGGGGACATTCTCCTTGTACGTCGTCTCGACCTTCGACCCGAGCGCCTTCTGCACGTACAGACGTCCCTGGTCGTGCGCCTGCGACCAGCCGCCGTCGTTGTGCGGGCCGACGTAGATCCACGCGGCCTTGTACGCCGCGTTCGACTTCGCCGAGCCCGGCGCCGTACCGAAGGCGAGGACGGCCGCCACCACTGCGAGCGCAAGCGCAGCCGCGGCGAGCGCGAGCTTCGTCTTGGTCAAACCTTGCTCCTCTCCTCAAAGCGGGGTTTCCGGGGGGAGGCCGAGACTATCCCACGGCGTGGCCGGAGCGCACGGGCTCCTGCACGGGCTCGTCCGCGCTCCACGGGAAGGTGATCCACTGGTCGGTGCGGCGCCAGACGTACTCGCAGCGAACCGCCGACCGGGGCTTCTCGTAGAGCACCGCGCAGCGCACCTCACCGACCTTGTCGGCGCAGAACTGCTTCACGAGCTTGAGGGTCTCGCCGGTGTCCGCGACGTCGTCCGCGACCAGCACGCTCGTCGACTCGAAGTCGACGAGCTCGGGCACCGGCGGCAGGATCATCGGCATGTCGAGACGCTCGTCGACCCCCGTGTAGAACTCGACGTTCATCGTGAAGGTGTTCTTCACTCCGAGCGCGTAGCCCAGCGCGCCGGCGACGAGCAGCCCGCCGCGGGCGATGCCGAGGATCAGGTCGGGCCGGTAGCCGTCGGCGACAACCGCCTCGGCGAGCGACCGGGCTCCGGCGCCCAGCTCACCCCAGGTCATCACCTCGCGCTCGTTCAAGGAAGCGCGAGCCTACCGAGCACCGACGTGAGCGCGTCGATCCCGCGGGCGATGTCGTCCTCGCTCGAAAGCTCGTCAGGATGGTGGCTGACGCCGCCGTTCAGACTCCGAACGAAGAGCATCGCAGTCGGGACGCCGGCCGACGCGAGCACCATCGCGTCGTGGCCCGCACCGGAGACGAGCTCCGGCGCGCCCGGCAGCATTTCGCGCAGCGCCTCGAGCGGCGCGCCCGAGAAACTGACCGGCTGGACCAGCGAGCCCGGCTCGAAGCCGATCGCCGCGACGAGCGCGGCCAGCCAGTCCGCGGTCGGCGCGCGTGCGTCGACACTCACCGTCACTCGCGCGGGAACGACGTTGACTGCGTTCGGCTCGACCTCGACCGCCCCGACGGTCGCGACAGCGGCGTCCCGCGCGCACTGATGGACGTGGAGGACGAAGCGCGCAGCCTCGACAAGCGCGTCGGCGCGGGCGTCCATCGGCGTCGTTCCCGCGTGGTCGGCGCGGCCCTCGAAGGTGACGGCACCGCGTGCCTGTCCCGCCACGCCCGTCACGATCCCGAGCGGCTCACCCAGCCCTTCGAGCACCGGGCCCTGCTCGATGTGGACCTCGACGAACGCCTCCGGGAGCTCGTCGACACGGCGGCTGCCGAGTGGGCCCGTCTCCTCGGCGCGGAAGGCGACCACCCCGAGCGGCGCCCCGGGCAGCCGCTCCGCCGCCTCGATCGCAGAGATCACGCCGAGCACGCCGTCGAAGCGGCCGGCGGTCGGAACCGAGTCGAGGTGCGAGCCGCTCCAGACGCGGGCGTTCCCCCGGCGCCCGTGCAGGTTGCCCGCCGAGTCGACGTGGGTCTCGAGCCCGGCCTCGCGCATCCAGACCGCAGCCAGCGCGTGAGCCGCGTCCTCCTCCGGCGAGTAGCCGCGCCGGTACTGGCCGATCGCCGCGATCTCGTCGAGCCGGTCGAGTGCTCTCATCAACGGGTCAATGCTCGCAGCACGCGCCAGCCGGCGAGCGGGAACAGCGCCACCACCGCGAAGCCCGCCCGCCAGGTCGTGGCCGCCACGAACGCCCCGAACAGGCCCGGATACGCAGCGCCCGGCACGTTGAGGACGGTCTGCTGCAGCCCGATCGCGGAGCCGCTTCGGCCGTAGCCGGCCAGCTCGACCGCGGCGGCGAAGGAGAGGCTGTTCCAGCTCATCGAGACGGCGCCCGCGGCCACGAGCACCGGCACGAGCACGACGAGCGGCGCCGCCACGAGCAATGCCACAAGGCCGACGAGGACCGCCGCCGCCAGCGCGATCGTCCGGAGCGGGCCGACACGCGAGGCGCGGAGGTCGGACCAGCGGCCGGCGCCGATCCGGCCGCCGACGGCCAGGAGCTGCATGACGGCGAGCACGGCCGCCGCCGCGCCCGACGACAGCCCGCGCTCCTCGTGCAGGAACAGGACGGCGAAGCCGGCGACGCAGAGCTGGGGGGCGAGGATCAACGCGCTGCCGACCGACAGCGTCCAGATGCGCCGGTCGCGGAGCGGCCCGCGCGGCGTGGTCGGCACGACGTCGTCCCCGTACGGCTCGGCCTCGCGCAGCACGAGCCCGCCGACGACGGCGCCGGCGAGGCACCAGAGCCCGAGCGCCGTGAAGCCCCACCCGACCCCGCCCGCGCTCACGACGGGCGGCAGCGCGACCGCGACGACGAAGCCGCTCAGCGGGATCGCGGTCTGGCGGATGCCGAGCGCGACGCCGCGCTCGGACGGCGTGAACCAGTGCATGACGGCGCGTCCGCTCGCCGACTGGACACTCGCCCCCAGCGCTCCGCCGAAGGCGAGCACCAGCGCGAGCTGCCAGAAGCCGTGCGCGGCCGCAGCGGCGAGCAGGAAGGCGCCGCAGCCGGCGAGGCCGCTCACGAGGACGATCCGCTCGCCGACGCGGTCGGTCGCGAGCCCCCAGGGGATCAGGCTCACGACCGAGCCGACGAGCGAGGCCGAGATCAGCACGCCCGTCTGGCCCAGTGAGAGCCCGTAGCTACGCCGGAGCGCCGGAGCCATCACGGCGACCCCGAACCAGATCGCCGAGTACGAGGTCTGCGCGAACGTCCCCGCGGCGAGCACCGCGAAGCGGTACCGCGACGGTGCCTCTACAACCCGAACGGGTTCGTCGGCCGCGAGCCGGTGTAGGTGACGACCGATTTGGTCTCGAGGTAGAGGTCGAGGGTCTCGACGGCGAGCTCACGGCCGAACCCGGACTGCTTGTAGCCGCCGAACGGGATGCCCGGGAAGGCCGTGTAGGGCATGTTGATGCCGACGGTGCCGGACTTGATGCGCGACGCGACACGGTGCGCGCGCGCCGGGTCCTGCGTCCACACGGTCGCCATCAGGCCGTAGCGGACCTCGTTGGCCAAGCGGACCGCGTCGGCCTCGTCCTCGAACGGGATCACCGTCACGACCGGGCCGAAAATCTCCTCCTGCGCCGCACGCAGCTCGTTGGTGGCCGCCGCGATCACGGTGGGCGGATAGAACGCCCCGGGGCCGTCGGCGATCGCACCTCCGGTCGTGACCGCTGCACCCTCGCTGCGGGCGTCGTCGACGAACCCGTGCACCTTCGTTCGGTGGGCCGCCGAGATCAGCGAGCCCATCTGCGTCTCGGCGTCGAGCGGGTCGCCGACGCGAACACGGCCGGCGAGCTCCGTCACCCGTTCGACGACGTCGTCGTAGATGCCGCGCTCGACGAGCAGGCGCGAGCGCGCCTCGCACGACTGCCCGGCCGAATAGAAGATCGCCCAGACGCTGGCGGGGACCGCGTCGCCGAGGTCCGCGTCGGCGAACACGATGTTCGGGCTCTTCCCCCCGAGCTCGAGCGTAACGCGCTTGATCGGATCGGACGCGAGCCGCATGATCTCGCCCCCGGTTCGGGTCGAGCCGGTGAACGCGACCTTGTCGATGCCGGGATGGCGAACGAGGTACGCCCCGGTGGCAGGCCCGTCGCCCGGCACGACGTTGACCACACCGGGCGGGATCCCGACCTCGGTCGCGAGCTCGGCGAGGCGGACTGCAGTCAGAGGGGTCTGGGGGTCCGGCTTGAGGACAACGGTGCAGCCTGTGGCGAGCGCGGGCGCGAGCTTCCACGTCGACATCAGCAGCGGGTAGTTCCACGGCACGATCTGCCCGCAGACCCCGACCGGCTCCTTCAGCGAGTAGAACAGCAGCGACCCGCCGACGGGCGCCGAGCGCCCGGCGATCGATGCGATCGCGCTTGCGAAGAAACGGAATTGCTCGACGCCGCCGGCGATCTCGGCCTTCACCGACGAGATTGCCTTGCCGACGTTCCGGCTCTCGAGCTCGGCGAGCTCTGCCCGGCTGCCGGCAACCGCGTCTGCCAGCGCGTGCAGGAGCCGCGACCGCTCGGTGCCGGGTGTCCTGCCCCACGCTCCCTCGAGCGCGGCCCGGGCTGCGGCGACGGCGCGGTCGACGTCCTGCTCCCCGCCCATCGCCGCCCGCGCGAGCAGCTCTCCCGTCGCCGGCTCGCGAATCTCACGCACGTCACCCGAAACGGGCTCGACGGCGGCGCCGTCGATGAAGAGCCCGTACTCGGTCGCGACGGCCATGCCGCCGAATCTAGCGCGCGGCGAGGAGCTCGCCGACGCGGACGTGCTCGGTCAGGAGCCGCCGGAAGCGCGCGGGATCGCCGTCGACGTAGGCGCGGCAGAGCGTCTCACCGGCGGTGTAGGTGATCGCGTAGGCGCGCCATGTCGGGTCCGTGAGGAAGCGCACGCTCTGCTCCGCGTCCTCGGGTGTCGAGAGCCGCCAGCGCTCGAGGTACCGCTTGGCATCCTCGGGCGGCGCCCCGTCCTCGTGGATCAGCAGCGCTGCGTCGTCGGCCGCCGTGCCGAGCCGCTCGAGCACCTTCGCGACGCGCTCCGTCGGGCCGGGATCGAGCTCGATCCCGTGCCGGGCGAGCACGGAGTACGCCTCGGCGCGCGCCTCCTCGTCGAGAACCTCGTCGATGCCGGTCTCCGCGATCCCCTCCGACAGCAGCGCCTGCGGCGTCGGCACGAGCTGGATCGACTCCTCGACGAGCCCCTGGTCGCGGAACAGGCGCTGCTCCTTGACGCTGTGCTCGGTGTGATGGCCCGGATACGCCTCGTGTGCGGCGAGGCGAATCAGGTCGTAGCCGGTCGTCGGGACGTCGATGTTGAGGACGACACGGCTCTCGAGATCGCCCTGGTAGTAGTTGAACGCCCACCACGGCTCGTCGTGGACGCCCTCGAGGGTCAGCCGTTCGCCGGGCGGCAGCTCGACGAGGTCGTTCGTGCGCGCGCGCATGAGCGGGAGCAGGTCTTCGAGCGCCGCGAGGGCGAGGCCGCCGTCGACGAGATGCTGCGTGCGCCAGGCCTGGCGGCGCTCGGCCAGCGGCCCGTCGCCGGGCAGCAGCTCCTCGAGCTCGGCGTGCACGGCCTCGTAGACGTCCACGGGGGTGCGCTGGGGTCGCACGCCGTAGCACCCCTCGACCTCGTCCGCGTAGGAGATCTCCTCGCCCGCGAGGACACGGGCGTACGTCGCGCAGCCGCGCACCTGGTCTCGCAGCCACCCGTCCGGGAGCTCGCCGAGGAGTGCATCGGCGTCCTCCGCGAGCCGGGTCGTGTCGACGAGATCCTCGGCGTCGACCTGCTCCTTCAGCGCCGGCGGCCCGTAGTACGCGTCGACGAGACCGTCGACGTGCCTCCCGAGCCGTAGCCCGAGCTCGAGGTAACGCTCGGCGTGGCTCAGCGTGCTGCCTCGAACAGGGCCGCCTGCCCCTGGCCGACGCCCACGCACATCGTCGCGATGCCACGCCCTCCGCCGCGGCGGCGCAGCTCGTGCAGCAGGCTGACGACGAGCCGGGCGCCGCTCATCCCGAGCGGGTGGCCGATCGCGATCGCCCCGCCGTTGACGTTGACCTTGCCGTCGTCGAGCCCGAGCTCGCGGATCACGGCGAGCGACTGGGAGGCGAACGCCTCGTTGAGCTCGACGAGATCGACGTCGGCGACGGTGAGCCCGGTCCGCTCGAGCAGCCTGCGGACGGCCGGAACCGGCCCGATCCCCATCACGCTAGGGTCGACACCGGCCACCGCCGACCCCGCAAAGGCGCCGATCGGCTCGACTCCGAGCTCCCGTGCCTTCTCCTCGGACGCGACGACCAGAGCGGCCGCGCCGTCGTTGATGCCGGACGAGTTGCCCGCCGTGACCGAGCCGTCCCGGCGAAACGCTGGCTTCAGAGCAGCGAGCTTCTCGGCATCGGTGTCGGCGCGCGGATGCTCGTCGCGTGTGAGGTCGCCTGCGGGCACGAGCTCGTCGTCGAAGCGGCCGGCCGCGGACGCCTCCGCATGGCGCCGCTGGGAGTCGAGGGCAAACGCGTCCTGGTCCTCCCGGGTCACGTGCCAGCGATCGGCGACGTTCTCGCCGGTCTCGCCCATCGTCTCGAGCGGGAACTGCTCCTCCAGCCGCGGATTGGGGAAGCGCCAGCCGAGCGTCGTGTCGTAGAGCGTCCGGTCGCCGCGTGGGAATGCGCGGTCGGGCTTGGCCGTCACGAGCGGCGCGCGCGACATCGATTCGACACCGCCGGCCACGAAGAGATCGCCGTCGCCGGCGATCACCGAGTGGCACGCACCGACGACGGCCGCGAGCCCCGACGCGCAGAGCCGGTTGACGGTCACCCCGGCCACCGACTCGGGCAGGCCGGCGAGCAGGACGGCCATGCGCGCGACGTTGCGATTGTCCTCGCCGGCCTGGTTCGCACAGCCGAGCCACACGTCTTCGATCTGGTCGGGCGGAACCCCAGCGCGGTCGACGGCCGCCCGAACGGCGATCGCCGCGAGGTCGTCGGGCCGGACGCCCGAGAGACCGCCGCCGTACCGGCCGACCGGCGTCCGCACGGCGGACAGGATCACGGCCTTCACGCGCCGATCAGCTCCGGCTCGTGGCCGAGCAGCCGCGCGACGGCTCGGCGGCCGCGGTCGCCCATGTCGAGCGTGAGGTCGTTGACGTAGAGCTCGACGAACTCGTCGGCCGTCTCTGCGTCGATGCCGCGGCCAAATGCACGCGCGTATTCGAGCGCCTCGTTGCGATTGGCGAGCGCGGCGTCGATCGCCTCGCGCAGAACGCTCGACACGTCGTCGACCCGGTCGACATCGCGCCGGACGGCGACCAGCCCGAGCGGCAGCGGCAGCCCCGTCTGGTCACGCCACCACACGCCGAGATCGAGCAGCTTGTGCAGGCCGCTGTCCGCGTACGTGAGCTGCCCCTCGTGGATCAACAGTCCGGCGCGCGCGCGGCCGGAGACGACCTCGTCGAGCACGCGGTCGAATGCGACGTCGCGGGTGCGCACGCCGTCGCCGAGCGCGAGCCGGAGCACCCTGCTCGCCGTCGTCAGCGACCCGGGCGTCACGATCTCGATCTCCGCGAGCTCGTCGAGGGAGATCAACTCGGGGGCGACGACGATCGGCCCGTAGCCGTCGCCGAACGACGCACCGTGCGGCAGAAGCACGTAGCGCCCCTCGACCGCCGGATAGGCTCCGGCCGAGAGCGCGGTGACCTCCAGCCGGCCGTCGAGCGCCCACTCGTTGAGCGTCTGGATGTCGGACGCGACCGGAACGACGTCGATCCCGCGCGTGTCCACGCGCCCGGCGCCGAGGGCCCAGACCATGAAGGCGTCGTCGGGATCGGCGCTGTGTCCCACGTGGATTCGCACGCGGCCGTCACGTTACCCTCCTCGTCGATGGCGAACGCGCGGCTCTCGGAGTCGATCCAGGACTACCTCAAGTCCGTCTACAACCTGCAGGCGTCCGAGGAGCGCGTGACGATCGGCGCCATCGCGAAGGACCAGGGCGTCTCGCCCGCGTCGGCGTCGGCGATGGTCAAGAAGCTCGCGGCGCTCGGGCTGATCGAGCACGAGCCGTACCGCGGCGCCCGCCTGACGCCGGCGGGGGAGCAGGTCGCGATCGAGGTGATCCGCCATCACCGCCTGATCGAGCTCTTCCTCGCCGAGACCCTCGGGCTCCACGTCGACGCCGTGCACGACGAGGCCGACCGGCTCGAGCACGTGATCTCGGAGGAGCTCGAGGCGCGAATCGACCGGGCGCTCGGCTACCCGACGCACGACCCGCACGGCGACCCGATCCCCGACGCCAACCTCGAGTGGCCGGCGCCGGGTCAGCGGCCGAAGAAATAACGTTCCAGCGGCGCGAGGAGCTCCTCGCGCCGGAAGGCGCGGACGCGGGCGGCGCCGCCGTCCTCCTCGGAGACGACCACGTCGTCCTCGAGCGTCGTGTTCGCCACCTGGAGGCAGTCCTCGAGCTCGTGCCCTTCCCAGATGTAGTCGTCGGCGCGCGCGTCGCCCGTTTCGCGGTGCTGGGGGTTGACGATCCGGCCGACCGCCCACAACGCACCCGGACGCCGCTCGATCCAGATCAGCACCCGCTCGTCACGACCCGCGTCGTCGCGGCCTTCGACGACCCGCTCGGCGAAGCGCCCGGCCTGCAATGGGGCCTTCACTGCGGCGACTATACAATCGCGCCGTGGGTCTCGCGGAGGCGATTCGGGGCACGTTCTCCTTTCTCTCGTCGACTTCGCGCAACGAGCAGCGAATGGCCGACTACGTGATTCGCGAGCACCACCGCGGCCGCCCGCTGCAGGAGATCCTGCAGGACAAGTACGTCACGAACCGCTGCACCCCCGAGCAGATCGAGCGGCTGCTCGACCGCCCGGAAGTCGTGCACGCGATCGGGGACGACATCGTCGCCTCCGCCAAGACCACCGTCTGACATCCGCTAGAGCTCGCGGCCGACGCCGCGCTCGCGGGCCAGCTCGACCGCGCGCGCAGCTGCAGCGAGGTCCCAGACGGCGAGCCCGTTCGACTTGAAGACGACGATGTCGTCGTCGTGCGCCCGGCCCTGGACCTCGCCCGAGACGACCTCGCCGAGCTCGTGCACCTCCAGCCAGTCCAGGACACCACGCTCGACCGGCTCGGCGAGATCGCCCGCCTCCTCGCGCGACTGCTCGCGCGAGTCGCAGCAGACGAACGCGGCCCGTTCGAGGACGACGTTGTCGAGCTCGCGCGCCGTGAGGCTGTTCGCTCCGACGGCACAGACGAGGGCTCCCGGCTCGAGCCACTCGCCGCGCAGCACGGGGTCCGTCGACGTCGTCGCGGTGACGACGACATCGCACGCGGCGGCCTCGCGCGGCTCTTCCGCGGCGACGCAGTCGTGCTCGCGGCAGAAGGCGGCCACCCGCGCGGCGTCGCGGCCCTGCACGACGACCCGGTCGAGCGCCGGGACCGCCTCGCGCATCGCGGCGACGTGAGCACCGGCCTGTCGCCCGTTGCCGAAGATGCCGAGCGAACTTGCGCCGCGACGCGCGAGGTGCGCGGCCGCGACCGCCGAGGCGGCGGCGGTGCGGAGCCTGCTGAGGTGCTCGGCCTCGACCAGTGCAACGAGGCTGCCGTCGAGCGACTGCAGCACGACGAGGAACGTGACGGCCGACGGCGTCCACGCGAAGGTCTTGAGACCTGCGTACCCGAGCGTCCGGTCGACGCAGGGCATCGCCGCGAGGAAGCCGTCCGGCAGCTCGAGCCGAACGCGGGCGGGGTTGTCGGCCTCACCTGCCGCGAGCCGCTGCAGCGCCGCCTCGACCGCAGGCCGCGTCTCGGCCGGCGAGAGCACCTGGACGACCTCGGCTTCGCTCAGGTACAGGGGCACACGACAATGCTAGGTGGCCATGAACGACGACCATCCACTCGGCGGACTGACCGACGCCGAGGCAAAGCAGCGACTGGCTGCGCGCGGCCCGGCGGCGGAGGAGCCGCAGGGCCGGTCGTACAAGAGCATCGTCCGCGCCAACGTCTTTACGGTCTTCAACCTGATCCTCGCGGTGGCCGGCGGGCTGACGCTGATCTTCGGCGAGTGGCAGGACGCGCTCTTCCTCGGGATCCTCGTCGCGAACTCGGGGATCGGGATCGTCCAGGAGGTGCGGGCCAAGCATGCGCTCGACCGGCTGAGCTCGCTGGTCGCGCCGCATGCGACCGTCGTTCGCGACGGCGCGCCGCGCACGTTGGCGGTCGAGGAGCTCGTCCCTGGCGATCTCGTCCGGCTCGGGCCCGGCGACCAGGTGGTCGCCGACGGGACGGTCGAGCAGAGCGACGGGCTCGAGCTGGACGAGTCGATCCTGAGCGGCGAGTCGCGTCCCGTCGCGCGCCGTACCGGCGAAGAGGTTCGGTCCGGCTCGTTCGCGGCCGACGGCGTCGGCGCCTACACCGTCACCGCGGTCGGCTCGCAGAGCTACGCGTCGCGGCTCACCGGCGAGGCGCGCTCGTTCCGGCATCCACGCTCGCCGCTCGAGCGCTCGCTCAACCTCGTGCTCTTCATCCTCGTCGGGGCGATGATCCCGCTCGCGCTGACGCTCGGCTACTCGCTCTGGCACAGGCACACCCCGCTCCACACCGCAGTGCCGACGTCGGTCGCCGCCGTCGTGACGCTCGTGCCGGAGGGTCTCGTGCTCCTGACGAGCCTGACGTTCGCCGTCGCGGCGATGCGCATGGCGCGCAAGGGAGCGCTCGCACAGCAGCTGAACGCGATCGAGTCGCTGGCGTCCGTCGACGTCGTCTGCCTCGACAAGACGGGCACGCTGACCGAGCCCACGCTGCGCGTGACCGGGCTGGTCGGACCGGAGACGCTCGCGGAGGAGATCGGCCGCTACGCGGCGTCTGCGACCGCCCGTAACGCGACGCTCGAGGCGATCGCGACCGCGTACCCGAGCGAGTCCGCGGCGGTCGAGGAGCAGCTTCCGTTCACGTCGCGCCGCCGCTTCGGCGGCCAGCGGATCGACGGCGTCGGCTACGTGCTCGGCGCACCCGAGCACTTCGCGCTCGACGGTCTCGCAGAGCCGGCGGCCGATGCGGCGGGAGAGGGACGGCGTGTCCTCGCCTTCGGGACCGCCGAGGAGCTCGACGACGACCGGCCGGCGGCGACGGGACTGGTCATGCTCGCGGAGCGGCTGCGGCCCGAGGCGCGCCAGACGGTCGAGTGGTTCCGCGGTCAGGGCGTCGACCTCAAGGTGCTCTCCGGCGACCGGCCCGAGACCGTCTCGTCGATCGCGCACGACGCGGGGATCACCGGTCCGGCGATCGACGCGTCGACCCTCCCCGACGACCCGGACGAGCTGCGCCGCATCGTCGACGAGCACGCCGTGCTCGCGCGAATCTCGCCGGAGGACAAGCGCCGCGTCGTCGAGTCGCTGGTCGCCGACGGGCGCTACGTCGCGATGGTCGGGGACGGCGCGAACGACGTCCCGGCGCTCAAGGCGTCGCGGCTCGCGATCGCCCAGGGGACCGGGACGCAGATGGCGCGTGCGGTCGCCGACATCGTGCTCGTGCACGGCGAGTTCTCGTCGGTCCCAGCGATGGTCGACGAGGGGAGGCGCATCCTCCGCAACGTTCAGCGCGTCGCGAAGCTGTTCGTCACGAAGTCGGTGTTCGCCGCGTTTCTGATCCTCTCGATCGGCCTGACCCCGACGGCGTATCCCCTCCTGCCGCGCCACCTCACGCTCGCCGCGACGCTGACGATCGGAATCCCGGCGTTCTTCCTCGCACTCGGCCCTTCGAGCGGCCGCTACCAGACACGCGGCTTCCTGCGCGACCTCGGACGGTTCGCGATCCCGGCCGGGACGGCAGCGGGGCTCGGCGTCGTCTCGAGCTACCTGCTTGCGCTCAACGTCCTCGGGCTGGACCTGAAGGACGCGCGCACGGTCGCGACGACGGCACTCGTGCTCGTCGGGCTGTACCTGATCCTGGCACTGGAGGCGGCCGGGGCCGTGCGCGGGACCGCGGTCGGCGTCCTGACCGCGGCACTGCTCGCCGCCTACCTGGCGATCCTGATCCTGCCCGGTACCCGCGAGTTCTTCGCGCTCAGCCCGCCGCACATCTCGATCCTCCTGCCCGCGATCCTCGGTGCGGCGATCGCGTGCGGCGGGCTCTCGGTCGTCGACGACCGCTTCGTGCCGTTCGTCCCGGTGGGCTGAGCGGGGTGGTATCTAGTGCTTGTGCCCGCGGCCGACGACCTGCTCGCATCCCGTGCACGCCTCGCAGCCTCTGCCGCGGCGGAGCGGCGCAGGATCGAGCGCGCCCTCCACGACGGCGTGCAGCAGGACCTGATCGCGATCTCGGTCCGCCTCCAGCTCCTGCGCGAGCTGCTCGGGGCCGACGCCGGCCCGGCACTCGAGCTGCTCGACGAGCTGCAGCGCGACGCGCGCGGCGCGCTCGAGCGCGTCCGAGCCGTCGCGGCCGACACCTACCCGTCGCTGCTCGACGCACGCGGCCTCCAGGACGCGCTTCGCGAGGCGGCCCGGGCGGTGGGCGTCTCGGTGCGCATCGGGGCGGCCGGGCTCGGCCGCGCTCCCGCCGACGTCGAGGCGGCCGCCTATTTCTGCTGCCGCGCCCTGTTCGAGAGCGCCGGGCCGGGCGCCGGGCTCACGGTCGCGATCCGTGATTCCGACGGCGCGCTGCACATCGATCTTTCCGGCGCCCCGGTCGAGGTGGCCGCCGCGCGCGACCTCGCCGAGGCCGCCGGAGGCGCATTGACCATCGACGCCGACGGCAGCGTCGCGACGACGATCCCGCTGTCTCAGCCCTCCTCCGCGAGGTAGAGGATCACGGCCTTCACCCGCTTGTGCACCGACGGCTCCCAACCGATCCCGAGCTTCAGGAAGATCGAGTGGATCACCTTCTCGACCGACCGCTCCGTGAGAAACAGCGTCTCGGCGATCGCCGCGTTGTTCTTGCCCTCCGCCATCTCGCGCAAGACGTCGAGCTCACGTTTCGTGAGGGCGTTCAGCGGCGATGCCCCGACGCGGGCCTTTTCCGCAACGAGCCCTTCCACGACCTTCGAATCGATGACGGAGCCGCCGGCGTCGACCGCACGGATCGCGCCCACCAGCTGCGCCAGGTCGTCGACCCGCTCCTTCAGCAGGTACGCGCGCCCTTCGCTCCCGGCCTCGAGCAGCGCGAGCGCGTAGCCGGGCTCGGCGTACTGGCTGAGCACGACGAGCCCCACCTCGGGATGCTCCTTGCGCAGCCACTCGGCCGCCTGGATCCCCTCGTCGACACCGTGCGGAGGCATCCGGATGTCGGTGACGACGACGTCGGGGCGCTGTTCCTCGACGGCCGCGAGCAGCGAGCCGAGGTCACCACAGACGGCCGCGACCTCGATCTCGGGATCGGTCTCGAGCAGGCGGCGCACGCCCTCGCGAACGAGGTAGTGATCCTCGGCGAGCACGATCCGGATCGCCACGCCCGCCATAGGATGACGCAGTGGCGGAGCTCGTGCTGATCGTCGACGACGACGAGCGCAACACGAAGCTCGCCCGGGACGTCCTCGAGCGCTCCGGCATGCGCACGCTCTCGGCCGCGACCGCCCGTGAGGCCATCGCGCTCGCTCACGAGCACCTGCCCGACGTCGTGCTGATGGATCTCCGCCTCCCCGATCTGGACGGCGACGAGGCGGCCAGGCGGCTCGCCGCCGACGAGCGGACCGCACGGATCCCGGTCGTGGCGCTGACGGCCCAGCGCTTCGACGATGCGGAGGCCTGGGCGCGCAGGTCGGGCTTCGCCGGCTACCTCTCGAAGCCGATCGACGTGGCGGCGTTCCCCGGCCAGGTCCGCGGGCACTGCCGACGGGGATAGCACCCGGAAATCGGGATGCTGGCCCCCTAGACGCCCCGCCCCACCCCTGTCACGATCGGCACGTATCGGGTGGGCAAACTTGACGAGAAGGAGGGAACTCGGGTGACGCGCGCGCTACTTGCAGGATGCGCACTCGCTTCCGTGCTCGTCGTGGCGCTGCTGGCGATGGGCGGTCGCGGCGGCACGAGCACGGCGGCAGCCTCGTCTTCGGCGAGGTCGGACGACCCGGCGGTCCAGAAGGACGCCGACCTCTACCAGATCGAGCAGATCGAGCAGAAGTGGCACGAGGCCACCTCGCACCACAACCTGAACCTGATGATGTCGCTCTGGGCGCCCGGAGCCGTCTTCAACATCGGCACCGAGACGTACACCGGCAAGGCGCAGATCCGGAAGTTCTTCGCGACGACCAACCCGGCGTTCAATCCCGAGAACCACTGGGAGTCGGACACGCCGTCCTACAAGATGAGAGTCACGATCAACGGCGACAAGGGCACGCTCTACTTCGAGTGCCACTACATCGACCCGAAGACGGCGAAGGTGGTCAAGGTCGTCGCCGTGAACCACCAGGTGCAGAAGATCGACGGCAAGTGGTTGATCGTCGACTCGGCCGGAGCGAATGCAGTGCTGAGCCCGTAGCCGGAGGAGGCCATGGCGCAGCCCGAAGCGCTCGATGCGCCGCCCGTGACGCACCGCGGGCGGCGCTTCAGGGCACGGGACAACCGACTCGTGCGTGCGGTCGCCGGGGTGCCGGCGACGGTGCGCACGAAGCTGCTCGCCGCGTTCCTGATCATCGCCGCCCTCCTGGTCCTCGTCGGCGTGCTCGGGCTGCGCGTGCTCGGGCAGTCGAACGCCCGGGTCCAGCGTCTCGGGACGCTGCAGCTGCGCTCCGCCGCCTACGAGACGCTGCAGGCCCAGGCGAACGAGTTGCAGCAGCAGCTCGGCCTCCGCGCTTCCGGCGACCCGGGTGCGGCGTCGCTGAACGGCGAGACGGCGGGGCCTCAGGGAGGGAAGACCTGGGTGCTCACCGACGACGAGATCCTGCAGTCGCTGTCCCAGCTCTCCCCGGACACGACCGAGGCCCTCTGGAAGTTCGTCCCTCCGCCCGCCGACGAGCGCGTACTCCAGGCGGTCCGGCGCGATTACCACACGACCACAGCCGCGATGACGGCCCTGAAGTCGCTCGACACGGCCGGCAGGTCGAACGACCGCACGATCGGGCTGATCCAGAAGGCAAGTCAGACGGACACCGACCTCTTCGCACTCGCGAACGAGCTCGCCAACCGCGCGACGCAGCAGACGGCGGCCCTGGCAGCCGCCAACCGGAGCGCGTACGCCTCGTCGCGCAACCTGGTCATCACCGTCAGCGGCATCAGCGTCCTGCTCGCGCTCGGGCTCGGGCTGATCCTGTCGGGGTCGGTCGTCGGCCCGATCGAGCGCACCGAGACCCGGCTCACGGAGATCTCGGAGGGCGACTTCTCGGGACAGCTCGCCGTGCCGAACCGTGACGAGCTCGGGTCGCTCGCGACGAACGTCAACCGCATGAACGCGGAGCTGCAGCGTCTCTACGGCGAGCTCGAGACGGCGAGCCGGCACAAGAGCGAGTTCCTCGCGAACATGTCGCACGAGCTCCGCACGCCGTTGAACGCGATCATCGGCTTCTCGCAGGTGCTGCGGCAGCGGATGTTCGGCGATATCAACGAGAAGCAGGAGGAGTACCTCGACGACATCCTGTCGTCCGGCAACCACCTTCTCTCGCTGATCAACGACGTGCTCGACCTGTCGAAGGTCGAGGCGGGGCAGGTGGAGCTCGAGGTGGCGGCGTTCTCGCTCCGCGAGGCGCTCGAGCGCGGGGTCGTGATGGTGCGCGAGCGCGCAACGCGGAACGACGTTCGGCTCTCACTCGAGCTGTCGCCCGACGTCGACCTCGTGCAGGGGGACGAGCGGCGCCTACGGCAGGTGGTGTTCAACCTGCTCTCGAACGCCGTCAAGTTCACGCCGGCGGGCGGAAGCATCACGGTCGCCACGGAGCGCGTGGGCGACGAGGTCCAGGTGTCGGTCGCCGACACCGGGCCGGGGATCGCGCCCGAGGACCAGGAGCGGATCTTCGAGGAGTTCCAGCAGACGGAGGTCGGCGTGCAGCAGCGTGAGGGCACGGGGCTCGGGCTGGCGCTCTCGAAGCGACTCGTCGAGCTGCACGGCGGGCGGATCTGGGTCGAGAGCGAGCCCGGCCGCGGCAGCAGGTTCGTGTTCACACTTCCGAGCGAGGAGACGTAGGAGTGGCCGGGGAGCGAGTCCTCGTCGTCGAGGACAACGAGAAGAACATGAAGCTGTTTCGCGACGTGCTGCAGGCGAGCGGCTACGAGACCCTCGAGGCGACGACCGGCGAGGAGGCGATCGACCTCGCATGCGCCTCCGGGCCGGCGCTGGTCCTCATGGACGTGCAGCTCCCGGGAATGGACGGCATCGAGGCGCTGGCACGACTGCGCGGCGACGAGCGCACCGCGGCGATCCCGGTGCTCGCGCTGACTGCGCAGGCGATGCGCGGCGACCGCGAGCGATTCCTCGAGGCCGGCTTCGACGGATACATCTCGAAGCCGGTCGACGTGATCGAGCTGGTCAACGCCGTGCGGGAGAAGTGCAACGGTGGCTGACACGGCCGAACGCGCACCGAAGATCCTCGTCGTCGACGACGTCCCGCAGAACGTGCGCCTGCTCGAGGCCGTCCTCGTGCCGCACGGGTACCAGGTGCTCACGGCGAACGACGGCCTCGCGGCGCTCGAGCTGGTCGAGGCCGAGGAGCCCGACCTGATCCTGCTCGACGTGATGATGCCCGGGCTCGACGGCTACGGCGTCTGCACGCACCTGCGCGAGCACGACGAGACGGCGGTCCTACCCGTGATCATGGTCACCTCGAGCATCGGCCAGGAGAAGACGAGGGCGATCGAGGCGGGCGCGGACGACTTCATCCCGAAGCCCTTCAACCACCACGAGCTCCTGACGCGCGTGCGGTCGCTGCTTCGCATCAAGCGCTACCACGACACGATCAAGGCCCAGGCGGCGGAGCTGGCCGACCTCAACCGAACGCTCGAGGAGCGCGTCCAGTCGCAGGTCCAGGAGCTCGAGCGCCTCCGCCGGCTGCGGCGGTTTCTGTCGCCGCAGCTCGCCGACGCAATCGTGTCGTCGGGCGACGACACGGTGCTGGCGAGCCACCGGCGGCAGGTGGCGATGTTCTTCGCCGACCTGCGCGGGTGGACGAGCTTCGTCGACGCGGTCGAGCCCGAAGAGCTGATGCGCGTGCTGCGCGAGTTCCACGACGCGATCGGGCGCCTCGTCAAGCGCTTCGACGCGACGGTCGGCTTCCTCGAGGGCGACGGCGTCCAGCTGTTCTTCAACGACCCGATCGAGATCCCGGATGCGCCGCTGCGCGCGGTGCGGCTCGGCTGCGCGCTGCGCGAGGAGATGGCCGAGCTGACGCCGGTGTGGCAGAAGCGCGGCTATGACCTCGACTTCGGGGCCGGCATCGCCCTCGGGTACGCGACGTGTGGCGAGGTCGGCTTCGAGGGGCGGTCCGACTACGCCGCGATCGGTGCAGTGACGAACCTCGCGTCGAGGCTCGCGGACGAGGCGGTCGGCGGCCAGATCCTGATCGCGCAGCGGCTGTTCGCCGAGGTCGAGGACGCCGTCGACGCCGAGCCCGCTGGGGAGTTCACGCTCAAGGGGTTCCAGCGCCCGGTCGCGGCCTTCAACGTCCTCGGTGTCCGCGAGGCCGCGGCCGAGCTGTCGGTCGGCTGAGACGCGACCGGGTGCTAGTAGTCGGGATGCTGCCCTCCTAGACGCCCCACGGATCGAGTGAGACGATCACCGTGGGATTCGGCGGGCGAGACGAGAGGAGGCTCTCATGAGGCGCACGCTGCTCACGGCATGCGCATCGGCCGGCGTCGTGGTGCTGACGACCACCGGGCGTGTCGGCGCGACTGGAGCGGACGGCCCAGGCGCAGTGGTCCAGCGGGACGCCGACCTCTATCAGATCGATCAGATCGAGAGAACGTTCCACCGGGCGGGGTCAACGCACAACGTGGATCTGATGATGTCGCTGTTCGCCCCCGGCGCCACGTTCAACGTCGGTACACAGGCGTACACCGGAAGAGCCCAGATCCGAAGGTTCTTCGCAACGGTGAATCCTGCGTTCCAACCCGGGAATCGGTGGGTTTCCGACACGCCGTCTTACAAGATCAAGGAGACGGTCAACGGCAACACTGCGACCCTCTATTTCCAGTGCCACTACGTCGACCCGGAGACGAAACGCGTCATGCTCGTGATCGGCGTGAATCACAACCTGGAGAAGATCGACGGAAGGTGGCTGATCGTCGATGCAGCCGCGTCGGCCACGACGCTGACGCCGTAGCCGAGCAGCGAACGCTCAGGCCGTGCGCGAGGGCCAAGGCACGGCGTACTCCAGCGCTGCGGGAAGCTGCTCGCGCCAGAACTTCCCGTCGTGGCCGCCCGGTGCGAGCCACAGGCGATACGGCACGTGGAGCGCGCGCAGCTCGCTCGCGAAGGCCAGGGTGCGCGCCTCGGTCCAGCGATCGTGCGTCGAGCCGACGGAGAGGAAGACCTGGAGGCGCCCGGCGCGAAGCGCGGCCGCGTCGCGGCGGGCCACTAGGGTCGGATCGTTTGCGCGAAGCGTGGCGGGAGACGCGTGGCGGAACGGGCCGTCGTGGGGTGGATCGAAGTAGCCGCTCCACGACTCGACCGTCGAGAACAGCGACCGGTGGCGGAGGCCGATGTCGACCGCCCCGAACCCGCCGGCGGAGTAACCCGCGAGCGTCCGCCGTGCAGCGGCGGTCGCGACCGGCAGGTTCGTC
Source organism: Gaiellaceae bacterium (assembly GCA_035518115.1). GTDB lineage: Bacteria > Actinomycetota > Thermoleophilia > Gaiellales > Gaiellaceae > PALSA-600. The sequence continues at coordinate 35,154 of DATIXY010000038.1, read as the reverse complement.
GCGCTCCAGGGAAGGACGTCGCGAAGCAGGTATCGCTCCCACAGGCCCGCCCACTCGCCGTCGTACTTTGGCGGCGGGCCGGCGGGGACGACCGCGATGAACGGCTGCAGAACGCCCGACGTGACGAGCGGGTCGGCGATCTCGGCGAACCTCATCCCGTTCGCCACCGAGTAGGGCGATCCCGGCAGCCCGTGCAGGAGGTACACGACCGGGTAGCGCGCCGCGGTCGAATAGCCCGGCGGCAGGTACACGACGCTCTGACCGTTTCGTGTGTGTGGAACGACGGTGTTCGGGATCGCGCCCTGCCAGACCGTCCCGCCGTCGGGCCCGCGGTCGAGCAGCGAAAACCCCGGAATCGGACCCGACGACGCACGCCCGCTCGTGAGCAGCACGCCCGCCGAGAGCGCCACCGCGGCAGCTCCGAGAGCGAACCGTCTGCGGCGCATGCGCACGTTGTACGCGGGCCATCCCGAAGCTCGCGTTAAGCGGCCGCGAGCACCGTGTTGCGGTCAGGCAGCCGTGACGTCGGCGGTCGCGAACACCTTCGCGCCGCCGCTCTCGGTGACGACCAGGAGGACTCGGTATCTCCCCGGTGCCGTGTACGTGTGCCCCGCGAAGCCGGGCGGGGCGCCGGGTCTCACTCCCGCCAGCCCGTCGCCGTACATGATCTGCCAGCTCGTCACCGGCCGGCGCAGCTGCGACGTGATCCTGAAGACGACCTTCGTCGACACACCCTGCCGCTGCGGCGAGGCCGTGATCGTCAACGGCGCCGGGCCGCTTCCGACCTGCACGTAGGTCGAGGCGAAGTAGCGGATCGAGCTGTCGGTGAACGGAGGCGAAGAGAACGCGGCCAGCACCGGCTCGTAGCTGCCGGGCTTCGCGTAGACGTGCGTCAGCACCGGCGGCGGCGGGCCCGATCCCGCCTGCGTCACGCCGTCGCCGTAGGCGATCTCCCAGTGCACGATCGCGGTCGGCGGCCGTGCGGTCACCGCGAACGACACGGTGGCGGGTGTCGAGTTGCCCGCAGCACGCGCGGCGAGTGAGAGCCTGGGTTCGGCGCCGGGCCCGGCCACTCCGCTCGCCCACGACGGCAGCGGACCGGCGAGACGGGTGACGCACCCGCGGTAGGCGGCGCGACTCGCCGGCTTGTTCCCGAGGTCGAACTCCGAGCCCGGCCGGCCGTTGTAGAACTCCTCGGTCTCGGGCCGCGCCTTCTTCAGGAACGCGCACATCTGCTGTACGAACGCCGCATCGTCGACACCGAACGTCCCCCACTCGGGAATCGCGAACGGCCGGCGGTGCGCGCGGACGAACGCGAGGAGCGCGTTGAACTTCTGCCATGGCGGCGAGCTGCCCGCCTCGCGATAGATGTCCGCGCCGCCGACGTCTACGTACGCGGAGCCCGGCCAGTACGGCGCAGGATCGTTGCCGCCGGACAGCGGGCTCCAGACGACGCGAACCCGCGGAAAGGGGTTCGTCTCGAGCGCGGGGCCGCGGTAGGGCGGCAGGCGGAGCCGAGCGAGCCTCGCCGCGACCTGAGGCCCGCCGTGGATGATCAGGTAGATGCGCGCGAAGGCCTTGCGGTACGTCGCAGGAGCGGTCGCCCAGGGGCTGTGCGGATTGTTCATCTCGGCGAGCGGCCGGATGTAGATCGCCCGGCCCCAGGTCGAGATCGCGCGGTTGAGGTCTCCGAGGTACGCGTCGCCGGCGCCCGCCGCGATCGCCTGCACGGTGATCGCCGGACGCTGGCTTCGCTTCGCGAGCGTTCCGATGTGGATCATCGGGATGGGACCGAGCGACCTGAACAGGACGTCGAACGGGGATCCCCACGAGCTGCCCTGGCCCCACCCGAGGAAGGCCTGCTGGACCGCCGACGTCTGACCGGTCTGCGCCTTGAAGCGCATGGCGCTGCCGCTGACGCCGAGGATCGGGCTGCTCGCCGCGGGCGCGGCAACGGCGCGCGCGCCTGCGCAGACGAGCGCCGACAGTAGGGCGCCAATGGCAAGCCAGACAGCCGCCGATCGCACGCTTCCCTCCCCCATCCCCGAAACCGACGCGAGCCCTGACCAGGCGCTTATAACCAGGCCGGACGAGACAAGTCAAACCCAGCGCGGGCTACTGGTTCTCGATCGTGACGAGCGTGCCGATCGGCGTGTAGGGCCAGACCTTTGCAGCTGCCGCGAGCGGGAGCTCGACACAGCCGAGGCTCTGAGGCGTGCCGAACGACGCGCGATTGAACGCGTGCAGCGCCTCACCGCCGTGGAAGTAGCTGATCCAGCGGATCCCGGGGTCGTTGTAGTGCGACCCGTCGGGATTCGTGCCCGACATCGTGCCGACGGGGATGTGCTCGAACACCGGGAACGTTCCCGGCTGCGTCGGCGTCGCCGGGATGCCGGTGTTGCCGGGCGAGGTGAGAACGGTCTGGCCGTTGTGCCAGAGCGTGAGCAGCTGCGGCAGATGCGTGTGGACGTAGACGTAGCTGTAGCCGTCGGTGCGTCGCTTCCCCGCGATCGCGTCGAGAAGCAGCGCGCGCCAGACCATCGGGCCGGCGAACGCGTCGACGGTCAAGTCGTGGTCGTGCTCGAACGCCATCACCGCCCCGCGCGTGATCTGGGTGACGGCATCGGGCGCCCACTGCTGCGTCAACTGCGGCGGCGTGTTGTCGAAGCGCCAGGTGAATCGACCCGCCGGAGGCGCGAGCGCCGCCTCGGCCTCGGCCTGCGGCGTCCGTGCAACGGGATCCCCCGCCGGGTGCCAGCTGACCGGGAGGTACCCGGCGTCGGCGAGCAGCTGGTGGAGGCGGAGCACGCTCCCTGTCGGGACGGTCCAGCCGATCGAGCGCAGCCGCTGCTCGGATCCGCGCCCGGCGACGATCACACTCAGCGTCCTCGGCAGCTCGAGCGCGAGCCGGGAGTCGAGCGGGAACCCGAGCCCGGTCGGACGGAACTCGAGCGTGTGCGCGTCGACCTGCCGCCAGGTGCCGGAGACACGCGTCGTAAAGTGCGGCCGAGACCCGCCCAGCGTCTCGCCGACCGGGCGCGCGAACGTCAGCCTGATCGTCGTGAGCGGCGAGACGTCGGCCTTCGGCGCCGGGCTGACGAGCACGCCGGGCATCGGCGTCTTCGGGAACCAGCTGACCCGGATCGGTGCGCCGAGCCGTTCCCACGAGCGTGGCGCCGCGGCGACGAGGAGCGAGCCCGACGGAGCCTGAGGGCCGAGCGAGACCACTCGCCTCCCGCCGGCTGCGACCGTGCGCGAAGGCCGCACCGCGCCGACCGCGATCCGGTCGACTCCTTTGGCGAAGCGAACGTGCAGCGCCGAGCCGTCCGCGAGCGTGAGCCACCGGTCCGGCACGCCGGCCACGGGGGCGCGCACCGTCAGCTGCTCGTGACGCGTCCGGCCGACGGCCCAGCCGAGCCAGGACGGGCGGCGGACGACGACCTCGACGTGCACGACGGCGCCGGGACTGACGAGCGCCGTCGGAACGACCCGGCCGCCCGACACGCGAAGCGGCACCGGCTTGCCGCCGTCGAGCGACGCCCGGGCCGACACGAGCGAGCCCGCGAGTGGCTGCAGCTCGATGCGCGCGAGCTCGCTCGGGTCGCTCGCAAGCGTTGCGCCGGACCACCAGAGGACGCCGGCGCCGGCGGCAAGGACGACGACGAGCGCGATCGCGGCCAGCCACACAAGCGCGCGCCCGAGCGACCGTAGCCGCCTCTGGCGCCGCGTGGGACGGCGACGAGACGCGTGACCCGTCATCCGAACATGGTAGGGACCGCCCGCGCGGCCACACCGGCGGCGCTCAGTAGCCGAGAACGTCGAACGCGGCCGGATACACGATCCGGCCGGCGAGGTCGGGGCCGTAGCCGGCGAGCCGCTTGACCATGAAGGCCTCATCGGGAATCTTCGGATGCGGGGAGACGAAGCCGAGCGCGGTCGCCCTCTCGAAGCCGAAGCGGGGGTAGTACGCGGCGATGCCCTCGACCATGACGGCAGGCTCGCCCGCGTCTTCGGCTCGGCCGAGTGCGTCCCGGATCAGCTTCGACCCGACACCAATGCGCTGGCGGTCCGGGCGGACCGACATCGGCGTGAGATTGAGGATCCTCGTACGGGATCCGCCTTCGACGCCGACCCAGCTCAGCATCACGTGAGCGATCACACCGGAAGAGTCCTCGGCGACCAGGGCCAGCTCGGGGACGAACTCGTCCGACGCACGGATGCGTTCGACGAACAGTGCGACCTCGTCGGGGTGCCCGACGAACGCCGACCGGACCACGTCGGCAATCGCGGGGTGATCGGCGTCGCATTCCGTGCGGATGACGACGCCGTCGGCCACGGCGCTCACCGGCTCTCCCGGTCCGAGCTCCCGTTCAGTTGCTGTGCGCAGCCACCGCTCTCGGCCGGTGCAACTCGGCTCGAGCAACGATTGCCCATACGACGCACAGCAAGAGGAGCCCGGCAACGATCGCCCATTCGAACGACCCGTTGTGGTGGTCGGGGTCGAAGCCGGTCAACCCTTCGATCCAATCTCGCCAGAACAACGTCAGAACGGCGAGAAACCCGCACAGTGACGCGAGAATGGCCTCGAGCCAGAACCGCGCCCGGACGCTCCCCTCCATCGTGACCTCACTTTCATACGGAACGGCGCGTTTCGGCAAACGCGCTGCGACCGATCGAACGGCGCGAGTCTGATCCCGAACGGATCGCGTGTCAAGAACGCATGGCCGGCCTGCTTGACAGGCTGGTCATGTTCGGCAGATGCTCTGTCCCGCCTTCCCCGTGCGGCAGTCGAAGGCCGCCGATAGGTCGACACGCACGCAGAGGAGGGCCTTCGATGGTGCAGGTAACGGATGTCAGCCCGCTGACGACGACCGGCCAGGCAGACACCAACCGCTCGGTAACCGGCCGCATGCTTTCGATCGCGTGTGCGCCAGACGGTCAGACGCTCTATTGCGGCTCGTACTCGAACCTCTGGATGTCCGGCGACGGCGGGAAGCACTGGCAGCAGCTCACTTGGCCGCAACCGGCGGCCGGTGAGTTCGACTCGCCGGGCGCGCTGGGCGGCTGGTGCGTCGTCGACGTCGCGGCGGCGCTCGGCTGGCGCCCGGACCGAGATCCGAGGTCCCTCGCGCGCTTCAAACCACGCGGCCCGCTCGGCATCGTCGGCTTCGGCGAGTGTGGCGTCTGGACCGCGCTCGGGAACGGTGACGGCACGTTCCAGCCGCCGAATGTCGTCCTCGCCGACTTCGGCTACGAAGCGGGGGGCTGGCGCGTCGACCGTCACCCGCGCTTCGTCGTCGACCTGACCGGTGACGGCCGCGCCGACATCATCGGCTTCGGCAACGCGGGCGTATGGACAGCGCTCGGGAACGGCGACGGCACGTTCCGGTCGCCGAAACTCGGGATCGGAAACTACGGCTACGACCAGCACTGGCGCGTCGACAAGCATCCCCGCTTCCTCGCGCACCTGACAGACAGCGGGTTCGCTGACATCGTCGGCTGCGGGACCGACGGTGTGTGGACCGCTCTCGGGAACGGCGACGGGACGTTCAGCGAGCCGAATGCAAATCCGGTGCTCGCCAACTTCGGCATCGCACAGCACTGGCGCGTCGACCGCCACCCGCGCTTCACCGCTCGCTTGACGAACAGCGGCTTCGACGACATGGTCGGCTTCGGCACCGATGGCGTGTTCGTGGCTCTCTCGAATGGCGACGGAACCTTCAACGAGCCGCACGCCAACCCGGTGCTGTCCGACCTCTGCTACCACCAGGGCTGGCGTGTCGACCGCCATCCGCGGGTGCTGGCGAACCTCACGACGAGCGGGTTCGCCGACATCGTCGGCTTCGGACCGGAGGGCGTTCACACCGCGCTCGGCAACGGTGACGGCACGTTCAAGGAGCCTTTCCCGAACCCGGTGCTCGAGAACTTCGGCTACGCCCAGGGCTGGCGCGTCGACGAGCATCCGCGTTTCCTCGCCGACTTGAACGGCAACGGGTGCGCCGACATCGTCGGCTTTGGCGATGCGGGCGTCTGGACGGCGCTCGGCGACGGAGACGGGCGGTTCGCCGACGCTGCCTTCGTCCTCGAGAACTTCGGGATGGACCAGGGTTGGCGGGTCGGCGAGCACGAGCGAGACGTCGCCGACATCACGCGCGACGGGCACGCAGACATCGTCGGCTTCGGCGACGCGGGCGTCTGGACGGCAATCGGGGACGGTCACGGCGGCTTTCCCGACTCCCGTTTCGTTCTCCCGAACTTCGGGGCCGGAATGACGGTGCTCGCGCTCACACAGCAGGATCGCGCCGCCGGCAGCCATGGGCTCTGGCGCTCGCCGGACGGGGGCGCCACGTGGACGAAAGTCCACACGTTCCCCGCGAGCGGCGAGGCGCTCGGCCAGATCGAATGGGCTCTCGGAAGCGACCACCTCGTCTACGTCGCCGGGGGGAGCTCGCTCGCGACCAGCAAGAACGCGGGCGCCACGTTCGTCGACGTCTTCCCGTGGGGCCGCGGCGGGCCGGCGCGGCGCGTCAACCATCTCGCACTGTGGCAGAACCAGCCGGCCGATCCCGCTCCCGTCGTGATCTATGCGCTCGGAGACAGCACGATGTTCGCCTCGTTCGACGGTGGCTCGACCTGGATCCGCGACCTGCAGACGCTCCCTCCGAGCATCGGCGGCGCCGTCAGCAGCACCGCGAACGGCAACTCGGCAAAGGTCATGGTGATCTCTCCGCGAACGCCACTCGAGGTCATCGTCACGGGAGACGGCAGCGGAGCGGCGCACCCGGCGGTGCTGAACCGCGGCGACTACACCCAGTTCCCGTTCGGCACGCATACCTCGAGCTGGGACACACTCCCGCTTCCCAACTTCCTCACCGACATCGCGCAAAACGAGAACGCGCAGGACAGCGGCAACGTCTGCCTCGCCGTCACGCAGCACGCCCGCGGTGACCTCCTCTTCTATGGAGGGCAGCGCACTCCGGTGGTCGTCGGCCCGGTCGACGCAACCGACCCGTCCGACTGGCACGAACTCGACACCGGTGTCCACATGGACGGACACGGCGTTCTGCTCTCACCCGACTTCGAAGCGGCGATGAAGGACGGCTCGTACGACGGCAAGGCCGGCACGGTGTGGATCATCAACGACGGCGGCATCTACTGGAGCCCGGACGGCGGTGCGCACTTCCATCACGGTGAGAACGCCACCACCATCTCGAGCACGAACGTCGCCGGCGCGTCGTTGCCCAACAGCGGACCGGCGTTGACGCTCAACGCGGGCGACAACGCCGGTTTCTTCTCCATGGACGGGGGCACGACCTGGGCATATTCCGAGTACAACGGCGGCGACAACGACTGCGCTTTCGCCGACCCGCTGCGCGCAAACTCTCTACTCGTCTTCACCCCCCGCCGGGACGTCAACGGCAACGACAACACGCGGAACGAGGACCACAGAACGCTCACGGTGTACGAGTCGGCACCGGGCACGCTCCCGAGCGGAGCCATAGGCACGACGAGTCGCCACGTCGTGCCCGGACCGCAGCCACTGCCCTCCTCGCGCGAGCGCTGGAATGCCGTCAACCCATATCCGATGCGGGGCTCGCGGCCAATCGTGCGCGGCCTCATCGACGAGGCCGTCCCGGACCAGGGCGACTACGTCTTCATCCTCGATCCGACGGCAAGCCCCACCCTCGTGCGGACACAGAACATCCTCGACATCCAGAGCCGGGACGAGTGGGCCACGACCGCCACCGGTCCCGGGCAGGGGGCAAACGTCTTCCTGCAAGGCCCGCCGCTCCCCAAGGCGAACCTCAGCGTGGTGCAGGCCTCGGGCGGGCACGGTGCCACCGTCTTCTACGTCGGAGACGGCACCTACAACGGAGGCGGAGGCTACTACGACACCGGCGGCGGGCTCGACATCGCTTCGCTCAGCGGTTCGTTGTGGTCGTGGAAGGAGGGCGAGAAGGCCTGGAAGCTGCTCGTGCCCGGCCACGGCGCGACCGCCGCCGTGCGCTTCTTCGTCGACCCGTACCGCCCGAACCTCGTCTACATCCTCGACGTCGACCACGTGAAGCGATCCGAGGACGGCGGAGCGACATGGCACGTCGACGACCTGCTCGAGACACAGCTGACCTGGGGCGGAGAGATCCCGATCTCCTGGCAGGAATCGTCGAGCGGGCTCGGCGACTGTGTCGACCTCATCCTGACGGACATGCAGTTCGACCCGACGAACCCGTCGGTGCGCTTCGCCGTCGGCCAGGGCGGCGCCTGCGGCACGAATGACGGCGCGACCTGGAGCCAGCTACTCCACGCCGGCGCGCTGCCCGGCCGACCTACCAACTGCTATTACGACTGGATCACAGACGAGTTCGAGCCCGCCCTCTACGTGGCCTTCGCCGGACGAAGCATCGTCAAGCTCACACAGCTCTTCCCGCCGATCATCTTCTGACATCGACAGCAGCTCGAACATCGCGCGCATCGCCAACGACCTCGCGGCAGCCGAGTTCGCCATCGTCTTCACCGGGGCCGGGATCTCGACCGAATCGGGTCTGCCCGACTATCGAGGCGAGAACGGCCTCTGGAAGAACAAGCGCTTCGAGCAACTCGCGAACATCGACACGTTCAGACGAGAGCCCGAGGAGTTCTGGCAGTTCTACGCCGAGCGGCTGAGCAGCCTCCACAGCGCCGAGCCGAACGCCGCCCACTTCGCGCTGGAGAAGCTGTACCAGGACGGGCGGATCAAGGGCGTGATCACCCAGAACGTCGATGGCCTGCATCGCCGTGCGGTGTTCGGTGACGGCCTCGCCGAGATCCACGGCACGCTTTCGGTGGGTGTCTGCCTGGAGTGCGACGCGAACTATCACGTCAGCGAAGTCGAGGCCAAGCTGGCGGTCGATGGTCTCCCGCGCTGCGATCGCTGCCACGCCGTGATCAAGCCCGGCGTCGTTCTCTTCGGCGAGACCCTTCCGCAGGCGGAGATGGCACGCGCGCGGGACTGGGCGCTCCAGGCCGACTACCTGCTCGTGCTCGGCTCGTCGTGCGAGGTCTACCCGGCGGCAGGCCTCCCAGAGGTAGTCCTCGACAACGAGCACAGCTTCGGGGTCGGGATCATCAACCTCGGGCCGACTGCATATGACGACGATCGACGCGTCACGAAGGCCGAACTGGCACTCGGCAACGCGATGTCGGACGTAACGTCGAACCTGAACGGCAGACCGTGGGCCTGACGTCGCGTCAAAGTGCGCCCGGCAAGATCCGAACTCGCGAGCTCTGCTCACGCACTCGTCACGGAGTGCATCGACACGAGCACACCGGGAGGCAAGTCGTCATCGCAGTCGCCGCCCGTCTCGTTGCCGCCGAGATCGAGGAGTCGCCCTACTTGATCCAGAACTGGTCGAGCAACGCACCCCACTGCGGACTGTATTGGTAGTTGCCGATGCGCTCGGAGACGAAGTCGACGGCGCGCCGGTTGACTGTCGGCACGACCGGTGCCTGAGCGAGCAGCGAGCGTTCGACGTCCTGCCAGAGCGGAGTCGCCGCGGCGGGTTCCTGAACCTGAGCGGCGGCGGCTCGGACCATTTGGGCGTCGATCGAGCGGTCGCAGAACTCGGAAAGGTTGCTGTTGTTCGGCGTCGCCGGCACGAACGCCCCGCAGCTGAACTGCGGCGGGATGAAGTCGGCGGCTGACGGATAGGAGGCGAACCAGGAGTAGTAGCCGGTCTGGGCGCGTACTCGTGAGTCCGAAACCTTCTGGAAGTAGACGCTGAAGTCAACGGTCTTGAGGCTTGCCCGGTAGCCGAGCAGGTCGAGTACGGAGACCATGTAGCGTCCCTGATCGGCTATCTGGCTCGGGACCCAGACTTTCACAATGGCACCAGCCGTACCCGATGCTCGCACGAGCCTCCGCGCTGCGTCGAGGCGCGTTGCATTGACTGAGGCATAGGGGCACGTAGACCGGTAGCCGGGAAAATTGGGAGGCAGGATCTGGCACGTGGGAGCAACCGTGCGCCCCAGCAGCGTCACGAAGGCTTCGCGGTCGAAGGCGCTGTTGACGGCGCGGCGAACCCGAGCCTGGTCGAACGGCGGTACGCGGGTGTTGAGGAAGAAGTAGCTCGTGCCCAGTGTCGTGCCCGCGTGAAGCTGGTTCGGGTAGCGAAGGCCGAGAGCGTCGAGTTCGGGCTTCGATAGCGTCAGCGATACGTACAGGGCCGCCTCGGCGGTTCCGCGCTCGACCGCGCGCGCCGAGTCGGGCCCAGTGGGCCCGCCGCGCCAGGAGATCGAGTCGGGATATCCGGCAGGCTGCGCGTCTTCCGACCACTGGCGGAAGCTTCGGTTGCGGACGAGCAGAAGCGTCTTCGCCTGCCTCCCGTACCTCGCGATCCGGTACGGCCCCGTGGCAGGGACGGGCTTCGCTCCGACGTCGTGGCTCGGAGTTCCCGCGGGCACGGCGAAGGCGGAGGGGAGCGCGAGCTTGCTGAGAAAGTCGGCGTCGGGCGCTCTCAGATGAAACGTCACGGTCCGTGCGCGACGGTCGATGACGATGCCGCGCGACAGGTCGCATGGTTTGCGGGCGACGCAACGATCAGTTCCGACGATCCCGGTGTAGTAGTAGGTCGATGCAGGCGGCCCGAGTTCGAAGAGACGCTCGATTGCCCTCTTGAAATCGCCCGGCTGCACGAGCTGCGCGTTCGAGTAGCGGATGCCGGGCCGTACCTGAAACGTGTAGGTCCTTCCGCCGTCGGTCGGAGTGGGTAGCGAGACGGCGAGATCCGGGACGAGCTGGGTGCCCTGGACGCCGCCCACCTTGCGGAAGCCGACGAGCCCGTCGTTCGTCATTGTGAGGATCGACCAGCCGACCGGGGGTTCCGCGAGCTGGGGGTCGATGAAGTCCACGGGGCAGTTGCACAAGACCCGTAGCGTTCCGCCTCGGTGCGCGAGCCGTGTCGAGCGAACGGCGACGTAGATCCCGTGCGGCGTGAGAGCGACCCCTTGCGGGGGGTTGTGGAGTTGGACGGTCTTCGCGATCGCGCCGTTTGCGGGATCGAGGCGAGAAAGGGTTCCACTCTTCCCGTTGGCCACCCAGACGCCGTCAGGTCCGGCTGCGACGCCCGCCGGCCCTCGACCAACCTGAGTGGTGTTTGTGACAACGGCGGTGTTCGGGGCGACCCTCGAAACGGTGCCGTCGGTGCGATTCGCCACCCAAACCGCCCCCGCCCCGGCGGCTACGGCTTCCGAGCCGCCACCGACGCCGATGTGCTGCAGCACCTGCCCCGAGCGGGGATCGAGAGCGACCATGGTCGCTGTCGACGGAGACGCGACCCAGACTCTGTGGAACCCGACGGTGACGCCCGACGCGCCGACCACGGCCGGCAGCGTCCTCGTCACCAAGCCCGTGCGCGGAGCGATCCGGGACACCGTGCCGTCGGCGGAGTTGGTCACCCAGACGGCGCCCTCGCCGTACGCGACGCCGCTCGGGCCGTTGCCGACGGTGATCGTCTGCACGACCTGATTCGTCGCGGGGTCGATGCGCGAGACCGTGCCGTCGAGGCCGTTGGCCACCCAGACCGCCCCGCCGCCGAAGGCGACGCCTGCGGGTCCGCCACCAACCTGGATCGTTTGCCGTACGTCGTTCGTCGACGGATCGATCCGCGACACGCTGTTGTCGTTCTCGTTGGTGACCCAGACGGCATCCGGCCCGAGGGCAACGGCGCCCGGCGCGCCGCCGACGGAGATCTCCGAGACGATGTGGCCGCTCTCCGGATCGATCACCCCGACGGAGTTCGCCTCTACCGAGGCGGCCGCCTTTGATCCGCCGCCCTGGGTCAGAAGGACGCCGATGATGATGCCCACGACTGCTGCGGCGAGCGTTGCGCCGATCAGGACTCGACGGCCGGATCGTCGCCAGGAGCTCGCCATCTGCTGGGCTGCGGCCTCGGCCAGCTCGCCTTCGCGGCCCTCGAAAGGCGCGGCGGCTGTTGTCTTCAGAGCCGGAAAGTCCTCCTGAAGGCCAGGCGCGACCAGCTGGTAGATGTGCTCGGCTTCGTCGAGGTCCTTGAGCTGGTGCTCGCCCAGATCTCGCAGCGAGACGTCTGGGATCGGATCGTCACGGAGCAATTCGCGCGTGGTCTGCGAGACGAGTACCTGCCCGCCGTGCCCGGCTGCACAGATACGTGCAGCCCGGTGCACGCCCAGGCCGACGTAGCGCTCGCCACCCATCGCCGGCTCGCCGGTGTGGATGCCCATTCGCACCCGAAGCTGCGCGCCACTCGGCCACGCGTGTTCCGCCAGTCGACGCTGGGAGACGATCGCCGCAGAGACGGCGTCCTTGGCCCGCCGGAAGGCGATGAAGAACGAGTCGCCCTGCGTGTCGATCTCGTACCCGCCGTGGTCGGCGAAGGCCCTGCGCAGGATCCGCTGGTGATCGCCAAGCACTTCTCCGTAGCGGTCTCGCAGCTGTTTGAGCAGCTGCGTCGAACTCTCGATGTCCGTGAACAGAAAGGTGACTGTGCCGACCGGAAGCTCGCCCGCTGAACTCACGTGAACGAGTCTTTCACCAGACCGGGAGACGCGCTATGAAGGCGGAAATGCGCCCGGCAAGATTCGAACTTGCGACCTCTGCCTCCGCAGGGCAGCGCTCTATCCCCTGAGCTACGGGCGCGAGGGAGCGGTCAGTGTACCCGGGCGGTCGCCGAGCCCACATGCAGCTCGGCGTCGTCCGGAACCTCGACGCGCACGTAGGCGAGCGCAAGACCAGGAACCGCGCTCGTGACGCGGCCGACGTCCTTGCCGTCGAAGGTGACCGGCGTCTCCGCGTCCGGCGGGTCGCCGTCGACCTCGAGCACGCGCAGGCGGCGGTTGACCTTGCCGCGGAAGTGCTGCCGTGCGATCGGCTCCTGCCCGGGATAGCAGCCCTTCGTGAACGAGATCGCGCGCTCCTCGAGCCCCGCCTCCGCCGGGAGTACCCGCTCGTCGAGCTCGCGGCCGAAGCGCGGGGTCACCGCGGCGATCCGCCTGCGTTCCAGCTCCTCGTCGTCGAGCGTGACGTCGACCGCCGAGTCGAGCACCTCGAACGCCGGCTCGCCGTAGTCGCGGTTCTCGATCCCGCCGTCGACGTCGGGCGCAAAGACGACCACGGAGGCATGCTGCTCGATCTCGATGTCGCACTTCGCCGCGAAGCGGTTGCGCAGGAGGTGCGCGTGGACGACGTCGCCGAGCTCGGGCTCGGTGAGCAGCAGGACGTCCTCCGGCCCGCGGCGCCAGACGAGCAGCGGCGCGATCACGCGCGCCTTCGCCGTGAGCAGCAGGGCGTCGGCCGACCCCGACTCGGGCACGTCGTTCGAGAGCAGCCGGTCGAGGTACTCGACGGCCTGCGGCCCGCGCACCGCGACATACGCGCGCGGGCGCCGTGCGACGGCGGGCGTGGCGGGAGTCATCGCTCCTAGACTAGAGCGCGTGTTCAGGTCGAAGGCGGAGCGGAAGGTGGCGGAGCTGGGCTACGACCCGACGCGTCTGCCTCCGGGCCAGCACATCACCGAGAAGTGGCCCGTCCTCCACGCGGGATCGGTCCCGCGCTACGACGACCTGTCGGCCTGGACGTTCCGCGTCTTCGGCGAGGTCGAGAACGAGCTCGAGCTCTCCTGGGAGCGGCTGACCGAGCTGCCGCGCAGCGACACCAAGCAGGACATCCACTGCGTCACGCGCTGGTCGCGGTTCGACGCGCGGTTCGAGGGCGTCCATTGGCGGGAGGTCGCCGCGCTCGCGCGGCCGAAGCCGACGGCGGCGTTCGTGATCGCGCACGCCGAGCACGGCTTCACCTCGAACGTCCCGATCCGCTTCCTGGCCGACGACGACGCGCTGCTCGCGACCCACGCCGACGGAGAGCCGCTGACGCCGGACCACGGCTACCCGCTGAGGCTGGTGATCCCCGGCAAGTACTTCTGGAAGAGCGCCAAGTGGCTCCGCGGGATCGAGCTGTCGGCCGTCGACCAGCCCGGCTTCTGGGAGCGGTACGGCTACAACAACGACGCCGACCCCTGGCAAGAAGAGCGATACGCCTTCTGACCCCGGAACGAGAAGAGCCGCCCGGGGAGGCGGCTCTTCAAGGGGATTGGGAGGGTGTTGACTTGGTTGTCGGAGTTCGACGCCGAGCCTCTGATCCCTCGCGCGAGTGATTCCCCCGACCGGTGCCCGGCACCTAGGGGCCGGGCACCGGGTCGTTCGGATCTACATCATCCCGCCCATGTCCGGCATGCCGGCGCCCGCGCCCACGGGGTTCTTCTCCGGGGCCTCGGCGACGATCGCCTCGGTCGTGAGGATGTTCTTCGCGATCGACGCGGCGTTCTGCAGCGCCGAGCGGGTGACCATCGTCGGGTCGGTGATCCCGGCCTTGACGAGATCGGTGACCTCGCCGGTGTCGACGTTCAGACCCTCGCCCGGCTTCGCCGTGCGCACCTGCTGGACGACGACCGAGCCCTCGAGCCCGGCGTTCGTCGCGAGCTGGCGGAGCGGCTCCTCGAGCGACTTGATGATGATCTGCGCGCCGGTCCGCTCGTCGCCCTCGAGCGACTTCAGCAGCTTCGGCGAGACCGAGTCGGCCGCGTTGAGCAGCGCGACACCGCCGCCGGGCACGACGCCCTCCTCGAGGGCGGCACGGGCGGCCTGCAGCGCATCCTCGACGCGATGCTTGGTCTCCTTCATCTCCGTCTCGGTGGCGGCGCCGACCTTGACGACCGCGACACCGCCGGACAGCTTCGCGAGGCGCTCCTGGAGCTTCTCGCGGTCGAAGTCCGAGTCGGTGTTCTCGATCTCCGACTTCAGCTGCTTGATGCGGCCCTTGATCGCGTCGCCCTCACCGGCACCGTCGATGATCGTCGTCGAGTCCTTGTCGACGACCACCTTGCGGGCGTGGCCGAGCTGCGAGAGCTTCGTGTTCTCGAGCTTGAGGCCCATCTCCTCGGTGATCACCTCGCCGCCGGAGAGGATCGCGATGTCCTCGAGCATCCGCTTGCGGCGGTCGCCGAAGCCCGGCGCCTTGACGGCGACGGCCTGGAACGTGCCGCGCAGCTTGTTGACCACGATCGTCGCGAGCGACTCGCCCTCGACGTCCTCGGCCACGATCAGCAGCGGGCGGCCGGCCTGGATCACCTGCTCGAGCACCGGCAGCAGATCCTTGACGGCCCCGATCTTCTGGTTCGCGACCAGGATGTACGGGTCGTCGAGCACTGCCTCCATGCGCTCGGCATCGGTGATCATGTAGGGCGACAGGTAGCCCTTGTCGAACTGCATGCCCTCGGTGAACTCGAGCTCGAGGCCGAAGGTCTGGCCCTCCTCGACGTTCACGACGCCGTCCTTGCCGACCTTCTCGATCGCCTCGGAGAGCACGTCGCCGATCTCGGTCGAGCGGGAGGAGACGGTCGCGACGCGCGCGATGTCCTCCTTGCCCGAGATCTCGGTCGACTGGGACTTGAGGTTCTCGACGATCTGGTCGACGGCGGTCTCGATGCCGCGCTTCAGCGCCATCGGGTTCGCGCCGGCGGAGACGTTCTTGAGCCCCTCGCGGACGACTGCCTGCGCGAGCACGGTCGCCGTCGTCGTGCCGTCGCCGGCAACGTCGTTGGTGGCGGTCGCGACCTCGCGGACGAGCTGGGCGCCCTGGTTCTCGAAGACGTCCTCGACCTCGATCTCGCGGGCGATCGTGACGCCGTCGTTCGTGATCGTCGGCGCCCCGAACTTCTTGTCGAGGACCACGTACCGCCCCTTCGGGCCGAGCGTCACCTTGACCGCATCGGCCAGGATGTCGACGCCGCGCTGGAGCGAGCGGCGCGCATCCTCACTGAACTTCAGCTCCTTGTGAGCCATCTGGTTTCTCTACCCCTTCCTACGCGACCGCTGCGCGATCGCCGACAACCTTTGCGAGCACATCCGACTCGCGCAGGATCAGGACTTCGTCGACACCGAGCTTGATCTCGGTGCCGCCGTACTTGCTGAAGATGATCTCGTCGCCCTCTTCGAGATCCATGGCGATGTAGTCGCCATCCTCGTCGCGGGCGCCCGGGCCGACGGCGAGGACGCGGCCGCGCTGCGGCTTCTCCTTCGCCGTGTCCGGCAGGACGATGCCGCTGACCGTCGTCTCCTCCTCCTCGAGGACCTCGACGATCAAGCGATCGCCAAGCGGCTTCAGATTCATTGATAGGACCTCCACCTACAAGCTGGTGATCACAAGCTTGTAACACGCTTGTGCTTAGCGCTGGCACTCTAGCCACAAGAGTGCCAGCGGCGCAAGCGGCTCCGTAAATCTCAGTCTCCTCGACTCAGATCCTGGCCGGCCTTGTCCCGGCTCGCCAAGGACGTATGATCGGCAGCCACCCGTGGCCGCCCTCGCGCTGAACTTCTATTCGCCGATCGTCGAGGCGCAGCTCCGCTCGCACCGCAAGACGGCCACGATCCGCCTCGGCGACAAGTCGCGCAAGTACCAGAAGGGGATGATCGTCTCGGTGCTGGTCGGCGCGCGGTTCGGCCCGCGGCAGCACGTCTTCGACGCCGTGCTCGACAAGGTCGAGGTGAAGACGATCGACGAGCTCTCGCCGAACGAGATCGAGCACGACAACCCCGAGATCCGCCACCACGACGAGCTCTGCCGCTTCCTCGGGCAGCTGTACAACCGCGACGTGACCGGCGAGGACACGATCACGCTGATCCGCTTCTCGGCGATCCAGCCGAGTCTCGGCCTGCTCTAGGCTCGCCGGATCGGGATCCCGTGCAGCTCGGGCGCGCGGAGCGGCCCGCCGCACTCCTCGCAGTCGACCGCGAACGTCGACGAGAACGGCGCCGAGCACGCCGGGCAGCGGTGCAGGAGCTCGCCGCCGCACGAAGGGCACCGAGCGGGCAGCTCGGACTCGAACTCCTCGAACCAGCGGCGCGCGGCGCCGCAGTCGAGGCAGAACGCGCTCCAGTGGCCGAGCACCGAGCGGCGCTCCTCGCGCAGCCAGTCCGCAGCCTTTCCCACGCTGCGACTGTACCCCTGCGGGCCGGTTAGCATGGCGTCCGTGGCGATCGCTCGCGTAGCCGAGCCTTCGGGCTCGCTCCAGGAGGTGAGGGAGTGGGGCCTCGACCGCGAGGACCTCCTCCAGATCTACCGCAACATGCTGATCACCCGCGGCGTCGAGGAGCGCGGCCACATCCTCTACCGCCAGGGCAAGATCCCCGGCTCGTTCTACACCGGCCGCGGCAACGAGGCCGCGGCGGTCGGCGTGGCGACGGCGATGCGCTCCGACGACGTCGGGACGCCGCTGCACCGAGACATGGGCGTGCACATCACGCGCGGCGTCGAGCCGTGGCGGATCTTCGCGCAGTACATGGGCCGCGCCGACGGACCGGCGCGCGGCAAGGACGGCAACGTGCACATGGCCGACGGGCGGCTCGGGCTGATCGCGATGGTCAGCCACCTGCCCGCGATGCTTCCGGTCGCGGTCGGCTGCGCCCTCGCCTTCCGGATCCGCGAGGAGCACCGGGTCGCCGTCGGTTGGACCGGCGAAGGGGCGATGGCGCGCGGCGATGCGCACGAGGCGATGAACTTCGCCGGCGTCCGCCGGCTGCCCGTCGTCTTCATCTGCGACAACAACCAGTGGGCCTACTCCACGCCGACGCACCTCGAGTACGCGGTCGACCACCTGGCCGACCGCGCCGCTGCGTACGGGTTCGACGGCGTCGTCGTCGACGGCACCGACGCGCTTGCGGTGTACCGCGAGGCGAAGCGCGCGATCGAGAAAGCGCGCGAGGGCGGCGGGCCGACGCTCATCGAATGCCAGACGCTGCGCATGGAAGGGCACGCGGTTCACGACGACGCCTTCTACGTCCCCAAGGAGCTGTTCGAGCAGTGGGCGGCGCGGGATCCGCTCGAGCGCTATCGGACGTGGCTGCGCGAGAACGTCGAATTCGCCGACGGCGAGGAAGACGAGATGACGAGCCACGTGAAGCGGCTGCTCAACGAGGCGCTGCAGCGCGCGGAGGAGTCGCCGCAACCCGATCCGGCGGAACTGCTCGACGGCGTCTACGCGGCGCCGGAGGATCTCGACACGCCCCACCACAAGTAGGCGCATCCCGTGCCAGAGATGACATACCTGCAGGCGATCTCGGACGGGCTGCGCACGGAAATGCGGCGCGACAACCGCGTGTTCGTGATCGGCGAGGACGTCGGCGTCTACGGCGGCGCATTCAAGGTCACGCTCGGTTTCCAGGAGGAGTTCGGCTCGTGGCGCGTGATCGACGCGCCGCTCTCGGAGACGGCGATCATGGGCGGCGCGACAGGCGCGGCTCTGATGGGGCTGCGGCCCGTTGCCGAGATGCAGTTCGCCGATTTCGTGTCGTGCGCCTGGGACCATCTCGTCACCATCGCGGCGAAACAGCGCTGGCGTGCGGGCACGCCGGTGCCGTTCGTGCTCCGGCTGCCGAGCGGCGGCGGGTTCTCGGGCGGCCCGTTCCACTCGCAGAACCCCGAGTCGTCGTTCGCGCACATCCCCGGCCTCAAGTGCGTGTGCCCGGCGACGCCGGAAGACGCAAAGGGCCTCATCATCTCGGCGATCGAGGACCCGAACCCGGTCCTCTTCTTCGAGCACAAGCACCTCTACCGGCGCGTGAAGGGAGAAGTGCCGGAGGAGCGCTACACGGTGCCGATCGGCAAGGCGCGCATCCACGCCGAGGGCGCCGACGTGTCCGTGATCACGTGGGGCGCGATGGTCTTCACTGCCGAGGAGGCAGCCGCCCAGGTCGACGCGTCGGTCGAGATCGTCGACCTGCGGAGCGTGATGCCGTGGGACAAGCAGGCGGTGCTCGACTCGGTGCGCAAGACGTCGAAGGTGCTGATCCTGCACGAGGACACACGCTCGGGCGGCTTCGGCGGTGAGATCGCGGCGACGATCGCCGAGGAGGCGTTCGAGGATCTCGACGCACCCGTGCGCCGGATCGCCGCGCCCGATACGCCCGTCCCCTTCTCGCCCGTGCTCGAGAAGGCGTTCATCCCACAGGTCGAGGACGTCGCCCGTGGGCTCAGGGAGCTCGTGGAGTACTAGGAGAGAGGATGTCAACGGGAACCGCAGTCGACGTCGTGATGCCGCAGATGGGGGTCTCCGTCTCGGAGGGGACGATCACGAGGTGGGTCAAGCAGGTCGGCGAGCACATCGAGGCAGACGAGACGCTGCTCGAGATCTCCACGGACAAGGTCGACACGGAGGTGCCGTCCCCGGCGACGGGAACGGTGACCGAGATCCTGGTCGACGAGGGCGAAACGGTCGAGGTCGGGACCGTGCTCGCGCGCATCGGCGGCGAGACGGCGGCTGCGGCTGCGCCCGCACCGCCGGCACAGCCGGAGCCCGAGCGGCCCGAGCCCGACGCGGCACCGCCCGAACCGGTGCCCACGGCCGAGCCGGTCGCAGCCGCCGCCGCTCCCGAGGCCCCGACGAACGGCAAGGCGTTCATCTCGCCGGTCGTGGCGCGCATTGCGGGCGAGCACGGCGTCGATCCTTCGAAGGTACCGGGCACAGGCACGGGCGGGCGCGTGACGAAGAGGGACATCCTCGCGTTCATCGAGTCGGGCGGCGAGCCGGCCGCACCGGCTCCGGTCGCGCCCGAGCCGGCCGCCGCCGTGCCGGCCGCCGCGCCAACCGCTGCCGCGCCTCCTCCCGCACCCGCGATCGCGCCGCCGCCGGCTGCAGCCCCGCCGCCCCCGGCGGCCGCTCCCGCAGCGGCAGCCGCAGCTGCGCCGCTCGCGCCCGAGCAGGGCGAGAGCCTCGAGCCGATGTCGGCGATGCGGCGCGGGATCGCCGAGCACATGCGCCGGTCGCTCGACACGGCGGCGCACGTCACGAGCGCGATCGAGGTCGACATGACGAGCGTGGTCGCCGTGCGCACGAAGCTGAAGCGGGAGTTCGAGCAGGCCTACGGTGTCAACCCGACGTACCTCGCGTTCATCGCGCGCGCCACGGTCGACACGCTCCGCGACTACCCGTACGTCAACGGCGAGCTGCGCGACGGGCAGATCGTGACGCGGACGTTCGTCAACCTCGGGTTCGCGGTGGAGCTCGCCGACGGCAAGGGCCTGATCGTCCCGGTCGTCAAGAATGCCGAGACGCTCAACCTGCTGGGCATGGCAAAGGGCATCGCCGACATCGCCTCGCGCGCCCGCAACAAGCAGCTCCTCCCCGACGACGTCGCGGGCGGGACGTTCACGATCACGAATCCAGGGGGCTACGGGACGTTCCACGGCACGCCGGTGATCAGCCAGCCGCAGTCGGCGATCCTCGGCACGTATGCGATCGTCAAGCGGCCGTGGGTGATCACCGACCAGGACGGAACGGATGCAATCGCGATCCGGTCGATGATGAACCTGACCCTCACGTACGACCACCGCCTGATCGACGGCGCGCTCGCCGGCCGCTTCCTGCGCGACCTGCGCGAGCGCCTCCAGACCTGGGGCGAAGCCGACTACTAGAGGTTTGATGTGGAATGGCGTGCCCGCGGGGATGCGCCAAGTTCCACATCAAGCCTCTAGCCTCCGCCCGGCCGCCCCCAGGTGACGATCCCGACGACCTCGAGCTCGTAGCGCCCGTCGCGAGGCTCGAGCGTCGTCTCGACCGCCTGCCGAATCTCGGCCGCGAACCGGTCCGGGTCGGCGAGCTTCGAAGGCGCGAAGCCGCTCGCCGAGAAGTGCACCAGGACCAACTCGTCGAGCGTCGGCCGCCAGGGCTCCGGCGCCGACTCGCTCTTGCCCAACTGCGCGAAGAGCGACCGGCGGCCGAGCTCCTCCACCAGGTCGCGGGGCTCGAAGTCCTCGTTCCAGCTGTGTCGCTCGTACACGGGGGCGAGCGCCGCCCACAGCCGCGCGTCGCGCAGCCACTCGCGGTGGACGAGCGCGAGCGTGTCGTTGGGCGCGAGGACGCCGGCGAGCCGCGGGAACAACGACTCCCAGTCGAACCAGTGCATGCTGTCGCCGGCCAGCGCGAGCGTGTACGGGCCGTCGAGGTCCGCCTCTTCGACCGATCCGAGGATCCAGCGCAGCTGCGGCGCGTCCCCGCCCGGAAGACCGCGGCCCCGCACCACCATCGCCTCGGAGACGTCCACCGCGTCGACGCGCGCCACGCGCGGCGCCAGCCGCCGGGAAAGCTCGCCCGTTCCACAGCCGAGGTCGAGCAGCGCACCACCGGCGGCGAGGCCGGCCAGGAGGTCGATCGTCTCCTCCGGGTAGGGCGGTCGGAGGTGGTAGTGGTCGACGACGCCCTGATCGGCGAAGACCGCGCCGTAGCGCTGCGACCAGCCTTTCGGCTTCGGCTCCACGAATCGCAACGCTACGCTCAGAAGAGATGACCGGTGCCCGCCTCGTCTCGCTCGGCGTCGTCGACTACCGGGAGGCACTCGACCTCCAGCGCTCGATCGCAGCCGCGGTCTCGGCCGGCGAGGCGCCCGACACCGTGCTCCTGCTCGAGCATCCGCCGACGATCACGCTCGGCCGTCGCGCCGAGCCCGGCGAGCTGCACGTCCCCGCCGGCGCACGGGTCGAGATCGTGGAGACCGACCGCGGCGGCAAGTCGACCTACCACGCGCCGGGGCAGCTCGTCTGCTACCCGATCCTCGACCTGACGCGCCACGGACAGGACGTGCGCCGGTACTGCCGCGACCTCGAGCAGGTGCTGATCGACACGACTGCCGCCTTCGGCGTCGAGTCGACCCGGATCGACGGGCTCACCGGGGTCTGGCTCGAGCGGCCACCGCGCAAGATCGCCTCGATCGGGATCCACCTCTCGAAGTGGGTCTCGACGCACGGCTACGCGCTGAACGTCGACCTCGACCCGGCGCCGTTCACCGACTGGATCACGGCCTGCGGGCTCGATGGCTACCAGTTCACCTCGCTGGCGCGCGAGCTCGGCCGCCCGATCCCGGTCGACGAGGTGCGCCCGGTCGCCGCTGCGACGTTCGCCGACGTCTTCGGGGTGACGTTCGAGAGCGCCGACCTCACCCTCACGACCACTTAGGCCGCGGCCGCGCCTCGCGGGTCATCCGGTCGAGGCGGTCGAGCAGTGCCGCCGAATCCTCGGCTACGGCGATCGCGGCGAGATCCGACTCCCGGACGAAGCCCTCCTCCGTCGCGTGCCGTGCGAGCGCGATCAGCGGCCGCCAGTACCCCTCGACGTCGAGCAGGCCGATCGGGCGGTCGTGCAGGCCGAGCTGCGACCAGGTCAGCTGCTCGAGCAGCTCGTCGAGCGTCCCGAACCCTCCGGGTAGCGCGACGAATGCGTCGGCGAGCGCCGCCATCCGCGCCTTGCGCTCGTGCAGCGAGGCGACGACCTCGAGCGACACGCCGCCGTGGGCAAGCTCGCGCTCGACGAGGCTCTGCGGGATCACGCCGATCACCTCGGCGCCGCCCGCGAGCGCACCGTCGGCGACGGCCCCCATCAACCCGACGCGTCCGCCGCCGAACACGAGCCCGAGGCCGCGCGCGGCGGCCTCCTCGCCGAAGGCGCGCGCCGCCTCCGCATACGCGGTGAGGCGACCGCTTGAGGCACCACAGAACACACAGACGCGCCGCATCCGCCGAGCCTAGCGGCGGCCGCGGCAGCCAAATCCGGTCGTCTACCGTGGGCCAGATGTTCGAGGTACGAGGAGAGCGCGGCGGCGGCGGGCGCCGCTTCGGCCGCGGGGAGGAGCCGCCGCAGCGGCCCGCCGACCCAGCCGTGCGCAGGGCGAACCTGCGCCGCATCGCGGGGCTGTTCCAGCCGTACCGGTGGCGGCTCAGCGTCGTGCTGGGGCTGATCCTCGTGTCGGCCGCGCTCGGGGTGCTCCCGGCGTTCCTGCTGCGCGGAGCGCTCGAGTCGATCTCTCCCCCTCCGGTGGACACGCAGGCGCTGGCGCTCTACGCCGGCGGCATGATCGTGATCGCGATCGTGGTCGGGATCCTCGGCGTCTGGCAGACGCTGCTCTCGAACCAGGTCGGCCAGGCGGTGATGCACGACCTGCGCACGGCAGTCTTCCGCCACCTCCAGCGGCTGTCACTGGCCTTCTTCACACGGACGCGCACCGGCGAGGTGCAGTCGCGGATCTCGAACGACATCGGCGGCGTCCAGAGCGTCGTCACGTCGACGGCGACGTCGATCATCTCCAACGTCACGACGGTGCTCGCGACGATGGTCGGCATGCTCCTGCTCAGCTGGGAGCTCGCGCTGTTCGCCTTCGCGCTGATCCCGCTGTTCGTGCTGCTCACACGGCGGGTCGGCAACGAGCGGCGGCGCATCGCCAAGACGACCCAGGAGACGCTCGCCGACATCTCGAGCCTTGTCCAGGAGTCGCTCTCGGTGAGCGGGATCCTGCTCGGCAAGACGATGGGCAGGACCGAGGAACTGGCCGACCGCTTCCACGGAGAGTCCGAACGGCTCGCCGACCTGGAGGTGCGCCAGCGCATGGCGGGCCGCTGGATGATGGCGACGATCCAGACGAGCTTCGCGGTGATGCCGGCGGCGACCTACTGGTTCGGGGGACTGGCGCTCGCCCACGGCTGGTCGACGACGATCACGGTCCCCACGCTCGTGTCGTTCACCACGCTCCAGGCGAGGCTGTTCTTCCCGGTCGGGTCGTTGCTCGGCGTCGGCCTCGACGTCCAGACCTCGCTCGCCCTCTTCGACCGCATCTTCGAGTACCTCGACCAGCCGGTCGACATCGTCGAGCCGCCCGTCCCGCAGCCGCTGGCGGAGGCGGGCGACGTCGCGTTCGACGGTGTGTGGTTCCGGTACGACGCCGACGGCCCCTGGACGCTGGAGGACATCACGTTCACCGTGCCCGCAGGGACGACGACCGCGCTCGTCGGCGAGACGGGCTCGGGCAAGACCACGCTCGGCTACCTGACGGCGCGGCTCTACGACGTCGGCCTCGGCAGCATCTCGATCGGCGGCATCGACGTCCGCGATCTCTCCTTCCAGACGCTCACGAGCCTGGTCGGCGTCGTGTCGCAGGAGACGTACCTCTTCCACGCGACCGTGCGGGAGAACCTCCGCTTCGCGAAGCCCGACGCCACCGACGAGGAGATCGAGGAGGCGGCGCGCGCGGCGCAGATCCACGAGCTCATCTCCGCCCTCCCGGAGGGCTACGAGACGGTCGTCGGCGAGCGCGGCTACCGGTTCTCGGGCGGCGAGAAGCAGCGCATCGCGATCGCGCGCACGATCCTGCGCAACCCGCCGATCCTCGTCCTCGACGAGGCGACGAGCTCCCTCGACACGGAGACCGAGCGCCAGGTTCAGGAGGCGCTCGACCGGCTCGCGAGCGGACGCACGACGATCGCGATCGCCCACCGGCTCTCGACCGTGTTCGACGCCGACCAGATCGTCGTCCTCGACGACGGGCGCATCGTCGAGCGCGGCCGCCACGACGAGCTCGTCGCGCTGGGCGGCCGGTACGCGGAGCTCCTGCACCGCGCACCGCGCGACCGCGCGCCCGCTCTAGACTGAGCTCGATGGAGACGTCGCACCCCGTCGCCGAGCGCCCGCGCCGCCCCGAGTGGATGAAGGTGCGCGCACCGTCGCGGAACGGCCGGTACTACGACGTCAAGAAGCTGATCCACGGCGCCCAGCTGCACACGATCTGCGAGGAGGCGCGCTGCCCGAACATCGCCGAGTGCTGGGGCCGCGGAACTGCAACCTTCCAGATCCTCGGCGACACCTGCACGCGAGCGTGCCGGTACTGCTACGTCCACTCGGGCAGGCCGTCGGAGCCGGTCGACCCGCTCGAGCCGCTCCGGCTGGCCGAAGCCGCACGACGGATGGGCCTCGAGCATGTCGTCGTCACGTCCGTCGACCGCGACGACGTGCCCGACAAGGGCGCCGGCCACTACGCCGCGACGATCCGTGCGCTCAAGGCGAAGTTGCCGGCCGCGACGGTCGAGGTGCTCACGCCCGACTTCCTCGGCGTCGAGGAGGAGGCGCTGCAGACGGTGATCGGCGCGCGGCCGGAGGTGTTCAACCACAACATCGAGACCGTCCGCCGGCTGCACCGGCGGATGCGCGGCGCCCGGGCGAGCTACGACGGGGCGCTCGCGCTCCTGCGTCGGGCGAAGGAGATCGCCGACTACCCGGTGCTGACGAAGAGCGGGATCATCGTCGGCCTCGGAGAGCGGAACGACGAGGTCGTCGACACGATGCGCGACCTGCGTGCGAACGGCGTCGACGTCGTCACGATCGGCCAGTACCTGCAGCCGAGCCAAAGGCACGCGACGATCGACCGCTGGGTTCACCCCGACGAGTTCCGCTGGTTCCGCGAGCAGGGCGAGGCGCTCGGCTTCGGCTCGGTCTTCTCCGGGCCGCTCGTCCGGTCGAGCTATCGCGCCGACGAGCAGCGCCATGCCGCCGCGAGCGGCCGCGGCGCGGTCGCGTACTAGCTCCGCAGCTACGCAGGCTTGATCGTGACCGGGACGGCGTACGCCGTCCGGCCCTGCCGGATCCCGAACGTGTACGTACCTGGGCTCGAAGGGTTGCCCAGCGAGGCCGACGGCGCGATCGCGATCTTCAGCTTGCCGTCGATCAGCGCAAAGCACGTGATCCCACGGTGGACGGGCAGCGTCACCGTCACGACGCGGTTGGCCACGACGACCTTCGACGCCTGCACTCCGTTGACGCGGACCGCAGACAGCGGGATCGCCCCGGGCATCCGCACGCCGCGGGGAAGGCTCAGAGCGACCGGCTTCCCGGTCGGCCGGCCGCACTGCAGCACCGTCGGGATCTGGACGGTCAGCCCGACGTCCCGCGCGCCGGCCGCGGCCGACGAGAGCGAAACCGTCGCCTCGCCGTTCGGCGACTGAAAGAGCGCACCGGCTGCACCGCCGGCGGCCAGGAGCGCGGCGAACGCCGCAGCTGCTGCGACACGCACCTTCACACCCGAATCGTAGCTCCGGGTGCGCGCAGAGAATTCGCCAGCTACGCCCAGGTGCAGGGACTTTTCGTCACGCTGCTCCTGCGCGTTCGACGTTCCCCCGCCTCAGCCGTGCGGCTTCGCCAGCGCGCGGTAGTCCAGCGCCTCGTCGAGGATCGCCTCGTCGACGCCCGCGTCGCGCGCGACGTCCCGCAGCGGCCGGCCGGAGGCAACGGCCGCCTTCACGATCTCGCTCGCCTTGTCGTAGCCGATGTGCGGGTTGAGCCCCGTCGCGGCCGCGAGCGTCAGTTCGGCGTAGCGCTCGCACTGCTCGCGATTCGCCTCGATCCCCGCAACGCACTTCTCGTCCAGGAGCCTGGACGCGGAGGCGAGCAGCTTGATCGACTGGAGCAGATTGCGCGCGAGCAGCGGGACGAAGACGTTGAGCTCGAAGTGCCCCTGCATGCCTCCGACGGCGATCGCCTGGTCGTTGCCGATCACCTGGGCCGCGACCTGCGTCACCACCTCGGGGATCACCGGGTTGACCTTGCCCGGCATGATCGACGAGCCCTTCTGGAGCTCCGGCAGGAAGATCTCGGCCAGCCCTGCACGCGGGCCCGAGCCGAGGAACCGCAGGTCGTTGGCGATCTTCGTGAGGCTGACGGCCAGCGTCTTCAGCGCGCCCGAGGCCTCGACGAGCCCGTCGCGCGCGGCCTGGGACTCGAACGGGTCGGCGGGCGGCGAGATCTGCAGGCCGCTCGACCGCTCCAGGTCGGCCCGCACGCGCGCCGCGAACTCGGGGTGCGTGTTCAGCCCGGTGCCGACGGCGGTGCCGCCGAGCGGGATCTGGCCGAGCCGCTGCAGCGTGGACGAGACGCGGGCATGGCCCTCGCGCACCTGCGCGGCGTAGCCGCCGAACTCCTGGCCGAGCGTGACCGGCACCGCATCCATCCAGTGCGTCCGCCCCGACTTGACGACGTCGTCGAACTCTCGCGCCTTCGCCTCGAGCGAGGCGGCGAGGCCCTCGAGCGCCGGCAGCAGGTCGTTCACGATCTGGTCGAGCGCGGCAAGGTGCACCGCGGACGGAAAGACGTCGTTCGAGCTCTGGCCCATGTTGACGTCGTCGTTCGCGTGGACGTCGTCACCGGCAAGCGTCGCGATCACCTCGTTCGCGTTCATGTTGGACGAGGTTCCCGAGCCGGTCTGGAAGACGTCGATCGGGAACTGGTCGTCGAGCTCGCCGGAGGCCACTCGCTCGGCGGCGGTCGCGACCCGCTCTGCCTTGTCGGCATCGAGCAGGCCGAGCTCGCCGTTGACGCGCGCCGCAGCGGCCTTGATCCGACCCAGCCAGTGCGCCACCGGCGGCGGGATCGGCTCGCCCGAGACGGGGAAGTTGTCGATCGCCTTCCGCGTCTCGCCGCCCCACAGCTCGCGCGGCTGCACCCGCTCGCTCACGACGAGGACTGTACCGACCGGCCGGTCTCGAGCAGCTCGTTCCAGCCCGTCACCTTGACGCGCGGACGCCCGAGCGGCTCACCCGCGGAACGCTCGACCATGTCGATCGCCTGCCATCCGTCGTACTCGACGAAGAATGCGCCACGTTCCGAGAGCAGCGCGCCGAGATCGCCGCCGCCCGGCGCACCGAGGCTTCCGGCGCGCGCGTCGGCGAGCAGCGCCTCGACGGTCTCGGTGGCGTCCTTCTTGTTCGTCCCGATCACCCCGCTCGGCCCGCGCTTGATCCAGCCGGCGCAGTAGGTGCGCTCGGCGCCGATGACGCGCCCGCCGTCGTTCGGCATCACGCCTGCGGCGTCGTCGAACGGGACTCCCGGCAGCTCGACACCCCGGTAGCCGACGCTGCGCAGGACGATGCCGCAGGGGATCGTCTCGCGCATGCCCGTCGGCCTCGCGACCAGGCGGCCGCTCTCGGTAGCCAGCTCGTTGCGAACGACCTCGACGCCTTCCACGCGCCCGTTGCCGGCGATCTCGACCGGCGAGACCAGGAAGCGCAGCACGATCCGGCGCGGAAGCCCCTTCGGCTCGCGGGCGGCGAACTCGCGCAGCAGCTCCATGTTGCGGCGGGCCCGCTCGCGGTCGTGCTCGAGCGCATCCGCGCTCGCCGGGTCGAGCTCGAGGTCCTGCGGGTCGACCACGACGTCGCAGCCCGCGAGCTCGCCCAGCTCCTGCAGCTCCGGCGGCGTGAAGGCGGCCTGAACGGGCCCGCGCCTGCCGAGCATCACGATCTCCCGGATGCCCGACTCGATGATCGCCCGCTCCGCGGCCGGCACCGTGTCGGTCGAGGCGAGCTCCTCCGGAGTGAGCGCGAGCATCCGCGCGCAGTCGATCGCGACGTTCCCGTTCCCGACGACGACCGCCCGCTCCCCCGTGAGATCGAAGGCGAGGTCCTGGAAGTCGGGATGGCCGTTGTACCAAGCCACGAACGCCGTGGCCGGCCACGACCCGACGAGGTCCTCGCCGGGAACGTCGAGGCGCCGGTCGGTCTGCGCGCCGACCGTGTAGACGACCGCGTCGTACCGTTCGAGCAGCTCGGCGTGCGACACCACCTTGCCTACGTCGACGTTCCCGAAGAAGCGGAAGCCGGGACGCGCCGCGGTCTTCTCGAACGCGCGGGAGACGGCCTTGATGTTCTCGTGATCGGGGGCGACCCCCAGACGCACGAGCCCCCACGGCGTCGGCAGGCGGTCGAGCAGGTCGACGGCGACCGGCGGGTCGTCGCTCCGCAGCAGGGCATCCGACGCGTAGAACCCGGCCGGGCCCGAGCCGACGACGGCGACGCGAAGCGGCGCGCTCACGCGCGCGAGCGTATCGCTAGAGGCCGGGCGTCAGTGACAGCCGCCGCAGCCGGCGGCGTCCGCCGGGGCTTCACCCTCGGCGACCTGGAAGCTGGAGCCGCAACCGCACGAGGAGGTCGCGTTCGGGTTGTCGATCTTGAACCCCGACTCCTGCAGCGTCTCCAGGAAGTCGACGGTCGAGCCCTGGAGGTACGGCGCGCTGAACGGGTCGACGACGACCTTGACGCCGTGGAACTCGAGCTCGTGGTCGCCCTCCTGAGCGCCCCGGTCGAATCCGAGCGCGTACTCGAAGCCGCTGCATCCGCCGCCCTGGATCGCGACGCGCAGCACCGCCGCGTCGCCCGTCGGCTCCTCGGCCTGGAGGCCGCGAATCTTCTCGGCGGCGCGCTCGGTGAGGGTGAGCACGGCCTCGGTGTGGACCTCGGTGGTCGCCATCGGGTCTCATTGTAGCCCGAGGGGTCGCAGATGGGCACTTCGTGACACCTGCAACGCCGGTCGCTTCACGGTTTCCGGTTCGGTTCGTGCGACACGTCCGAACCGTGGTAGCGTCGGGCCGCCGGCACTCGAGGAGGCGGTTTTTCGTGTTCGACAGCTGGTTGCCCTTTGCGATCTACGGGTTCTTCGCCCTGATGATCCCGACGACGATGATCGTCGCTAGCTTCGTCTTCGCTCAGCGGCCGCACCGTCGTATTCGTGCGCGCTCGGTGCCGTTCGAATCGGGCGTCTCGAAGGGGCCGCCGCAGCGCCAGCGCTTCACCGTGAGCTTCTACCTCACGGCGATGCTCTTCATCCTCTTCGACATCGAGATCGTCTTCCTCTACCCGCTCGCGGTGATCCTCCACGAGCTCAACTGGTTCGGCTTCTTCGAGTTCCTGACGTTCCTGTTCATCCTGCTCATCGCCTACATCTACATCTGGCGCAAGGGAGCGCTCGAGTGGCGCTAGAAGGCGGGCGCCTTCGCGACCAGGGGCTCAAATCCGAGCGGCTGCTCTGGCCGACGAAGGGCCCGAGCCGCTTCGAGGAGGAGGTCGACGACCTCGAGCAGCGCGTCGGCCTGACCACGCTCGCGAAGGCGGTCGCGTGGGCCCAGACCAACTCGATGTGGCCCGACACGTTCGGTCTCGCGTGCTGCGCGATCGAGATGATGTCGATCGTCACCGCGCGCTACGACATCGCGCGCTTCGGGATGGAGCCGTTCCGCGGATCGCCGCGCCAGGCCGACCTGTTGATCGTCTCGGGGCGTGTCTCGAACAAGATGGCCGCCCCGCTGCGGCAGATCTACGACCAGATGCTCGAGCCGAAGTGGGTCATCGCAATGGGCGCGTGCGCCAGCTCGGGCGGCATGTTCAACAACTACGCGATCGTGCAGTCGGTCGACAAGCTCGTGCCGGTCGACATCTACGTGCCCGGCTGCCCGCCGCGGCCGGAGCAGCTGGTCGAGGGGATCGTGCGCCTGCACGAGGCCGTCAAGGCGGGCGTGCCGCCGGCCTACGAGCTCCGGAGCGTCGCCTCGTGACGACGCCGGCCGGCGGGTGGGGCGACGTGCCCGGGCTCGTCGGAGTGACCGAGGCGCATCACGAGACCACCCTCACCGTCGAGCACGAGCGGCTCGTCGAAGCCGCGCTCCATCTCCGCGACGAGGCCGGGTTCACGTTCCTGGCCGACATCACCGCGGTCGACTACCTCGGCTACGGGACCGAGAGCGTGTCCGGCTTCCTCGGCACGCCGGGCGGCCGCGACCTGAACGCGCCGATGACGCAGGGCCTGCAGGCCGTCCCCGCAGAGAAGTCCAGGCGGTTCGCGATGAACTATCACCTGCTCGCGATCGCGACGCCGCCCCGGCGGGTCCGCCTGCAGACGTTCGTCGACGACGGCGAGAGCGTGCCGTCGGTGATCCGCGTCTGGCCGACGGCCGACTGGCACGAGCGCGAGGCCTACGACCTGATGGGAATCGCGATCGACGGCCATCCGAACCTCGTCCGGATCCTCATGGACGACGACTGGGAAGGCCACCCGCTGCGCAAGGACTACCCGCTCGGAGGCGAGCCGGTGCGGTTCTCGGGGGAGGAGTAGCGGTGACGGCGACCGCGAAGCGGCCCGCCGGCCGCGCGATCTACGAGGGGACGCGGATCCCCTATCCGATCCCGACGGTGCTCCAGACGTCGCAGGCGCTCTGGGACACGGGCGACGTGATGACCGTCAACTTCGGCCCGAACCACCCGTCGACGCACGGCGTTCTGAGGCTGGTGGTCGACCTCTACGGCGAAGACGTCACCGGGCTCGCGGCCGTCGTCGGCTACCTGCACACCGGCTTCGAGAAGAACATGGAGCACAAGACGTGGTGGAAGTGCATCACGTACCCCGAGCGCATCGACTACGTCTCGTACCAGAACAACGAGTACGTCTTCGTCGCCGCCGTCGAGAAGCTGCTCGATCTCGAGATCCCGCCGAAGGCGACGTGGATGCGCACGCTGCTCTGCGAGCTGAACCGGATCCACTCGCACCTCGTCTGGCTCGGCACCTCGGCACTCGAGCTCGGTGCGATCTCGATGTTCTGGTACGCCTTCCGGGAGCGGGAGCAGATCCTCGACCTGTTCGAGCTCGTCGCCGGCTACCGGATGCACACCCGCTACTTCCAGGTCGGCGGGCTGGCCGAGGACATCCCCCGCGGCTTCTATCCCGAGGCGCGCAAGTTCTGCGACTGGATGCCGCGCGCGATCGACGACTACGAGACGCTGCTGACGCGCAACAAGATCTGGCTGGAGCGCACGGAGGGCGTGGGCCTGCTCTCGGCCGAGGACGCGATCGCGCTCGGCCAGTCCGGGCCGGTCCTACGCGCATCCGGCGTCGACTGGGACATCCGCCGCGACGAGGGGTACCTCGCCTATCACCAGGTCGACTTCCGCGTCCCGGTCTTCGCCGAGGGCGACGTCTACGCGCGCTACCGCGTCCACATCGAGGAGATGCGGCAATCGGTCCGCATCGCCGAGCAGTGCCTCGACCGGCTCGAGCGCATGGAGGGCGAGCCGTGGATCGCCGACGACCGCAAGGTCGTCCTCCCGCCGCGCCACGAGCTGCACACCTCGATGGAGTCGCTGATCCATCACTTCAAGATCGTCACCGAAGGGTTCCGCGTCCCCGAGGGCGAGGTGTACACCGCGATCGAGTCCCCACGCGGCGAGCTCGGCTGCTACGTCTGCTCGGAGGGCGGGCCGAAGCCCTGGCGCGTGAAGTTCCGCGCCCCGTCTTTCGTCGCGCTCCAGGCGACGGCGACCTGCATGAGCGACGCGCTGATCGCCGACATGATCGCAATCGTCGGCTCGCTCGACACCGTGATGGGCGAGGTCGACCGGTGAGCCGGCTCTACGACGCGATCCAGGTCGAGCGCGCGAAGTATCCCGAAGGGTCGCGCAGCGCCGTGCTTCCGGCGCTCCGGCTCGCGCAGGAGGAGCACGGCTGGCTCTCGCCCGACGTGATGCGCGCGGTCGCCGACGCGCTCGAGGTGACGCCGGCGTTCGTGGCGTCGATCGCGACGTTCTACGACCAGTTCAACACCGGGCCCGTGGGCGAGCACCTCGTCGAGGTCTGCACGAACGTCTCGTGCGCGCTCTACGGCGCCCAGCAGGTGCTCGAGTCGTTCGAGGCCGAGCTCGGATGCCATGCGGGCGAGACGAGCGCGGACGGGAAGGTCACGCTGCGGACGATCGAGTGCCTCGGCGGCTGCGGGTGGGGGACGGTCGTCGCGGTCGACCACCACTACCGCCTGCACGTCTCACCCGAGGACGCCGCCGCGATCGTGGAGGAGCTGCGTGCCGGCTGAGATCAAGGAGCTCGTCCTCGCGGACCCGACGACGAGCCTCTCCGAGTACGAGGCGGCGGGCGGCTACGAGCAGCTCGCCCGCGCACGGGCGATGACCCCGTCCGAGGTGACGGAGGCGCTCCTCGAGTCCGAGCTGCGCGGGCGCGGCGGCGCGTTCTTCGCCACGGGCCGCAAGTGGTCGTTCGTCCCGTCCAAGGAGCAGATCCCGAAGCCGCACTACCTCGTCGTCAACGCCGACGAGTCGGAGCCGGGCAGCTTCAAGGACAACGAGATCCTCTCGCGCGTGCCGCACCGCTTCCTCGAGGGCTGCCTCATCACCGCGCACGCGGTCGACTCGAAGAACGTCTTCGTCTACATCCGCGGCGAGTACAGCGGCCCGTACGAGGTGCTGAAGGCCGCGCTCGACGAGGTCACCGCGCGGCCCGACCTGATCGGCGACGTCGACGTCGTGCTCCACCGCGGCGCGGGCGCGTACATCTGCGGCGAGGAGACGGCGCTGATCGAGTCGCTCGAAGGGAAGCGGGGCCAGCCGCGCTCGAAGCCGCCGTTCCCGGCGATCTCCGGCGTCTACGGCTCGCCGACCGTCGTCAACAACGTCGAGACGATGGCGACCGTCCCGCCCGTCCTCGCACTGGGCGGGGAGGCGTACGCCAGGCTCGGCGTCCCGGACTCACGCGGGACGCGCGTCGTCTCGGTCTCGGGCCACGTGGTCAACGGCGGCAACTACGAGATCGAGCCGGGGATCCCGCTGCGCGACCTGATCTACGCGGAGCACCTGGGTGGAGGCGTCCCCGGCGGCCGGAAGCTCAAGGCGGTGATCCCGGGCGGCTCGTCGACGGTGATCCTGACCGGCGACGAGATCGACGTCGGCTACGACTTCGACTCGCTGGCGAAGCTCCACACCGCAATGGGGTCGGCCGGCGTCATCTGCCTCGACGAGCGCGTGTGCATGGTGCAGCTCGGCGTCCGTGTCAGCGAGTTCTACGAGCACGAGTCGTGCGGGAAGTGCACGCCGTGCCGCGAGGGGACTCGCTGGATGACCGCGATCCTGCGCAAGCTCGAGGCGGGCGATGCGACGCGCCGCGAGCTCGACCTCCTGCTCGACGTCTGCGACCGGATCAACGGCAAGTGCCTGTGCCCGCTCGGCGAGACCGCGGCGGTGGCAGTCGCGAGCTACGTGGCGAAGTTCCGCGACGAGTTCGTGGCGCACATCGAGCAGGGCGGCTGCCCGTTCGGCGACAGCTCGCCGCTCGACCACGTGCTCGCGCCGGTCGCGATGCATGCCGTCGTCCCCACCGTCGAGGTTCCGGCGTGACACCGACCGCTGCCGATCTCGTCCAGGTGACGATCGACGAACGGGTCGTCGATGTCCCGAAGGGGACGGGCCTCGTCGAGACCGCGCAGGCGGCCGGCATCGAGATCCCGGTCTTCTGCTACGAGCCTCGACTCGGTGCGCCGGTCGGCGCGTGCCGGATGTGCCTGGTGGAGGTGGAGGGGATCCCGAAGCTCCAGGCCGGCTGCACGCTCACCGCGCAGGACGGAATGGTCGTGCACACCGCGCGCACGTCGAAGCTCGCCGCCGACGGCCAGAACGCGACGCTCGAGTTCATCCTCGTCAACCATCCGCTCGACTGCCCTGTGTGCGACAAGGGCGGCGAGTGCCCGCTCCAGGACCTCACGTTCCGCTACGGCCCTGGTTCGACGCGGATGGCGTTCCCGAAGCGGACGTTCGAGAAGCCGATCCCGATCTCGCCGCTGATCGCGCTCGACCGCGAGCGCTGCATCCTCTGCTACCGGTGCACGCGCTTCAGCGAGCAGGTCGCCGAGGACGGGCAGCTCGTCGCGGTCAACCGCGGATCGCAGTCGATGATCGCGACCTTCGAGGACGAGCCGTACCGCGGTCACTTCTCCGGCAACGTGACCGAGATCTGCCCGGTCGGCGCCCTCACGTCGACGCAGTACCGCTTCGAGGCCCGGCCGTGGGAGATCCAGAACGTCCCCACGGTGTGCGGCCTGTGCCCGGTCGGCTGCAACGTCAGCGCGACGACACGCGAGGGGAAGGTCAAGCGCATCCAGTCGCGGATCCACCCCGAGATCGACGAAGGCTGGCTCTGCGACAAGGGGCGCTTCGCGTTCGACCACCTTCGCGCACCGGACCGGGTGACGACGCCGCTCCGGCAGAGCGGCCCGCGACACTTCCAGGAGCTGTCGTGGGACGACGCGCTCGACGAGGTGGAGCGCATGCTCCGCGCCGGCGGGACGTCGACGGTCACGGCGCTGTCGGGCAGCGAGTCCGTCGAGGAGGCATACGGCCTCGCGAAGCTGCTCCGCCAAGGGCTCGGCGCGCACAACGCCGTGCTCCCCGAGGACGTCCCCGAGGGGCTCGACGCTACGAGCGCGCCGCTCTCCGCGCTCCGCGACGCGAAGTCGATTGCGGTTGCGTGCGACACGCCGGTGGTCGAACGGGCTCCCGCCGTCGACCTCTGGTTGAAGGCCGCCGCCCGGCGCGGGGCGACGATCACGTACGGCCCCCCGCAAGGCGACGTCGACGCGGTCGTCACCGACGACCCGTCGCTGGCCGGCGCTGCCCCGACGGTCTATTTCCTGCCGTTCACACCGAACGGCCGTGGCGTGAGCGACGCCTGGAGC
>DATIXY010000037.1:0-42516 GCA_035518115.1 Gaiellaceae bacterium | reverse complement strand
GATGCGGGTGAGGTTCCTCGGGCCGGACACCGACGCCTACGTGGCGAGCGTCGAGCGGCACGCGGCCGAGTTCACCGAGCAGACCGGGCTCGAACTCGACATCCGGATCGTCCCGAGCGACGTCTACTTCTCGAACGACATCCGCCACCTGCTCGAAGGCGACGAGGCCGCCGATGTCTACATGTCCGGCCCGGGACTGATGTGGGACCACCTCGCTGCCGGCTTCGTGCGGCCGCTCGACGACCTGGTCGACGGCTCGAGCGACGCCTGGGACGCGGGCGACTTCCTGGAGCGTCTCGTCGCGTGCAACAGGTGGACCGGCCGTTTCGGCGATCCTCTGGGCGAAGGCCCGCTGCTCGAGATCCCGGTGAACTGCGAGTCGTACAACCTCGCCTACGTTCCGCGCATCCTCGACGCCGCCGGCGTCGGCGTGCCGACGACCTGGGCGGAGTACCTCGACGCCGCAGCGCGCATCGCCGATGCGGGCGCGGCACGCGGCTTCGCACAGCGCGGCACCGGTGCGTGGCACACGATGTATACGGGCTACGCGACCCAGCTCTGGTCGTGCGGCGGTCGCGACTTCGAGAACGGGGCGTGCGCGATTGCATCCGACCGCGCCGTCCGCGTGACGCGCGAGTTCCTCGATGCATTGCACACCGCCGGTCCGATCGGCTGGCTCGACCAGCGCTGGTACGAGCTCGCGCTGGATTTCGCACATGGCCGGTACGGGCTGATCGTCGACTCCGACCACTACGTCGCCTACTTCGAGAATCGGGAGACGTCGGCCCTCGCAGGGGAGATCGCGTACGCGTTGCCGCCCGCGGGCCTCGACGGCGCACGTCGACCCAACCTGTGGACGTGGTCGCTCGTCGTGAACGCGCAGACGAAGGATGCGGCGTCGGCGTGGCGGTTCGTGGAGTGGGCGAGCTCCAGCGAGTTCCTCCTGCGCTCGGCGTTCGAGGGCAACATGAACCCGACCCGGACGAGCGTCTGGGACGATCCCCGGTTCCGCGACCACGCCGGTGCCTGGGGCGACTTCTACGACGTCGCCCGGCAGCTCGTCGAGCACGAGGCGTTCGTGCTCGTCACGCCGACTCCCGGCTACCTGCAAATCGCGGGCAGGTGGGTGCAGGCGCTGCTCGACGCCTACGCGGGGCAGACCGATGTCGCCGAGGCGCTGGCCGGCGCCGCGTCCGACATCGACGCGATCGTCCAGGCGTAGCTCGGGCGGCCGCTGGGCGCGCGTCAGGCGGACGAGGAGTGTCTACAAGAGCAGCACCCCGTTCACGGTCAGTGCGATCCCGAGCAGAACGAGCGCGTAGACGGTCACGGGCCGCCGCTGCCGGGCGAGCCACGCCAGGGCGGCGTCGAGCCGCGCCACCACCAGGTCGCCGAGCAGGAGGTACGCCCCGACCGGCAGCCACACGAGGACCGTCGCCAGCAGGCCGTACCAGACGACGAGCAGGCCCTCGTCGGCGCCGGCGATTCCCGACGCCGAGATCGATGCCGCCGCGAGCGCGGTGAGAACCAGGCGCTTCGGGCCGCCGATCCCGAGCAGCAGCCCGACACCGGACGCGGTGAGAACGTGGACGTGCCCGAGGCGCTCGAGCGCCGCCTGCGACCGGCCGCTGGTCGAGGCCGGCCTGACGACCTCTGGACGCCGCCGGACCACGACCGCCAGGACCAGCAGCGCCAGCCCGAGGCCCAGGGCGAGCACGCCCTCGAGCGTCGGATGCGCCTTCGTCCGGTGCGGGATCGTCACCGATCCCAGGAGCACGAGCAGGCCGCACGCGAGCAGCTGGCCGGCGACGACGCCGATCCCGAACCCGAGCGCCTGCAACCGGCCCGTTCGCATCACGGTGAGCGTCGCCGCGACGCCGAGCGGGCTCAGCGCGGCGATGAGCGCGTACGGCACGAGCTGGAGGGCCGCGCTCATCGGGTCGAGTATGGCTCGCGGCGCGAGCTCAGCGTGCCGGGCACGCGCCGCTGTGCGTCACGAAGTGGACCCCGTCGCCCGCCTCGAGCGTGAACGCATCGGGCGTCCCCACTGCAACGTCGAGCACGAAACTCGGCCGGTTCCACCGCTCGTACTGCTCCGCGTCGATGAAGAACGACACGCCGTCGATCTCGCCGAGCCGCAGGTCGTTCGGGCCGACGAGCAGCTCGCCCTCGTGCAGGCACAGGGGCGAGCTGCCGTCGCAACATCCGCCGGACTGGAAGAGCATCAGCGGCCCGTGCCGGTCGCGCAGCCGAGCGAGCTCGGCGAGCGCGGCCGGTGTGGCGTCGAGCACTCTCTCGTCCGGCATCCCCGACCTCCTAGAAGAGACCGAGCGGCTTCGGGTCGTAGCTGACCAGAAGGCACTTGGTCTGCGAGTAGTGGTCGAGCATCATCTTGTGGTTCTCGCGGCCGACGCCCGAGACCTTGTAGCCGCCGAACGCAGCGTGCGCCGGGTAGAGGTGGTAGCAGTTCGTCCACACCCTCCCCGCCTTGATGCCGCGGCCCATCCGGTAGGCCTTGCTCGTGTCGCGCGTCCAGACCCCCGCGCCGAGCCCGTACATCGTGTCGTTCGCGATGTCGAGCGCCTGCGCCTCGGTCTTGAACGTCGTGACCGCGAGCACCGGGCCGAAGATCTCCTCCTGGAAGATCCGCATCCCGTTGTGGCCCTTGAACACGGTCGGCTGGAAGTAGAACCCGTCCTCCAGCTCGCCGCCCAGATGCGAGCGCTTCCCCCCGATCAGCAGCTCGGCGCCTTCCTGCTTGCCGATCTCGACGTAGCTCTCGATCTTCTCGAGCTGGGCCGTCGAGACCTGTGCCCCGATCTGCGTGTCGGGATCGAGCGGGTCGCCCTGCCTGATCCCGGCGATCCGCATGAGCGCACGACTCATCAGCTCGTCGTAGATCGACTCCTCGATCAGCGCCCGCGAGGGGCACGTGCAGACCTCGCCCTTGTTGAAGGCGTAGAGCACGAGCCCTTCGACCGCCTTGTCGAGGAACTCGTCGTCGGCCTCCAGCACGTCGGCGAAGAAGATGTTCGGCGACTTGCCGCCGAGCTCCGTCGTCGACGGGATGATGTTCTGCGCGGCGTACTGCATGATCAACCGTCCCGTCGCTGTCTCGCCGGTGAAAGCGACCTTCGCGATCCGCTTGCTGGTCGCGAGGGCCTTGCCGATCTCACCGCCGGGCCCGTTGACGACGTTGATCACGCCGGGCGGAACGATCTCCTCGAGCAGCTCCATCAGCTTGAGGATCGACCACGGTGTCGGGCTCGCCGGCTTGATCACCGAGCAGTTCCCGGCCGCGAGCGCAGGCGCCAGCTTCCACGCCGCCATGAGCAGCGGGAAGTTGAACGGGATGATCTGGCCGACCACCCCGAGCGGCTCCTTGAAGTGGTACGCGACCGTGCCCTTGTCGATCTCGGAGATCGACCCCTCCTCGCCGCGGATGACCGAGGCGAAGTAGCGGAAGTGGTCGGCCGCGAGCGGGATGTCGGCCGCGAGCGTCTCGCGCACCGGCTTGCCATTGTCGAAGCTCTCCGCCACCGCCAGGAGCTCGCGGTGCTCCTCGATCGCGTCGGCGACACGATTCAGCACTCTCGAGCGTTCGGTCGTCGAGGCCTCGCCCCACTCGTCCTTGGCCGCGTGAGCTGCATCGAGTGCCAGCTCGATGTCCTCGGGCGTCGAGCGCGGCACCCGCGTGAACGGTTTGCCCGTCGCGGGTGTCACGTTCTCCGAGTACTCGCCCTGGACCGGCGCCACCCAGTGGCCGCCGATGAAGTTGTCGTAGCGCGGCTTCAACTCGACGAGGCTGTCGGCCTCGCCGGGAGCCGCGAAGGTTGCGTGCTTCTCGATGGTTGCCATGACCCTCCTTCCTTCGAGCGTCACCAGCCGCGTGCTGCGGCTGCTGGGATCACCATCACCCACCCCGTCCGAACGGGCATCGGGGAAACGTGTCCGCGGCGTGTGGGAAACCCACACCCCGCCGCGTCGTTCGCGCGCCGCGGCTCCGTGAAGAGCCGGATGCACGAGGCGGCCGGCGCCGCAACGCTGCAATCACGATGTCCCTCCCACGAGGCCGTCGAGATCTGCTCGAGCAGCTCGCGCTCTGGGCCAGCTTTGCGCTTGCCTACGAGCTGGCCCGCGGGCTCGCCGACCGCGGCTCGGCCCTCGCGCTGACGAACGCGGAGCGAGTCGTCGCGATCGAGCACCACCTGGGCGGGCTCTACGACCTCGATCTCCAGCGGCTCGCCCTGGGCATCGGCGGTCCCCTCGTCCAGCTCGCCGACTGGACGTACTGGCTCTCCCAGTTCGCGTTCCTCGCCGTCGCCGTGGCCTGGGTCTACGTGCGGCACCACGGGGCCTACCCGTTCCTGCGCAACACGATCTTCGCCGTCAACGTCGTCGGTCTCATCGGCTATATCGCACTTCCGACCGCACCGCCGAGGCTTCTGCCCGGCGCCGGCTACGCGGACACACTCGCGACCAGCTCGGTGACGTTCCATTCCGGCCTCATCCGGGCATTCGCGAATCCCTACGCCGCGATGCCGAGCCTGCATGCCGCCGACGCGCTCGTGTTGGGCGTCACGCTCGCCGCCGTCACGCGGCCGGCGCTCGCCCGAATTGCGTTCCTGCTCTGGCCGGCGTGGGTCTGGTTCGCGCTCCTCGTGACCGGCAACCACTTCTGGCTCGACGTCGTCACCGGTGCAGCCCTGGCGGCGATCGGCCTCGCGGCCGCAGCTCTGGCGGCTAGCCGGCGTAGGTCGCCGCCGCCGGACGCAGCGCGTCGTGCAGCGCCGTGGCGAGACCGTGGCCTGGCTCACCGCGATCGAGTCGGCGATCGCGCCCGCCGGGATCTCGACGCGGCCGCGATCGGCCACGAGTCTGTGCTCGCACAGTGTGGGGCGTATGCTCCAGGCCGACCCGCGAAAGCACGATGACCGAACGCAAGCGCTTCACCGTCGAGGAGGCACGCCGGATCGGCGTCGAGATCGGCATCGACTGGGCGGCCTCGCCGTTCGATGTCGACGAGTTCCGGGACGGAATGGACGTCGAGCTCGAGCACGGCCTCCATGATCTGGCGACGAACGTCACCGACGACGACCCGCATGTGACCGGCAAGATCGCGCGCGCCCATCTCAACGAGTTCCCCGACTACTACACGCGACTCGAGCGGATGGAAGCCGAGGCCGACGCGTACTGGGCCGAGCGCGGGCCCGGCTGAGAAGCGCTAGAGACGGACGGGCCGGCGCCAGCGCTGCGGCTCGGCGTGCACGGCCTCCATCGACGGCCGCCGGTCCTCCGGATGCGAACGAAACCACGACGCGTAGCGCGCGGTGAGTGGACGCGACGTGAGCCCGTGCGCATAGACGGAGAGCAGCACGGTGAAGACGACGACGAGCGCGATCGTCGAGTCGTAGGGCAGCTTCGTCTCGTCGAGGACGATCACTGCGAACACGATCGATGCAAGGCCGCGAGGGCCGAACCAGCCCGCGAATGCCACCGTCCGGGGCCGGGCGCTCGTCCCAAGGAACGCCACGGCGACGGGAAGCATCCGCACCACCGTGAGGCTCAGGACGCCGTAGATCGCCGCCGACCAGGTGAGGCCGGCGACGATCGGCCCGGCGATCGCCGCTCCGAAGACGATGAAGGTGCCCGCGTTGGCCAGACCGCCGAGCTCCTCCAGGAACCGCGTGTCGCCGTCGTCCTTCTCCCGGACGATTCCGAACGTGAAGCCGGCGACGAAGGCGGCGATGAACCCGCTGCCTCCGAGCGGCGCGGCGAGCCCGTACGCGAGCGCTGCGGTGCCGACGGGCACGACCTGGGCCCAGGCCGAGTCGGCCAGGTCGTGCGTCCGGCCGAGCCCGAGCAGCAGCGCCCCGGCGGCTCCGGCGACGATGCCGAAGAGGACGCCGTAGCCGATCGCCTCCGCGACGAGTGAAACGGCGCCGTGTTCCGAGAGCGAGTGCGCCTCCGACCCGGAGAGCGCGAGAGCGATGAAGAGAAGCGGTACGCAGATCCCGTCGTTCAACCCGGACTCGACGTTCAGGCCCTGGCGAATGCGCGACGGGAGCCGCGGGTCGGTGACCACCGCCTGGCCCAGAGCAGCATCCGTCGGCGCCAGGATGATCGCGAGCAGCAGCGCCTCCCCGGCGCTGAGCTTGCCGAACATGCCGGCGGCAAGCGCAAAGCCGGCCAGGATCGTCAGGGGGAGGCCGATGCCGAGCAGTCGAGCCGGGACGAGGTACTCGCGGCGCAGCGCGGGAACGTCGATCCGCGAGGCGTCGGCGAACAGGACGAGCGTCAGCGTCAGCTCGGCGAGGAGCCGGACGGACTCGCTCCCGCTGCCGATGTCGATCCAGCCGAGCCCCTTGTCGCCGAAGAGGAGCCCGCAGGAGACGAAGAAGATCGCGGCGGTGACCGGCGTCCGGTCGAGGCGCTGCGACAGGACCGCGTACGCGACGACGATCCCGGCGACGACCGCGAGGCTCCAGCTCATCGCTCAGCGCCCCCGCCCCGGCGGGATGCGGCAATATCGCGCAGTGACCGGCGTCACGAGCCCAGCATTTTCGTCTGCGGTCGAGCTGCTCGGCAGCCTGGAGCGCAGGGAGGTCGCGGCGCGCGAGCTGCTCGAGCTGCACCTCGAGCGCGTCGAGACGTTCAATCCCACGTACAACATCGTGGTCGAAGTGGCGGCCGACGAGGCGCGCTCGGCGGCATCGGCGATCGACGACGCCAGGTCTCGCGGCGAGCGCCTCGGGCGGCTGGCGGGTCTGCCGATGACGATCAAGGACGCATTCGAGGTCGTCGGGATGAAGGCGACCTGCGGGATGCCGGCGCTCGCCGACCATGCACCGACTCGGGACGCCGACACGGTCGAGCGGCTTCGGGCCGCCGGCGCGGTGATCTTCGGGAAGACCAACGTGCCGGCCGGAGCAGCGGACTGGCAGACGTCCAACGCCGTGTACGGGCTCACCCGCAACCCGTGGGGCCCGGAGCGAACGGTGGGCGGCTCGTCGGGAGGCTCCGCCGCCTCGGTGGCGGCCGGTTTCGCCCCGCTCGAGCTCGGGAGCGACATCGCCGGATCGATCCGCGTCCCGTCGCACTTCTGCGGCGTGTTCGGCCACAAGCCCAGCTACGGGATCGTGTCGGTGCGTGGCCACATCCCACCGCCCCCGGGCCACCTCTACAGCGTCCCGCTCGGCGTCGCCGGCCCGATTGCGCGCAGCGCCGCCGACCTCGAGCTCGCACTCGACGTGCTGGCCGGCCCGAACGAGATCGACCGCACCGGCTTCCGCCTCGAGCTCCCGCCCAGCCGCAGCGAGCGCCTCTCCGGCTTCCGGGTCGGGATCTGGCTCGGCGGCGACAGCTATCGGCTCGACGACGCCTATCGCGAGGCGCTCGACGGGTTCGCGGCCGATCTCCGCTCGGCGGGCGCGAACGTGGCGGAGGTGGAGCCGCCGTTCGATCCGGCGGAGAGCTACGACGTGTTCTTGCGGACGCTCTTCGGCATCGTCGGCGCGCCTGCGCCCGCCGAAGGGGCGGCGCTGAAGGCGCTCGCCGCCGACGACGAGACGGGGTACGCGGCGCGCCTCGGCGATGCGATGACTCCGTCGCTCGGCGAGTGGTTCGGGCTCCTCGAGCGCCGCGAGGCGCTGTTCCGTGCGTTCCAGTCGTTCTTCGCCGGCCTCGACGTGCTGCTCTGCCCGGCAGCGGTGGTCGTTGCGTTCCCACACGACATCGAGGAGAGCGACGGGCCGCACAGCACGCAGCTCGCCCGCCGGCTCACGGTGAACGGCGAGCGCGTCCCGTACTTCGACAACTTCATGTGGCCGAGCGTGGCAACCTGCTCGAACCTCCCGGCAACGGTGATGCCGACGGGCAGATTCGTCGACGGGATGCCCGCGGGCGTGCAGATCATCGGGCCGTACCTCGAGGACCGCACCACGCTCGCCTTCGCACGTCTCGTCGAAGCGGAGCTCGGCGGCTTCACCGCACCGCCCGCACTCTGGGGCTGAGGTGTCGGCGACCACCGCAGGGCGGGCCGTCGTCGACGCCTTGCGCGCCGAGGGCGTCCGCTTCGTGTTCGGGCTCCCGGGCGGGCACGTCCTGTCGATCTACGACGCGCTCTACGACACGCCCGAGATCCGGCACGTGCTCGTCCGCCACGAGCAGGCCGCAGCGAGCATGGCCGCCGCGCACGCGCAGCTCACGGGCGAGCCCGGCGTCTGCCTCGTCACGGCGGGGCCCGGCTGCACGAACCTCCTGAGCGGGATCGCTGAGGCCTACGTCGGCTCGCTCCCGATCGTGGTCATCTCCGGCCGGGCCGCGACGGCGAACGTGCTGCGCGGCGCGGCGCAGGAGGTGCCGACCGACCGCATCTTCGCGCCGGTGACGAAGTGGTCGGTCCGCGTCGACCGCCCCGAGCTCGTCGTCGATGCGCTGCGCCAGGCGTTCGCGACCGCGCGCACGGGCAAGCCGGGCCCCGTGCTCGTCGACGTCCCGCGCGACGTTCTCGAAGCTGAGATACCGGTGCGGGCGTACGCACCGTCGGCGGGGCGGCCGCGCCCGCCGGCCGATCCCGCGCTCGTTCGGGCGGCGGCCGGCGCGCTCGCCGGCGCCGACCGGCCGATCCTGATCGCCGGCGGCGGTGCGGTCGCCGCCGACGCCTCCGCGGAGGTGGCCGAGCTCGCGGAGCTGCTCGCGATGCCGGTGCTCACGAGCCTCGCCGGACGCGGCAGCATCCCCGACGACCATCCGCTGTCGGCCGGCGGGCTCGGCGCACATCGCACGCGTCTGTCGAGACGGCTGCTCGTCGAGGCGGACGTCGTCCTCGGCATCGGCTGCAGGTTCGAGGAGATGGAGACGACGTGGCGCGAAGGCTCCGTCCCCGGCCCCGGTGCGCGCTACATCCAGGTGGACGTCGACCCGGTGGAGATCGGCCGGAGCGTGCCGGCGCACATCGGGCTCGTCGGGGACGCCCGGGTCGTGCTGGGCCAGCTGCTCGAGAGCGTCCGCGCACGGGGCGCCGCGGTGCCCGGCGGCTGGGCCGCACACGAGCGCGTGCGCGAGGTGTCGACCGAGCTCGCGGCGATCGAAGCGGAGGCGGAACAGCTCGGCGCAGGCGACGAGCGGCCGCTGAGCCCGCTGCGCGTGCTGCGATCGATCCGGGAGACCTTCCCGCGCGAGACGACCGTCGCGATCGACGTCGGCTGCATCGCGCAGCACATCGCCGGCGCCACGCCCTACTTCAAGGTCTTCGAGCCGCGCTCGCTGATCGTGCCGTCGAGCTTCTACGGCATGGGCTTCGCGGCGGCGGCGCTGCCCGCCGCTCGGCTCGTCCATCCCGATCGCCCCGCCGTCGCCTTCGTCGGCGACGGCTCGTTCCAGATGGTGATGAACGTGCTGCCGGTGGCTGCCGAGTACAGGCTCGGCGTCACGTGGTGCATCTTCAACGACGGAGCGCTGGGCTCGATCCGCGACATCCAGGAGCACCGGTTCGGCGAGCGCTACCTGGGAACGGACTTCGACGTGCAGCCGGACTTCGCCCGCATCGCCGAGGCGTGCGGGTGCAGCGGCGAACGGGTCGAGGACCCGGCGGACGTCGACGCCGCGGTGTCGCGCGCCCT
This sequence comes from Gaiellaceae bacterium, assembly GCA_035518115.1. Lineage (GTDB taxonomy): Bacteria > Actinomycetota > Thermoleophilia > Gaiellales > Gaiellaceae > PALSA-600. Next base: position 32,893 of record DATIXY010000037.1, on the reverse strand, counting down.
CGAAGCGAACGCGGCAGGCATCCCGGCCGTCCTCGACTTCATCGTCGCACGCGAGCGCCTCCTCGGGACGCTCGAGCACTACACCTTCTATCCGCGCGAGCTGCTCGACCGGAAGGCTCCGGCGCCCGTCGATGCTCCCTGAGTGGGGCCAGCCGCTCGACGCGATCGTCCAGTTCGCGTACGTCGTCGACGACATCGACGAGGCGGCGATGCGCTACGTCGAGCGGCTCGGCGTCGGCCCCTGGTACGTGCGCGGCCCGTTCGCGCCGCCGCACGCGCGCCATCGCGGGCGCCCGACGAAGCCGACGTTCAGCGTCGCCCGCGCGTTCTCGGGCCACGCGATGCTCGAGCTGATCGTGCAGCACGACGACGGCCCGTCGGTCTTCCACGAGGCTCCCGGGCCGCGGCGGTACGGCTTCCACCACTGGGGGCGGGTGACTCGGTCCTTCGACGTCGACGTAGCCGCCTTCGCCACCGCCGGCTACGAGGAGGCGTTCGCGGATGTCCTGCCGACCGGGTCGCGCGTCGTCTACATGGACGCGACACGCGAGCTTCCTGGGATGATCGAGCTCGTGGAGCACACGGACGCCCAGGAGCAGGTGTACGCGGCGATCTACCGCGCGTCCGTCGGCTGGGACGGCTCCGACCCGCTCAGGCGCGAAGGCTGATGGCCACGGTCGAGACCGTCCGCGGCCCCATCGACGTTGCCGGTCTCGGTCCCACGCTGATGCACGAGCACGTCTTCGTGCTCGACCCCGAGGCGCTCCAGAACTACGGCCACGTCTGGGGCGGCGGCGCGCCGATCTGGGACGAGGAGGCACGTGTCGCCGACGCGATCGCGAAGCTGCGGCGGCTCCGCGAGGGGAGAATCCACACGATCGTCGACCCGACGGCGATCGGGCTCGGCCGGTACATCCCGCGCATCCAGCGCGTCACCGCCGCGGTCGACCTCAACATCATCGTCTGCACGGGTGTGTACGCGTTCCTCGAGCTTCGGGGCTTTCTCGGCTACCGCACCGACGATCAGCTCGTCGACCTGTTCGTGCGCGAGATACGCGAGGGGATCGACGACACCGGCGTCAAGGCGGCCTTCCTCAAGTGCGCGGTCGAGGAGCATGGACTGGTCGGCGACATCCCGCGGATCCTCCGCCTGATCGCCGCGACGGCGATCGAGACCGGCGTCCCGGTGATGGTGCACACGAACGCGCCTGCGCGCACCGGCCTGCTCGCGCTCGGCGCGCTGACGAAGGCCGGCGTCGACCCGAAGCGCATCGTGATCGCGCACGCCGGGGACAGCAACGACCTCGAATACCTGCGCGAGCTTGCGGCCTCGGGCGCGAGCCTGGGCTGCGACCGCTTCTCGATCGAGCACTTCAACCCGGACGAGCGCCGGATCGAGACGCTGACGGCGCTGGTCACCGAAGGGCTGACCGGCAGCATCCATCTCGGCCACGACGCGGCGTGCTTCTACGACTTCATGGCGCACAACCCGCCGTTCGCCGACGAGCGCCCCGACTACCTGCACATCACGAACAAGATCGTCCCGGCCCTGCTCGCAAACGGCGTGACGCCGGAGCAGGTCGACCAGATGCTGGTCGCGAACCCGCGGCGCTTCTTCGGCGGCTGAACCTCCGAGAGCAAGTAACAGACTGTTACTTGCTCTCGGTTCGCACGGCCGTCCCGGGTTTCATCCCGGGCGCCCCTCGGTAATTTCCCGATGTGCCGGACGGCCCGCTCGCCGTAGAGTCGGATCGAGATGGCCCCAGGAAGCGATTCGCCCCGGGACGTTACGCCGCTTCCGGATCTTCTGCACGGACGCTCGCACACGGGCCCGGTCCGCGAGCGCCGCCCGCTCTACGTCGACCTTCTGCCCCCGTGCAACGCCGGCTGCCCGGCGGGCGAGAACATCCAGGCCTGGCTGGCCCACGCGAAGGCAGGCCGCCACGAGCAGGCCTGGCGGCAGCTCGTCGAGGACAACCCGCTCCCGGCAATCCACGGACGGGTCTGCTACCACCCGTGCGAGAGCGTCTGCAATCGCGCCGAACTGGACAGCGCCGTCTCGATCCACTCGGTCGAGCGGTTCCTCGGCGACCTGGCGCTCGAGCAGGGCTGGCAGTTCGACCCTCCGCCGCTCGAAAGCGGCCGGCGGGCCCTCGTCGTAGGCGCTGGGCCCTGCGGCCTCTCGGCCGCGTACCACCTGCGCCGGCTCGGCCACGAGGTGGAGATCCGGGATTCCGGCGAGCAGACGGGCGGGATGATGCGGTACGGCATCCCGGCCTACCGGCTCCCCCGGGACGTGCTCACGGGCGAGCTCGACCGGATCGCGGCGATGGGTGTACGCGTGACCTCGAGCCACAAGGTCGAGGACCTCGCCGCCGAGCGCGAGGAGGGCGCGTTCGACGCGGTCTTCGTCGCGGTCGGGGCGCACCTCTCCAAGCGCGTCGACATTCCGGCCCGCGATGCCGGCCGCATCGTCGATGCGGTCTCGTTCCTGCGCCGCGTCAGCTCCGGCGAGCGGCCCGTGATCGGACGGCGCGTGGCCGTCTATGGCGGCGGGAACACGGCGATGGACGCCGCCCGGGTCGCGCGCCGGATGGGCGCGGACGAGGCGCTCATCGTCTACCGGCGGACGCGCGAGCAGATGCCGGCCCACCTCGAGGAGGCGGCGGACGCCGAGCGCGAGGGCATCCGGATCCACTGGCTCCGGACGATCACGGCGTTCGACGGCCCGGAGCTCCAGGTCGAGTTGATGGAGCTCGACGATTCGGGGTACCCGCAGCCGACCGGTCAGTTCGAGACGCTCGCGGCAGACACGGTGATCCTGGCGCTGGGTCAGGAGTCCGATACCGCGTTCTTGCGTGCAGTACCGGGTGTCGAGTTCGAGCGGGACGGGACGGTGCGGGTGTCGTCGTCACTCGAGACAGGCAGCCCCGGCGTGTTCGCAGGCGGCGACATGGTCCCGAGCGAGCAGACCGTGACCGTGGGCGTCGGGCACGGAAAGCGAGCCGCCCGGCACATCGACGCCTGGCTGACCGGGGCTGCGGCCGGAAGCACGCCGAAGCACGAGCAGGCGAGCTTCGACAAGCTCCACCTCTGGTACTTCGGCGACAACGCCCGGCGGGAGCAGCCCGAGCTCCCACCGGAGAGCCGCGTCGCGGACTTCGACGAGGTCGTCGCCGGTCTCACGGCCGAGGAGGCCGTCTACGAGGCCGGACGATGCCTTTCGTGCGGCAACTGCTTCGAATGCGACGGCTGTCTCGGCGCGTGCCCCGAGGAGGCCGTGATCAAGCTCGGCATCGGCGCGCGCTACCGGTTCGACTACGACCGGTGCACCGGCTGCGCTGCGTGCTTCGAGCAGTGCCCGGTGCACGCGATCGACATGATCGAGGAGCCGGGCTGAGATGCGGGCGACGATCGACGGGAACGAAGCCGCCGCCTCGGTGGCCTACCGGCTGAACGAGATCTGCTGCATCTACCCGATCACGCCGTCGTCGCCGATGGCCGAGCTCGCCGACGAATGGTCGAGCCAGGGGCGGCCGAACGTCTTCGGGGCCGTGCCCACGGTGGTCGAGATGCAGAGCGAGGGAGGCGCGGCCGGCGCCCTTCACGGTGCGTTGCAGAGCGGCGCCCTCGCGACCACCTTCACGGCGTCTCAGGGCCTGCTGCTGATGATCCCGAACATGTACAAGATCGCCGGCGAGCTGACGCCGGCGGTGCTGCACGTCGCCGCCCGCTCGCTTGCGGCGCAGGGGCTGTCGATCTTCGGCGACCACTCGGACGTGATGGCCGTCAGGCAGACGGGCTTTGCGCTGCTCGCGTCGGCATCGGTCCAGGAAGCACACGACCTCGCTCTGGTCGCCCAGGCCGCCACGCTGCGCGCCCGGGTCCCGTTCGTGCACTTCTTCGACGGCTTTCGGACGTCGCACGAGCTGAACACGGTCGAGACGCTCTCCGACGACGACCTGCGCGCACTGGTACCGGAGGAGCTCGTGCGTGCCCATCGCGACCGGGCGCTCTCGCCGGAGCGGCCGTTCATCCGCGGGACCGCCCAGAACCCGGACGTCTACTTCCAGGCGCGCGAGACGGTGAATCCGTTCTATGCGCGCATCCCAGGCATCGTCGAGGACGCGATGGCGCACCTCGCCGAGCGCACCGGGCGCCGCTACCACATCGTCGACTACAGCGGCGACCAGGAGGCGGACCGCGTCCTCGTGATCATGGGGTCGGGCGGCGAGACCGTTCGCGAGACCGTCGCCTGGCTCAACGCCCGCGGCGAACGGGTCGGCGTCGCCCAGGTCCGCCTGTACCGGCCGTTCCCGGCGCAGGCGCTCGTCGAGTCGCTGCCGGCGAGCGTTCGACGCATCGCCGTGCTCGACCGGACGAAGGAGCCCGGCTCGCACGGCGAGCCGCTGTTCCTCGACACCGTTGCGGCGCTGACGGATTCGTTCGCCGACGGCGAGCTCGAGGTGATGCCGCGCATCGTCGGCGGCCGCTACGGGCTCTCGTCGAAGGAGCTCACGCCGGGAATGGTCGCCGGCATCTTCGACGAGCTCGGACGCGAGCACCCGAGGCGCCGGTTCACGATTGGGATCACCGACGACGTCTCCGGCACGAGCCTCGCCTACGACCCAGACCTGGACATCGAGCCGCCCGGGACGGTGCGCGCGATCTTCTTCGGTCTCGGTTCCGACGGGACCGTCGGCGCGAACAAGAACACGATCAAGATCCTCGGCGACGAGGAAGGCCTGAACGCGCAGGGGTACTTCGTCTACGACTCGAAGAAGTCGGGGTCGCAGACCGTCTCGCACCTCCGGTTCGGGCCCGAGCCGATCCGCGCGCCCTACCTGGTGCAGCAGGCGAGCTTCGTCGGCTGCCACCAGTTCGGCCTGCTGGACAAGGTCGACGTGCTCGGCCGCGCAGCCGACGGCGCGACACTGCTGCTCAACTGCCCGCGACCCGCGGACGAGGTCTGGGACGCGCTCTCCCGCCCGGTCCAGGAGCAGATCATCGACAAGCGCATCGCCGTCTACGCGATCGACGCGGGCCGGATCGCCCGAGACGTGGGCCTGGCGGGCCGCACGAACGTCGTCCTGCAGACCTGCTTCTTCGCGGTGTCCGGAGTGCTGCCGCCCGAAACGGCGGTCGACCGAATCAAAGCGGCGATCGCCAAGACCTACGGCAGACGCGGCGAAGAGGTGGTGCGCCGCAACCAGGCCGCCGTCGACCGCGCCGTCGAGGGCCTGCACCGGATCGAGGTGCCGCAGCACGCACATGCGAGCCGCGGACTTCCGCCGACCGTCTCGCCCGACGCACCGGCCTTCGTCCGTACCGTCACTGCCGCGATGCTCGCAGGCCGCGGCGACGACCTCCCCGTCAGTGCGCTGCCGGTCGACGGAACGTACCCGAGCGGCACGGCGGCCTACGAGAAGCGCAACATCTCGGACCTCGTCGCCGTCTGGGACCCCGACCTCTGTATCCAGTGCGGCAACTGCAGCTTCGTCTGCCCGCACAGCGTGATCCGCTCGCGCTACTACGACCGCTCCCGTCTCGACGGCGCACCCGACGGGTTTCGCTCGGCGCCGCTGGACGCGGTCGGGCTGCCCGACACGCTCTACACCCTCCAGGTCTACGTCGAGGACTGCACGGGCTGCTCTCTGTGCGTCGAGGCGTGCCCGGTCGTCGCACCGGGCGACGCAGCCCGCAAGGCGATCAACCTGGCCGATCGCGAGCCGCTGGTCGCCGCCGAGCGGGAGCGCATCGGGTTCTTCGAGACGCTTCCCGCAACCGACCGCTCGCGAGTCGACTTCGGCACGGTGCGAGGCACGCAATTCCTGGAGCCGCTGTTCGAGTTTTCGGGCGCCTGCGCCGGCTGCGGCGAGACGCCGTACATCAAGCTGATCTCTCAGCTGTTCGGCGACCGGCTGATGGTCGCCAACGCAACCGGCTGCTCGTCGATCTACGGCGGCAACCTGCCGACCACGCCGTGGACGACGAACGGCGAAGGGCGCGGGCCCGCCTGGTCGAACTCGCTCTTCGAGGACAATGCCGAGTTCGGCCTCGGCTTCCGGCTGGCTGCCGACCGGCACGTCGAGCTGGCGCGCCGGCGGCTTGCCGAGCTTCGCGACGCCGTCGGCGGCGACCTCGCCGACGCGATCCTCACCGCACCGCAGCTGCGCGAGTCGGAGCTCCGGGCACAGCGGGACCGGGTGGCGAAGCTGAAAAGGCGCCTCGAGGAGCTGGATGGGCCTGCGGTCGACGACCTGAAGAGCGTCGCCGATCATCTGGTCCGGCGAAGCGTCTGGATCGTCGGCGGCGACGGATGGGCCTACGACATCGGCGCCGGCGGCCTCGATCACGTTCTCGCCAGCGGGCGGGACGTCAACGTGCTCGTGCTCGACACGGAGGTGTACTCCAACACCGGCGGCCAGATGTCGAAGTCGACGCCGCTCGGCGCCGTGGCCAAGTTCGCGGCCGCCGGTAAGAGCGTTCCCAAGAAGGATCTCGCGCTGCAGGCGATCGCGTACGGCAACGTCTATGTCGCTCGCGTCGCGATGGGTGCAGACCCGCAGCAAACACTGACTGCGCTCCGCGAGGCAGAGGCGTACGACGGTCCTTCCCTGGTGCTCGCATACAGCCATTGCATCGCGCACGGCATCGACATGGAGAAAGGCCTCGACCAGCAGTACCGCGCCGTCGCGAGCGGCTACTGGCCGCTGATCCGGTACGACCCTGTGGTGCGCGCGAACGGCGGCAACCCCTTCCTGCTCGACTCCCCGCGCCCGCGCATGCCGCTGGCCGCCTACACCGATCGCGAGCTCCGCTACCGGTCGCTCGCAAACACCGATCCGGCCGAGGCCGAGCGCCTGCACGGCCTGGCCGAGCAGGCGGTCGACCAGCGCTGGAGCGTCTATGAGGAGATGGCGACGCGAGGCCCACAGGACTTCGCCGCAGATGGGCGGCGCCAGCGCTGATGAAGCTCGCGACCACCTATCTCGGGCTCCACCTCCGCAACCCGCTCGTGGCGTCGGCCTCGCCGCTCTCACGGACGGTCGACGACGTCCGGCGGCTCGCCGACGGCGGTGTCGGGGCGATCGTCCTCTATTCGCTCTTCGAGGAGCAGTTGCTCCGGGAGGCCGAGGAGAACGCACGCCTGGTCGACGCGGGGACGGAGAGCTTCGCGGAGTCGCTCTCGTACTTTCCCGGCGACGTCGCGGACGAGGCGGGTGCGCGACGCTATCTGAGCCTGCTTGCGCGCGCCGTCGCCGCGGTCGATGTTCCGGTGCTCGGCAGCCTGAACGGCATCACGCCGAGCGGCTGGTCGGACTACGCGCGGGCGATGCAGGACGTCGGCGCGGCGGCGATCGAGCTCAACATCTATTACCTCCCCGGCGATCCCCACACCACGGCCCGCGAGGTCGAGCAGCGCCACATCGACGTCCTCGAGCGAGTCAAGGACGTGGTCGGAATCCCGGTGGCCGTCAAGCTGAGCCCGTTCTTCAGCTCGACGGGCGAGATGGCGCTGCGCCTCGACGAGGCGGGCGCCGACGGACTGGTGCTGTTCAACCGCTTCCTCCAGCCCGACATCGATCCCGACACGCTCGGAGTCGACCGGCTGGTTCCGCTCTCGAGCCCCGTGGAAGCCCGGCTGCCGCGTACCTGGATCGCGCTCCTGCACGGTCGCGTGCGCGCCTCGCTGGCGGCGACGACGGGGGTCGAGACCTCGGCCGATGTGGCGAAGTACCTGCTCGCCGGGGCCGACGTCGTCCAGACCGCCTCCGCGCTCCTGCGCCACGGGCCGGGCCACGCCGCCGTCCTGCTGGACGGCCTCTCGGACTGGATGGCACGGAAGGGGTTCGCGGCCGTCGACGACCTGCGCGGGCTGCTCGCCGTCGCACCCGGAGCGGACGGGGCGGCCTTCGAGCGCGCGGGCTACGTCAGTGCTCTGCGCGACGCGAACCGCGGCATCTACGACGCGTCCTGACCGGAGGCAGCGCCCGCGGCGTTCACGCTGGCGATCGCCCGCCGCGTCACCTGCTCGAGGCGCCGAGCGGCGTCCGCCGACAGAACGTCGCAGACGAAGTCCCAGTGCAGCGAGACGAGGTCGCCCGGGCTCGGCGCGGGAACGAACGCGAGGCCGTCGTCGCGCCAGCGCACAGTGCGCAGGGCGGGCGCGCCGAGACCGAGCCTGCCGTCGGACCAGATGAGCGGCCGCGCGAAGACGTCGAGCGAGTCGCCGTCCGCGGCGGCGACCACGGCCGGCGTCGTGCGACACTGGTCGAGCACTCGCAGCGGCTCGTCGACGACCCCGGTGCGGAGCAAGCCGAACCACGGGTAGACGGCGAAGACGTGAAAGCAGTGATGCGGCACCGCGCCGGCCGCGACCGCCGCGACGACCGTCTCCTGCGCGCGCCCGAGCCTGCGCCCGAACCGGTCCTCGACGTGGCGGGCGAGGTCGGCCGGCCGTACGTGCGCGAGCAGCTCGTTCCCGACCCAGTAGGCCTCGACCACCCTCGGGTCGAGTGGGTCGTCGATGCGGTTGGCCGCGGCGATCAGGCTCAGGTACGGCCACGCCCCCTCGAACGTCCGCGCGAGCTCCGCCAGCCCGCCGTCCGACTCGCGTGCGTCGCCGTACTGGAGCAGCGTGCGCGGCGTGTCGGCTCCGCACAGCCCGAGGGAGTTCGGCGGATAGGCGTAGCGCGCGAAGAGGAGCGGCCCATCCTCGACCCTCACGTCACCCGCTCCGCGGCAGGCCGTCGCAGCGCGGTCCAGGCGACGAGGATCGCCCCGACGGCGACGAGCACGGTTCCGGTGACGTTGATCGATGTTCCGTCCGCGGCGCCGGAGAGGACCGCCGTCACGACGGCTCCGAAGACGAGGACGGCCGTGACGTCGATCGCCTGCGCGAGCGACAACGCGACGTACCAGGTGGCGACGTACGCCGTCAGCAGGAGGCCGGTGAGCAGCACCCAGCGCCATTGCTCGGCATCGAGGCTCGTCAACTGCCCGAGCCGGCCCGAGACGGCGAGCCAGCCGAGGAGAAGGACCGTGCCGAGGCCCATGCGCGCAGCGGCGAGCGTCTGCGGCGGGATCCACGCGAGCAGCCACTTCACGAGGACGACCTCGACCGACCAGAGCAGCGTCGCGGCGAGGATCATCGCCTCGCCCACGCCGAAGGTGACCGTCCCGAGATGCCCTGCGAGCCAGGCCTGGCCGGCGATCAGCAGCGCGATTGCGACGGCGTGGAAGGCGCCGAAGCGCTCGTGGAGGAGCGGCACCGCGAGCAGCGCGACCCACACCACGAGCGTCTTCTGGATGAACGCGGCCTGGGTCGCCTCTGCCCGCGCGAGGCCTTCGAAGAACAGGACGAAGGCGACGCTCCCGCCGATCACCGCGACCGCGACGAAGGCGAGCCAACGCTCGCGTCTCCCCCGCGCGGTCGGGCCGACGCTGGTGCGGCCGGAGGGCGCGGCGAGCGCGAACCCGACGAGCAGCAGGCCGGCGACGGCGTTCTTCGCGGTCGTGTAGACCGTGGCGTCGCCGAAGTGCTTGACGGCATGGCCGTTGACGTAGATCGAGACGCCGCTGATCAGTGCGGTGACGAAGGCGAGTGCGATCCCGCGCGCGCGATCCGTCATCGTGGGCCTCCCTCCTCCACCACCGACCGCAGCGCGAGCGCGTCGCGGGCGGTCTCGGGGTCGAGGATCTCGACCGGGATGCCGAGGTGGAGCAGCAGATCGGCGCCGGGCTCCGCGTCGGGGACGAAGGACAGGCTGACGACGCAGCCGTCCGCCAGCCGGCCGACGCGCACCCCGTCCTCCTCCCAGGCCTCTTCGAGCTGCGCGATCGAACCGACGCACATCAGGACTCGACCTCGATGCTCGCGAGCACGACGTCGCGGGCGCGCGGATCGGCGACGTCCTCCTCGAGCACGGCGTCGACCTCGGCGCCTTCCGCGATCGTGTCGCGCGAGGCATCGGCGAAGTGCTCGCGGAAATGCTCGGCGCTGAAGTGGGAGAGCGCGCCGAGACGGACCTCGACCCTCGTGACTCGCACGGCGTCGCCGGCCCGCGCGACCTCCTCGATCTCGCGCATCACGTCCTTCATCAGTGCGCGCTCATGCATGTTGCGCGTCTCCTTCCGGTAGGTGAACGTCGGTGAGAACGGCATCAGCCGCTCGCTCGACCGCTGCGGCGACGGGCGTCGTCAATCCTTCCCCCGCGCCGAACGCCTCTCCCTCGATCCCGTAGACGATCACGCGCGCTGGGAGCCGTCCGAGCGCGCGGGCGAGCTCGATCGCCTCTCCCACGCCAAACGCGTGGGTGGAGGAGCGGAACAGGCGCGCGGGGACGGGGTCGGTGCTCGCGTCGAAGCGGTGGAGCGTGCCGGGAACGGCACCGGATGCGACCGCGTCCACGACCACTGCGACGGAGGCACCTTCGCACGCGTCGATCAGCCGGCTCGGCTCCTGCATGCACTCGACGAGCTCGACGCCGGCCGGCATCCGGCCGCGCAGCCGCCCGGCGACGGCGAGCCCGGCGCCGTCGTCCGAACGAAACGCGTTCCCGATCGCGACGACGATGCACGGTGCCGTCATCGCCGCTCCACCTCGAGGTCGAGGAAGTGCGTCGCGCACGAGATGCACGGGTCGTAGTTGCGGATCGTCTGTTCGCACAGGCCGCGGAGGGCATCGTCGTCGAGGTCGACGTTCCGCGAGACGACGTCGCGCAGGTCGTCCTCGATCGCGAGCTGGTTCTGCGACGTCGGTGGGACGATCTTCGCGTCGAGGATCGTGCCGTCGCCGTCGACGCGGTAGCGGTGATAGAGCAGCCCGCGCGGGGCCTCGCTCACGCCGTACCCCGTGCCTGCCACCGGCTCGACCGGCACTGCCGGGAGGTCGGGCTCCTCGTAAATGTCGATCAGCCGGAGCGCTTCGTCGCATGCGTGGACGAGCTCGACGCTGCGGACGACGATGCTCCGGAACGGATCGCGGCAGGGCGCCTCGAGCCCCGCGGCGTGCGCGGCGTCGCGCGCTGCGTCCGACAGCTGGTCGTGGTTGAGCGAGAAACGCGCGAGCGGCCCGCAGAGATAGGTCCCGCCGTCGCGCAGGTGCGAGTGCAGCGCCGTCGAGCGCTCGACGTGCTCTTCGACGAAATGCTCGTCGTAGTCCGCGGGTGCGATCTCGAGACCCGCGTCGGAACGGATGCGCCCACGCTCGATCGCATAGCCGTCGTCGTCCGACAGCGCTACGAGCGTGCACTCGACGGTGCGCTCGGGGAAGTCGAAGCCCGCCGTCCAGCGCACGGTCTCCAGGGCGGCCTCGCGCGCGCGCTCGAGCGGCTCGACGAGCGACCGGAGCTCGCCGCGCGACGGCGCGCGGTAGAAACCGCCGACGCGGACGTTGATCGGATGGATCTCACGGCCGCCGACGACGCTCATGACCTGGTTCCCCGTCTTCTTGAGCGCGAGCCCACGCTCGACCGCCTGCGGCGCGTCGCGCGCGAGCTCGACGGCGCCCGCGTAACCGAGGAAGTCGGGCGCGTGGAGCATGTAGACGTGCAGGGCGTGGCTCTCGATCCACTCCCCGCAGTAGAGGAGCCGCCGCAGGAGGCGGATCGGCGCGGGCACGTCGACGCCGCAGAGATCCTCGAGCGCGTTGACGGCACTCGTCTGGTAGGCGACGGGGCAGATCCCACAGATCCGCGCCGTGATATCAGGCGCCTCGAGGCACGACCGCCCGCGCAGCAGCGCCTCGAAGAACCGCGGCGGCTCGAAGATGCGCAACTCGACGTGCTCGACGCGGCCGTCCTGGAGGCGGACGGTCATCGCCCCTTCCCCCTCGACCCGCGCGAGGTAGTCGGTCCGGATCGTGCGGCGCTCAGCCACGCGGCACCGCTTTGCGGAAGGGCTCGGCGTCGGCGTTGAACGTGCTGAAGACGCGCTCGACGCCGCGGTCGGTCATGCCGAGGTGGCGGAGCAGCGGAACCAGAGCGGCCGTGTTCGGCGTCTCCATCGGCCCGAAGCAGCCGTAGCAGCCGCGGTTGTAGGCCGGGCAGAGCGCGCCGCAGCCGGCGTGCGTCACCGGCCCGAGGCATGGAGTCCCGTGCGCGACGGTCACGCAGACGACGCCGCGCCGCTTGCATTCGGTGCAGACGCTCGTCGACGGGATCCCGGGCTTGCGGCCGTGCAGGAACGCCGTGACCACCTCGAGGAGCTGATGCTTGTTCACCGGGCAGCCGTGCAGCTCGAAGTCGACGGGTATGTGCGCCGCGATCGGCGTCGACGTCTCGAGCGTCGAGATGTACTCGGGCGACGCGTAGACCGCAGCCACGAACTCGTCGACGTTCCCGAAGTTGCGCAGCGCCTGGATGCCGCCTGCGGTGGCGCAGGCGCCGATCGTCACCACCGCCTTCGATGCGCTCCTCACAGCGCGGATCCGCTCCGCGTCGTGCGCGGTCGTGATCGAGCCCTCGACGAGCGAGAGGTCGTACGGCCCTTCGACCGTGCCGCTCGTCGCCTCGCGGAACTCGGCGAGCTCGACGGCGCCGGCGAGCGCGAGGAGCTCGTCCTCGAGGTCGAGCAGCGACAGCTGGCAGCCGTCGCACGATGCGAACTTCCAGACGGCGAGCTTCGGCTTCACAGCTCCCGCACCTCCAGCAGGGGCGCCAGCGTCGAATAGGGATAGACCGGCCCGTCGCGGCAGATCAGCGTCGGGCCGAGCTGGCAGTGCCCGCACAGGCCGATCCCGCAGTCCATGTGCCGCTCCATCGAGACGAGGATGCGCTCCGGCGCAACCCCCCGCTCGAGCAGCGCGCGCGCGGCGAAGCGCATCATGATCTCCGGCCCGCACACGAACGCGGTCGTGCGCGCCGGCGTGAAGGCGGCGTCGGGCAGGAGCTTCGTGACCACCCCGACCCGGCCGGGCCACTCCGGGCCGGCAGTGTCGACCGTGACCTCGACGTCGATCGTGCGCCGCCAGTCGGCGAAGAGCCCGGTGTAGAGCAGGTCGCGCGGCGTACGGGCACCGTAGAGGACGGATGCGCTCCCGAAGCGGTCGCGGTGGCCGAGCACGTGCAGGACGACGGGGCGCAGCGGCGCGAGCCCGATGCCCCCGGCGATCACGACGACGTCGCCACCGCCGGCCGCCGCCACCGGCCACGCGTTCCCGAACGGCCCGCGCAGGCCGAGCGTCGCCCCCGGCTCCGCCTTGCAGATCGCAGCCGTGACCGCGCCGACCGCGCGAACGGTCAGGACGACGGGCCCCGGACGACCGGGCGGGCCGCTGACCGAGATCGGAACCTCGCCGACGCCGAAGGCGTAGACCATCATGAACTGGCCGGGAGCGATCGACGGGCCCGGGCCGTCGAACGCCTCGAGGGTGAGCGTCCACGTGTCGGCCGTGTCTTGCTCGCGCCGCGCGACCCGGAACGGCGCCGGCAGCATCGGGCCGTGGCCGGGGCGGTCAGTGATGGTCGCCGTTGCCATAGACGTCGAGCAGCCGGAGCCTCGTCCACTGGAGGCGGTCGATCAGGACCTGCGCGAAACGCCCCATCAGCGCGTACCCGAGCGCAGGGTCGCCATCGCACTTCTCGCGCAGGCAGACGGCGTCGAAGACGGTCGCGCGGACGGCCGAGAGCGCCCGCGCGTCGAAGTGCCAGCGATAGGGCGGGAACAGCCACGACCAGCCGACGACGTCGCCGGCCTCGATCGTCTCGATCGTCACCGGGCCGCGCGCAGGCAGGAACGCCTCGATCGCGACGCTGCCGTGACGGACGACGTAGAAGACGTCGGCCTCGCCGCCTTCCCTGAAGACCCGGTCGCCCGCTGCGAAGTGGACGTTGCGCCCGCAGCCCGCGATCAGCACGCGTGCCTCGTCGCCGAGCCCTTCGAAGAGCGGCACGTCTGCGAGGAGCTGATCAAGAGACCGTGGCATCGGCTCCGTCGGTCGCCCTGATCGCGGCGACCTCCTCGGTGATGTCGATCCCGACCGGGCACCAGGTGATGCAGCGGCCGCAGCCCACGCAGCCGGAGGAGCCGAACTGGTCGTGCCAGGTCCCGAGCTTGTGCGTCATCCACTGGCGGTAGCGCGAGCGGCCCGACGGCCGGATGCTCCCGCCGTGGATGTGCGAATAGTCGACCGAGAAGCAGGTGTCCCAGACCCGCCAGCGCTCGGCCTCGCCACCCGACAGGTCGGTCTCGTCCTCGACGGCGGAGCAGAAGCACGTCGGGCACACGAGCGTGCAGTTGCCGCACGTCAGGCACCGGGCGGCCACGTCGTCCCAGCGCGGGTGCTCCAGGTTGCGCTCGAGCAGGTCGCGGAGGTCGAAGGCCTCCATCGTGCGGCCCATCCGGCCGGCGGCGGATTCGAGCGAACGCTCCGCCTCCTCGACGTCGGACGCCTCGCCCGGCCGGCCGGCGAGAGCGCCGAGCAACTCGGCGCCCCGCTCCGTGCCGGCCTCGACGAGGAAGCGATGCTCGCCCTCGAACAGCTCGGTGATCGTCAGATCGGAACCGGATTCGACTTTCGGGCCGGTGCCCATCGACGTGCAGAAGCACGTGCCGCCCGGCTCGAAGCAGTTGACCGCGACCAGGAAGACGTCCTCGCGCCGCAGCGCGTAGTCGCGGTCGGTGTAGGCGCCGCCGAGGAAGACGCGGTCCTGGATCGCGATCGCGTGCAGCTCGCACGCGCGCACGCCGATGAAGGCGAGCGGCCGGTCGTCGCGCAGCTCCTCGTCGACCACGGGTGCGTCGCCGTCGCGGCGGGCGCGCCACAAGCGCACCCGCGGTGGAAAGAGGAAGCGCTTCCACGAGTGCGGGCCGACGGCGAAGCCGAAGCGGGCCTCGTCATCGCGCCGTTCGAGGCGGTAGCTCCCGCCGTCCTGGCGATCGGTCCACCCGATCGGAAGCTCGCTCGACGCGGAAAGCTCGTCGTAGACGATCGCTCCGTCGCGGAGCGTCGGGCCGAGCACGCGGTACCCGTGGTCGCGAAGCCCGCCGATCAGATCGTCGAGCGCTTCCACCGGGATGACGAGCTGCTCCGCCATCCAGGAGCTCAGACGGCCACCGGGACGAGGACGCGCTGCGCAAGGTCGACGAGCCGGTTCGAGTATCCCCACTCGTTGTCGTACCAGGCCACGACCTTCACCTGGGTCGCGTCGATGACCGCGGTCAGGCCCGCGTCGAAGATCGACGAGAACGGCGACCTGACGATGTCCGACGAGACGAGCGGCTCTTCGCTGTAGGCGAGGATGCCCGTCAGCTCGTCGCGGTCGGCGCGGCCGCGCACGATCGCGTTGACCTCCTCGACGGTCGTCGGCCGCTCCACCTCGAGCGTGAGGTCGACGAGCGAGCCGGTCGGCACCGGAACGCGAACCGCGTAGCCGTGAAGACGGCCTTCGAGCGCCGGCACCACCAGGCCGAGCGCCTTGGCGGCGCCGGTGGTGGTCGGGACGAGGTTGCACGCAGCGGAGCGCGCGCGCCGGTAGTCCTTGTGCGGCGCGTCGAGCAGCCGTTGATCGCCGGTGTAGGCGTGGACGGTCGTCATCAGCCCATGGCGGATGCCGAGCCCCTCGTGCAGGACCTTCGCCAGCGGTGCGAGGCAGTTGGTCGTGCACGAGGCGTTCGAGATGATCCGATGTCTCTCGGGATCGTACGCCTCGTCGAAGTTCACGCCCAGGGCAACGGTGACGTCCGGATCCTTAGCCGGCGCCGAGACGATCACCTTCTCTGCGCCTGCTGCGAGGTGCTTCTCGGCATCGGCGCGGGCCCGGAAGCGACCGGTCGCCTCGACGACGACCTGAGCCCCGAGCGCGTCCCAGTCGAGCTGCGCCGGATCCGCCGCCGACGGCGCTTCGATCCGGCGGCCGTCGACGACCAGCGCGCCTTCGGCGACCTCGACCGTGCCCGCAAACGGCCCGTACACCGTGTCGTGCCGCAGGAGCTGGGCGAGCATCTCCGGATCGGCGACGTCGTTGATCGCGACCCATTCGATGTCGGCCTCGCGCTCGTGGGCGGCGCGGAACATCGCCCGCCCGGTTCGGCCGAAGCCGTTGATCGCAACGCGAACGCTCATGACGATCTCCTTTCCGTCTCGCCGTCCCGGGCCGGGCGGACGATCACGACCGGGCAGACGGCATGCTGAACGCACTGCTGGCCGACCGAGCCGAGCAGCAGTCCGTGAAATCCTCCGTGGCCCCGGGACCCGAGCACGAGCAGCTCGGCGTCACGGGAGGCATCGATCAGGACCTTGGCCGGGAGGCCCTCGACCGCGCGGCTCTCGATCTCGATCCCATCGGGCACATCGCCCGCCTCCGTCACGGCCGCCTCGACGATCTCGCGCGCGTGCCCCTCGAGCGCCCCGGGATCGAGCAGGTCGGGCGGGATGTACAGAAGCCCCGTGACGAGCGGCGACTGCCAGGCGTAGACCGCCTCGACACGGCTCCCGCGGATCCGCGCCTCCTCGGCCGCCCAGCGGATCGCCTCACTCGACGACCCCGAGCCGTCGACACCGACCACGATCATTCCCGGTCACCTCCTTCCCTCTCGACGAGATCGTCGCCCGGTGGCTGCGCGCCGGAATCGGGAGCGCCGCCCATCGCCCGTCCGTAGAAACCCGCAACGGTCAGGTCGCGGCGAGCACCGGATCGATCAGCTCCCCGAGGTCGGAGACGACCCGGTCGGCGCCGCGCTCGACCAGCGAGCCGGCGCGCCCGGTCCGATCGACCGCGATCACGGCATGCACGCCCGCCGCCCGGCCCGCCTCGATCCCGGCGTGCGTGGTCTCGAAGGTCGCGACGCGCGGCGGCTCGACCGCCAGCCGCCGGCAGGCCGCGAGCACCGAGTCCGGTGCGGGCTTCGCCCGCAGGTGGTCCGCCCCGATCACCTCTCCGTCGACGACCACGTCGACGAGGTCGAGCAGCCCCGAACGGTCGAGGATCGCCTCCGTGTTCGCGCTCGCCGACACGACCGCGCAGTGCAGGCCGGCCTCGTGCGCGACCTCGAGGAACCGGAGCGACCCCTCGAACGCGCTGACGCCGTCGTGTCCGAGCCGGCGGCGGAGTGCATCGTTCTTGCGATTTGCCAGCCCGTGCGCCGTCTCGGCGCCCGGCGGATCGTCGACCTCACCCTCATCGAGACGGATGCCGCGGCTCGCGAGAAAGGCGTGGATCCCCTCGATCCGCGGCCGGCCGTGGATGTACTCGTCGTAGTCGTGCTGCGCGTCGAACGGCCGCCACGGCCCGAACCGGTCGCCGGCGCTCTCGTGATGCCGGGCGAGCAGCTCGTCGAACGTCTCCTGCCACGCCGCCGCGTGCAGCGTCGCACTCGCCGTGAGCACACCGTCGAGGTCGAACACGCACGCGGCCACGGCCCTGCCGAGCCCGAGCAGCTCGCCGCTCGCACGCGGACCGGTCAGGCGCCGGTGGAACCCGGCGTGCAGCACGCGGGCGAGCTGCTCCATCGCCTCTTCCGCCTCGCTGCGCTCGTGGACGAGCTTCCGCGCGCGCGCCTGCATCTCGTCGGGCCCGAACTGCAGGGCCTGGCGGCTACGGCTCACGGCGTCGAGCGCATCCTCGGCCGAGTCGAGCGCGCCGCGCCACTGGATGCTGAGTACGTCGAGGCCGTCCACGGAGGGTGGGGTGTTCGAGGACTGCAGTCGAAGATCACATCAGATCGAAGGGGCCGGATCTCAGCCCCCGGCGACCTCGTAGGTCGTCCCCTGCTCGGCCAGCGCCGCCTGGGCGGCCGCCAGCCGCGCAAGCGGGACGCGAAACGGCGAGCACGAGACGTAGTCGAGGCCCGCGCGATGGCAGAACGCGATCGACTCGGGGTCGCCGCCGTGCTCGCCGCAGATCCCGACCTTCAGCCCCGGCTTCGCCGCGCGGCCGCGTGTCACGCCGATCTCGACGAGCTCGCCGACACCGTCCTGGTCGAGCGTCTCGAACGGGTTGTGCTCGATCACACCGTCCTCGAGGTAGCCCGTGAGGAACTTCCCCTCGGCGTCGTCGCGGGACAGCCCGAGCGCAGTCTGCGTCAGGTCGTTCGTCCCGAAGGAGAAGAAGTCGGCGTACTCGGCGATCTCACCCGCACGCAGCGCAGCCCGCGGAAGCTCGATCATCGTGCCGCAGTGGAATGCGAGGCCGGGCGCCTCGGCCGAGAAGACGCGATCCGTGAGCTCGCGCAGCCGGTGCAGCTCCTCGGCGTAGGCGACGAGCGGGTGCATGATCTCGACGACCGGCACGTCGCCCGTCCTCGCGGCGACCGCGGCCGCTGCGCGCGCGATCGCCTGAACCTGCATCTCGTAGATCTCGGGCCACTGGAGGCCGAGGCGGCAGCCGCGGGTCCCGAGCATCGGGTTCACCTCGCGAAGCGCGCGGATGCGCTCGCGCATCTTCGGGGTCGTCGCCTCGGCCTCACTCGGAAGGAACTCGTGCAGCGGCGGATCGAGCAGTCTGATCGTGACGGGCAGCCCGCGCATCGCCTCGAACATCGCCTCGAAGTCGGACTGCTGGAACGGCTCGAGGCGCTCGAGCGCCGCGCGGCGCGAAGGCTCGTCGTCGGCGAGGATCATCTCCTGGACGACCGGAAGCCGCTCCTCGCCGAAGAACATGTGCTCGGTGCGGCAGAGCCCGATGCCCTCGGCGCCGAAACGACGCGCCCGCTCGGCGTCGATCGGCGTATCCGCATTCGCGCGCACGCCGAGCACCCGGTAGCCGTCGGCCCAGGCGAGCACGGTTTCGAGGTCGGCGTTCAGCCCGGGCTGGACGAGCGGCGCCGCGCCGACGATCACGCGCCCGTTCGAGCCGTCGACGGTGATCGTCTCGCCTGCCCGAACCTCGATCTCACCGATCCGGCACCGGCCGGCGCGCTCGTCGATCTCGAGCGCAGCGCAGCCTGCCACGCACGGCTTACCCATCCCACGTGCGACGACCGCGGCGTGGGACGCCATCCCGCCGTGAGCGGTGAGGATGCCCTGGGCGGCGGCGAGACCGTGGATGTCGTCGGGCGTCGTGTCGAAGCGAACGAGGATCACGGGCTCGTGCGCGCCTCGCTCGGCCGCCTCGTCCGGATCGAGCACGACGACGCCGACCGCCGCCCCGGGGGACGCCGGGATGCCGGTCGCCGCGATCTCGACGGGCACGGCCGGATCGACGGTCGGGTGCAGGACCTGGTCGAGCGCGCTCGGAGGGATCCGCAGGACCGCCTCCTCCCGGGAGATGAGGCCCTCCCGTTCCATGTCGACGGCCGCGCGCAGCGCCGCCGCGGCGGTGCGCTTCGCGGACCGGGTCTGGAGCACGTAGAGGCGCTCGCGGTCGATCGTGAACTCGACGTCCTGGATGTCGCGGTAATGGCGCTCGAGCGAGTCCATCGCAGCACAGAACTCCGAATACGACTCGGGAAGCACGTCTGCGAGACGCTCGAGCGGCTCCGGCGCGCGGATGCCGGCGACGACGTCCTCGCCCTGGGCGTCGACCAGGAACTCGCCGCGCACGACCTTCTCGCCCGTCGCGGGATCACGCGTGAACGCGACGCCGGTGGCCGAGCGCTCGCCCGAGTTCCCGAAGACCATCTGGACGACGTTGACGGCGGTGCCGATCGTGTCGGGAATGTCGTTGAGCTTGCGATAGACGCGCGCCCGCGGGTTCTGCCACGAGCGGAAGACCGCTTCGATCGCCGCGTGCAGCTGGTCGCGCGCGTCCTGCGGGAACGGCCGGCCGAGCGTCTCGACGTAGAGCTGCTTGTACGCGTCGACCAGGCCCTTCAAGTCCCGCGCCGATAGCTCGGTGTCGAGCTCGACGCCGAGCTCGGCCTTGCGCGCCGCAAGGGCGTCCTCGAACAGCCGGCCGTCGATCCCGTCGACGACCTCGCCGTACATCTGGATCAGGCGCCGGTAGGAGTCGTAGGCGAAGTGCTCGTTGCGCGCGCCGCGGGCGAGCCCCTCGACGGCCGTGTCGGAGAGGCCGAGATCGAGGACGCTGTCCATCATCCCGGGCATCGAGATCGCCGCTCCCGAACGAACGGACACGAGCAGCGGGTCCTCGGGCGAGCCGAACCGCTTGCCCGTCTTCGCCTCGAGCCGCTCGAGCGCGCGGTCGAGCTCGGCGCTCAGGCCCGGAGGCACCTGGTCGCCGTGGCTCAGGTAGTCGCGACACGCGTCGGTGGTGACCGTGAAGCCGGCCGGGACCGGCAGCCCCATCTGCGTCATCTCGGCGAGGCCTATGCCCTTTCCGCCGAGCTGCTCGCGCCCGCGCGGCGCGACGTCCTCGAAGTCGTAGATGTAGCGGGTCTTCGTCGTGACGGCCATCGCGCTCGCCTCACGCCCTGCCCGCGAGCCCGGCCAGGGGCTCCTCGGCGTCGGCGCCGTCCGCCGGGCGGACGACCAGAACGGGGCACGGCGCCGTGTGCACGAGCCGGGTCGAGACGCTCCCGAGCAGCGCCCGGCCGATCGCTCCGCGACCGTCCGAGCCGACGACGATCAAGACGTCGCCGAGCATCCCGGCGAGCTCGAGGATCTGGGCCGGAATGTCGCCCTGGCGGAGATACGTGATCGCGGCGACCCCCGACTCCGCAGCCTCGTCGGCTGCAGCGTCCAGCGCCTCCTGCGCGTGGTCACGTGCAACCTCTGCGAGCTCGCCGGCCATCATCGGAGCGGCCGACAGCTCGAGCGGCGGCACCGACCAGACGCTCACGATCCGCAGCGGCCAACCGGTCTCTGCGGCGAGCCGGACGGCCTCACGCGTCGCGCGCCGCGCGCCGGGCGAGCCGTCCGTTGCGAGCAGAAGTGTCTTCATCGTCGGCTCCTTTCACCGTGTCCTTCGACTCCGAGCTTGCCGCCTAGACGGCGGCTCGCAATCGGGGAGCGCGTGTAGCTGCGCTTCGGCTTTCCCGCACGAAGAGGGGACGGAGGCTGCGGCCGGCTGCCCCGGGCCACGGCCGCAGCCTCCGTCTCGCCCGATCACGCCTTCGCGATCGGGACCTTCAGCGGCTTCGGCCGCGACGTCTTCGGCACGCGCAGCGTGAGCACGCCCTTGCCGTACGACGCCTTGAGGTGCCCGCTGTCCGCCTCGACCGGAAGCTGGAAGCTCCGCTCGAAGGCCGACTCGAGCCGCTCGTGCAGCCGAATCGCCTTCTCGGTCGACTCCTTGTCGACCTCGCGATGGCCCGCGACGGTCAGCATGTGGTCGTCGACCTCGACCTCGAGCTCCTTCTCCTCGTAGCCGGGCACCTCGAGCTCGAAGACGATCTCGTCCTTCGTCTCGGTGATGTCGGTCGCTGGAGTGACGGGCGGCAGCAACGCCGGAAACAGCCGGCGCATGCGCTGGTCCATCAGCTCGAAGTCGCGGAAGGGTGTCCACCTTTCGATGACGGTCATGATCCACCCCCTTTCCGTGGCTCGAGCACAGTCTCCCGCGCACCCGGCCGACACGCATCGGCGCAACACCCGAACGCTGCGTGGAGAACTACTGACGGTTCGTCACCGCCAGCGGCAGGAGCAAGAGCGGCGTGGACGGTGGCACGTCGGGCACTCGGCCGAGCGCCACAGAAGCCGCTTCCGCGCTGCGCCGGTGACGACCATCAGCAGCCCGGCGACCAGGGCGGCGACGTCGAAGAGCGCAGGACTGGCGGAACCGCGAATCATCTCGACAGTGTCGCTCGACGGAGCCCCGCCGGCGTCCGTCGAGACACTGAACGCCGCTTCGGCTTTCCCGACCGTTTCGGTCCCGGCCACGATCCGTACCGGCTACGGATGCCGGTCGAGCGCTGCGGCGCCACACTGGGCATGCAACGACCACAGAGCAAGCCCACTTTCTGGGGGAAATGACTTGACAGAGGTCGTTCGGGAGGGCCCTTTGCGGGGCCCTCCGCTTCGTCACGACTCGGCGGGCTGCTCCAGCGCAACGCGCGCCAGCTCGTCGACGCGTGCAAACGCAAGCGCCGTGACGGTATCGGCGGCCCCGTAGTAGATGGCGAGCCGCCCGGTCGGAGCGTCGCAGAGCATCGCGGACGGGAAGACGACGTTCGGCACGTCCCCGATCCGCTCGTATGAGGCATCTGGCGCGAGCACGTAGGGCTCGGCCCTGGCGAGCACCTTCCACGGCTCGCTGCGGTCGAGGAGCGCGACACCAGCGCTGTAGACGAAGCCGTTGCAGGACGTGAGCACGCCGTGGTAGAGGAGCAGCCAACCTTCCGACGTCTCGATCGGCACCGGCCCGCCGCCCACCTTCGTCGCCTGCCACGAGTTCGGCACGGCCCCGAAGACGTGCCGGTGCCGGCCCCAGAAGACGAGATCCGGGCTCTCGCTGTAGAAGACGTCGCCGAACGGCGTATGGCCGTCGTCCGACGGGCGGGAGAGCATCGCGTAGCGGCCGCCGATCTTGCGTGGGAAGAGAACGCCGTTGCGGTTGAAGGGCAGGAACGCGTTCTCGAGCTTGTGAAAGCCGACGAAGTCGTCGGTCCAGGCGATCCCGATGGTCGGGCCGTGGTACCAGTTGCACCACGTGACGTAGTAGCGGCCGTCCAGCTCGACCACGCGCGGGTCGTAGCCGTAGACGAACGCGCCGAGCTCGGGGTCGTCGACCCGGAAGCGGATCGGGTCGGGATCGATGCCCCAGTCGAGGCCGTCCGCGCTGAACCCGCGGTGGAGCTGCATCCGCCGCGTGCGATCGTCGCAGCGGAACACGCCGGCGAAGCCGTCGCCGAAGGGCACGACTGCGCTGTTGAAGACGCTGTTCGCCGACGGAAAGGGATGGGCCGGGATCACCGGGTTGCCCGAGTAGCGCCAGATCGGCTCGGTCGAGCCGGGGGGCCGCTCCTCCCATGGAAGCCGCGGAAGCGCGCGGCCCGCGACGACCTCGATCGAGGACGGCGCAGCGGCCGTCACGACGCTCCCTCGGTCCTGACGAGGTGATCACGTTCGACCTCGACGAGCACCGAGCCTTCGCCGTCCACGATCGCCCCGGCCTCGGCCGCACGACCGTTCCCGTGCTCCTCCCACTTGTGCCGGAGCTGCGGCACGGAGGCGAGCAGCATCCGGGTGTAGGCGTGTCGCGGGTCGCCGAACACCTTCTGCGTCGCGCCCATCTCGACGATCTCGCCCCGTCGCAGAATCACGGTCCGGTCGCTGATGTAGTTGCCGAGGGAGAGATCGTGGGTGATGAAGAGGATCCCGAGGCCTTGCTCCTTCAGCTCGCCGAGCAGGTTGAGCACGTCGATGCGCGTCGACGCGTCGAGCATGCTGATGATCTCGTCGGCGACCAGGAAATCGATGTCCAGGAGCAGCGCCCGTGCGACGAGGAGGCGCTGCAGCTGGCCGCCGGAGAGCTGATGCGGGTAGCGATGCAAGACCTGTGACGGATCGAGCGACACGGCATCGAGCACGCCCGCGACCTTGCGCGTCCACTCGCCGGAGCCGACCGACGGGAAGTACGCGTCCCGGACGAGCTTGAAGACCCGGTCGGCCTTGTAGATCGGGTTGTACGAGCTGAACGGGTCCTGGAACACGCCCTGCGCATGACGGTGGTACTCCTTCAGCGACGCCCCTCTGAGGCCGGAGATGTCCTCGCCCTTGAACCGGATCGCGCCCGAGGTGATCGGCGAGAGCCGGAGGATCATCCGCCCGATCGTCGACTTGCCGCTCCCGCTCTCCCCGATCAGGGAGACGACCTCCCCCGCCCGCAGGTCGAAGGCGACGTCCCTGACCGCGGTCAACCGCTTCGAACCGAACGACCCGACACGGTACACCTTGGTGCAGCGGTCGAGCTCGACGAGTGCGCTCGTCTCGCTCATGCCGCGGCCTCCCAGCATGCGACTCGATGGCCGTCGCCGATCTCGACGAACGGCGGCGTGTGCGCGCACTTCGCCGACGCGAGCGGGCAGCGGTCCCGGAAGCGGCAGCCTTCGGGCGGGTTCAGCAGCGCCGGAGGCGTGCCGGGGATGCCGTGCAGCCGCCGCTCCGCGTACCTGACGCCCACCTCGGGCAGCGACGAGATCAGGAGCCGCGTGTAGGGATGGCGTGGCGAGTCGATGATCACGCCGGCCGGCGCCTTCTCGACGAGATGCCCCGCGTACATCACGAGGATCGTGTCGGCCACCTGGTACAGGATCGACATGTCGTGCGTGATCACGATCATGCTCTTCACAAAGCCGCGGTCGCGGAACTCGACCAGCATCTCGGCCACCGCCTTCTGGGTCGAGACGTCGAGCGCGGAGGTGATCTCGTCGGCGATCAGGAGCGACGGGTCGAGCAGAGTCGAGATCACCATCACCGCGCGCTGCTTCATGCCGCCCGAGAGCTCCATCGGGTACATCCCGAGAACCTCCTCGGACAGCCCGACGAGCTCGAGCCGGCGGACGAACTCGTGTGCCAGGTGCTTGTAATGAATCCCGCGCGAGCCGAGCAGGTCCGCGGTCATCGCCCCGATCTTGCGGGTTGGGTTCAGCGCGCTCATCGCGTACTGCGGGATGACGGAGATCTCCTTGAACCTGTGCCTGTTCATTGCCTCGAAGTCCCAGATCGGCAACGGCGCGCCGTCGAGCTCGACCGACCCGCCGACGAACCTCATGCGCCCTGTCAGATAGACGAGGCTGTTGCCGAGGCTCGACTTGCCGCACCCCGACTCGCCGGCGAGCCCCATGATCTCGCCGTCCGCGATGTCGAAGGTCACGCCGTCGACAGCCCGGACGTCTCCGTGGAGCGTGCGGTAGTAGACCCGGAGATCGTCGACGGCGAGGCTCATCTCACATGCTCCGGAGCCGCGGGTTGAAGACCTCGTCGAGGCCGACGTTCATCACGTAGAGCGACCCGACGATCGCCATGATCGCGAGGCCCGGCGGGAGGAACCACCACCACAGGTGCAATTGCAACGCTGCGTTCTGCACCGAGAGCTGCATCATCATCCCGAGCGAGATCGTGTTCGAGGGCCCAAGACCGATGAAGTCGAGCGTGGCAGCGATCAGGATCGCCCCGCCGAACAGCAGGATGAACATCATGAAGAGGTACGAGCTCATGTTCGGGGCGATCTCCTTGAAGATGATCTGACGGCTGTTCGAGCCGCTCAGGCGGGCGAGGCTGACGAAATCCCGCGACGTCAGGGAGAAGGTCTGCGCTCGGACAGCACGAGCCGCCCAGGGCCACGACGTCAGGCCGATGAAGATGGCCTCGGTCATGATCCCCCGCACCTGGAGATACGCGGCGATGACGAGCAGGAGCGCGAACGTCGGAATGACGAGCACGACGTTCGTGACCATGTTCAGGAGCTCGTCGACGATGCCGCCGCGATAGCCGGCCGTGAATCCGACGACCATGCCCACGATCGCGGCGATCCCGCCGCCGAGCGCGCCGACGATGAACGCCATCCGAAGCCCGGTGACGAACTGCGAGAAGACGTCCTGGCCGAGCAGCGTCGTGCCGAGCCAGTAGCCGTCCTGGGTGGTCGGCGCCAGCGAGAGGTGCCCGCCGTACTCGAGCGGTGGGTGTCGCGCGATCAGCGGGCCGAGGATCGCGAGGGCCAGCATCGACAGGGTGACCGTGAGGCCGAAGACGAGCTTCTTGTTCCGGACGGCGAAGTAGAGCGTCTCCCGGAGGCCGGAGACGGGCTTCGCCTCCTCGTCCCGAGGCGAGCCTGCTGTGCCCGCCGGCAGCTCGTCGCGCGTCGTCACCGTGGAGACGTTGCCCGGGGCGCTCACGCCTGACCGCCTTCCTGCATGCCGATGCGGGTCCGCGGGTCGACGATCATGTAGACGATGTCGACGACGAAGTTCGCGATCAGGACGCCGACGATGATGAACAGGAAGATCCCCTGGATCACGAAGTAGTCCTCGTTCGTGATCGCGCGGTAGATCTGGTAGCCGAGGCCCGGATACGAGAAGACGATCTCGGTGACGAGCGCGCCGGCGATCACCGCCCCTAGCGCGAGAGCAAGCCCGGTGATCTGCGGCAGCAGCGCGTTACGGAACGCGTACTTGCGCACGAGCTTCCGGGGTGCGCCGAGCGACTCGAGGTAGTGCGCATAGTCGGCCTCGAGCTCGTAGATGATCAGGTTGCGCATGCCGATCGCCCACCCGCCGCAGGCGACGAGGAACAGCGAGAGGAACGGCAGGAGCCAGTGCCGGAAGAGGTCGTAGCCGAAGGTCAGCGACCACCCTCTGCCTGCCGTCGGGTCGTAGGCGTAGCCGACGGGCAACACCTGCCACGTCACCGCGAACAGGAACGACATCAGGATGGCGATCCACATGTACGGCGTGGCCGTCAGGATGTAGCCGAACGGCAGAAGTGTGTTGTCGAGCACCTTCCGCCGCGCCGCGAGCGCACCCAGCTTGTTCCCCACGTACCAGCTCAGGAGCGTTGCGGGGATCAGGAGCCCGAGCGTGTACGGGATCGCGTGGAGGATGATCGAAGAGACGGGGGTCGGGAACTGCATGATGCTCGTCCCGAGGTCGCCGTGGACGAGCGAGACCCAGAAGTAGTAGTACTGCTTCCAGAGCGGGAGATCGAGATTGAACGACCGCATGTAGCTCGCGTACACGTGCTGCGCGACCTGCGGGTTCTGGATCTGGATCCTCGACATGAGCGCGAGCACCGGGTTGCCGGGCATCAGGTGGGGAATCGACCAGTCGATCGTCACGGCGACGACGAAGGTCAGGCTGTAGATGAGCAGCTTCCTCAGGAGGTAACGCAGCATCGGATCGCCTCACACTCCGGGAGCACCGCCCCTCCCCCGGCTTTCGTGCGAGAGGAGGGGCGTTGCTCGGTCATCGACCGCTTACGACAAGGACGGCTAGCCGCCCGCCGCCTGCCTCGTGCTCTTGATGTGGGTGATCGTGTCGATCCCCGTCATCTGCAGGTACCCGTTCCACATGCACGGGATGTACTGGCGGGCGCCAACTGCGGCGGGCCAGTTCGTCCAGTACTTGGACGTCATCTGGGCCCAGATCCCGTTGTACCAGAGCGGGATCATGGGGACGTCCTTCATGAGGATCGTCTGCAACGAGGTGTTCAGCGACTTGATCGTCGTCGTGTCGGACGGCGACGTCGTGTCGAGTTGCTGCGTGAGGTTCCACGCAGTCCGGTTCGAGTACCGCTCGTAGTTCGCGAACGTCTGGCCGGTGCCGGTCGAGATGACCGGCAGATGGAAGATGCCGTTCCAGTACGTCCACGGGCTGTCACTGATCTGGTACGCGTTGTCGATCACCAGATCGAAGTTGCCGGTGTTCCGATCGCTCTGCCAGGTGTTGTACGCCTGGACGACCGAATGGAGACGGATTCCGGCCTGCTTCGCCGACGCGATGATCATGTCGCGTGCGGCCTCCCAGTCAGACCAGCCCTGCGGAACGGAGATCGCCAGATCGATCTTCGATCCGTCCTTGTTCTCGATCATCCCGGAGCTGTCGGTCTTGTACCCCGCTTTCAGGAGCATCGACTTGGCAGCTGCCGGGTCGTACTTGAACCCGTATGCCTTGACGGCCTTGCTGTTGACGTACTTGTTCCAGGTCGGCAGCAAGCCCGTCGGGCTCGCCTTCAAGACCAGGTTCTGGTAGTCGTCCGTGACGATCTGATTGATGTTGATCGACATCGCGAGCGCCTTACGGAAGACCGGGTCGTTCAGCGGGACTCTCGTCGTGTTCGGCTCAAGCCACGCGGTGTTCGCCGAGAGCATGTACGGCGCCCTCGGGAAGAACGTCTGAACCTTTCCGGAGTCGACGAGCTTGTTGACGCCGGGCAGGTAGTTGTTGTTCAGATCCTCGACGCCTGCGAGCACGGCGGCGAGGCTGTTCGTGTTGCTCGTGTTGACGAGGTCGATGATGTACTTCGGTGCCGGTGCCGGAGACACTCCCTGGTCGGACGCCCACCAGTGGTCGCGCTTCGCCCAGACGACACGGGTCGTCACGTCATAGCCGGAGGTGTCCAGCTTGTACGGGCCCGTCCCGATGGGATTGTGCGGGTTGTAGGTGGTGAGGTCCTGCGCCGTCTTGATCGTCTTGCCCTGGACGGGGCTGATCATCGGCATGTTCCAGATCATGTTCTGCCACTGGACGTAGTTCGGCGTCCCCTTGAAGTTGAAGATCACCGAGTTGCCCTTGACTTGGATCGGCAACTTCAGGTTCTGGTAGAGGTTGTTCCAGCGTGAGGTGTTGAAGCGGGCGAGGTTGACGTTGAACGCCACGTCGCTGCCCGTGAACGCCTTGCCGTCGGACCACTTGACGCCGGACCGCACAACGACCGTGTACTGCTTCGGGCCGGACCACTTCGTGCTCTTCGCCAGCCAGCTGATGTACGTGTTGTGCAGCGGGTCGTACCGAAGGAGGGTCTCGTTGACGAGCCCGATCATGCCGGCGGCGTTGTTGCCGACATACGGGTTCATCCCCGCGATGTTCCCCCACTGCGTGCCGCTCGTGATGAGCGTTTGTGCGCGCGGGTACGACTTGGCCTGCCAGGTGGCGCCTGCGCCGCCGGTGCCGAACGCCGCGATCACGGCGACTGCGCCAACGGCAACGAGGAGCCAGCCGACAGCTCTGCGTCTCCTACGTCTGACCATGGTCTCCTCCTTCTCGGTCTGAGTGACCGGGACGGGCGCGCAGAGCGCCCGAGTACCCGAAGGGTCGCGCGCGGCGCTCGCGGCCACATCGGGAAATGCACCTGGGCCGGTGCGGGGAACTACGCCTTTCCCGCAGCACCCGGAGCGCTGCCCCCACCTCGTCGTGTCCGTACTTGGCCGCGACGCAGATCGGCGGAGGGCCGGATGCCTGCAACGCCCGCCGGCGCAAGCCTCACGACAGTGACGAGCGAGGAGGACGAGATGCCGACCACGAAGAGCGTGACCACGGCGGCGCCCGGTGATCTCGTGATCGTCTCCGGCCACCGCGTCGGCGAGTCGGAGCAGATCGGCGAGGTGATCGAGGTGCTCGGCGGCGTGGAGCGCCCCCACTTCCGCGTGCGCTGGGACGACGGCCGCGAGAGCCTGTTCTTCCCCGGCAGCGACACGACGATCAGGGCGAAAGGCCGGGGCGCGCACCGATGAGGGTCGAGGAGATCATGAGCCGCGAGGTCGTCGGCGTCTCGCCGTCGACCTCGCTGAAGACGGTCGCCCGGCTCCTCCTCGAGCACGCCTTCTCCGGCGTGCCGGTGGTCGCCGACAGCGGGAAGGTGCTCGGGATCGTGTCGGAAGGCGACGTGCTGGTGAAAGCCGCCGCCGGGCTCGCCCGTCACGAACATCCGTCGAACTGGCTGTTCGGCGACGACGAAGCACTCGAGATGAAGCGCGGTGCCCGGACGGCAGCCGATGCCATGTCCCACCCCGCGGTGACGGTCGATCCGCGGTGCACGGTCGCCGAAGCAGCGCGCCTGATGGTCCGGCGGTCGGTCAACCGGCTTCCTGTCGTCGACCGGGGAGCGCTCGTCGGGATCGTGACCCGCACCGACATCGTGCGAGCGTTTGCACGGTCCGACGCCGATCTGCTCGAGCAGATCCGCAGCGAGGTGCTGCTGGACACGCTGTGGATCGACCCGGCGACCGTCGACCTCGCCGTCGAGGACGGCGAGGTCACGCTGACGGGCGTCGTCGAGACGCGCACGGTCGCCGAGCTGGTGCCGGTCTACGTCGCCCTCGTGCCCGGAGTCGTCTCGGTCGACACGGCCGAGCTCGGGTGGCGCACGGAGACGCACGTGGAACGCCGCCACGCATCCCGGCTCTGACCGGTCAAGCCGAGCGCGGTAGCAGCCTCGCCGAACACGCTCCCACCCGCAAGCGCATAGCGCTCGTCGAAGTCGACGGCGCCGTTCAGCTCGAGCACGACGTAACCGGAGCCGACCGGGAAGAGGTCGACGCCGACGAGGTCCGCGCCGACGACCGCGGCGGCCGTGCGGGCGAGCTCCGCCGCATCGTCGTCGGGCTCGAACGGCCGCAGCGAACCGCCGACCGAGACGTTCGTCCGCCACTCGCCGGCTCGGGCGATGCGCTCGGCTGCGCCCACGACCCTGCCGCCCGCGACGATCACGCGCAGGTCGCTCCCGTGCAGCGGCAGCAGCTCCTGGACGAGTGCGCCGTGGCGGTGGAACCACGGACGCTCTCGAATCTCCTCGAGACAGGCCTCGAGCTCCTCGTCGCTCACGCAGCGGAACACGTCCCGGCCCCAGCTTCCGAACCTCGGCTTGACGACGCACGGCGCGCCGAGCGCCGGCGCCCCCGCACCGCTCCTCAACAGCTCCGTCCTCGGATGCGGGAGCCCCGACGCGCCGAGCAGCGCCGCGGAGCGGAGCTTGTCGTGCGCCGCGAGCAGCGCGTCGGCGGGATTGACCACGCGAATGCCGCGCCGCTCGAGCAGGAGCAGGGCGAGCAGGCCCGGCTCGACGCCGTCGAGCCCCGGGAGCACGTCGAGCCTGCCGACCACGACGTCGCCGGGCCCCGCCGTCCGGAGCGCGTCGGCGCCCGACTGGAGCTCCGCGGCGAGGCCGAGTCGCCGCCAGCCCTGCACGAGCCCTGACGACCCCTCGTTGGACGGCGAAGCCAGCACGCGCACCCGGCCGATCGCCACGACTCCTCCTTTCGCCGCGAGCGTCACACGGGGGCGCGGCCTCCGGCATCCGCGGCCCTACCGATCGGCCCTGCGGCTTCTCCGCCGGCTCGGTCGTCTAGCCGGCGTACAGGTCGCGTCGCGCGAACGACGCGAACGCGAGGGCGGCGGCGGCCAGCCCGACCGCCACCATCACAGCCGCCGCGCCGGCGCGGAACGGAGCGCCGGGCACGGCGGCGACGTGGCTGAACGGCGACAGGTCGAGCACCCAGCCCGGGGCGCCGACGAGCGCGCCGAACAGCTGCAGGAGGAATGCCCCCACGACCAGGCCGTAGGCGATCCCCACGCTCGCGCGGGGGGCGAGGCCGAAGGCGAGCAGCCCGAGGCCGAGGAAGCAGAGCGCCGCCGGGAGCGTGTTCGCACCGGCCCCGATCAGCCGCGGCAGGCTGACCCCGGCGTGCTCGATCGCCGCACCGATCCAGGCGAGCACCCCTGCGACCATGGCCAGGGCGGCGGTCGCGAGGGTGGCGAGCACGACCCGCCCGCCGAGCCAGCGTGCCCGCCCGACCGGCAGTGCGAGCAGCAGCTCCAGCCGCTGGTCCGCCTCCTCGCGGCGGGCGGATGCCACCTGCGAGCACGCGAACAGGCTGAGCAGGAGGACGAAGAAGACGAAGTAGAAGCCGAGCGCACCGGCCGGCGTGACGATCGATGTACCGCCGAGCTTCCGCAGTTCGTGCTCGAGTGCGGTCGAGATGTTCGCCTTCGAGAAGGCCGTCGACAGGACGCCGACCGTCACCGCGAACGTCCCGATCCCGAGCGCCCAGGCAGCGAGGCTTCCCCGCTCGGCGCGCAGCGCCTCCGTGCCGGGGCTCCGCAGAAGGCCGAGCCGCGGGGGCGCGGTGTCGTGCGCCGGCAACAAGCCGTTGCCGATGTCACGCCTCGTGACGATCGCGCCCGCGACCACCAGCAGCACTGCGGCGGCGAGGCCGAGCAGCAGCAGCGGCGCCGGGTTGGGCTGCGCGAAGGGGCGGAGCTCCTCGACCCAGCCGAGCGGAGTGGCCCAGCGCACGGCCCCTGCGCCCCCGGCGATGTCGGCGACGACACGTAGCAGGTAGGCGACGCCGAGCACGCCGAGCGAGAGCTGGAGGGCCACCCGCCTGGTCGCCCCGATCTGGCTCGCGACGGCGGCGACGCCCGCGAACACGGCCGCCGGTGAGATCGTGACGAGGGCGAGGTACGCCGAGCCGCCGACGGGGAGGCTGGCCGCGACGAGCGCAAGCATCGCCACGAGCCAGAGGATCACCGCCGCGGCTGCGACCGCCGCGAGGGCCGCCGCGTACGCATGCCGCCTCGAGACGGGATTCGCCAGCACCAGGTCCTGCCGGTCGTGATCCTCCTCCGCGCGAAGCACCCGCACGACGGCGAACACCGCCCACGCCGAAGCCAGGATCGAGCCGAACCCGGCGAGACGCCAACCCGCATAGCCTCCGACCGTGAGCAGGTCGTGCGGGCGGCCGTAAAAGAGCTGCACCGCCTTGTTCAGGCCGAACGTCCGCGCCAGTTCGAGCCGCTCGCGCGTCGTCGGATAGGTCCGCCGGTAGCCGACCGCGTTGGCGAAGCCCATCGCCGCGAACACGACGGCGAACGACGCCGTCACGACCTTTCCGTCGACCAGCGCCCGGCGGAAGATCGCCCCGGCCGCCCTCACGCGACCGGTGCCCCGCCCGACCCGTCGTAGTGGTGCAGGAAGATCTCCTCCAGCGACGGCTGGCGGCTCGTCAGCGACGTGACGTCGTGCTTCGCGAGCTCGGCGAGCAGGGCTGTCAGCTCGCCGGCCACCTCGAACCGCATCGAGCTTCCGTCCACGATCGACGCATGAATCCCGGGAAGCTCCGGGATCTGCGGCCGCGGTCCCGCGAACGTCACGTCCAGCGTGTGGGCCGAGAGGTGCCGAAGCTCCGCGAGCGTCCCCTGGTCGACGAGCCGCCCCTCGCGCAGGATTCCGACCCGGTCGCAGAGCGCCTCGACCTCGCTGAGGATGTGCGAGGAGAGAAAGACGGTCTGCCCGCGGGCCTTCGCCTCGGCGACGGTCTCGCGGAACGCGATCTCCATCAGCGGGTCAAGCCCGCTCGTCGGCTCGTCGAGGACAAGCAGCTCCGCCCGGGTCGCGAAGGCGGCGATCAGCTGGATCTTCTGGCGGTTTCCCTTCGAGAGCGCGCGGACACGACGGCCCGGCTCGAACTGGAACCGCTCGACGAGCGCCTCGCGATAGGCCGAGTCCGTCCCTCCGTGCAGGCTCGCGAGATAGTCGAGCGTCTCTGCGCCGGTCAGCTGCGGCCACAGGGTCGGCTCGCCCGCGACGTAGGCGACGCGCCGGTGCGCCTCGACG
>DATIXY010000036.1:0-23487 GCA_035518115.1 Gaiellaceae bacterium | reverse complement strand
CGCGGGGTCGGGACGATCCCGCCCAGCGCATCGACGCCTTCGATCAGGCGGTCGGTCAGCGCGAGGACGTGGTCCCGCGTGTCCGCGATCCCGATCTCCTGCATCAGCTCCATGCCTGCGATGCCGCCGTAGATCGCCGGGATCGGCGGCGTGCCCGACTGGAACCGCCGCGCGTTCGGTGCCGGCGAATAGTCGGTGTGATCCATCTCGAAGATGTCGCGGTCGGCGAACCAGCCGGTCTGCGTCGGGAGAAGCCGCTCGGCCAGGCCCGGGCGCACCCACATGAATGCGAGGCCCGCCGACGCGAGCAGGTACTTGAGGACGCCGGCGGCCAGGACGTCGACGCCGAGCGACTCGACGTCGAGCGGGTAGGTGCCGGCCGCCTGGTAGGCGTCGAGCACCACCAGCGCCCCGCGCTCGTGCGCGATCCGCGCGATCTCCTCGACCGGGAGCCGCGCGCCGTTCCGGTAGCAGACGGCAGTGACCGACACGATCGCCGTCCGCTCGTCGATCGCCTCCTCGAACCGCTCGAGCGGGATCTCGGGGCCGTCGGCGCGCACGATCGTCACCTCGGCGCCGCGCGCCTGCTGCGCGTGCCAGATCTGGCCGATCGTCGGGAACTCGAAGTCGGAGATCACGACCCGCTGCCTCGCCTCGAAGTCGATCGCGCTGGCGAGCGCGCTCACGCCCGCCGAGACCGATGTGGTCACGGCGACGTCGTCCGGTTGGGCGTCGACGAGACGCGCGAACGAGGCGCGGGCGGACTCGGAGCGCTCGACCCAGTAGTCCCACGGCGCGCCGCGGTCGTCCCAGCCCTCGAGGTAGTCGAGGTAGGCCGCGCGCACTGCGTCGGAGAGGGCGCCCTGCGAACAGGAGTTGACGTAGACGAGCCGCTCGAAGATCGGGAACCGGTGGCGGCAGCGGGCCGGGACGGTCGTCACGTCAACGGCCAAGGTATGCCTTCCGGAGATCCTCGTTCTCGCGCAGCTCCGATGCGGCGCCCTCGAGTACGAGGCGGCCGGTCGAGAGCACGTAGCCGCGGTCTGCGATCGAGAGGGACACATTCGCATTCTGCTCGACGACGAGGATCGCAACACCGGACTCGTGCACCTGCTTGATGATCTCGAAGTTCCGCTCGACCAGGATTGGCGCCAGGCCCATCGACGGCTCGTCCATCAGCAGCAGCTTCGGGCGGGACATCAGGGCGCGCCCCATCGCCACCATCTGCTGCTCACCCCCGGAGAGCGTGCCGGCCAGCTGAGAGCGGCGCTCGTGCAGCAGCGGGAAGAGCCCGTAGACGCGGTCGAAGTCCTCGCGGTCTCCGCCGCCGCGGAGGTACGCGCCGAGCTCGAGATTCTCGAGCACCGTCATCGGGGCGAACAGTCGGCGGTTCTCGGGGACGATGGCGAGCCCGCGCGCGATGCGGTAGCTCGTCGGCTTGCGGGTCACGTCCTCGCCCGCTACGCGAACCTTCCCGTTCCGCGGGCGCACGATGCCGAGGATCGTCTTCAGCGTGGTCGACTTGCCCGATGCATTGCCGCCGAGCAGGCACACGAGCTCGCCCGCGCGCACCTTCAGCGACAGGCCCTGGAGAATGTGGATCTGCCCGTAGTAGGTGTCGACACTGTCGAGCTCGAGCAGCGGGGCGTCCGGTGTCGTCGCCGCCGATACGCTCATTTCGTGTCCATCGTCCCGAGGCCGAGGTACGCCTCGACCACCAACGGGTCGGTCGCGACCTCCGTGAAGGAGCCTTCGGCGATCTTGACGCCGTGGTCGAGCGCCACGACTCGGTCCGAGATTCCCTCGACGACGTGCATGTCGTGCTCGATCACGAGGATCGTGTAGCCGCCCTCGCTCCGCAGCTGGCCGATCAGCTCGGTTATCTCGTGCGTCTCGACCGGGTTCATCCCCGCGGCCGGCTCGTCGAGCAGCAGCAACCTCGGATTCGTCGCCGTCGCGCGCGCGATCTCGAGCCTCCTACGGTTCGCGTACGAGAGCGAGTACGCAGGCTGGTTCCACCGGTACCCCATCAGCCGCTGCCCGAAGAACGCGAGCTTCTGCTCGGCGAGCTCACTGATCGCCCGCTCCTCGCGCCGCATGCCGGGGGTCCTGAGCATGGACCGGAAGATCCCCGCCTTCGTATGGCCGTAGGCGGCAGCCATCACGTTCTCCTTGACGGTCATGTTCAGGAACAGGCGCAGAGTCTGGAACGTCCGAGCGATCCCGAGCCCGGTGATCTCGTGCGGCTGCAGGCCGACGATGCTCTGTCCCGCGACGCGGATGTCGCCTTCGTCGGGGTTGTAGATGCCGGTGATCAGGTTGAAGAGCGTCGTTTTCCCGGCGCCGTTGGGCCCGATCACGCTGACGATCTCGCCCTCGTCGACGTGGAGGTCGAGGCCCGAGACGGAGGTGAGGCCTCCGAACGCGAGCGAGACCTTGTCGATCTCGAGCAGCCGCTCGCCCATCAGGTGATCTCGACCCGTCTCTCGCCCAGGAGGCCGTTCGGGCGCACGATCATCAGCACGATCAGCAGGAGCCCGAGGATGATGTACCGGGCCGGGCCGGGGTTCGGGATCATGAGGTTCTCCCACACGAACCCGGCGAGGTAGAGCGTGGGGGGCAAGGCGATGATGCGCAGCCAGCCACGGAGCTGGGTGACGCAGAGCATCCCGATCAGGAGCAGCAAGTAGGCCACCTGACCGACCCAGGGCGCCAGCTGCACCGGGACGACGACCCAGTGCCCGAGCACGCCGGCGACGCCGCCGTGCGCACCGTCGACCCACGAGTGGTGGTAGGACGCGGCGACGGCGTGGACGACCACGCCGAAGACGGCCGTCGCGGCGACGACCGCCGCGAGCCTCAGCGAGAAGCGGAACATCGCGATCACGCCGACGATCACGCCGAGGTAGAACAGGGCGCGGGCCTGTCCCGGGTTCTGCAGGACCTGCAGCAGGACGCTGATGAGGATCGCCCCGAGCACGGCGCCCCACTGGCTGCCGATGCCGCCGAGGATCACCATCGCGTAGATGGTGATCATCACCACGGGCGAGAAGTTGAGCGGATAGACGCTGGCGTTGAGCGCCGTCGTCACCGTGCCGGCGAACGCCGCGACCCCGGCGCCCGTGGCGAAGCTCAGGAGCTTCAGCCAGTTCACCGGCATGCCCATCACCTCTGCCGCCAGTGTGTCTTCGCGGAGTGAGCGCCACGCACGCCCGGTGCGCGACAGGTTCGTGAAGCGCAGCGCGACGAAGATGATCACGAACATCACGATCGCGACGTAGTAGTAGGAGACCGCGAAGATGCCCTGGTGCTGCACCGCGAGGCGGTGCCCGAGGAAGCTGAGGGGCGAGACGCCCGAGATCCCGAACGACCCCCCGGTGATGTCGTGGCCGAAGATCTGGTTGCCGTTGGTGGCGACCGTTTCGAACAGCTCGAGGAAGAACAGCGTCATGATCGCCAGGTAGTCGCCCGAGAGGCGGCGTGACGGGAGCCCGACGCAGAGCCCGACGAGCGCGCCGATGATCGTGGCCGCCGGGATCAGGATGATCGTGGGCACGTGGTAGCCGAACTTCGACGAATCGAAGATCGCGTAGACGTACGAGCCGACTCCGAAGTACGCGATGTAGCCGAGATCGAGCAGACCGGCCCAACCGACGATGAGGTTCAGCCCGAGGGCGAGCACCATGTAGATCACGGTCTCGAAGGCGACGAGGCGTACGTATCCGCTCGACTCGAACGCCGGCATCAGTGCCCCGGCGGCGACGAACAAGGCCAGCCAGGCCCACCACGGGACCAGGCGGAGCCGTGCCTCGGCCGTGCCGATCCACGGATGACGAGCGGCGCGCCGCTCGCCCTCGCGCGCAACCCACTCGTCGCGCCCGACCGCAGGCCCCGCGGCCGGTTCGGGTCTCGGGTCGACGGGCGGAGGCGTGGGAGGCGTGAGCTCGCTCACGTCATACCTTCCGGATGTCAACCCGGCCGAAGAGCCCGCGCGGCCGGAAGATCATGAACAGGATCAGGATCGTGAAGACGACGAGGTCGCTCCACGCGGTCGTCCAGTAGCCGGCGGTGTACGACTCGGCGCACCCGAGCAGGATCCCTCCGACCATCGCACCCGGGATCGAGCCGATGCCGCCGATCACGGCCGCGGTGAAGCCCTTCAGCCCCGTGGTGAAGCCGACGGCGGCGAACGTCGGCACACGGAGCGCGAACATCACGCCGGCTGCACCCGCCAGCGCAGAGCCGAGCACGAACGTGAACACGATCACGTGGTCGATGTCGATCCCGAGCATCGAAGCCGCCTCGCGGTCGAACGAGGTCGCGCGCATCGCCTTGCCGGTGCGCGTGTGGTTGACGAGGAACCAGAGAATGACCATCAAGACGAACGCCGCGCCGATCGTGATGATCCGCAGCAGCGGGACGTGCACGCCGTCGAGGTCGAAGCCGCGGAAGTAGAGCGCTCCGCCGCTCAGGTTGTACGAGGCGTAGTTGAACTGCTGTGCCCCGAACAGCAGCTGCATCGAGTTGGCCAGGAAGAACGACACTCCGAGCGCGCTGATGAGCGGCGCGATGCGAGGCGCGTCACGCAGGGGGCGGTAGGCGAAGCGCTCGATGACGACGCCCAGGACCGAGCATCCGATCATTGCCGCGCCCGTGACCAGCAGGAGCAGCAGCCAGACCGGAACCATCGGGTTGGATGCGCCGCCGAGCGCCTGGAGCACGCCGTACCCGATGAACGAGCCGACCATGAAGACGTCGCCGTGCGCGAAGTTCAGGAGCTTCAGGACGCCGTAGATGAGGGTGTAGCCGAGGGCGACCAGCGCGTAGACGCTGCCGATCGTCAGGCCGTCGAGAGTGAGCTGGATGAAGAATTGCATGGCGCGCCAGACTAACTCCGGAATGAAGGGGGCAGCCCGGCGAGAGACCGGACTGCCCCCTTCGAGGTTCTACGAGCTAGTTGTTGACGAGCTTGTACTTTCCGTTCGGCTGGATCTGGAAGATGAAGAAGTGGGCGTTCAGGGGGTCGTTGGTCTTCGTCGACCACTTGAACGTCCCGCCGAGGATCCAGTTCTTGATCGTCACCTTCTTCATGTTGCGGTAGACATCGGCCCGCTTGAGCATGCCGTGGTCCTTCGCGCACGCGATCTTGATCGCGTTCAACATGATCTGCACCGCACCGTAGGTCGGCGGGCCGAAGGAGCCCAGCGTCGCCTTGGGGTTGGCCTTCTGCCAGCCGGCGATGATCCCGGCGTCGGACGGAATGCCGCTGATGTCGGGAGCGAAGTTCGCCACGTAGTCGCCCGGATGGTTGAACTGCGCGGGTGCGTCCGCACCGTCACCGCCGAACACGACGGCCTTCTTGCCCTGCTCCACGAGCTGCTCGGCGAACGTCTGCGCCGCCGGCGGCTGCTGCGTCGGGAACACGACGACGTCGGTGTTGCTCGGCACCTTCGTCACGTACGCCGAGTAGTCCGTCGTGGTGTTCGGCGCCGAGAGGTGGGACACGTTGACGCCGTGCTTCGTCAGGTACGTGCTGATCGACGCCGCCAGGCCCTGCGAGTAGGGCTCCTGGAAGTCGAAGACGACGACGTTCTTCGCCTTCAAGTTGTTCGTGATGTACGCGGCGATCGACGGGCCTTCGATGTTGTTCGCCGGAACGTCCCGGAAGAACGCCGGAGTACCGAGCTTCTTGCCGTTGACCGTGTAGGTCAGCGGGATGTCGGTCGCCGACGGCGAGATCTGCGCGATGCCGGCGTGGTAGTAGGTCTGGGCCGACGCCTCGGCGTCACCCGAGGTGGACGGGCCGATGATCCCGACGACGCTCGGGTCGGCGGCGTACTTCTGGGCCAGCGTCAGAGCCGGTGCCGCGCCCTGCTCGACCGGGGTGTCGCCCTGGAGCAGCTGGATCTTCAGCCCCATCGTCTTGGGGAGAGTCGCCACAGCGTACTTCGCCCAGCTCAGCTGCTCGGTGCCGAGGAACCCGGCTCCACCTGTCAGCGGCGTGACCATCGCCAGCTTCAGCGTGCTCGTGCAGCTGACGCCCGCGGCCGAGGCCGCCTGCAACTGGCGATGCGCGCCCTGCGCACTGGCGGCCGCCACCGCGGTGATCAGCACCACGAGAGCGAGGCCGATGCCTTTCTTCATCAAAATCCTCCTTGCATGGGGACGTCGGGGGGTCGACCTGTCCTACCGTTAGACGTCGGCGACGGTTCGTTGGTTCGCGCCAGTCGCCACCGCGGCCAGAATCCTCAACCCCCCGGCCGCGGGTGTCAATGATCAAATCCTCAGGCGCTCCCGAGTGCCTCGACCCAGCCGGCGGTGTCCAGGAACTGGCGGAAACGGACGGCTTTGCCGTCCCGGATGCTCCAGATGTGGACGAACGGGACGTCCAGCGCCCTCCCGGTCTGCTTGGCCGTCCCGCGGTAGCGGCCGAGGACGACCACCTCGTCCCCGGCGTCCAGGAACTCGTCCGGGTCGGCCGTGAACTCGTCCCACCACTCGGCGTCCAGCGGGTCGAAGATGTTGCGGCGCACCTCGTCGACGCCGCGGTAGTAGCCGCCGTGCGGCAGCCCCTGCGCCTGGTGCCACTCGATCTCGGGATGCATGTCCGCGAGCACGCCGTCGAGGTCGTCGCGTGCGAACGAGTCGTAGGAGCGTTGCACCAGCTCGAGGTTTCCCATGCACGTAGGTTACGGACGATGCGGTACGCGATCCACGCCGACGACCGGCCGGACGGGCGCCTGCACTCGGGCGAGCTGCTCACGCAGCGCGTGGTCGAGCTGTCGGGCGGCGAGCGCCACGAGCCGGCCGACGAGGTGCTCTACGTGCTGGCCGGTGAGGGCGAGCTCGAGGTCGGCGCGGAGCGGCATGCGCTGCGCCCGGGCACGGCAGCGTTCCTCGCGAGCGGGACCAGCTGGTCGGCCGCCGGAGTCCGCGTGCTCTCGGTGCTCGTCCACGACCCGCCGCCGGCCTCGGCGCCCTTCGGGGTGCGCGACCTGGCCGAGGAGGAGAAGGGCTCGGCGACCGCGGGCAGGCAGTTCGTGCTCGGCGCGCGGCCCGAGCTCGGCTGCGCCTCGGCGACCCAGTTCATCGGCCTCGTGCCGCCGGGGCGCGCGCCCGACCACTTCCACACGTACGACGAGGTGATCTACATCCTCGAGGGGGAGGGGGAGCTGCACATCGGCGGCGAGACCGCGCCGCTCCGGCCGGGCAGCTGCGTGCATCTGCCGGCGCGCCTCGTCCACTGCCTGGCGAACACCGGCGACACCGAGCTGCGGCTGCTCGGCGTGTTCCGCCCGGCCGGCTCGCCGGCCGAGGCGTATTACCCCGACGGCACGCCGGCCGTCGTCCCCGACGCCGCGGAGGTGGAGGCCTAGGTGCCCAGGATCGAGCGGAACGCGCAGGTCGTGTGGGAGGGCAACGTCGCCCGCGGGCAGGGGCGGATCGCGGCCGCGTCGGGCGCCTTCGCCGACCTGCCGTACAGCCTGGCGACCCGGATCGGCAGCCCGGAGGGGAGGACGAGCCCGGAGGAGCTGCTCGCCGCCGCCCACGGCGGCTGCTTCACGATGTCGCTGGCGACCGAGCTCGTTCAGGCCGGGACGCCGCCCGGCAGGCTCGTCGTCGACTGTCAGATCGTGATGGACGAGGTCGAGGGGCAGGGCCATCAGATCGTCGGCTCGAACGTCACCGTCTCCGCCGAGGTCGACGGGCTCGACGAGCCCTCGCTGCGCGAGGCGATCGCGAAGGCCGACGAGGGCTGCCCGTTCTCCGCGCTGCTCAAGCGCGCGGGCGCGGACGTCAAGATCTCGCTCTGAGCTCGTCTCCGTGCTCGTCGAGGTCCGGCGGGCGCAGGCGCGTCGTCGCCGGCGTGCGAGAGAGGCGGACCGGGAACGAGACGGTTCGGACGCCGTCCGTCTCGTCGACGACGTCGAGCGAGAGGGCGTCCGCCAGCGAGAACGCCTCGTCGAGGCCCTGCACCGCTCCCGCGGGGACGCCCGCCGCGCTCAGTGCGTCTCGCCAGTCGGCGCGAGGGCGCCCGGCGAGCTGCGACTCGAGCAGGGACGTCAGCTCGGCGCGGTGCGCGACCCGCGACTGGTTCGTCCGGAACCGCTCGTCGGCCGCGAGCTCCGGCGCGCCGATCACCTCGGCCAGCCGGGCGAACTGGCCGTCGTTGCCGGCGCAGATCATCAGCTCGCCGTCGGCCGCCTGGTAGGTGGCGAACGGCTCGATGCTCGGGTGGACGTTGCCGAGGCGCTGCGGCACGACGCCGCTGCCGAGCCAGCCGGTCGACTGGTTCGCGAGCATGGCGAGGTTCGCGTGGAGCAGGTTGACCGTCAGGCGCTGCCCGCGGCCGCTTCGCGTCCGCGCGAGCAGTGCCGCGAGGACGGCGGTCGAGGCGTAGAGCGCGGTCACGACGTCGACGATCGCGACGCCCGTCTTCGACGGCCGGTCCGATGGGCCGGTGACGCTCATCAGGCCGCCCACGGCCTGGACGAGCGGGTCGTAGCCCGGGAGCGAGGCGCCGGCCGCCTCGCCGAAGCCGGTGATCTCGCAGTAGACGACCCGCGCGTTCGAAGCGGAGACCGCGTCGTAACCGATGCCGAACCGCTCGAGCGTGCCCGGCCTGAAGTTGGCGACGACCACGTCTGCGCGCTCGCACAGGCGGCGCGCGAGCTCCCGGCCGGTGTCGTCGCTCAGGTCGAGCGCGATCGAGCGTTTGTTGCGGTTGGCGGCGTGGTGGTAGGTCGCACGGCCCTCGGCGTCGGCGGGCGGCGACCACCGCCGCGTGTCGTCCCCGGCCGGCGACTCGATCTTCACCACGTCGGCGCCGAGGTCGCCGAGCGTCTGCGCGAGGAGCGGGCCGGCAAGCACGCGCGAGAGGTCGACGACGTGGAGACCCTGGAGCGCCGCCTGCGCCACGAAGGAGAAGTTAGAGGTTCTCAGTCGAGCTCGACGCGGACGTCGATGCCCTTCGCGCGCTGCGCCGCTTCCCAGGCGCGGACGTGGAGGTAGATCGCGACGCGCATGCCCTCGGCCGAATACGAGCCGAGGACGCTGACACGGATCGACCCCGGCCCGATCTCCTCGGCGAGGATGTCTCCGTGGCTGCGCAGCTCGACGAGCAGGTCGTCGGCGAGCGCCGGGTCGTTGAGGCGGAGCGTTGGCATTGCTGACCTGCGCGCCGCTCACGACGCGCACACCTGGTCTAAACCCCTGCCCTCGGCGCCACACCGGCCGTATGTCTGGACCGGGGCTAGTTGCGGTCGAGCGCCTCGCCGACCGCATCGGCGAGATCGAGCTCGCGCCCCCGGGAGACGAGCGTCTGCACCTGCTCCGCGCCGAGCGACTCCTCGAGTGCGGCGAGCGTCCGGTCGGATCCCTCGCGCTCGCTGCCGCTCAGCTCGACCCCGATCGCGGCGAACAGCTCCGCGGCCGCCCCGAGCAGACGGGCCGCACGCTCGTGCCGCCCGGCGCCGAATGCGAGCTCGGCAGACGTCTCGAGGGCGTAGGCGATCACCTCCCGGTATCCGAGGCGGTCGGCCAATGCGAACGCCTCGTCGAGGAGCGTGCGCGCGACGGCGAGCTCGCCGAGTGCAATGCGCGCTCGTGCGAGGTTGTGCAGCGAGATCGCGAGCCCGTCGAGGTCGCCGAGCGCCCGCTGCGCGGCGACGGCACGCTCGCCGAACTCGGCGGCCGTCTCCATGTCGCCGCGGAGCTCTGCGATCGCGGCGAGGTTGGCCAGCGCGATCGCCGCACGCTGGTGGTTCCCGAGCGCCTCGAACAGCGGAAGGCTCTCCTCGAACGCGGCCGCCGCGCCGTCGAGATCGCCCTCCGTGCTGGAGACCGCGCCGAGGTCGGCGATGCAGCGCGCGATGCCGTCGTCGTCCCGGAGACCCCGGTAGAGCGCGAGCGCCTCGCTCCAGAGCCGCCGCGCCTCGGCCAGGTCGCCCTGCCGGTACGGGAACGTCGCACCGTCCGCCAGCACCCTCGCCCGCAGCCGGTCGTCCGCGCTCTCCGTGTCGGCGATCGCGCGCTCGAACGCGGAGCGGGCCTCGTTCGAGAAGCCGCGCACCACCCAGAACCACCGCAGCGCCACCACGAGCCGTCCCTCGAGCTCGGCATCGCCGGTCTCGACGCTGAACGCGAGCGCCGCGCGCAGGTTGTCGTGATCCGCCGCGAGCGCGTCGAGGCTCTGCTCGTACCCGGGACGGGCGGCGACGATCGCCGCGCCGGCGGCTTCGGCGATCACCACGAAGTGCTCGGCGTGGCGCCGTGCATAGAGGCGGTGCTCGCCGCTCGCCTCGAGCTGCTCGGCCGCGTACTCGCGGATCGTCTCGAGCATCGCGAAGCGCGGAGTGTCGGCTGCCGTCCGGCGGAGCAGGTTGTTGTCGAGGAGCGCTGCGAGGTCGTCGAGCACACTGCCTCCGATCACCGCCTCCGCCGCCTCCAGCGTCAGGCCGCCGGCGAAGACCGACAGCCGCGCGAGCAGTGCGCGCTCCGGCCCGGAGAGGAGCCGGTAGCTCCAGTCGAGCGTCGCGCGGAGGGTCCGCTGCCGTTCGGGGACGTCCCGTGCGCCTTCGGTGAGCAGATCGAGGGCACGGCCGAGCCGCTCGGCGAGCGCCGCCGGCGGGAGCACGCGCGTGCGGGCGGCGGCGAGCTCGATCGCGAGTGCGAGCCCGTCGAGCCGGCGGCACACATCGGCGACGTGCGCGACGTTCGTGTCGGTCACGGCGAACCCGGGATCGACGGCCTCGGCGCGCTCCGCGAAGAGGCGCATCGCGTCGTCGAGGTCCAGCGCCGGCACCGGATACTCGTGCTCGCCGGCCAGCCGCAGCGGCACGCGGCTCGTGGCGAGCACCTTCAGCCCTGCTGCCGAGCCGAGCAGCCGCCCGACCTCGACGGCGGCGCCGAGCAGGTGCTCGAAGTTGTCGATCACCACGAGCGGGGCCCGGCCGTGCAGGTGCTCCGAGGCAGCGGCGATCGGGTCGGCGGCGCTCTCGGCGACGTCGAGCGCCTGCGCGATCACCCCCGCGACCAGCGCCGCGTCGCTCACCGGTGCGAGGTCGACGAAGACCGCGCCGTCATCGAGCTCGCCCGCGATCTCCTCGGCCGCCGCGAGTGCGAGCCGCGTCTTGCCGACACCGCCGGGGCCGGTGAGGGTCACGAGCCGGACGTCCTCCCGCCGCAGCAGGGCGTTGACCGCGGCCACCTCGAGCCTGCGCCCGACGAGCGGGGTCGGGGGCGACGGCAGCCGCGTCGCCGGGGCGCGCCGCGGTACCGGCCCTGTGAGCGCTGGATCCTGGCGCAGGACAGCCCGCTCGAGCTCCTGCAGCGCGGGTCCCGGCTCCATGCCGAGCTC
The DNA here is from genome assembly GCA_035518115.1 of Gaiellaceae bacterium. GTDB lineage: Bacteria > Actinomycetota > Thermoleophilia > Gaiellales > Gaiellaceae > PALSA-600. The sequence continues at coordinate 12,128 of DATIXY010000036.1, read as the reverse complement.
GTCGATCAGCAGGGCGCGGGTCGTCCGGTACGCGTCGAGCGCGTCCTTCTGACGACCTGCGCGGTAGAGGGCGAGGATCCACTGCTCGCGCAGCCGCTCGCGGTAGGGATGCTCGGCGATCAGCTCGTCGATGTCGGCGAGCACGACGTCGTGCCGCCCGAGCTCGAGCTCGGCGTCGTTCCGGAGCTCGAGCGCGCCGAGGCGGCGCTCGTCCAGCGCCACTGCGCTGCGCGCGACCGGCTGGTCGCCGAGGCCCGCGAGCGCCGACCCGCGCCAGAGGGCGAGCGCGGCGCGCAGGTCCTCGGCGGCAGTCGCCGCCCGCTCGTCGGCAAGCGCACGGGAACCCCGGTCGAGGAGCGTCTCGAAGCGGTCGACGTCGAGCTCGCCCGGCGCGGCGACGATGCGGTAGCCGTCGCCGTGCGTCTCGATCCGGCCGGGGCCGAGCGCCCGCCGGAGCCCGTGCACGTACACCTGGAGGGACGCGGCGGCGGACTCGGGGGCCGCCTCGCCCCACAACGCATCGATCAGGTGCGCCCGGCCGAGCACCTCGCCCCGGTGCATGAGCAGCTCGGCCAGGAGCGCGCGCTGCTTGGGCGCGCCGAGCGCGACGGGCTCGCCGTCGCGCAGCACCTCGACCGGCCCGAGAAGGCGGAACTCGATCTCTTCGAAGCTCACTGCTTAAGCCGACCCCAACTCGATCTTAAGTGCCCGGGCAGATCGTCTTCGCACCGGCCGCACCGTGGCGGCCAGAGCCAAGGAGATCCCCGGATGATCCGTGCAGGAGAGAGCATCGAGAACCCCGTCACCGGCGAGCGCATCGTCTTTCGCAAGACGTCGCAGGAGACCGGCGGGGAGGCCGTCGTGATCGAGACCTACGTGCAGCCGAACGGCTTCGTCGCCGCGGCCCACGTCCACCCCAGCCAGGAGGAGCGCTTCGAGGTGCTCGCCGGGACGGTCGGCTTCAAGATCGGCCGCAAGAAGCGCATCGCCGGCCCGGGCGAGCGCATCACGGTGCCGGCCGGCACCGCGCACCGGTTCTGGAACGCCGGCGACGGCGTCGCGCACTTCGTGTGCGAGGTTCGGCCCGCGCTCCAGTTCGAGTCGCTGCTCGAGACGATGTTCGCGCTCGCCGCCGACGGCAAGACGAACAGGAAGGGCATGCCGAGCCCGCTCCGCCTGGCGGTGATCGCGCGTGCGCACTTCGACACCGTCCGCCTGCCGTTCCCGCCGACCGTGGTGCAGCGCGCCGGTCTCGCGCTGGGCGCGCCGCTCGGCCGGATGCTCGGCTACACGCCGGTCTACGACCCCGAGCCCGAGGCTCCGGCCGCGCTCGGGATCTGACGGCTAAGCGTCGTCGTCGAGCTCGACGAACCCGAGCTCGAGCAGGTCGCGCAGGGCATCGAGCGCTTCGGCGCGGACGGCGGCATCCGCCTTTGGGGGGAGCCCGAGCCGCTCGATGCCCTCGCGAAGCGTCGACGAGCCGTCGAGTGCGGCCAGCGCATCGGCAACCGCCGGTGCGCACTCGACGTCGGGATACGTCCCTTCGTCCAGGAGCAGCCGCGTCTCGCGCTCGCGGGTGTGCGGGTCGAGCCGCGTCTCGATCGAGACCTCGTCGGCCAGCGACAGCGGCTCGTCGAGCAGGTCGTCCTCGCTCTCGAGGCCGGCGAGGAAGGCCTGCGCCGCGAACGCGCGCTCGACCTGCTCGCCTGCGTGCTCGAGCTCGTCGGCGGACGCGGGATCGACGCGCGGCGGGTGAGCGGGCCCCGTACGTCGATGGAGCAGGACGGCGCCTTCGCTGATCCAGCCGACGCCGAGCTCGTGGAAGTACGCCGTCCAGTCGTCGAGCGCCTCGCCGAGCGCGGCGTGGTCGTCGACGAGGTGGTCGTTCCACGTCGACGCGTGCTCGAGCGGGTCGGCGCCCGTGAGCCCGAGCACCCATGCGTCGCAGCGAGTGCCCTCGACCCACTCGAGGACGCGCCCGTCCGGATCGTCCTCGGAGGCCGCGAGCCAGCTGACGAGCAGCGTCGCGTAGCCGTCGTCGGCGAGCACGGACGCTGCGCCTTCGACGACGCGGGCCGAGAACTCGTCTGCCGGCAGCCCACCGTCCCGGTACTGCCACTTCGTCTCGGGCGAGATCACGTACGGCGCGTTGCAGGTGACGAGGTCGAACGTCTCGCCTGCGACCGGCGCGAAGAGGTTGCCGAGCCGCGTCTCGACGTTGTCGAAGCCGTTGAGCGCCGCGTTCAGCGATGTGAACGCGAGAGCCCGCGGGTTCACGTCCGTCGCGATCACGTGGCTCGCATGCCTGGCGGCGAGCAGCGCCTGCGCGCCGTTCCCGGTGCCGACGTCGAGCGCTCGCTCGACCTGCCGGCGCGGTGTCAGCGACGCGCACCAGGATGCGGTGGGCGTGTACGCGGCGACGTAGCCCGGCGGGTCGGCTGATCCGCTCGGGAACGGGTCGCATGCGAGCAGGAGCCCTTCGGCGGGCATGATCCGCCCGCGCGGCTCGAGATGCTTGCCGTTCCGCTCGGCCAGGCCGAGCGCGACGATCGCCTCGGTGCCGTCGGGCCCGAGCGCGCGGTTCGCGTCCGCCTCGCGCACGGGCCGTTGCAGCAGGAGCAGCCGCACGACCGTCGCGAGCGGCACATCGGGCAGGCGCCGCTCGAGCTCGGGCACGTCGGGCTCGTCGGCGCCGGGCCCGTCGTCCCCGAGCAGCTGGACGATGCCGCGTTCGCCGTAGCGGACGCTCGCGAGCGCCTCGCGGGCCGTCGCAGCGGCGGTGCGGTCTGCAACGGCCTCCACGCGGCGACTCTACAAGGGGTCAGTCCCACGTCGCGAAGAGGCGCTCGACGGTGGTCCGGCTCTCGCGCCGCGAGAGCACGTACAGACGGTCGCCGTCCTCGACGACGGTCGAGCCGCGCGGCGGCACCGCCTCTCCGTCGCGCATGATCACCGCGACGAGCGCGTTTCGCGGCAGGCCGAGGTCGCGCACATGGCGCCCCGCGATCGCCGACCCCGGGCCGACGCCGAACTCGAGCAGGCCGCTGCCCAGGCTGTCGACGGCCGCGACCTCGAGCGGCGGCTCGCTCGCCCCGCGGCCGCGGCCGGTCAGTTCGAGCCGGCGTGCGAGCGGCTCGAGCGTCGGGCCCTGGATCAGCGCCGACGCGACCACGACGAAGAACACCGCGTTGAAGATCGTCCGGCTCTCGGGGAGCCCTTCCGCCTGCGGGTACGTCGCGAGGACGATCGGTACGGCGCCGCGCAACCCGGCCCAGCCGAGCAGCACGCGCTCGCGCGTGTCGAAGCTCTGGAAGAGCGTCGACAGCCAGACCGCCACGGGCCGCGCGACGAAGAGCAGCACTGCGACGAGCGCCAGGCCGGGCAGGATCACCGGGCGCAGCTCGTGCGGAAACGAGAAGAGGCCGAGCACGATGAACAGCCCGACCTGGGCGAGGAATGCCAGGCCGCCGTGGAAGTTGATCAGCGTCCGCCGCAGCGCGGTCGTCGTGTTGCCGACGAACAGGCCGACCAGGTAGACGGCGAGGAAGCCGCTGCCCCCGGAGACGTCGGCCAGCCCGAACCCGATCGCGCCGACCGACACGGTGGCGACCGGTGCGAACGGCGCCGCGAGGTCGGGCAGGCGGGCGAGCGCCCAGGCAGCCGCGGCGCCGATGACGAGGCCGATCACGAGGCCGACCGCGAGCTGCCGGACGACGAGCGTGACGACGGACGCCACGCCCGACGAGTTCCCGTCGACCCACGCGATCAGCCCGATCGTCAGGGCCACCGCCGTCGGGTCGTTCGCACCGGACTCGCCCTCGAGCACGCGTGCCAGCCGGCGGCGGAGGTTCGTCACCCTGAGGGTCGAGAACACGGCGGCGGCGTCCGTCGAGGCGACAACTGCGCCGAGCAGGAACGAAGCCGACCACGAGAGCGGGAACATCGCGTGCACCACGAGCGCGGTGATCGCGGCGGTGACGACCACGCCGATGGTGCTGAGCGTCGCGGCAGGAACGACCACGGGGCGGAGCGCGCGCCAGGGCGTCGAGATCCCGCCGTCGAAGAGGATGACCGCGAGGCCGACGATGCCGACCGTCCGTGCGAGGTGGACGTCCGAGAACTCGATCCCCCCGATGCCGTCCGAGCCGAGCAGCATCCCGAGGCCGAGGAACACGACCAGCACCGGCACCCCGGCGCGCCCGGCGAGCGTGGCCGCGGCGACTGCCGCGAGCAGCACCGCGCCCACGATCAGTATCAGCGTCCCCGGCTCCATCGGCCTCCCGGTCGAAGGTGGTCAGGTCGTCGAAGCGATGTCCGGTCGGTCTACCCGAGCAGCAGCGCGAGTAGTGCCTTCTGCACGTGCAGGCGGTTCTCGGCTTCGTCCCACACTGCGGACTGCGGACCGTACAGCACCTCGGCCGAGATCTCCTCGCCCGGGTGGGCCGGGAGGCAGTGGAGGACGACTGCGCCCGGGGCGGCCGCCGCGAGCAGCCTGGAGTCGACCCGGTAGGGCTCGAGGTCGCGGAGCCGCTGCGCCGCCTCCTCGTCCGTGCCGAGGCTCGTCCAGATGTCGGTGACCAGGACGTCGGCGGCGCGGGCCGCCTCGCCCGGGTCCCTGACGACTTCGACCGGCGTGCCGGCCGGCGGCTCGTATCCAGCGGGGCAGGCGGCAACCACGCTCATGCCGGTGAGGCGGGCGATGCCGGCCAGCGAGACGAGCACGTTCGTGCCGTCGCCGACCCAGCCGATCCGGACCCCGTCGAGCCCGCCCAGCCGGTCGCGAATCGTCAACGCGTCGGCCAGCGCCTGGCACGGATGCTCCGCCTGCGTCAGCGCGTTGATCACCGGGATCGTCGCCGCCTCGGCCCACGTCTCGAGATCGTCCTGCGAGAGCGTTCGGATCGCGGCGACGTCGACGTAACGCGAGAGCACGCGCGCGGTGTCGCCGATCGACTCGCCGCGAGACAGCTGCAGCTCGTCGCTGCGCAGCGAGATCGGCGTGCCACCGAGCTGCGCCATCGCGGCCGAGAACGAGAGGCGCGTGCGCGTCGAAGGCTGCATGAAGACGAGCCCGAGCGTCCGGCCGGCGAGGCGCGGCGTCAGGTCGCCCTTGAGCTCGCCGGCGAGGTCGAGGATCGCCTCGACCTCGGCGGGCACGAGGTCGCCGATGCGCAGCAGGCTCCGGCCGGAGAGGTCGACGGGCAGCGGCAGCGTCACGACCAGCGCTCCCTGGCCGCCGAAACGGCGCCCTCGACGTCCAGGCCGCGCGGCCTGGCGGGTGGAGGCTCGAAGGTGCCGGCCCGCACCCTGGCGGCGATCTCGGCGTGGGCGTCGCGGAACGGCATGCCGCGCTCGACGAGCTCCTCGGCGGCATCGGTCGCGCGCAGGAGGGGGTCTGCGGCGGCGGCGGCGAGGCGCTCGCGGTCGAGCTCGAGGCCTTCGACGAGCACCGTGAGCGCTCCGAGTGCCAGACGCACGTCGCGGCGCGCGCGGAACGTCGCCTGCTTGTCCTCGGCCAGGTCGGAGTTGTAGGCGAGCGGGAGCCCCTTCACCGTCGCGAGGAGACCGGTGAGGCGGCCGATCGCCGTCCCCGCCTTCCCGCGCGTGAGCTCGGCGACGTCGGGATTCAGCTTCTGCGGCATCATCGACGAGCCGGTGGCCGCGTCCTCGGGCAGCTTCGCGAAGCCGAACTCGGCCGTTGCCCAGAGGCAGATCTCCTCCGCGATGCGCGAGAGATGGACGAAGAGCAGTGCGCACGCGTACAGGTAGTCGAGGACGAAGTCGCGATCCGCGACGGCGTCGATCGTGTTCCGCATCGGCGCCTCGGGTGGCGGCAGCGGCAGCGTGGAGCCCGCGACTGCACCGGCGCCGAGCGGCGAGAGCTCGGCCTGCCCGTGCACGAAGGCGAAGCGGGCGGCGTCGCGCTCGAGCATCTCGATCCACGCGAGGAGGTGATGGCCGAGCGTCACGGGTATCGCCCGCTGCAGGTGCGTGTAGGCCGGCATCGGCGTCGCCGCCTCCGCCTCCGCGCGGTCGAGCAGCGCCGCGGCGAACGTGCGGAGGGATGCGCCCGCCTCGTCACACGCGTCCTGGATGTAGAGCCGGTGTGCCGTCGCGACCTGGTCGTTGCGCGAGCGCCCGGCGTGGATCTTCCGCCCGACCGGGCCGAGCAGGCGCTCGATCGCCGTGTGCACGTCCTCGTCGGTCGGCTCGAGGTCGTCGGGGCCGATCTGGTCGAGGCGCGCATCGACGTCGGCGAGCTCTGCGTCGTCGAGCAGCCCGGCCGCATGCAGCCTGCGCGCGTGCAGCCGCGTGCCCGCGCAGTCGTACGGGAGCAGCTCCGCGTCCTCGGACTTCACGAAGTCCCACACCTCGGGCGCGAGGGTGCCGCCGACGCGGGCGGCCCACAGCGTCACAGCGACCACCCGAGCCGCTCGAGCATGCGCCGCGAGTCCGTGATGTCGTTGATCTTGAGCGCGAGCTGGCCGATCCGGTCCGCGGCGGTGAACGCGGTCGCGCTCCGCTCCATGCTCAGGCGCTCCGGGTCGTAGGAGAGGTACTCGCCCCGCGTGTCGAGGATCGTGTAGTCGTCGCCGCGGCGCAGCTCGATCGTCACGGAGCCCGAGACGGGAGCGGCCACCCAGCGCTGGAGCGACTCGCGCAGCATCAGCGCCTGGACGTCGAACCAGCGTCCCTCGTAGAGCAGACGCCCCAGGCGGCGGCCGTCGACCGCGTACCGCTCCAGCGTCGCCTCGTTGTGGATCGCAGTCAGGAGGCGTTCGTAGCCGATGTGCAGCAGCGCCATCCCGGGAGCCTCGTAGATGCCGCGGCTCTTCGCCTCGATCACGCGATTCTCGATCTGGTCGGACATGCCGAGGCCGTGGCGTCCGCCGATCGCGTTCGCGGCCTGCAGCAACTCGACCCCGGTGAGCTCGATGCCGTCGACCGAGACCGGCAGCCCGTCCGCGAACTCGAGCGTCACCTCCTCGGGCTCGACCTCGACTGCAGCGTCCCAGTGCGCGACCCCCATGATCGGCGCGACGATGCGCATCGACGTGTCGAGGAACTCGAGGTTCTTGGCCTCGTGCGTCGCGCCGAGCAGGTTCGCGTCGGTCGAGTAGGCGAGCTCGGTCGACGTCCCGTGATCGAGCCCGCGCGCCGTCAGCCACTCGCTCATCTCGCGCCGTCCGCCGAGCTCCTCGACGAACGCTGTGTCGAGCCACGGCTTGTAGATCCGCAGGCTCTCGTTCGCGAGCAGCCCGTAGCGGTAGAAGCGCTCGATGTCGTTGCCCTTGTACGTCGACCCGTCGCCCCAGATCTCGACGCCGTGCGCCGCCATCTCCTTGACGAGGAGCGTGCCGGTGACGGCCCGGCCGAGCGGCGTCGTGTTGAAGTAGCGGCGACCCGCGGTCTGGATGTGGAACGCGCCGCACTGCAGCGCGGCGAGGGCTTCGCGCACGAGGACGTCCTTGCAGTCGACGAGCACGGCGTCCTCGGCCCCGTACCGCAGGGCGCGGGCCGGGACGGCCTCGATGTCGGGCTCGTCGTACTGGCCGAGGTCGGCGGTGAACGCGTACGGGATCGCGCCGCGCTCGCGCATCCACGCGATCGCGCAGCAGGTGTCGAGCCCGCCGGAGAAGGCGATCCCGACGCGCTCGCCGACCGGCAGCGACCCGAGGATCGCGCCGCCCGACGACGTTGCCGGCGTCGTCGTCATTCGGCGCCGTTCCCGTCGATCAAGGCGTGCAGCTCTCCCGCCAGCTCGCGGCCGGTGTGCGGTTCGCGCGCGGCGACGAAAACGGTGTTGTCGCCGGCGATCGTCCCGGCGACGTGTGGCAGCCCGGCGGCGTCGATCGCGTCGGCGAGCGGCACGGCGACGCCGCGCGGCGTCTCGACCACGACCAGCGGCCCGGTCGGCGTCAACGTCCCTGCCCAGCGGCGGAGCGCAGACGTCAGCTCGTCGCGCCGACGCAGGTCGGCGGCGCCCGGGAGCGCGTAGATCAGCCGGCCGTCCGAAGCGCGCACCTTGACGAGGCCGAGCTGCGCGATGTCGCGGGAGACGGTCGCCTGCACCGCCTCGATCCCTTCGCCGTGAAGCGCCGCGGCGAGCTCGCTCTGCGTCGACAGCTGCTGCTGCTGGACGAGGCGCAGGATCGTCCCCTGCCGCTCGTACTTGGTCGTCAACCGAGCACCTCGGCGAGGAGCCGGACGGCGAGGTCGGCCTCGTCGGCCGAGATCGTCAGCGGCGGGGCGAGCCGCAGTGTCCGCTCGCCGGCGGAGCCGACGACGAGGCCGTTCTGCAGCGCCGCCTCGACGACCGGGCCGACCGGCCGGTCGAGCTCGACGCCCAGCAGCAGGCCGCGGCCGCGCACGGCTCCGAGCGGCTCGAGTCCTGCGGCCAGCCGCTCCGACATCTCGCCGACGTGGGCCAGCAGCTCGTCGTCGAGAGCATCGACGACCGCACAGGCGGCGGCGCACGAGACGAGGTTGCCGCCGAAGGTCGACGCGTGGTCGCCGGGCTCGAACGCCGTCGGGGCGGAGTCCGAGACGAGCAGGACGCCGATCGGGAGCCCGTTCGCGAGCCCCTTCGCCAGGGTCGTGGCATCGGGCTCCACGCCGTGCTGCTCGAACGCGAAGAAGGTGCCGCAACGCCCGACGCCCGTCTGGATCTCGTCGAACACGAGCAGTGCGCCGTGCTCGTCTGCCAGCTCGCGTGCCTCGGCGAGCGTTTCGGTCGCGAGCGGATGCACGCCGCCCTCGCCGAGCACCGGCTCCAGGAAGATCGCCGCCGTGCGGTCCGAGACGGCCTCGGCGAGCGTGTCGGGCGTCGCGAACCGCACGCCGGGCAGCAGCGGCTCGAACGCGGCCCGCTTGGCCGGCTGCCCGGTGATCGAGAGCGCGCCGAGCGTCCGCCCGTGAAACGAGCCCTCGAGCGCGACGAGCTCGCTGCGGCCCGTCGCCTTGCGCGCCCACTTGATCGCCGCCTCGGTCGCCTCGGCGCCCGAGTTGCAGAAGAAGGCGCTCGCTCCGCCGAACCGGCCGGAGAGCTTCGCGGCCAGCTCCTGCATCGGCTCGGTCCAGTAGAGGTTCGATACGTGCCACAGCCGGTCGAGCTGGGCGTGCGCCGCGGCGAGCGGCGCCGGGTGGCGGTGCCCGAGTGCGACGACGGCGATCCCGCCGAGGCAGTCGAGGTAGCGCTCGCCGTCCCTGTCGACGAGCCAGCAGCCGTCGCCGTCGACGAACGTGATGTCGAGACGTGCGTACGTGGGGAGGATGTGCGTCGTCATCGTCGTCATGCCACGACCGCCGTGCGCCCGATCGCCGCCGGGACGCCTGCCTGTGCGGCTGCGACCGCGGCGCGGAGCTTGGGCACGATCCCACCCTCGAGCAGCGCACGGTCGAGGAGGTCGGTGGCGTCGCCCGCTCCGATCTCGTCGACGACCTCGCCGTTCAGGATCAGCCCGTCGACGTCCGTGAGGAACAGCAGCCGCTCGGCCGCGAGCCCCTGCGCCAGCGCGGCCGCCGCCTCGTCGGCGTTCACGTTCAGCGGTCCCGCTGCGAGCGGCGCGACCACCGGGATGCGCCCGGCTTCGAGCGAGCGGAGGATCGCCTCCGGCGCCGACGGGAGCGGATCGCCGACGAGCCCGAGCTCGGGGACCGGTGTCGCCGGCAGGCCGATCTCGTCGCCAAACAGCTGCTCGGCGCGGCTTCCGAGCGCGGCGCACAGCGCGGCGCCGACCTCGGCGAACGACCGGCGCACGACCTCGAGAGCCTCGGCGCTCGTCACGCGCCGTCCGCCGACGAAGCGCACCGGGATCCCTGCGCGTTCCATCTCGAGCGTGATCTGCTCGCCGGCTCCGTGCACGACGCACACGTCGCTTTGCTCCGCGAGCGCGAGCACGGCGCCCGCCGACTGCGCCGCCACCGCGCCTCCGAGCTTCACCACGATCCGCGCTGGGCCCCGCTCCGGCGCCGCCCAGGTCGGCGCCTCCGTTCTTGGTGAGCCTCCGTCGAGCCTACGGCTCATGACCGGTAGTCCGCGTTGATGCGGACGTAGTCGTAGGTGAGGTCGCTCGTCAGGTAGCTCGCGCGCGCGTCGCCGAGGCCGAGGTCGAGCTCGATCGTGCACGTGGCGCCGTCGACGGGCGGCTCGGCGTCGAGCGGCGCGCCGTCGCGGAGCACCGGGGTGCCGTTGTAGACGAGCGACACCCGCGATGGGTCGAGCTGCGCGTAGCCGCCGTTGTGCGGCGCGCTGCCGGCGGCCATCAGCACGCGGCCCCAGTTCGCGTCGCGGCCGAAGAGCGCGGTCTTGACGAGCGGCGACGTGGCGATGCGCTGCGCGATCGCGCGCGCCTCCGAGGGCGACGCCGCCCCGCTGACCGAGATCTCGGCGACCAGCGTGGCGCCTTCTCCGTCGGCCACGACCTGCGCCGCGAGATCCGCGCAGACTGCCTGCAGCGCGTGGCCGAACGCGGCGTCCGACGCCTCGGTGCGCTCGATCGCCGCCGCGCCTGACGACAGCAGAACGACCGCATCGTTGGTCGAGCATTCGCCGTCGACCGAGATCGAGTTGAAGCTCGTGTCGACCGCCGGACGGAGCACCTCGATCGCCTCGCCCGGCTCGAGGGGATAGTCGGTCGTGACGATTGCGAGCATCGTCGCGAGGTTGGGGTGGATCATTCCCGAGCCCTTCGCCATCCCTCCGACCGCGAAGCCGTCGCCGACGCTGACTGCCTGCTTCGTGCGCGTGTCGGTGGTGAGGATCGCCTCGGCCGCCTCGCCTCCGCCGTCGGCCGAGAGCCCCGCGGCCGCCGCGGGCAGCGCCGCGCGGATCTTCTCGAGCGGCAGCAGCGCACCGATCACGCCAGTCGAGAGGACGATCACCTCCTCGACGTCGAGCGCGAGCAGCCGTGCGGTCTCGGCCGCCGTCGCGACCGCGTCGAGCTCGCCGCGCGCGCCGGTGGCCGCGTTGGCGATGCCGCTGTTCACGACGACTGCCTGCGGCTCGGCGAGCTCCAGGTGCGCCTTCGAGACGACGACGGGCGCGGCCTGGACGCGGTTCCGCGTCCACATCGCCGCGCCTGTGGCGCGGCTGGTCGCGCGAACGAGCGCGAGGTCCTTGCCCTCCCGGCGGATGCCGGCAGCGACACCCGACGCCTCGAATCCTTTCGCCGCGGTGACGCTCATACCAAGACTCCGCTGAGGCGCAGCCCGGCCGTCTCGTCGAGGCCGAGCACGACGTTCGCGTTCTGGACGGCCTGGCCGGCCGCCCCCTTGCCGAGGTTGTCGATCGCGCACACGACGATCGTCGTTGCCGTCACGCGATCGCTGAAGACGGCGACCTCGGCGGTGTCCGTGCCCTGCACCCGTCCGAGCTCCGGCGCGACACCGTCGTCGAGCACACGCACGAGCGGGCTTCCGGCGTATGCCTCCTCGAGCGCCTCCCGGGCGTCACCCGGGAAGCGCACGTAGCACGTTGCGAGGAGGCCGCGCCGCACGGGGAGGAGGTGCGGCACGAAACAGACACCGAAGCCGAGCTGCTGGGCGATCTCGGGCGCGTGCCGGTGCTCGCCGACGGCATACGGCGCGAGGTTCTCGAGCACGGCGCCCGCATGTGACGAATCGCGGAGCGTGCGACCGGCCCCGGAGACGCCGGACTTCGCATCGACGATCGCGGTCTCGAGGCTGCCCGCGAGCGGGCCGAGCGCGAGCAGTGCGGCGGTGGCGTAGCAGCCCGGGTTCGCGACCAGCGGCCCGTCGGGGGGCCAGAGCTCCGGTAGGCCGTAGCTCCACGCACCGGGCGCCTCGCCGTACCAGGCGCGGGCCGTGTCGGCGTCCCGCAGGCGGTGGGCGGCCGACAGATCGACGACGACGGCCCCGGCCGGCGGCTCGAACGCCGCAGCTGCGTCGTGGCCGACGCAGAGGAAGAGCACGTCGGCGCCGGACGCGGCGGCCTCGGCGTTCGTCACGAACGCGGGCAGGTCGCCGTCGAGACGCGGGTCGAGCGCGGCCGCAGGCCGTCCCGCGAGCGAGTCTGAGCCGAGCGCGACCGGGTCGAGCTCGGGATGCGCGAGCAGGCGGTCGAGTGTCTCCTGGCCGGTGTACCCGGCGCAGCCGATGATGGCGGC
>DATIXY010000035.1:0-9309 GCA_035518115.1 Gaiellaceae bacterium | reverse complement strand
ACGCCAGGCGCTCGCGGCGCAGGCGATCATCGAATGCGCTGGTCGTCAGATCAGGACCACAGCTCCTGCAAGCGCGGGTCCTCACGAAGCGGCGCGAGATCATCGTCGTCCGCCGCAAGCTCGCGGAACTTGGGCCACGCCGCGATCGATTCGGCGAGCGCCGTGACGGCGGGCTCCGGCCGCCCGAGCCGGCTCTCGAGGCACGCGATGTTGTAGAGGATCAACGGGTTGCCCGGGTGCGACTCGAGCGCCTCGCGACACGCCGCCAGCGCCCCTTCGTAGTCGCCGCTCCGGTAGCGGCGGTAGAACGCACCGAGCGACTCGGACGGGCCGACCTCGAACGCCTCGCCCCGGCGCCCGCCGACGACGAGCACGATCGTCCCGTCCGCCGTCGCGCGCGCCGCTCGTTTCGAAGCGGGATCGCGCACGAAGATCGCAGTCCCGCGCGGCGCGTCGACGTCCTCACCGTCGACCGTGAACCTGCACCCGCCTTCGAGCACGACATACAGCTCCTCATGGCGACTCGACGCCGGGCCGAGCTCGTCGTGCTCGGCGACCACGATCGCGCCGTCGTTCGCCTGGTAGAAGGCGTTCACGCCGAAGGAGCCGATGTCGAACTCGCGGCGCACGTAGACGCGGCCGCGGAGGCCCGTGTCGGCGTCAGGGCTCGTGTCGAGCCCGAACCCGCCATCGGCCGCGATCCGTGCGGCCGTGTCGAGCGAAAGGACCGAAAAAGCCGTGTCAGACACCGTCCGACCTCCATTTCTTTCGACATCGAACTTCTTGGTATAGAGCTATATCGCCGAGATCGTTCGACGTCAAGAGAAGTTCGGCGCGTCTTCAGGCCGGGTCGACGATGCGCGTCATGACCCAGCGATGCTTGCCGATCTTGCGGTCGCGGGCGAAGCCGAGCTTCTCGTAGGTCGTGAGCGCACCGTTGAACAGGAAGCCGGCCGGGACGGCGCCGGAGGCCTCCGGATAGCCCTCCACCGTTCCGCCGCCGAGACCTGCGATCAGCTCGATCGCGCCGGCGAGCGCCGCGGTGCTCACACCTCGACGGCGGTGGCCCTTGCCGACGAAGCAGCACGCGATCCGCCAGTCCGGCGGGCTCGTCGCCGTCTTCTCGTACGCCGCGCGGTTCTTGATCCGCGGCACCTCGTCGGGTGCGCCGAACTGGCACCAGCCCAGGCAGCGCTCGCCGTCGAAGACGAGTGCCGCATGCGCAGTCCCTGCCCGAACGCGCGCGAGCTTCCGCTCACGGTTGAGCGCCGGCGGCGAGCGCCGGTCGCCGCCTTCGGGGTGGAAACCGATGCACCAGCAGCCGCCGAAGACGCCGTTGTTGCGCTCCACCAGCTCCGCGAACGAGTCCCACGTCGACTCGTCTAGCGCCTTGATCGTGTACGCCTGCCCGGCCGTGGAGCCAGCCTAGCGAGGGCTGTTATAACGAGCGCCCGGTATGGGAGCGCGGCTCGAGCTGACGCGGCAGCAGATCCTCGCGTTCCGGCGGAACGTCGGCGGGCTCGACGAGCGAACGCCGAAGAGCGCAACGTCGCTGCGACGCGCCGCGTGGGCCGGGCTGCAGGACAGCATGCCGAGGGCGGCGCTGCTCTCCCTGCACGCGCGCATCGAGGGTGTCGCGCCGTCGACGTGGGAGGATCGCTCGCTCGCCCAGCTGTGGGGCCCGCGCTTCAACGCGTACGTCGTCCCGAAACGCGACTTCGCGCTGTTCTCGCTCGGGCGGTTTCCCGACGACGCAAAGGGGCGACTGCGCGCCGAGCGCATGGCCGAGCGGCTGCGCGCCCACCTGGGCGACGCACGCATGACCGACCGCGAGGCCGGAGGCGCGCTCGGCATCGGCAACGAGCTCAGGTACGCGACGACGACGGGCACGATCGCGATCCGCTGGGAAGGCGCACGGGCGCCGGTCATCTGGTCCGTGCCCGCGCCGAAGATCAGCGCAGACGATGCGTGCCGCGAGCTCGCCCGCCACTACCTGCACGTGTTCGGGCCGACGACGGCCGATTCGTTCGCGCGCTGGGCGGGGATCTCCCGGCGCTCGGGCAACAGCGCGTTCGCGTCGCTCGAGGGCTCGCTCCTGCCGGTGCGCTCCCCGATCGGCGACGAGTGGCTGCTTGCGGAGGACGAAGCGGCGATTCGGGCGACGGAGCGCGCTCCCGCACCGGCGCGTCTCCTGCCGAGCGGCGACGCCTACTTCCTGCTCGACGGCAGGGAGCGCGAGCTTCTGCTCCCTCGCTCCGACCAGCGCGAACGGCTCTGGACGCCGCGCGTCTGGCCGGGAGCACTGCTCGTCGACGGCGAGGTGCGCGGGACCTGGCGCCGAGCGCAGCACACCGTGCGCGTCGAGACCTGGTCGCGCCTACCGAGTGCGGCGCGGGCCGCAGTCGAGGCCGAAGCTGCCACGCTTCCGCTCCCCGCTCTGGACCGGCCGATCGACGTGGTCTGGGAGGCGTAAGGCACGGGTCAGGCACCCGCGTACTCGTCGGCCTCCTCGGCGGTCCAGCAGCCCTGGATGTCGACGATCTTCCCGTCGCGGACGGTGAGCACCTGGTAGCGGCGCTGCCGGCCGCCGTCGGGTGCGAGCCAGTCGGCAGACCCGACCACTCGGTCCTCGCCGACCCGCCTCAGCTCGAGATCGCGGACGAACTCCGCACCCCCGCGTCGCGCGAGCCCCAGGCGCAGCACCTCGCGCACCTCGCGCGGCCCGTGACATGACGGCGCCTCTTCCTCGGGCGAGCCGGCTTCGGCGATCCCCCGCCACTCGCAATCGTCCGCGACCAGGGCGACGAACGGCTCCGGGTCACCGCGGTTCAGCGCATCTGCGGCTGCTCGAATCGCATCGAGCACGATGCGAATCCTGCCGCATCCGTGTCAGGCCTGCTGAGCCACGGCACCGCAAGCGGAACGCGGCGCCAGGCGAGCACGATCGCGAAGGCGCCGAGCGACTGCGCTCGGCGTCCGCGCGATGACCCACGTGGCACGGCAGGTCGCGGCGCAGCGCGGTGGCGACCTACCGCGCTTGCCTCGAGGCAGCGACTCCCCGCGCCTCTCGATCCGCTACGCTCCCCGCGAAGCTTGAGCGAGTATCGGTTGCGCACCGTGCGCTTCCCTGTGCCCGTTCTTTCAGTTGGCAAGGGAGGTGTTTTTCATGGCAACCGGAACCGTCAAGTGGTTCAACAGCGAGAAGGGCTACGGGTTCATCACGCCCGCCGACGGCGGCAAGGATCTGTTCGTCCACTTCTCCGCGATCCAGGGTGAGGGCTACAAGTCCCTTCCCGAGGGTGCGCAGGTCGAGTACGAGCCGCAGCAGGGCGAGAAGGGCCCGCAGGCTGCGAACGTCACTCTGAGCAGCTGACGACTTACCGCCCCCCGGAAGGAAGGAGCCCGATGGCGAAACGAAGTCCGCAGACTGCGGCGAAGCGCGAGCGCGAGCAGGCGAAGCGCGAGAAGCGCGAGCGGAAGGCCGAGAGACGGGCTGCCGCAGCGGAGGCTCGCCTGACTCCGACGCTGGAGACCGACGACGGAGCGGGCGACGAGCTGGCGGAGGCGCCGCTCGAGGACGCCGAGCCGGCGTAGCCCGGGCGGCGCGATCGATCGACCGTGAGACAGGTGCCCGGCGCCGCAGAGGCCCGGCACCTGTTCTTCGCGACTCAGCCGCGCTTCGAGACGAGCTCGACCAGGTTGCCGCGTTAGGCTCCCGCCATGGCTGACCCGGTCGCTGAGCGTTCGAACGCTCCAGGCGATCGCCCCAACGTCCTCTTTTTCCACGTCGACAACCTGGGCTTCGGTGAGCTCTCCTGCTACAGCGGTGGACCCTTCCGCGGCGCGCGGACGGAACGGATCGACGCATTCGCCGACGAGGGCTTCCGGCTGACCAACTACTGCCCCGAGTCGCAATGCACACCGACACGATCGGCGCTCCTCACGGGGCGGCATGCGATTCGCTCGGGAACCCACAGCGTGCCGATCGGAGTGCCCGGCGGCTGGGGGCTCGTCAGCTGGGAGAGGACGCTCGGCGATTTGCTCACCGACGCCGGCTACACGTGCGCCGCCTACGGCAAGTGGCACGTCGGGGAGGGAGAGGGCCGTTGGCCGACCGACCACGGCTTCGAAGAGTGGTACGGCCCGCCGCGAACGTACGACGAGTCGCTGTGGCCGACCGACCCCTGGTACGACCCGAAACGCGACCCAGTCAGCCGCATGGTCGAGATCAAGCGAGGCGATCGCGACGTCACCGAAAGCGACCAGCTCACACTCGACGTGCGCCGCGACTGCGACAACGAGTACCTCCGCCGCGCGGAGGCATTCATCCGCCGTGCGGCCGGTGCGAAACAGCCGTTCTTCGTCTACTTCAACCACTCGCTGATGCACATGCCGACGATCCCGCGCGAGGAGTTCAAGGGACGTAGCGGACGGGGCGACTGGGCCGACTGCCTGCTGGAGCTCGACGCCGACTTCGGCACCCTGCTCGACCTGCTCGGCTCGCTGGGCATCGCCGACGACACATTGGTCGTCTTCGCCGGTGACAACGGGCCCGAGGACGTGCTGCTCTGGCGCGGCACGCCGGGATACTGGGAAGGCTCGTACTTCGCAGGCGGTGAAGGGAACCTACGTACCCCCTGCATCGTCCGCTGGCCGGGCCGAGTCGCCCCGGCGCGCTCGAGCGACGACATCATGCACGTCGTCGACTGGTTCACCACCATCCTCCGGGTTGCCGGAACTGCGGCGCCGGATGATCGGGTGATCGACGGGATCGACCAGCTCGAGTGGCTCACCGGCGCGACCGGCGAGTCCGCGCGCGACGGCTACATCTACTGGATGGGCTCTCGGATGTACGGCGCGAAGTGGCGCAACTTCAAGCTCGTGCTGATCGCGCAGATGCAGGAGCAGGACGCACCGGCACGCCTCGCGACCCCACGGCTGATCAACCTGACGACCGATCCGCAGGAACGCGAGCCGATCCCTCTACCTCACCTCCACACGTGGGTCGCAACGCACCTCAACCGCATCATCGGCGAGTTCGACGCGAGCATAAAACGAGAGGCGCTGATCCCGATGGGCGCGCCGCTCGATCACGTCCCGTCGTCCTAGGTCGAGAAGCCCGAGATCGCGTTGCCGATCAGCTTGACGCCGATGATCAGCAGCAGGACGGCCATGATCACCGCGTTCTCCTTCGCGAGCCATGTCCTCATCTCGTCGAGCAGGTGCCGCGAGCGCTCGCCGAGCGCGAAGTAGACGACGACCGGCGCTGCGACGCCGATCGACGCGATCGCGACGAAGACGACGTACGCGGCGACCTGCTCGCCGGTGGAGATGCCCGTCTGCGCGATCGCAGCCGCACCGGCAGTGGCAAGGGCCAGGTTCTTCGGATTGAGCGCGGACAGGACGACGCCCGCGCCGGCGGCCTTCGCCGGCGTGAACTGCTCGAGGCCACTCATCCACTTCGGCGTCGCCGGTTCGTCGCCGCCGCGCGGCCGGCCGCGCCACTGCTTCACCGCGACCAGGATCAACAGCAGACCGAGGACCAGGAACAGGACGTCGACCCAGGTGGCCGGCCCCGAGCTCGTCGAGGCGTTCGCGCCACCTGCGATCCCGAGGATGACCGCCCCCACGATCCCGAGCCCGATCCACCAACCGACCACGAACGCAGGCCCGTTCACGCGGCCGCGTTCCGTGACGAGCATCAACACGACCGCGACGATCGGAAGCGGGCTGATCGCAACGCCGACGGCAGACGGCAGGAAGTCCCCGATCGCCTGGCCCATCACGCGCCTGCTCAGTCGTCGCCGAAGACGGTCGCCCAGTCGTTCTTGATGCTGACGACCGTCCAGCCCTGGGCCTTCGCAGCCTCGAGCGACTCTTCTGCGCCCGACGTGTAGGCGAACTCGCGCTCGTCGTCGTCGTGCAGCAGGAGCATCCGCAGCGCCGGCCGGCCGTCGCCGCCCGCGTAGCGCAGCATCGGGATGTCGCCGTTCGAGTTGCCCCCCGCCAGGATCGGGCGCCTCCCCACACGGCTCCAGATACGCACCGGCTTGACCGGCCCGTCGTCGAAGAAGTCGGGCGTCGCCTGGTACGTGATCGCGCCGCCCCCGTCGTCGTCCGCCCAGGCGAGCGCGTTCGAGCTGCCGATCACCCGCTCGGAGGGGATGCCGTACATCTTCCACGTCACCGGCCGCATGAAATCGCGGTCGCCGCCGGAGGCGATGTAGCTCGTGAAGCCGTTCGACTCGAGGTACTGCAGCAGCTCCACCATCGGCTGGTAGCCGCAGCGATGGAAGGCGCGCTCGAGGGTCGGATGCGTGCCGGTGTGCAGGAAGTCGTGCGCCGCGGACGCATACTCGTCGACCGTCTGGCCGGCGAACGCCTGGATGATCCCACCCATCAGCACCTTCACGTCCGAGTCGTCGCCGTTGTAGTGCTTCGTGATCACCCCGCCGAGCCACGCATAGTCGCGGTCGCGCGCGGCTTTCCACGGCTGGCGCTCGCGAAGCGACTCGTCGGCCTCCGCCATCGCCGCGAGCCGCTGCAGGATGAAGCCGAGCTCGATCGGCATCGGCTTCTCGCACCAGAGCGTGCCGTCGTTGTCGAAGACGGCGATGCGCTCGTCCGGCGGAACGTGGTCGGGTCCGCCGTCGGTCGTCACGCGCTCGACGAAGTCGACGATCGCGTCCCTCGTCGCGCCATCGTTCCAGCTCGGCAGCACGCCTGCCACACGCCGGTTTTACCAGACGGCTAGTGTCAGGCCACCGGTACCTGCGAAGGGCGGCAGATCAGATGACCAAGCCGTTCAAGGGCGTGATCAACGTCGACGTGACGCAATCCGTCCCGCATTGGAATGGAGGCCAGGGCGGCCTTCGCGCGCGACTGACCTTCGCTTAGCCTTCGGCCGTCATGGCCGAAGTCGACCCGCGGACGTGGGCGGCGCCGCCGCCTACGGGCGTGCGGCGTTTCGTCCCGATCCTGACCTGGCTGCCGTCGTACGACCGCAGCTCGATCAGGTTCGACGCGATCGCAGGGGCGACGATCTGGGGGCTGCTCGTCCCCGAGATGATCGCCTACGCCGGTCTCGCCGGCGTGCCGCCCCAGGCCGGGCTGTACACGCTGCTGGTCGCGCCGGCCGCGTACGCAATCTTCGGGACGAGCAGGCACGTCGTCGCCGCGGGGACGTCGGCGGCGGCGGTGATGCTCGCCTCGACCGTGATCGCGCTCCACCCGGCCGGGTCGAGTGCGTACCTGACCGACGCAGCGGCGCTCATCGTGATCAGCGGCCTTGTCTTCATCGCCGCGGGATTTTGCCGGCTCGGCTTCGTCGTCCAGTTCCTGTCACGCCCGGTGATCGAGGGCTTCGTGTTCGGGCTTGCGATCTTCGTCACCGTCAAGCAGCTGCCCAAGCTGTTCGGCATCGAGGGCGGCGAGGGCGACACTCTGCGGCAACTCGGCCACGTCATCGGCCATCTCAGCGATACGCACGGCATCACGCTGGCCGTCGGGGTCGCCTCGCTCGTCATCCTGTTCGGCGGCGAGCGCTGGTTCCCGAGGATCCCCGGCGGGCTGCTCGTGCTCGTGCTCGGGATCATCGTAAGCGGCGTGTTCGACCTCTCGAGCCACGGCGTCGACGTCGTCGGGAAGGTTCCGGGCGGTCTGCCGTCGGTCAGCCTGCCGCGGCCGCCGCGCGACGACATCGTCCCCCTGATCGCCGGGGCGCTCGGCATGGTGCTCGTGATCTTCAGCGAGTCGCTCGGAGCCGCGCAGAACTTCGCGACCAAGTACGGCTACACGATCGACCCCAACCAGGAGCTGATCGCGCTCGGCGTGGCGAACACCGCGTCCGGCCTGGTCGCAGGGCTCCCGGGCGGTGGGAGCCTCTCGCAGTCGGCGGTGAACGAGGGCGCCGGAGCGCGCTCGCAGGTCTCGCCGCTCGTCGCAACGGTGCTGGCGATCTTCACCGTGCTCTTCCTGACGCCGGTGTTCAAGGACCTGCCCGAGGCCGTGCTCGCGGCGCTGATCATCCACGCCGTCTCGCACCTCTGGAAGATCGACGAGTTCCGGCAGTATCGGCGCGAGCGCACCCTCGAGTTCTGGGTCGGCATCGCGACCGGCGTCGGGGTGGTGACGCTCGACGTGCTGCCCGGGCTCATCCTCGGCGTGCTCTCGATGCTGCTGCTCGTCGTGTACCACGCGAGCAAGCCGCACGTGTCCGTCCTCGGCAGCGTGCCCGGCGTCCCCGATGCGTACGGCGACGTCGGACGCCATCCCAACTTCGAGGCCGTGCCGGGACTGCTCGTCCTGCGGCTCGAGGCCCCGCTCTTCTACGCCAACGCGACGCCCGTCTGCGAGACGATCAAGCGGCTCGCCGGCGCGGCCGATCCGATTCCGCGGGCGGTGGTCCTCGACGTCGGACCGAACGGCGACCTCGACATCACCAGCTCGAAGACGCTCGGCGACCTCGTCAGCGCGCTCCGCACCGGCGGGATCGACTTCGCGCTCACCGAGATCAGGCAGCCGGTGGTCGAGTCCGCGCGCCGCACGGGGCTGCTCGCGAAGGTCGGCGAGGACCACGTGTTCTTCACGATCGACGAGGCCGTGAAGGAAATGAGCTAACCGACGAGCCTGCACACGCCCGGCCCGGTCGGAATGAAGGTCTTGTCGACACCCGACCCGTTCAGATTCGATCGCCCGATCGCCGTGCCGACGTCGCCGGCCCAGTAGACGTGCGAACTGCTGACGGCGACGCCGCGTGGACTGCCGCCGCCGGTGACGAAACCCGGGTCGACGGGAGTGCCGCCGACGGTCGACCCACATTCGACGGTACGCCCGCGACGCCACCGGGCACCTCCCCTTCCTTGCCGCCGCGCGACCCTACTCCGGGGCCCCGGCAGCCGTCAATCGCCGAACGAGAAGAATGATTTCGCGCGCAGTGCCTCCTCCCGGCGGGGGAGCGCTTGACATCGCCTCGTTCGAGCCGCATAGATTGCGCCTCCCCCGTCAAGGCCAGAAGGAGAGTTCGATGGAAGAAGCAGGCGCTTCCGTATCGAGCGCGGTCGCCAACGAAGACGCGAGACTCGCGAGCCTCGGCTACAAGCCGCAGCTGAACCGCGTCCTCGGACTGTTCTCGAGCTTCGCAGTCGCGTTCACGTACCTCTCTCCGATGGTCGGCATCTACTCCCTGTTCGTCCTCGGCGTGGGGACGGGCGGGCCGGCCTACATCTGGCTGACGTTCATCCCGCTGATCGGGATGCTGTTCGTCGCGCTCGTCTTCGGCGAGCTCGCAAGCCACTACCCGGTCGCCGG
>DATIXY010000034.1:0-105816 GCA_035518115.1 Gaiellaceae bacterium | reverse complement strand
CGCGAGCTGGGCACGCCCGTCACGCTCGACAATCTCGCCGGGTTCGGCTGGGAGCGGCCGCTCTTCGGGATCTCCATGTGGGCCTTCATGCTCGGCATGCTGGGCTTCCCGCTCACGGGCGGCTTCGTCGGCAAGTTCTACGTCTTCTCCGCCGCATACGACAGCGGGCTTTGGTGGCTGGTCGTCGCGGGCGTGATCGCCACGATGATCTCCGCCTACTACTACCTCGGCGTCGTCCGGGCGATGTACTTCCGCGAGTCGGCGGAGCTGCAGCTGGCTCCGGCCGGGGGTGCTCCCCCGCGCGAGTACGTGCTCGGCACCGGGGTCGTCGTCTGCCTGGTCGTCACGGTCGGGTCGTTCTTCGCCGTGCAGCCGCTGATCGACGCCGCCACCTCGGCTGCGAGCGCGATCCACTTCTAGGCTCATCCCGGGGCCGAACGGTCCTTCTATGCTCATCCGGTCCCAGACGGAAAGGAACGCCTTGTCAACGCTCACCTGGCTCGGCCACGCCTCGTTTCGCCTCGACACGGACGGAGGCAGCCGCATCTACGTCGACCCGTTCCTCTCCGGGCCGACCTGCCCCGACAGCGAGAGGGAGCCCGACCGCGCCGACGCCGTCGCGCTGACGCACGGTCACGGCGACCACAGCGCAGACACCGTCGCGCTGCAGCAGCGGCTCGGATGTCCGGTGGTGGGGATCATCGAGCTCGTCTCCTGGCTCAACGCCCAGGGGGTCGCGGACGACAAGCTCGTCGGCTTCAACAAGGGCGGAACGATCGAGGTCGCGGGGACGCGGATCACGATGACGCACGCGCTCCACTCGAGCTCGGCGCCCGACGGGACGTACACGGGCGAGCCGGCGGGCTTCGTCTTCCATCTCGGCGACGCGACCGTGTACTTCGCGGGCGACACCGCCGTGTTCGGCGACATGGCGCTGATCGCCGAGCTCTACTCGCCGACCGTCGCGGTGCTCCCCATCGGCGACCACTTCACGATGGGGCCGCGCGAGGCGGCGAAGGCGCTCGAGCTGCTCGGCAACCCGCGCTGCGTCCCCTGCCACTGGGGCACGTTCCCGATCCTCACGGGCACACCGGATGCGCTGGCCGCGCTGACGCCGGCCGTCGTCGAGCGCATCGCGCCGGGGGACACGATCGCGCTGTGAGGGAGCGCTGGTTCGGGGCGACCGGCCGGAGGGTGCCGGAGATCGCGCTGGACGGCGAGCTCGAGCTGGCCGGCGCCCTCGTCCTCGACTCGGCCGGCGACACGGAGGCGCTCCGGGCCGCCCACGCCGAGGGGCGTCCGGTCGTCGTTCGCGCGTCGACGCCGCTCGAGGTGAAGTCGGCGCTCGCGCGGCCGGAGGTCGCATGCGCGCTGGTCACCGATCCCGCGCTGCTCGACCTCGACCTGACGGAGCTGACGTATGGCTGAGCTCCCTCCCGTCGCGACGTACTCGATCGCCGCGTGCGATCTCGAGGGCGCGCAGTGGGGTGTGGCGACGCAGTCGAAGTTCCTTGCGGTCGGCTCGATCGTGCCGTGGGCCGAGCCCGGCGTGGGCGCAGTGGCGACGCAGGCGTACGCGAACCCGCGCTACGGCCCCGAGGGGCTGGCGCTCCTGCGCGACGGCACCGCGGCGGCCGAGGTCGTGAAGCGCCTGACCGACGCCGACGAGGGGCGCGACCAGCGGCAGCTCGGCGTCGTCGACGGCAGAGGCGGCAGCGCGACGTACACCGGCGCAGCCTGCATGGCGTGGGCCGGTGGGATCGCCGGCGACTGCTTCGCCGCACAGGGGAACATCCTCGTCGGACCGGAGACGGTCGACGCGCTCGCGGCGACGTTCGCGGCGACGGCGGGACGGCCGCTCGCCGAGCGGCTGCTGGAGTGCCTGGCCGCCGCGCAGGCCGCGGGCGGCGATC
The DNA here is from genome assembly GCA_035518115.1 of Gaiellaceae bacterium. Lineage (GTDB taxonomy): Bacteria > Actinomycetota > Thermoleophilia > Gaiellales > Gaiellaceae > PALSA-600. The sequence goes on along the minus strand of DATIXY010000034.1, from coordinate 103,903 downwards.
GGCGCGGCCAGCAGTCGGCGGCGCTGATCGTCGTCGAGCGCGACGCCGGCTACGCGGGCCTCTCCGACGTCGTCGTCGACCTCCGTGTCGACGATCACCCGGCGCCGGTCGAGGAGCTCGCCCGTCTCCACGAGCTGCACGCGCTGCTCTTCGGGACGACGCCCGCGACGAGCTGGATCGCCGTCGACGACGAGCTGCGGGCCGAGCTGGCCGAGCGGCTCGCGGAGCTGGGCTACGACGGCGACCTGGAGGACGCGCTCGCGCGCTGGGCGGGGACCGAAAACCTCGAGGAGCGGCTCGACGGCGTCGAGCGTCTCGACCCGGTCGTGCTCGAGGAGCTGCGCAGGCGGTGACGGTCGAGAAGAGCGCCTACGAGGTCGCCCACGTCGACGACCTCGAGGCGATCCCGATCTCGCACGGGCTCGTCTGGCGGCCCGTCCGCCGCCGGTTCGACGTGCGCTCGTTCGGCGTCAACGCGTACACGAGCGAGGAAGTGGGAGGACAGGTCGTCGAGGAGCACACCGAGAGCCAGCTCGGCCACGAGGAGATCTACCTCGTGCTCAGGGGGAGCGCGTCGTTCACCCTCGACGGCGAAGAAGTCGAGCTCGGTGCAGGAACGCTCGTCCACATCTCCGACCCCGAGGTGCGGCGCGTGGCGCTGAGCGAGGAGGAAGGCACGACGGTGCTCGCGCTCGGCGGGAAGCCGGGCGAGGCGTACACGGTGTCCGCGTGGGAGGCGATGTTCGCCGCGATGCCGGCGGCGCGGCGCGGCGACTGGGACGAGGCGATCAGGCTCCACCACGAGGCGCTGGCGGAGCGCCCCGATCATCCGGCGCTGCTGTACAACCTCGCGTGCGTCGAAGCGCGCGCGGGGCGGAGCGTCGACGCGCTCACGCACCTGCGCCGCGCCGTCGAGCTGGAGCCGAAGTGGGCGGCGTACGCACGCACCGATACCGACTTTGCCTCGATCCGCCGCGAGCCGGGGTTCCCGGTATGAGCAAATGGACCGTGGTGGCGCTCGACCGGGCGGAGCACCGGCGCGGGTGGATCCCGTTGCGCGAGCAGCTCGGCGTGCAGGCGCTCGGTGTGAACGCGTGGTCGGTCGAGAACGTGGACGATCCGGTGATCCCCGAGCACGACGAGCGCCAGACCGCGCACGAGGAGCTCTACGTCGTCGTACGCGGTCACGCCCGCTTCACGGTCGCCGGCAGCGAGATCGACGCGCCACAGGGAACGATCGTGTTCGTGCGCGACCCGAAAGCACGGCGCGGCGCGGTCGCGACGGCGGCGGACACGATCGTGCTGTCGGCGGGCGCGAGGCCGGGAAGCGCCTTCACGCCGTCCCCATGGGAGTGGAACGCACGCGCGTTCCAGCCCTACCAGGACGGCGACTACGAGGCCGCGCTCGCCGGCTTCCGCGAGGGCCATGAGCGCTTCCCGGCCGACTGGACCCTGCTCTACAACATGGCGTGCGTGGAGGCACGGCTCGGACAGCGCGACGACGCGATCGCACACCTACGCGCCGCCGTCGAGCTCGGCGCCGACACGGACCCGCTCGGGGACGACGATCTCGAGTCGCTGCGCGAGGACTCAGAGTTCGTCGCGATCGCCCGGGAGGCGAACGCCCGCCGCCAGCGCACGTAGCGCCGGGACGGGATCGGCCCGCGGACGGGCGACGAGCAGGACGGCGCCGTGCTCGTCCTCCGGCGTGAGGGCATCGACGAGCAGCTGCAGGCCGACGGCGAGCGCGAACGCCTTGTACGACTGCTCGCCGCCGAACGGCACGAGCTCCTCGGGCCGGGCCGTCCCGGCGAGGACGTCACCGTGGGTGACTGCTCCCATCGAGACGTCGACCGCCAGCGGCCGGCCGTCGGACGAGGGCACCGCGACGGCGAGCGGGTTGGTGCCGGTCAGGGGCGGGCCGCCGGCGGGAGCGGGAAGCCGCCTCGGCGACGTCGCGGTCAGCGCCGCCACCAGCCCACCGTGCGCGAGCAGCCGCGTCCAGTAGCCGAGCGCTCCCGTCGGGAACGTCCGCGAGCAGACGACGAGGCGCGCGGCCGGCGGCGGCGCGGCCAGTTGAGCGTCGACCACGGCTGCGAGGGTCAGGTAGCCGAGTGCGCCGTTCCCGTCCCAGCGCTCGTATCCCTCCGTCTCCTCGACGCGCTCCGGCCGGGCGGACGGATCGAGGTCGGGGAACCGTTCGAGCCAGCCGATGCGACCGGCGCCGTGGCTCGGGAGGCCCCGGCGGTCGGCCCAGCCGAAGTGCGCCGCGAGGGTGGCGGCGTCGACCTCGGAGAACCCCAGCGCGCGCAGCCTCTCCTGCGCGTCGCCCGGCTCGCTCGTCATCTAGGAGACGAGCGGCAGCGTGCGCGTGAACCCGCCGGCGCGGCTCGCCTGGAGCGTCTCGGCGATCCGCCTGATCTCGGCCGCCGGCTCGCTGTCAGGGTCGGCGAGCACGATCGGCGTGCCGGCATCGCCCGACTCCCGCACGCGGGCATCGAGCGGCACACGCCCGAGCAGCGGGACGTGCAGCTCCCCGGCGAGGCGGTCGCCGCCGCCGGAGCCGAAGACGTCCGACGTCATGTTCTCGATCACACCCGCAAGCCGCATGCCGGTCTTCTGCGCCATCGCGGCCGCGCGCGCAGCGACCTCTTGAGCGAGCGGCTGGGGCGTCGTCACGACCACCGCCTCCGCGCGCGGCAGGAGCTGCCCGAGCGAGATCGACACGTCGCCGGTCCCGGGCGGCATGTCGACGAACAGCACGTCGAGGTCACCCCAGTGCACGTCCTGCAGGAACTGTTCCAGGGCGCGGTGCAGCATCGGCCCGCGCCACATCACCGGCTGGTTCTCGTCGAGGAAGAAGCCGATCGACATGAGCTTCATCCCGTGGCCGATCGGGGGAACGATCATCCGGTCGACGGCGACCGGACGCTGGTTCACACCGAGCATGTACGGGACCGAGTGCCCGTAGATGTCTGCATCGAGCACGCCGACCTCGTGACCGGATGCGGCCAGCGCCGCAGCGATGTTGACCGTCAGCGAGGACTTGCCGACCCCTCCCTTGCCGGATGCGATCGCAATCACCCGCGTCGTGGCGGGCAGCTGGATCCCGCGCTGCTCGCCGCCGCCGCGGAGCTTCGTCGTCAGCGCGGCTCGCTCGTCGGGCGTCATCACGTCGAACCGGACCTCCGTCGACGTCACGCCCGGCAGCGACCCGACATGCTCGCCCACCTGGTCCTGGAAGCTCGAGCGCAGGGGGCAGCCTACGACCGTGAGCGCGATCGTGACGGTCACAGCGCCACCGTCGATCTCGACGTCGCGCACCATGTCGAGCTCGGTGACCGGGCGTCTCAGCTCGGGGTCGATGACGAGCCCCAGCGCCGCGAGGACGTCGTCGCGAGAGATCACTCCGGGAGCTTACGCGCCCGGCGGGCGAAACAGGCGCCGCAGGAACGCCACGATCGTCGCAAGGGTCGACCCCCGGCTCGGCCCGGGCTCGACGTAAGCCGAGAACGACGATTCGGCGCTCATGGCCCGAAGATCGGCACGGCCCGTCCCGGGCACGAGAACCCGTACGAGCTATTCGCCGCGAAGCGCCACGGCGAGCTGTGCGCAGAGCTCCGCCGTGCCGGCTGCAGCCACGCGGGAGCGGGGCTCGAGGTCGAGCGGCGCCGCACCGAACGGCGGCGCCTCGGGGAGGTCGATCGCGAGCCCGCGCTCGCGCACGACGAGCTGCGCCGCTGCGATGTCCACCGACCGTGCGCCCTTGAGCGACACGACCCCGTCCACCCTCCCGGCCGCGAGATGGCAGAGCGTGACCGCGAGGGAGCCCATCACCCGCAGGCGGTGCGCCACGCCGACGAAGCGGGCCGCGTGCTCCGCGACGAACGCCGTGGTCGTCGCCTCGAACGAGAGGATCTCGAGCTCGTCCTTCGGCAGCTCGACGAGCGCAGCTCCGTTCAGGAGGGCGCCGCGACCCTTGATCGCCGTCCACTCCTCACCCGTGCCGTAGTCGTAGACGTACGCGGTGTGTACGTCGTCCATCGTCCGACCATCGGCGATCGCGATCGAGATCGAGAAGAACGGAATGCCGCGCTTCGCGTTCAACGAACCGTCGATCGGGTCGACGACGACCGTGACGTCACCGTCTCCCTCGGTGCCGACCTCCTCGCTGACGATCCGGGCGCCCGTCCCGCGGAAGCGCTCGAGGATCACCCGCTCCGCAGCGGCGTCGACGGCGGTCGTCGCATCCCCGCCCTCGCCGCGTCCGACCACGGGCTCGCGCTCGACGCGTGTCGGCAGCTCGGCGAGGACGCGCGCGACATCGGCGCGTGCCTCGCGGCAGAGGGCCAGCCAGTCCTCGGGCGTCAAAGCGGGAAGAGAACGAGCCCCGAGGTGAGCTTCGGATAGAAGAAGGTCGACTTCTGGGGCATCGTCTCGCCGGCGTGGGCGAACCGCGCGACCTGCTCCACCGTGACCGGCTCGAGCAGGAACGCCGCTTCGGCATCGCCGCGGTCGACCGCTGCAACCGCCGCCGCCGCGTCGGCGGTGTACGTGACCCCTTCGGGGCGAAGCGAATCGACGACGCGCGGCCCGAAGTCGTCGTCCGTCTGCACGCGCAGGTAGCGGCCACCGCGATACAGGGTGACGCCGCCGTTCGGCCGGTCGATCTCGACGCCCGGCACATCGCCGACGTGCTTCGCCAGCCGGTGCGTCGGGAAGATCTCGAGCCCGGCTGCACGTGTCGACACGAGCACCGCGAACATGTGCGTCGCGGCAGGGGCCTCCTCGCGATAGGCAACCGCCGTCTCGTAGCGGTGATGACCGTCGGCGATCAGGAGCGGGGTATCGATCGACAGCTCCTCCCCGGCGGGGATCTCCCACATCCGGGTGCGCACGCCGCCCTCCTCCACGTCGAGATCCGGCGCGCCCGCGGGCGCGTCGAACGGCGGCTCGCCGTCGTACAGGACGAAGATCGGCTCGAGCTGCGTGCGCGTCGCCCGGAGCAGCCGCAGGCGCCCCTCCTTCGGCCCGGCGTGGGTCCGTTCGTGCGGCAGCACGTCGCCCGCCTCGTACGGCGTCACGGGGATCGCGGCGCCGAGGCCTTCGCGCGTGCGTTGAACACCGTCGGGGCCGGTGTAGTCCTGTGCGATCCACCAGTACGACGGCGGGTGCTCGACGAGCGCACCGGCCCGCCGCCACTCGGCGAGGTCGCGCCCCGCGTCCTCGGGTGTGTCCGGGAGGGTGAGGTGCACGATGTTGTACGGGCTGCGCGCCAGGTAGTCCGTGCGGGCGTCGTCCGAGATCACGTCGTACGGGGGAGCGACCAGGCGCTCGAGCGGCCCGGCGACGGCCGTGTCGAAACGAAGCGGCCGGAACGGCTTCACCGTGGGCATCCTCTGCAGCCTAATGGTGCGCACGCTCGAGGCCGCAGCGTCCTTCGTCGACGACGTCGGCCTCGCGCTGCTCTTCCCGAAGGCGGACCTCGTGCTGCCGTCGCTGTGGGGCCAGGTGGCCGGCGACCCGGCGGCGCCGGTGGCCGTCCGCGAGCCCGGCGGCGCCTTCGTCCGCTGGGGGGACGGGATGAGCTTCCTCTGGAGCGCGAAGGACGAGCTCCCTGCCCAGGGGCTCGTGTGCGTTGGCAAGCACCTCGCCCGCGTCACCGCCTGCGTTGCACCCCGCGTGGTGCCGCTGCTCGTCGCCCAGGCCGACCGCGCGGAGCCGGACGGCTTCGAAGGAGAGCTCGTATCGGCGATCAGCTCGCTCGGCCCGTCGACCGGACCCGAGCTCCGCGACGCCGTCGGCGCGTCGAAGCGCGATGTCGATCGCGGCGTCGCCTCGCTGCACCGGCGCCTCGTCCTCACGAGCTCGCACCTGGTCGAGCAGGACGCAGGCTGGGGCGCTCTGGCGCACGACCTGCTCGAGCGGAAGTGGAAGCTGCCGAAACTGCTCCCACCGCCCGATGCCGCTCGCCGCGAGCTGGCGCAGCTGGTGCTCGCTGCCGCGGGCGAGCTGACGGCGGCCGATCTCTGCGGCGTCCTCGGGTGGCGCCGCCGCATGGCGACGAACGTGCTCGACGAGATCGCGCCGAGCCGCGATGTGGGCGATTTCCGCATCTGGGCGGCTCCGTAGACTGGCGTCGTGACGATCGCGGAGCTGCAGGAAGACCGGGTCGTCGAGGCGGTCTACGCGGTCAAGGCGAAGCGCAAGCTGCGGACCCGCGGCGGCGCTCCCTATCTCGCGCTCGAGCTCGTCGACCCGACCGGGAGGATCGAAGCGAGGGTCTGGAGCGATGTCGAGCTGCTGGACGGACGCTTCGCAGAGGGTGACGCGGTGCGCGTGCTCGGGCGCGTCGAGCGGTTTCGCGACCGCCTGCAGCTCGATGTCCGCTCGCTCGAGGCGTCGGACGTCGATCCGGGATCGCTCACGCCCGCCGTGCGGCGCGACATCGAAGAGCTGCGCGGCTTCCTCGACTTCCTGGTCGCCGAGGTGTCGCATCCCGGCCTCGCGGAGACCGTCCGGGCGGCGCTCGCGGAGGCGCCGCTCGACGCGCGCCCCGCAACGCCGGACGCGCACCACTCCTATGCCGGCGGCTTGCTCGAGCACACCGTGGGAGTGGCGACGCTCTGCAGGGAGACCTCGCAGCTGCACCCGCGGCTGCGCGCGGACCTGCTGCTCGCAGCAGCGCTCGTCCACGATGTCGGACGCGTGCTCGAGCTCGGCCCGGGCCCCGCGTTTGCGATCACCGACGAGGGACGGCTTCTCGGCCATGTGCAGCTCGGCGTGAGGCTCGTCGACCGGTGGGCGCAGGGACTGACCGAGCTGCAGAAGGCCGAGCTCCTGCACTGCGTCGCCGTCCATCACGACCCGCGGGCGGCGAGGACGGCCGAGGCGGCCGTGCTCCACCACGCCAACGCGCTCGACGCAGTCGCCGCGACGAGACCGACCGGTTGAGCGCCTTCGCGCTCGCGCTCGGCGCGAGCCTGGCCTGGGGTGTGGCGGACTTCGTCGGGCCGTTGTGGGGGCGCACCTGGGGTGCGCTGCGCGTGCTCCTGTGGGCGCAGGTCGGCGGCGTCGTGGCGATCGCGGTCGCCGTGGCGCTGCGCGGCCAGGGCCCGCACGGCTGGGAGATCGTCCTCGCGGTGCCGGCGGCTCTGTCCGGGACGCTGGGCCTGTACGCCTACTACCGCGGGATGGCGGTCGGTGCGATGAGCGTCGTCGCCCCGATCGCGGGCGTGTCGGCGGTCGTGCCGGTCGTCTTCGGCATCGCCACTGGCGACCGGCTCTCGGCGGCACAGGTCGCGGGAATCGTCTGCGCAATCGCCGGCGTCGGCCTCGCGTCGATCGAGCATCAGGAAGGCACACGCCGAATCGCGGCCGGCGTCGGCCTCGCGGCGCTCGCCGCGATCGGCTTCGGGTTCTACTTCCCGCCGATGCACGCGGCCGGCAGCACGGACTTCTGGTGGGCCTCGCTCCTCTTCCGCACGACCGCGTTCGCCGTCGTCGCGGCGGCCGTCGCGGTCCGGCACCCGCCGCTCCGGCTGCGCCCGCGCGACCTCGCGGTCGTCGTGGCCGTCGGGATCGGGGACACGCTCGGCAACGTGCTGTTCGCGGCATCGTCGAGCCACGGCCTCGTAAGCCTCACGTCGGTGCTCGCCTCGCTCTACCCGATCGTCACCGTCCTGCTCGCGGCGGCCGTGCTGCACGAGCACGTCGCCGCCTCTCAGCGTGCGGGCATCGTCCTCACGCTCACCGGGGTGGTGCTGATCTCCGTGTAGGCACCGAGAGGCGAGAAGGCTCCGTGCTTGCCATGTTTTTCCTCAAACGTTGAAGCGGATGTTGAGCACGTCGCCGTCGCGGACGACGTACGTCTTTCCTTCGAGCCGCTGCTGGCCACGCTTCGCCACCTCGGCGTGCGAGCCGGCGTCGACGAGATCCCGCCAGTCGACGACCTCGCAGCGGATGAACCCGCGCGCGATATCCGAATGGATCGCATCTGCGGCGTCGAGCGCGGACTGTCCCGAGCGGAGCGTCCAGGCGCGCGTCTCCTTCTCGCCCGCCGTGAAGAACGTGATCAGGTCGAGCGCATCGCGCAGACGGCGAACGGTCTCGTCCAGCGCGGAGGCGCTCCCGTCGCGGAACGCCGCCGCCTCCTCGTCGGGCAGCTCGGCAAGCTCGGCCTCGAGCTTGAGGTCGACGCCGCCCGGCCCGTTGACGACGGCCAGCAGCGGCTTCGTCGTCAGCGGCTCGAGCTCGGCCGGAAGCTCCCCCGGGTACTCGGCGAGCGAGTGCCCCGCATCGACGTGCGCGAGCACGCGTTCGAGCTCTTCGGCCTCGGCGCGCACCGCCGCATCTCCCGACTTGGCCTGCTTGCGGACGCGCTCCAGGCGGCGCTCGACGTGATCCCGGTCGGCGACGAGCAGCTCGAGGCGAAAGGTCTCGAGGTCCCCGTCGGGATCCGGCTCGGGGCCGAAGCCGCGCAGGACTGCGAGCAGGGCGTCGACCTGGCGCAGGTTCCCGAGCTGCGCGTCGCCTGTCCCGGGGACGTCCTGCACGCGGATGGTGGCCTCGGTCACCTTGCGCGCGTGCACGACCGCGGCCAGCGCGTCGAGGCGCTCGTCGGCAATCGGGGCGATGCCGACGTTCGTCTTGCCGTAGTCGCCGCCGGCCGCACGGGTGAGCGCGGTGAAGAGCGACGTCTTCCCGCTTCCGGGCGGGCCGACGATGCCGACCTCGAGCGCCACGGCCGGGGATCAGCCGTTCGAGCCGAAACCGACGCGGCTCTCGCGTGCGAACCGCTTCACGTACACGACACGGCGCAGGAGCAGGGTGTAGCGCCCGTCGTCGGCATCGAAGACGAACGTCGTGTCCCCGCCGCCGGCGAGCGCCCGGTCGAGGTCGTCGGCGACCGAGGCCGTGACGAGCACGGAGAGGATCTGGGGCCCCTCGAAGGCGATCTCGATCCGCTGGCGGTCAGGCGTCTCCATCGTCTACCAACTCTGCCAGGACCCCGCCGGTCGCCTCCGGGTGAACGAACGCGACCCGCAGCCCGTTCAGCCCGCGCCTGGGCCGCTCGTCGATCAGCCGCTCTCCGGCCGCCGCGAGCCGGGCCAGCTCGGAGGGGACGTCGTCGACCTCGAAGGCGACGTGGTGGAGGCCGGGGCCGCGGCTCGCGAGGAACCGGCCGACCGGCGTGTCCGCGCCGGCCGCCGCGAGCAGCTCGACCCGGCCCGAGCCGACCCGCAGCGACGCAGCCTCGACGCCCTGGTCGTCGAGGCGCTCACGGTGCTCGAGCACCGCGCCGAAGAGCTGTGCGTAGCGCTCGATCGCCTCGTCGAGGTCGTCGACCGCCACGCCCACGTGATGGAGGGTCCTCGTGCCGATGAAGCCGAACGCTACCCGGACGGATCCGCGCCAAGGGCGCGAACGACGCCGACGGCGTCGGACGAGAGCGACTCGTGCGCCACGTCGGAGAACAGCTCGAGCAGCTCGTCGCGCGCAAGCGTCTCGTGCTCGAGCAGCGCCCCGGCGATCCGGTCGAGCGCGGCGCGGTGCTTGGTGAGCATGCGCATCGCCTCGGCGTAGGCGTGGTCGGTCAGGTTCGCCTGCTCGGAGTCGCGGAGGCGCTTGGTCTCCTCGGAGAGAGCGTAGTTGTCCGCGCGCAGCGTGCGCGACGTCACGTTGTCGCCCATGCCCCACTCGAACACCATCGCGCGCGCGATCTGCGTCACCTTCTCGAGGTCGTTCGCGGCCCCGTTCGTGACCCGGCCGAACACGAGCTCCTCCGCGCCGCGGCCGGCGAGCCCGACGACCATCCAGTCGAGCAGCTCCTCCTTGGTCTCGAGGTAGCGCTCCTCCTCCGGCAGGTGCAGGACGTAGCCGAGGGCGGTGCCGCGCGCGATGATCGACGCCTTCTGCGGCTCCTTCCCGACGAGATGCGACATCAGGGCGTGGCCGCCCTCGTGGTAGGCAAGGATGCGCTTCTCCTTGTCGGTGACGACGCGGCGCTGCTGCAGGCCCGCGACCACCCGCTCGAGCGCGTACTCGAAGTCGGCGCCCGCGATGTGAAGGGAGCCCTTGCGCCCCGCGCCGATCGCAGCCTCGTTGCAGATGTTCGCGAGATCGGCGCCGGTCAGGCCGGCCGTCTGCCGCGCGACGCTCTCGAGCTTGACGTCGTCGGCGAGCGGCTTGCCGCGCGTGTGGACGCTGAGGATGTCGATGCGCCCCTTCAGGTCGGGCGGCTGGATGAGGATCTGACGGTCGAAGCGGCCCGGGCGGAGCAGCGCCGGGTCGAGATCCTGCAGGCGGTTCGACGCGCCCATGACGACGACCTGGTCGCGCGGTCCGAAACCGTCGAGCTCGACGAGGAGCTGGTTGAGCGTCTGATCCTGCTCGCGGTTGAAGGAATGACCGCTGCGCGCCTGGCCGACGGCGTCGAGCTCGTCGATGAACACGATCGACGGCGCGTTCTTGCGCGCCTCGTCGAAGAGCTTTCGGATCCGCGCGGCGCCGAGGCCGGCGAACATCTCGACGAACGCCGAGGCGCTCTGGGCGAAGAAGCGCGCTCCCGACTCGTTCGCCACGGCCTTCGCGGCGAGCGTCTTCCCCGTCCCCGGCGGGCCGTGGAAGAGGATGCCCTTGGGCACGCGGGCGCCGAGCCGTTCGAAGCGCTTGGGATCGCGAAGGAAGTCGACGATCTCCTGGAGCTCCTCCTTCGCCTCGTCGAGGCCGGCTACGTCCGACCAGGTCACCGACGACGCCGACCCCGGGACGATCTCCGTCGGCTTGACCCGCGGCATCAGGCGCACCGTCTTCCAGAGCAGGAAGACGACGACGCACATGAGCAGGAAAAAGAGGACGGGCAGCCAGGTGAGAGCGAAGTCCCTGGCAGAGGACCCGAAGTCGAAGCTCAAGAGCATCGCGACACTCATCGGCAGAGGTGAGTGCTACCTAAAGTGCGGCGAGGACCTCGTCGACCGACGCGAACCGGACTCCACGGGCGCGCCAGTCGGCGAGGCAGGCAGCGGTACGGGCCTCATCGAGGCCCCGGGAGGCCTCGGGGACGAAGGTCACCGCCCGTCCGCGGGCGAGGAGGCCGCGGATCGCCGCATCGTCGCAGACGTCGGTGGCGACGCCGAAGACGACGACCTCATCCGGATCGAGCCGGTCGAGCAGCAGGTCCGCGTTGGGGTTCGTGAAGACGTCGAAGTGCTTCTTGAGCAGCAGGAACTCGCGGCCCCGAAGCCAGTGCCCGGGAACGGGCGTCAGCGCGAGCGGCACCGGGTCGAGCTGGACCGTCTCCGGGACCTTCGCGGCGCCGACCGTGCCGCGCAGGCAATGCGGCGGGTAGGTCTCGCGGAAGTCGGGCTGCTCGGAGATCTCGTCGTCCGTGAGCTCGTGGTCGTCGGCAGACGCGATGTGCGGGATGCCCGCCTCCCTCGCGGCTGCGACAAGCCGCCCCATCGCAGGCAGAGCGGCCTCGGCATCCGGGACCGCGAGCTTGCCGTCCGAGCGGACGAAGTCGACCTGCGTGTCGACGTCCCAGAGGACGCGCCTCGCCCCCGCGCCGCGGGTCACTCGACGAGTTCGAGCCGCGGGTTCGGCCGCACCCGCCGGCCGACCTTGGCGACCGGGACGCCGTCGACGCGCACGATGTCCGCGGTGAAGTCGTTCGAGCCGCGGATCAGCGACGAGCCGACGCCGTAGGCGTCGACGGGGACGCCGGCCGCCTCGAACTCTCTGATCTTCTCGAGCGTGAACCCGCCGGAGACGACGATCTTGACCTGGTCGAACCCGGCCGCGTCGAGCGCGTCCCGCACCTTCTCGACGAGCCGGGGGTTGACGCCGGTGGGCTTGAAGTCGCCGAGCTCCTCCCAGAGCGAGCGGTCGACGAGGGACTCCGAAGTGTCGAGCCGCACGCCCCAAAGGCGAGGACCGAGCGCGCTCGCCACCTCCAGGGCGGTGCGCACCGAGTCGTTCTCGAAGTCGACGAGCACCGTCACGTTCATATCGGGGGGCGCCCAGTCGGCGAAGTGCTTCGCCGCGACGACGGTGTCGCCGCCGTAGGCGGCGATCAGGGCGTGCGGGACCGTACCGAGGCCGCGGCCGCCCCACCACGACGCCTGCTCGTCGGTGGTGACGCCGATGGGCGAGCCGGCCACCTGGCCCGCGACGTATGCCGCGTAGCCGTCGCCCGTCTGAACGCGATGGTGGTCGTGCCGCGCAGGCATGAAGATCAGCGGCTTCCCGTTCGTTGCCTCGAGCATGTGCACGACGTTCGTCGTGATCAGGGTGCGCCGGGCGAGCGTGCCCAGGTACGCCGTCTCGAGGTGGGCGAAGGTGGTGTAGTCGCCGGAGATCGTCAGCACCGTCTCGTACGGCTCGACCCGTTCACCGTCGTAGAGCGCGTGCACCTCGAGCGCATCGAAGTCGTCGGCGCAGAGCTTCAGGATCGCAATCGCCTCGTCCATGCCGCCGAGGTGGGCGACGCGCTTCTGGAACACCTGCATGAGCACACCCGGCCGTCTCCCGTCGCGCAGGAGAGCCGCGCGGGTGTGGTTGAAGTAGGCGTCCGTGTACCACCCGGCCCGCATCTTCTCGACCGGCAGGTCGAAGACGCTGGGGTCGAGGCGGGTGCGGGTCGCGATCACGCGGTCTCCAGCTCGAGGCAGGCCTGCAGCGCCGCCTCCGCAACCTCCAGCTGCTCGGGCGTCGGCTCGCGGGTCCCGAGCCGGTGCTGAAGCTCGTGCCCAGGGAAGGCGAGCGCGCGGGAGAGCGGGTGCTCTGGGTGCCGGGCCATCCAGCCGAACGTCTCGACGGACACGGCGAGCGCTCCGAATGCGGCGGCGGCGCGCGCCGCCGGGCGCACCTGCTCGGGCACCCGCTCGGCCATCGCCCGGCCGACGGCGGTCGTGATCAGGAGCGGACCGACGAGGTGCGACCCGCAGCGCTCGTGCTCCTTCGGCCGGTCCTCGCCGTGCTCGTAGGCGCCGATCGACATGTGCTCGGCGCCGTGGTACGCCGCCAGCTCGCCGCCGCGCAGGGCGAGCATCGCGGGAGCCAGCGAGAGCAGGCCCGACGCGAGCTCGCGGACGGCCGGCCGGAGCCGCGAGCGCTTGAGCAGCTGGAGCGCAACCGCGCTGCCGGCCATTGCCGCGAGCACACGCCTGCGCTCCATCGGCAGGACGGCCTCCGGCAGCTCGCGCTTGACCTGCGGCAGGAGTGCGAACACCTCTGCGATCCGCGCCGGGCCGCGCAGGAGCGGTGACGAGACGGCCGCGGCCGAAAAGCGCTTTCGCCGCGCGACGACGCGAAGGTCGCCGTCCTCGGCCCTGACGGCGCACGCCCACGCCAGTGGCCCGTGCACCAGGACGCCGTTGCCGAGCGCCATCCCGCCGAGCCTGATCTTGTCCTCGTTCTCCATGACGGGAATTGAAGCGAACTCGGGTTATCTGCGGGTGCCGAGCACGAGCAGGTACCGGCGCGGCGCCCTGATCCCGCCCTCCGGCGTGCGGTAGCTCTCGTAGACCTCGACGAACGCCTCGTGAAACTCCTCGCGCCTGGGCGGGCCGAGACGCCGCAGCAACGCGACCACGGGCGGCGCAGACGTGGAGAACAGCTCCCAGATCTCCTCGCCGTCCGCGGCCTCCAGCCAGAGCGTCCCGTCCTCGAAGTCGAGCTCGAAGTCGTCGGCGAGCATGTCCTCGACGTGGTCCTCGCGGCCCCACTCGTACGCCTCGCGGCCCTCGATCGGGTCCTCCGTGAAGCGGCGGTAGAGCTCCCCGAGGCGCCTGTTCGGCCGCCAGCCGGTGAAGCCGATCCGCCCGCGCGGCCGCGTGACCCGGCGGAGCTCGTCGGCCACGTTCGCGTGGTCCGGCGCGAAGACGAGCCCGAACGACGACGCGATCACGTCGAACGACGCGTCCTCGTACGGGAGATGCTCCACGTTGCCGAGATCGAATCGAACGTCGACACCGGCCTGCTCGGCGGCGGCGCGCGCCTTCGCAAGCATCGGCTCGGCGAGATCGAGACCGGTGACGTCGGCGCCTGCGCGCGCTGCCAGAATCGCAACCGCGCCGGGCCCGGTCGCCAGATCGAGCACGCGCTCTCCCGGCTCGATCTGGAGGAGATCGACCAGACGCTCGTGCACCGGCGTGAACCAGCCCGCAAGCCGTTCGTACGTGCCGCTGCTCCAGACCTCGCTCACGCCGCACCGGGAGCATACTTTCGGCGTGGGCGACCTTTTCTCGGAGGCGGCGTCTCGCCGTCTCGACGGGACGGCGCCGCTCGCGCAGCGGCTGCGGCCGGCGGCGCTCGACGACTTCGTCGGGCAGCAGCACGTCGTCGGCGAGGGCCGGGCGCTCCGGCTCGCGATCGCCGCCGACCGGGTGCCGTCGCTGATCCTCTACGGCCCTCCCGGCTCGGGCAAGACGACGCTCGCGCGGATCATCGCCGCGACGACCGGCGCCGAGTTCGAGGAGCTCTCCGCCGTCTCGGCCACCGTCGCGCAGGTCCGGGAGGTCCTCGCAGGGGCACGCGAACGACTCGGCGCGAGCGGGCGCCGCACGATCCTCTTCCTCGACGAGATCCACCGCTTCAACAAGGCCCAGCAGGACGCCCTGCTGCCGGGCGTCGAGAGCGGGCTCGTCACGCTGATCGGCGCGACGACGGAGAACCCCTACTTCGAGGTCAACTCTGCGCTGCTCTCACGGATGCAGCTGTACGAGCTCGAGCCGCTCGGCCACGACGACCTCGCACAGGTCGTCGACCGCGGGGCGAGGGAGCTCGGTGTGACACTCTCGAGCGACGTCCGCGAGCTGATCGTGACGCGCGCGGGCGGCGACGCACGCACGGCACTCGGCATCCTCGAGCTCGCGAGCGCGACCGCCGCGGCGGAGGACGCACAACCGACCGAGGCGCACGTCGACGATGCCGCGCGCAAGCGGCCGCTGCAGTACGACAAGGCCGGAGACGCGCATTACGACCTGATCTCGGCATGGATCAAGTCGACGCGGGCAAGCGACGTGCAGGCGTCCGTCTACTACCTCGCTGCGATGCTCGAAGGGGGCGAGGACGCACGCTTCCTCGCGCGGCGCATGATCGTCCTCGCGTCCGAGGACATCGGCAACGCCGACCCGCAGGCGCTGCTCGTCGCGGTCGCCGCCGCCGGCGCGGTCGAGCATGTCGGCCTTCCCGAGGCGCGCCACTCGCTGGCGCAGGCTGCCGTGTACCTCGCGCGCGCTCCGAAGTCGAACGCCTCGACCGTTGCGCTCGGACGCGCCGTCGCGGACGTCCGCGAGCACGGGGCGCTCACACCGCCGGCCGAGCTCCGGTCGGCCGGCTTCTACGGCGCAAAGAAGCTCGGCCGGGGCGAAGGCTACGTCTACCCGCACGACGATCCCGAGGGATTCGAGCTCGACTGTCTGCCCGAGCGACTCCGCGGCCGCGTTTACTACGAGCCGTCCGGGCACGGCGACGAGCTTCCGGCCGCGCGCTCGGCCGATGCGAAGCGCGAGCGCTAGAGAATGCGCGCGCCGAGCGCGCTCGCGACGAGCTCGACGGCGAGCGCGCCGGTCTCGTTCTCGCGGTCGAGAATCGGATTCACCTCGACGACGTCCAGCGAGTCGGCGAGACCCGACTCGGACACGAGCTCGAGCGCCAGGTGCGCCTCGCGGTAGGAGAGGCCGCCGCGAACCGGCGTGCCGACACCGGGCGCGAACATCGGATCGACTGCATCGAGGTCGAGGCTGACGTGAACGAACGACGAGCCGCGGAGGTAGTCGAGCGCCTCCGCCGTGCAGACCTGAACGCCCCGTTCGTCGAGCTCCTTCATCGTGTAGATCCGCAGGCCGAGCTCGCGGATGAGCGCCCGTTCGCCGGGGTCGAGCGAGCGGATGCCGAGCAGCGCCGCCTTCGTCACCGAGGGCGTCGGGTAGGGCGCCTGGGAGAATGCCCCGCCGGCGACGCCGAGCGCGGCGGCGAGCGGCATGCCGTGCACGTTGCCCGTCGGCGAGGTCTCCGGCCGGTTCAGGTCGCCATGCGCGTCGATCCAGAGCACGCCGCCGGCACCGCGAGCCGCCGCCATCCCACCGAGCGTCCCCATTGCGATCGAGTGGTCGCCGCCGAGGGTCAGCGGGATGCGGCCACGCGACTCGGCATCCGCCACCAGGTCCGCGACCAGCGCGCACGCCGCCAGGATTGGTCCGAGGTAATGCGCGTTGCCGGCGCCCGCCTCGGTCGCCTCGGGGACGGGGGAGTGGATGTCACCCGAGTCGTGAACCTCGCGCCCGATCGCTGCAAGGCGCGCAGCAAGCCCGGCGTAGCGAATCGCCGACGGGCCCATGTCGACGCCGCGGCGGCCCGCACCGAGGTCGAGGCCGGCGCCGATCACGGCGACCGGACGGCTGTCGGACGTGCTCATCCGACCCGCCAGTCGTCGAGCACGCGGCGCTGCGCGGGACGGAGCTCGTCGAGCGAGATGCCGAGCGTCTCGAGCTTCGTCCGTGCGATCAGGCTGTCGAGCTCGTCCGGGAACCGGTTCACCCCGGCCGGGAGACGGCCGGCAGCGAGCTCGCGCACCGACAGCGCCTGGACCGAGAACGAGAGGTCCATGATCTCGATCGGGTTGCCGTCGAGACCGGCGATGTTCACGAGTGCGCCGTCCACGAGCACGTGGACCTTACGGCCGCCGACCAGGTACGTCGTCACGCCTGCGCGGGGCGACCACGCCTCCGCGGCGGCGTCCGCGATCGCCGCAACGTCGATCTCCCGGTTCGAATGGCCTGCGTTTGCGAGCAGCGCACCGTCCCTGAGCAGCGACACATCGGCCGCGCCGACTGCGTCGACCAGCCCGGTCGCCGTCAGCACGACGTCCGCGTCCGGCAGAGCCTCGCGGAGCGGTGCCACCCGGTAGCCGTCCATGTGCGCGACGAGCGCGCGCACCGGATCGACCTCGACCACCGTCACCCGGCCCCCGAGCCCGTCGGCGGCGCGGGCGAGCCCCTGGCCCACGTAGCCGTACCCGATCACGCAGAACTCGCGCCCGGCGGCGAGCACGTTCGTCAGAGCCAGCAGTGCCGTCAGCGTCGTCTGGCCGGTGCCGTACGGGTTGTCGAAGAGGTGCTTGCAGCGCGCGTCGTTGGCGGCGACCGCGGGGAAGGGAAGACGTCCTGCAGCCTGGAGCGCCCGGAGGCGCACAACCCCGGTCGTCGTCTCCTCGCTGACGCCGGCAAGCTCCGCGTAGACGTCCGGAAGGTGCTCCTCCGCCCGGCGGGTGAGCTCGAGCCCGTCGTCGATGACGAGCTCGGGCCCGGTCGCGGCGACGGCGAGCAGGTCGGCGGTGAACTCCTCGGGCGAGGCGCCGTGCCGCGCGTGCACCTCGATTCCGCGGCCGACGAGCGCCGCGCACACCGCGTCCTGCGTCGAGAGAGCGTTCGAGCCGGTCGCGACGACGTGCGCTCCGGCCTCGGCAAGCGCGAGCACGAGGCATGCGGTCTTGGCCTCGAGGTGGACGACGACAGCGATGCGGCGGCCGCACAGCACGCCGTCGGCAAGCTCCAGCCCCGTCAGCCGTTCGAGCACCGGCATGTGCTGCCGCGCCCATGCGATCCGCCGGTCGCCCTCCGGCGCAAGGCCGGCGTCGGCGATCCGCGACCGCGCGGCGGCGTCGGCTGGCGTCATCGCGCGAGTCTAGTGCCGCGTCCTCCGGGTGGTGATCCGCCCGGCGGGGTGCTATGCCCTCGCTATGCCACAGATCGTCGGCCGCGAGACCGAGCTGACGCTGCTCGAGGACGTGCTTCGCCCGGGGTCGGCACGCTGCGCCGTCGTCATCGCAGGGGACGCCGGGATCGGCAAGACCAGCATCATCCGCGCCGGGCTCGAGGAGGCGTCGGCGGCGTCGCTGCGTGTGCGGCTCGCGCGTCCGGCCGAAGCCGAGTTGGAGCTTCCCTATGCGGGCCTCGGGGATCTGTTCGGCGACGCCGAATCCGACCTACTCCGACGGCTGCCGCGACCGCAGCGCGCGGCCGTCGAGGCCGCGCTCGGCCGCGAGGCGGCTGCAGGCGCGGTCGACCAGCACGCGCTTGCGCGCGGCGTGCTCGAGCTGCTCCGTCTCGATGCTGCGGACGGCAACCTGCTCGTCGTCGTCGACGACGTCCAGTGGCTCGATCGCCCGACCGTGTCGGCGATGACGTTCGCCCTGCGCCGGCTCGGTGCGGTCCCGCTGCGCGTGCTCGCGGCCGTGCGCACCGAAGGCGATGCCTCCCCCATGCCGTTCGGCCTCGAGGAGTGGGACGGCGTGCGCCGGCTGACAGTCGCTCCGTTGCCGGCCACGGAGCTCGGCGCAGTCGTCAGAGAGCGCACGGGCGAGCAGCTGACGCGGCCGCAGCTGGTCGAGCTGTTGCGCGTCTCCGGCGGGAACACGATGTTCGCACTCGAGCTGGTCCGCTCACCGCACACGACCGTCGAATCCCTCCCCCACGCACTGGCCGCCCGCCTGCGCGGGCTGAAGCCCGCCGAGAGAGCACCGCTCTCGGCGGCTGCAGCGGCTTTGCGCCCGACCTCGGAGCTACTGCAGCGCGCGGGCATCGACCGGGAGGCAATGACCGCAGCTCTCCGAACGGGCGTGATCCAGCTCGACGGCGAGCGGCTTCGCTTCGCGCACCCCCTGCTCGCCAACGCAGCGTACGAGCTGCTGCTCCCGGAGGAGCGTCGTGAGCTCCACGCCCGTCTGGCGGCCGCGGCCGACGACCCCGTCGAGCGTGGCCATCACGTTGCCCGTTCGGCGTCCGCGCCGGACGAGAGCGCCGCCGAGTTGCTCGACGGGGCGGCGGAGGAGGCGGGACGGCTCGGCGACCACGCGGGCGCGGCGCGGTTCCTCGTCCGGGGAATCGAGCTCTCGGCCGACCGCAGGGCGGAGGCCACCGTTCGACGGGAGCTGCGCGCTGCTGTAGAGCTCGAGCTCGGCGGTGACGCCGAGGCGTCGGCCGCGTTGGCGCGCAGCCTCGTCGACCGCCTTCCGCCCGGCCCCGACCGCGCACGGGCACGACTGCACCTGGTCGGTGTCGGCTGGGGGCCCGACGTCTCGATCGGCGACGCCGTGCCGCTGATCGAGGTCGCCCTGGACGAGGCGGATCGCGACGACGAGCTTCGTGCCGGACTCCATCTCGTGCTCAGCGAGCTGGCCTGCGGCGACTGCCGCCTGTCCGCGGCGACCAGGCATGCCCGGGCCGCGATCGATCTGGCCGAGCGGAGCGGCGCGGAACAGACACTCGTCGCCTCGCTCGCGATGCTGGGATTTGCGGAGAGCATGGAGCGCGGGGGAGTCCCCGAGTGTTCGCGAGAGGCGGTCGCACGCTGGGACGGGACCGTGCACCTGCAGGGCAACTCGCCCCGCATGTGGCTCGGCTGCGTCTGCATGGGAGCCACGTCGTTCGAAGAGGCTGCGGCGCTGTTTCACGACGAGATCGCCTTCGCGGTGGAGCGAGGGCTCGAACCGGTGGAGGTGATCGCGCGCGGTCATCTGAGCGAGACGCTGATTCGCGCGGGGCACTGGTCGGACGCACACCAGAACGCGCGCCTGGCTCTCGAGCACGCGCGCCAGGCGGCGTCCAAGCAAGTGATCGCGGCGGCGTCGTGCGTCGTGGCGACGATCGAGGCGCTGCTCGGGAGGCACGACGCCGCGCAGGCACTCGCGGCGAGCTCGCTTGCGGCCGCGGAGGAGACGGGAGACTTCTGGTGGACGCTCTACAGCCGGGGCGTGCTCGGGCTCGTCTCACTCGCAGACGGCGAGGCGGAGGCCGCCGTCGAGATGCTCGAGCCGGGGTGGTCGCTGATGGTCGATCGCGGCCTGGGCGATCTCTCGCTCTTCCCCGTCGCCCAGGTGCTCGGCGAGGCATGCGCGGCGACCGGTCGTCTCGAATCCGCCGTTGCCATCGCGGCTGCGTTGCGCGCGTGTGCCGTCGGAGAGCAGCCCTGGTGCCGCGCGATGGCAGGCCGCTGCGAGGCGCTCGTCCTCTCGGCGCGCGGCGACCACATCGGCGCACGAGCGGCGATCGCCTCGGCCCTGGAGGCGCATGCAGCGCTTCCGGAGCCCTTCGAGCATGCCCGCACCGTCCACATTGCGGGCCGGATCGAGCACGCGGCCCGCAACTGGGGAGCCGCCCGCACCACGCTGACCGAGGCGCTCGAGCGATTCGACGCCCTCGGCGCCGCACGGTGGGCGGAGAAAGCAGCCACCGACCTCGCCCGGATCCCCGGCCGGCGACGCGCGACCGGCGCCGAACTGACCGTTCGGGAGCGCGAGGTCGCCGAGCTCGTCGCCGCGGGGCTCAGCAACAGGGAGGTCGCGGCCCGCCTGTTCGTGAGCACACGCACCGTTGAGGCGAACCTCTCGAAGATCTACGCCAAGCTCGGTTTGCGATCGCGAACGGAGCTGGCCCGCCGGCTGAAAGTCTGAGGGTTCCCACAATTGAAGGGCGGACGCCCGCCTCCTAGCGTCGATGGATCGACACCGTCGGCTACTACACCGTCGAGCTCGCCCGCCCTCCGCACGGCTGGGGCCGCGTCGAGCGCCTGACCGACCGGGCCCGCGAGGCTGCCGACGAATGCAGCCGCCACGGCGCACGGGTCCGCCACCTGCGCTCGATCTTCGTGCCCGAGCGCGACGCGTGCTTCTTGCTCTACGAGGGGGCCACGGCCGATGCGGTACGTGATGCCGCCGAGCGAGCGGGCCTCGAGGTCGAGCAGGTGCACGCGTCCCTCGGCGCCGGGGAGACGGGACCGTGAGCCGCCCCGGGACTCGGCTGCCGCTCGCCGCCTCGGTGAGCGCGCTCGTCGCCGTCGTCCTGATCACGACGCCGCTCGGCACCGCCGCAAAGCGGCTCGTGCTGCCGGCCGCGTCGGTCGGGACGCCGCAGTTGAGGAACCACGCTGTGACCGCTGTGAAGGTGCGGGCGGGAACGCTCCTCACCTCCGACGTCGTTCTCGGTCAGGTCCCGCACGGCGCACAGGGCCCGGCGGGCCCGAAGGGCAGCCCGGGGCCGAGAGGTCCGGCAGGCCCCACGGGCCCGGCGGGGCCGCAAGGGCCGAGCGGCACACGCGGGCTCCCCGGCGCTCAGGGCTCCCAGGGGCTGAGCGGCTGGCGGTTCGTCAACGCACAGACGGCGCTCTCCGGCTGCGCCGACAGCGGCTACTGCGACAACTTTCTACGCACCGGCCCGTTGCTGTACACGGGGATCAACTGCCCTCCGGGCGAGAAAGTCCTCGGCGGTGGTGTGACCTCGACCAGACCCGGCCTCGTGCAGGTGTTCCAGGACGGCCCGAACGGCGGCGGGTCGGGCTGGAGCTTCGCCATCCAGGACGTCCAGGACGCAGGCGGTTACGCGCAAGACGTCTTCGTCTGGGCGACCTGCGCCGACGTCGTGCTCGCCGTTCATCCGCCCAGGAAGACGGCGTCTTCCGCGACTGCAGGAGGATCGTCGTGACTCAACGCGCACACTGGCGTACACACCGGCTGCCCCTCGCCCTCTCGACGAGCGCTGTCGTCATCGCGGTCCTTGGAGCGACTCCGGTCGGCCAGGCCGCGAAGCGGCTCGTGCTGCCGCCGAACTCGGTCGGCACCGCACAGCTGAAAAGGAGCTCCGTGACCGCCGTCAAGGTCAAAGCGCACTCCCTGACTGCAGCCGACTTCCGCCCCGGACAGCTGACCGGTGGGCCGGCAGGGCCGACAGGCCCGCAGGGGGACGTCGGCTCCAGGGGCCCAGCCGGGCCGAAGGGCCCTACCGGAGCGCGGGGGCCCGTCGGGCCACGCGGGGCGCCCGGCGCGGACGGCGCGGACGGCGTCACAGGCTGGCAGCTGGTCCAGGGCACGCTCGTCCTCCCGTCGGGTGGCCAGAACGTCGGGTCGGCCAGCTGCCCGTCGGGCGACAAGGTCTTCGGCGGGGGCGTGACCTCGTACAACGCCAAGGGCGCAAACCTGAAAGCGATCGCCGAGAACGGACCGAACGGGACCGCGACCGGGTGGGTCGCAGACGTCTACAACAGCGACAACGGCAGTACGGACGTCTTCATCTGGGCGATCTGCGGGAAGGCTTCGTGACGAGCCGCCGCGCAGTCTCGGCGTTCGTCACGCTCGCAGCCGCACTGCTACTGGCAGCGACAGGCGCGCGCGGCAGAGCCGCGATCGGCCCGCATCCGCTGCCGCTCGCGCACGCCACCTACACGACGCTCGACTACCCGGGCGCTTACCAGACCGCCGCCTGGGGCGTCAACCGCACCGGCTTCATGCAACGCACGATCGAGGTGGTCGGCGTGTTCAGCGTCCACGAGGGCACGTACGGCTTCCTCTACTCGAACGGGCACTACACACGAATCGATGTCCCGGACTCGTACGACACCTATCCGTTCGCGATCAACGGCCACGGCGAGGTCGTCGGCACCTACATCGGGAAGGGAGGCGCCATCTGCCCGTTCTCGTGGACGAACGGCGTCTATGCCCGTCAGAACCTCGCCGGAGACCACTGCATGGCCGGCGGTGACTACCAGACGTTCGGGATCGACAACGCGGGGACCGTCGTCGGCGTCTACGACAACCCGGCCGCCGCGGCCTTCGAGGGCTTCGTGCAGACGGCAACCGGCCGCTTCACGACGGTCAAGTCGTCCGAGCTCTACGGGATCGCCGACAACGCGCAACTCGTGGGCCTGACGATCGACGCGAGCGGCAACTACCACGGGATGCGGTACAGCTCCCCCACCGCGTCCGGCATCCCATTCGACGTTCCCGGCGCCGCCGACACGGTGCCGCACGGCATCAACAGCGCCGGCGTGATCACCGGCGCGTACGGCCCGTTCCACGGAGTCGGCTATCCCGACGAGACGTATCCGGGCGAACAGGGGTTCATCGACGCGAACGGGACGTTCACCCGCCTCGACTACCCCGGCGCAACCGCCACCGGCGCGAACGGGATCAACGACGCCGTGGCCGCGATCACGGCCGGCCCGGGGAGCGGCGCCGGATTCGACGTCGTCGGCCTCTACCAGGCGGCCAACGGCGCCGTGCACGGCTTCCTCGCAACGATCGGGCCCAAGAGCGCCGGCAACGCATGATGAAGAGGAGATGCGAGATGACGAACCGCCTGTGGCTTCGTACTGCCCTCGCCGTCGCGGGCGGCGTCCTGCTGACCGCCTTCGGCGGGAGCACGCGAGCGGCCGGCGCGCCGCAGGTATCTCCGCCGGTCCCGCGCACGCCGATCCCGGCCCGGTCGCTCCTGCCGACGGCGCCCTACGACTGCGGCCTCGACCCGCTGCCGTCGTCGGTGACGCTCTGCTGGATCGACCGCTCGACCAACGAGCAGGCATTCGCGGTGTACAAGCGCGATGCGGCCGGCGCGTGGGAGAAGATCGACCAGGTTCCGACACGCAACGGGCCCGGCGTCGGCGACTACTACTCCTTCACGGACAACGCCACGGACATCAGCGGCCAGTGCTACATGATCGCCGCTGTCGGCCAGCTCGGCGCGGGCGACTCGCCCGAGGACTGCACGGTCCGACCCGACCCCGGCGTCTTCCCGCAGGTCGTTCCGCCGGCCGCACGTGTGTGGAACGGCCTGAGCGACGTGAACGACGGCACGGGAGACCTCTACAACCGTCCGCGCGGACGCTCGCTCGTCCACGCGAGCGAGACGTTCGGGGTCGATCTCGACTGGTCGAGCAAGACCGCGCTCTGGAAGATCGAGGCGCAAGGAGGACCGCACGTCATGCTCGGCCAGGCGGTCGCCCTTCGCGTCTGGGGCGGCGGGTGGCTGGCGTACGGCCACGAGACTTGGGGCGTCGACCTCGTCCTCTCGAGCACGCCGTCGTACGAGTGGTACGTCGTCGGGGTGGACCGCCCCGGCACGCCGATCGACTCCAGGCCCGCACCGCTCGCCGACGAGTTCGCACTCTGGAACAGCCGCGCCAAGACCTACCTGATCTCGCGTTACCAGGCGTGGGGCGTCAGTCTCGACTGGTATCACCCGGCCGGCAGCGCGTTCGGCACGCTGCACGACGCGACGGTGACGATGACGGCGCAACCGCCCGTCGAGGGCTACGTGCCCTTCCTCGGCTCGTTCGGCGGCGGCCCTGGGAACACCGCGGTGCTGACCAAGGTGGCCGATCCGCCGGGCGGCGTCCGGCTCTTCTTCGTGAAGCCGGGAGACGGGACCGACGACTGTGGAAAGGCGAGCGACGTGATCGCGCTCGGCCCCGGCCAGACGATGGCCGCGACGGACATGCGGACGCTCTGGGGCTCGGCCACGCCGAGCCTCGCCCAACAGCTTCCCTTCCTCGCGTGCGCCGCGACGCAGGCGAGCAAGGCCTTCGTCAACGTCGAGTACCGCAGCCAGTGAGCGGCGATCGGGAGGTGGCGAGGGCCGGACTTGAACCGGCGACACCACGGTTTTCAGCCGTGTGCTCTACCAACTGAGCTACCTCGCCCGAAGGGCTGCAGCGTAGCTCACCGGACGACGGCGTCCAGTTGCAGCGCCCCCCGGTGCCCGGTGAGGTCGATCGTGTCGCTGCGGCGGTCCACGACCGCGGGCCGGCCGTTGATGCGGACGGCGCCCAGGTGCTCGCCGACCGGCAGCCGGAGACGCAGTTCGAGCGACGCGGGCGCCGGCCTCGCGGGGACATCGATCGTCCCCTGCACCGTCTCACCGACGCGGGCGATCGAGTACGAGACCGGCCCGAAGCTGGTCGGCGCCTGCTCGACCGCGATCGTCTTGCCGTCGGTGAGCCAGGCCCGCGGAGTGGCGAAGGCGAGCTGCAGCCCGCGCGGCGCACCGTCCGGGCCGCGCGTCTCGTGGACGAGCAGCAGGCGGAGGTTCTCGAGGAAGGCAGCGTTCGCGCCGCTGTTCGGCGGCAGGTACATGGTGCGATCGAGCTGCCCGTGCATCGGCGTCACGCTCGCGCTCTCACCGGAGACGAACGTGCCCGGCGTCATCGCGGCGGCGAGCATGCCGTACAGCGACAGGACGAGCTGGTCCGGCTGGTCGGCGTCGGCCAGGAACCGGTCGACGTTCACGCCGTAGACCTGGTCGATCCCAGAGGTCGGCGCCGGCGGATAGTCGCCGTAGAGCTTCGTCGCGCCCGCGCGCACCAGTCCGAGAAGCCGGCCACCGTGGCCGAGCAGGTAGCGGAGGACCCCTTTCGCGATCGCCCCGTGCGGCGGGAACAGCCCCGAGGCCAGCGCGTACGGCATCACGAGGTTCCAGTAGGTCCCGGCGCGGGAGAGCGGAAGGCTCGGGAACGGCCGCTGTCCAGCCAGCAGCGCCGCCGGCACGAAGAGCGAGCCGTCGCCTGCACGGCGCGCCGACTGGTGAACGGCGGCGTCGAGCCCGGCGCGCAGTCGCGCCGCCAGCCGTCCGCAGAGCGCCGCGAGCTCGTGATGGCCGGTGACGCCCCAGACGCGGCCGAGCGAGCTGAGGCCCTGCCAGACGACGGCCTGGCCGTGCAGCGCGTACACCTCGCGCGAGACGTCCGACGAGAACGGCTCGCGCGCGAGCAGCCCGTTCGGGCTCACCGCGAGCTGAGCGGCGATCGTCTGCACCAGCCGCGCGAGATGTGGTGTCTCTGCGTTCAGGAAGGCGCGGTCGCGCGCGAGCCGGTACAGATCCGCATGCGCCACGAGCAGCTCGCCGGCGCGCCACGTGGTGAAGCGCAGCGGAAGCCGGCGCAGCGCGAAGCGGAGGACCGTCTCGGCCACGTCGGCCCGCCCGTACGCCGCCATCACGCGGGCGACGTCGGCCGCCTCCGCGAACGACAGCTCCTCGTAGGAGTTCCCCGCGCTGTAGCGCCACGTCAACAGCAGCTGCTGGACGAGCACCGCGCGCTCGGCATCCAGCACCTGCTCGTCGGGAACGTCGAAGACCGTCCCTTCGTCGACGCGCGCGTCCCAGACGTTCTCGACGTCCGCACGTGCAACGTCGTAGGTGCGCTGCGAGACGTCGAGGGAACGGCCGTCGTTCTTGCCGCTCGGCACGGCGACATAGATGTCCTCGACCGTTCCGGCAGGCACCTCGAAGCTCACGACGTGCCCGTCCACGGCCGCGTCGCCGCTCCATGCGAAGCGCGTCGAACCACGATCGAGCAGCTGGTCGCCGTCCCGGCGGAACGATCCGGGAGAGAACACGAACCGCACTTGCGTGTCCGACGTCGATGCCGTGGCGTCGACGTGCATGTGGATGAAGCTGAGCGAGATCGTCCCGTACGCGCGGCCGACGAACGACTCCTGCTCGTAGTGGACTCCGGCGGAGTCCGTGTACGTGGTGTCGAGGATCGGGAGGAAGCCGTCGGCGAGCTCGGGCGTCCCGAGCCGCGCGAGGCACGAGCCGTAGCGCTCGTCGCCCTGAGGGCCCACGTCGATCGTGACGCTCGGCCCGCCGGCGCGGTCGTTGATGATCTCGCTGCCGTCGGCGACATGGAGCGAGAAGATCCGGCCTCCGCTGACGTTGAACGGGTAGGCGAACGGCAGGTAGTACACACCGGACTCGGTGAGCTTCTTGCCGCGCGGCCCGACCGCATAGAAGAGCGGTGCGAGGAACGATCGGGCCCGCTCGTAGGTCGGGCCGCCCGGGGCGCGCAGCAGCCGCCGCCCCCACACGTCGCGGCGGGCGGAGACGGCGAACCGCACCGCGTGCGCATAGGCGGGCGTCACCGACGGCGGCCGGCACGAGCCGGTGCGCACCGCACCGCGCGCGGCCCCGCCCACAGCGAGCAGGGCGATCGCGACGGCGAGCACGAAAAAAGAGACGTCCGGACCGGTGCTACCGCGTCGCGAACGTCCCTTTGGCCGCACCCTAAGACGTGTCCGCGCGCTGGGCAAGCAGCGCCACTCCCACGCCCGCCGAGAAGTTCGCTACGTGCAAGAAGCCCCGCCGCTCGAGCTCCGTCTGCACGCGGTCGAGCGGCACCCAGATCGGCGTCCGAGGGCCGCGCGAGAAGGCAACAGCGACGTGACCGCCCGGCGCGGTCACGCGTGCCATCTCGTCGAAGAACGGGATCATGTTCAACTGCGTGACGAGCTGGAACGAGGCGTCCGGATACGGAAGCGCCGAAGCGTCGGCGACGTCGTAGCGCTCCCGGTCTCCCGTCGCACGCGCACGGGCCTGGTCGATCATCGGCTGCGAGGCATCGACGCCGGTGACCGTCGTGTGGTCGAAGCGGCGCACGATCGCGCGCGCCCCGGCGCCGGTCCCCGTGCCGAGGTCGAGCGCGGCCGCCGGCTCGCCGGGCACCGCCGCCAGCGCGGCCTCGAGCGGGGCGAGATGCTCGGGCGAGACGCGCTTCTCCTCCCAGTCGGGCGCGATCGCGCCGAACGACCAGATGAACGGCCGCCGGACGACGCGCCACAGTCCGGGGCGCGCCGTCACGAGATCGGTGACCAGCCTCGCGAAGCGCTGCCGCACCCTGAGATCGATCACGTGCGCGCAATCCTCAGCTCGTCGCCGGCCGCGACCCCGGTGAGGCGGGCCGCGTTCCCCTGGCTGATTGCGAGCGTGACCAGGCCGTACGAGTCCTCGTACATGATCAGCTCCCCAGGAGGCGCATCGGCGAACGTGCCCACGAGCACGGCGAAGTACCGGTCGAGCTGCAACCGCACCTCGACGCGGTCTCCCTCGGCGAGCCCGACCTCGTCGAGCTCCTGCCTGTGCATGTTCGTGGCGACGTTGCCGAAGCGATCGACGATCAGCACGGTGGCCCGCACCTGCGAGCGGCCCACCTCGGCACGGGGCAGCTCCAGCCGAACGAGCGTCCCAGGGTCGACCGCCGGCCCGAGCTCGGCGACCGGCACGCCCGCGGCGAGATGCGCAGCGGCCGGCGCGAAGATGTCGCGGGCGTGGAAGGTCCGCGAGACGTCGGCCAGCCGGTAGCGCGGCTCCGTCAGCTCGTGCGCGGCAGCGACGCCGAGCTCGTCTGCCGCAAGGAGCAGCAGTCCGTTGTCGGGGCCGACGAATCTCCGCCCGTCGCGAGTCGCGACCGCAACCGCGCGGCGATTCCCTCCGACATCCGGATCGACGACGGCGAGGTGGACGCCGACCGGCGCGAACTGAACCGCGTTTCGCAGAACGAGCGCACCCTGCAGGATCGCCTGCGGATCGATGCCGTGCGTGAGATCGATCACGCGCGCGTCGGGCGCGATCATTGCAATGACTCCGTGACAGGTTCCGACGAAGTCGTCCTGGAGGCCGAAGTCGGTCAGGAAGGTGATCGTCTCCGCCATCAGCGCCCGTCGAACTCCATCAGATCGCGGACGGCGGCGACGAGGCCTTCGACGTCGTGCGTCGTTGCTTCGCGCACAACGTCGATCCCGGCCTCGCGAGCGACACGAGACGTCTCCGGCCCGATCGTCACCGCCCGCGCCGCGCCGCCCGCCTCCGCATACGCAAGCGCCGCCGAGCCGGACGCGAGCACGACGAGATCGACCGCCGGAAGGACCGCGGGGCGCAGCAGGCGCGTCCGGTACAGGGGCAGGAAGTCGGCCCCCAGCTCCTCCACCGGCCCGCGCCGGGCGCCCTCGGCGGCTGCGAAGAGGACCCGGCCGGCAGGACGCGGCAGCTCCGCGATCAGGGCCTCCTGCGTCGCCGTGCCCGGCACGAACGCCGGCTCGAGACCGCAGTCCCGCAGCGCCTGCGCGGTGGCGGGGCCGACGGCGGCGATGCGTGGAAGGTTCCGCCCGCGCCGGGCGAGCTCCGACGCGCCGTTCGGGCTCGTGACGATCACCCAGTCGTAGCCGCCGCCGTCGAACGGATCGGCCGAGAGCGGCTCGATCTCGATCAGCGGGCACTCGACCACCTCGACCGAGAGCGAGCGCAGCCGCGCGACCAGCCCGTCCGCCTGCCCGCGCGGACGCGTGACCATCACCTTCATCGCGAGTCCGCGAACGCCTCGAGCTCGCGGGCAACGGCGATCGGATCGTCGCCGGAGGAGCGGTGCAGCCACTCGCCGTTCTCTCCGGCGACGAGCGCGTGAAGCGTGCGGCCGTCATGGTGCGCCGCGACCGGGGCGAGGCAGCCCGCGCCGATCTCGGCAACACACGCACGCTCGGCCTCGACCCGGCGGCGTGTCTCCGGGTGGTCGGCGGCGGCGACGAGCGCCGTCTCGCCGGCACGGACCTGCAGGGCGAGCGCGCCCTGTCCTGCCTCGGGCAGCATCTGCACCGGCTCGAGCCGGGCGCCGATCTCGGCGGCGAGCCCGAGACGGTCGAGGCCGCATGCGGCGAGCACGATCGCGTCGAGGCCTCGCTCGCGCAGCTTGCGCAGGCGGGTGTCGACGTTCCCGCGCAGCGGCTCGACCGACACGCTCGGGTCGGCTGCGAGCAGCTGCGCGCGCCGGCGCGCCGAGGCCGTGCCGATCCGCATCCCCGGCGTCACCGAGGCGGCGCCGACGAGCGCGTCGCGGGGATCGTCCCGCTCCGGGTACGCGCCGACGACGAGCCCCTCGTGATCCTCGGCCGTCATGTCCTTGGCGGAGTGAACGGCGACGTCGATGCGCCCGGCGAGCAGCGCCTCCTCGAGCTCCTTCACGAAGACGCCGCGCGAACCGATCTCGCCGAACGGCTTGCTGCGGTCGCGGTCGCCCGACGTGGTGATCGGGACGAACGCGATCTCGATCCCCGGCCGGCGCAGCAGCCCCGCGGCCTGCTCGGCCTGCGTGAGCGCGAGCCTAGAGCCGCGAGACCCGACGCGGACGAGCACAGATCGACCTCGTGGACCTCGTGCTGCGCCCGCAGGTGAGCGGGCCCCGGCGCACGCGCAGGAACGCGGACGGCGCAACGACCGGAAGCGGCCGTTCGATGCGACGCGGTTCGTCGTCGTTCACCGCTCGCCGTCCTCGAGCCCGAAGAGATGGCGGAGCGCGTCGGCGTACACGATCCCGTCGCTGGTCGCAGCCGCCTCCTTCATCCGCACCGTCGGGAGGTGCAGGAGCTTGTTGACGATCTGCGACGTCACCGAGTCCAACTGCGCACGCTCCTCGTCGCTCACCCGGCCGTCGAGCTTCGCGAGCTCGCCCGCGCGGATCTCCTCGGCGTGCGCCCGCAACGATGCGATCGCCGGCACGACGTCGAGCGACGCGCGCCACCGCCGGAACCGCTCGACCTCCTCCGCGGCCAGCGCCTCGGCGCGCTCGGCCTCGGCGCGGCGCCCCGCCAGCGTCTCGGCGACCACGGCTTCGAGGTCGTCGATGTCGTAGAGGAAGCAGCCGTCGAGCCGCGACACCTCGGGATCGAGATCGCGCGGCACCGCGATGTCGATGAAGAACAGCGGATGATGTCGGCGCGCCGGCACGTCGGCGGCGTGGAGGACGAAGCCGGGCGCGCCGGTCGACGACACGACGACGTCGACGTCGGCGAGCGCGTGCGCGAGCGCAGACGCGTCGAGGGGCACACCCCGCCCGCCGAACCGGTCGGCGAGGCCACGCGCCGCGTCCGGAGAGCGGTTCGCGACGTAGGCGATCACCGCACCTCGCGACGCCAGGTTCGACGCCGCGAGCTCGCCGACCCGGCCTGCGCCGATCAGAAGGACCCGGCGGCCGGTCAGGTCGCCGAACACCTGCGCGGCCAGGGCGGCGGCCGCGGCCGGGACCGACGCCGGGTTCTCGCCGATCGCGGTCTCGCTGCGGACGCGCTTCCCGAGTGCGATCGCCTGGCGGAAGACGCGGTCGAGCAGGCTGTCCGGCTCGACCGCTTCGTAGGCCCCGCGCACCTGGCCCAGAATCTCGCCCTCCCCGGGGATGAGCGAATCGAGGCCGGCCGCGACGCGGAACAGATGCAGCGCGGCATCGTCGTCGTGCAGGCGGTAGAGGACGCCGTCGAGCGGCTCGCCCGCGAGCTCGGCGAGGGCCGCGGCCGCCCGGTCCTCCTGCCCCCCTGCGAGGTAGAGCTCGGTGCGATTGCAGGTGGAGAGGCAGACCGCGGGCGCGAGGTCGCGCGCGAACGCCGCGGCCTCGTCGCGGTCGAGCACCACGCGCTCGCGCAGCTCGACGGGGGCGACGTGATGCGAGAGCCCGACCAGCGTCAGCTCGGCCGCCGTCATGTGAAGTGCCCTCCTGCGAGCGCGAGCCGCGAGACGACGACGAGGACGAACCCGGCGAGCGCAAGATACGCGCCGCGCCGGCCGGCCGGCCGCGTGACGAGGAAGCCCCCGTACACGAGCCAGGTCAGAAGCGTGAGCCACTCGAGCGGATCGGTCGATGCACCTTGCTGGCGCAGCCGCACGATGCCGGCCGCGAGGCCGAGGGTCAGCAGGGGCAGCGACACGACGATCGCCCGCTGCGTCAGCCGCTCGAGCGACTGCAAGGGCGGCAGCCGCAGCCGGAGGATGTCGGGCGCACGCCGCTTGAGCCTGCTCTCCTCCCACAGGTAGAGGCCCGCGAGCGCCGCGGCGAGCGTGAAGCCGGCGAACGCTGCGAGCACGAGACCGACGTGGAGAACGAGGAACAGGTTCGGGTACCGCGACGCCGCGTCGCTCGTCGTCCCGCCGCCGATCCGGGCGACGAGGAAAAGGAGCGCAACCGGCGGCATGACCGCGAGGCCGAGGAGGCGGAAACGGGGACGGCAACCCCAGATCAGGTACGTGCTCACGACGAGCCAGACGAACAGGTTGAGCGAGCCGGCGAAGGTCGCCCACGGGAACCCGTCCGTGCGCTCGGCCTGGACGATCAGCAGCGCCGTCTGCGCGAGCCAGCCAACCCGCACGCCCCAGGTCGCAAGGCGCGAGGTGCGCGGCGACGCATACGCGAACGCGGCCTCGCCGTAGCCGATGAGCACCGGCCAGAACAGCGCCTCAGCCATGTTGGCGCTCCTTCGCGAGCTCGACGAGGCGGGCGACCTCGCGCTGCAGACGCTGCAGCTTCGACGCGATGATCACGACGTACGCGAGCACCGCCACGAACACGACGAGGTAGGCAGCCGCCGTGTACTTCTCGGATGGGCTCATGATCCCCGCTCCGGTGCCGGCCATGCCGGCGCCGCCGCCCCTGGTGAGCCTCCGTCAAGCCTACGGCTCATGCCAGCAGCTCGCGCAGCTCGCGCAGCGAAGCGTCCAGGCGCTTGCCCGCGAGCTCGATCGAATACAGCGTGACGAACAGGCTGAGCATGGCCACGAGGCAGACGCAGAACGTGAGGAACTGCGAGTTGGTCATCTGGTAGCCGTGTGAGGTGAAGACGACGGGATGGATGAAGCTCTTGGAGAGGCGGATCGCAAGGAACGAAACCGGGATCAGCACGACGCCGAAGAGCGCGTAGACGGCGCACATGTTCGCGCGCTGCGGTCCCGGCTCGACGGAATAACGGAGCATGAAGTAAGCGCAGTAGAAAAGGAAGAGGACGAGGAAGAGGACGAGCTGGTCCTCCCCCCAGGACCACCATACGCCCCACGAGATCTTCGCCCAGATCGAGCCCGTCGCCAGCGTCAGCGCGCCGAAGATCACGCCCTGGTGGATCGCGACGTAGCTCTCGAGGTCGGCTTCGGGATCGCGCTTCCACAGATGGCGGAGCGCCTTCCAGGCGCCCCAGCCGAAGCAGGCGTAGGCCGTGAAGGCCAGGGGCACGTGGAAGTAGAAGATCCGCTGCGAGAGGCCCTGGTTGGCATCGGTCGGCGCGTAGAAGAAGACGAGCGCCAGGGCGGTCGTGAACACGACCAGACAGCCGCCCGCCACGACGGGCAGGCGCGAGGAGAGGGCTCTCACAGGCGCAATCGTAGACCGGGCGGCGCGCCGGGCCGGGCGGGTCAGGTCTCGGCGACGACGTACTCGAACGTCGCCCAGGCGAGGACGGCGAAGAGCACGTCGTAGAGCGCCAGGAACCACAGGTAGCCGCCGACGCCGCCGACGACGATCGGGATCGCGGCAGGGAGGAACAGCAGCGGCAGCAGGAGCTCCCGCGCCCGGCCGGCGACCGCCATCGCGCCGAACAGGGTCCCGACGGTGCAGATGCCGAGATCGGCGAGCGCCACCGCCGCGACCGTCCGGGCGTCGACTCCCGAGAAGAACAGTGCGAACGCGGGCAGCGCGACCGCCTCGGCGCAGACCAGGAACGCGAGCACCGAGAGCGACTTGCCGAGCCAGATCGCGCTCCGGTCGCACGGCGCGAGAACGAGCGCGTCGAACATCCCCTGCTCCCGCTCGGCGACGAACGCCCGCGTCAGCCCGAGCAACGCGGTCAGGACGAGCGCCGACCAGAGCAGCCCGAGCGTCGCGGCGTCGCTGCTGCCGCTCGGCAGCGCGAAGTGGAAGATCGTGAGCATCGCGACGACGAACAGGAGCATCGCCGGCAGCGTCTCCTTCGCACGGAGCTCGAGGAGAAGGTCCTTGCGTGCGAGCGCGCCGACGTCGCGCAGGTACGTCATGCGAACGCGAGCCTCGCGGTCGCGAGGTGAGCGACGCGGCCCGGCTCGTGCGTGGCGACGACGCACGCGCGGCTTCCCTCGCGCAGCAGCGCGTCGAGCAGGCCCGCACCTTCGGCGTCGAGCGCGTTGAACGGCTCGTCGAGCAGCAGGAGCGGCGGCGAGTGGAGCAGCACGCGGCAGAGGCCGAGCCGCTGCTGCATGCCGCGCGAGAACGACGAAACGCGCTGGTGGCGAGCCTCCCACAGGCCGAAGCGCTCGAGCAGCATCCCGACGCGCTCGCCGCGCTCCGGGATGCGGTAGAGGCGCGCGAACAGATTCAGGTTCTCGATCGGCGTGAGCTCTCGATAGACGAGCGGGTCGTGGGCGAGGTACCCGATCGAGGCGCGAGGCGGCAGCTCGAGCTCGCCGGTGGTGGGAGCGGCGAGCCCGGCGAGCATTCGCAGGAGCGTGGTCTTGCCGGACCCGTTCGGCCCGGTCACGAGCAGGAAGCCGTCGTCCGCGAGCTCGACGTCGATGCCGCTGAAGACGCGGCGATCGCCGTAGCGCTTGGCGAGGCCGTGCCCGCGGATCACGAGCGGTAGACCTCTGCAGCGGCGCGGTGGAAGCCCTCGGGCGCCCCTGCGGCTGCGAACGTGTCGGCGATCTCCTCCATCTCGCCGATCCAGCGCCAGCCCTTTGCCGCCGCCGAGCGCTCGGCCGCTTCGAGGCGCGCCGGCAGGTCCGGGGCCGAGTCCCGCCACTCGGCCTGAAGGTCGTCCCAGACGCCGTTCGCCCGCGCGACGTCGCGGATGGCGAGCAGCAGCGCCGCGGTCCCCTTCGACCACGCCGCGTACGTCATCTTCAACGCCGACGCATCCGCGACGAGCCGTGTTCCGACCATGCTGCCTTCGAAGAGCGCGGCCACCGCCGGCGCTTCGGCGCCGGAGAGATAGAGGCGCGTGGTGCCCGCCTCGCGGGGCGGCGGGCCGACGATGCCGCCGTCGACGAAGCGCGGGTGCAGGGCGGCGACCTCACGGGCCGAGTCGGGCGACACGGCGTTCGCGTCGACATACAGGCCGTCGAAGCCCTCCGTTTCGGCCGCCACCTCGACCGCAGCGTGCGGCGGGCACACCGAGAGCAGGACGTCGCTCGCGGCGGCGAGCTCCGCGACGGTCTCGACGTCGCGGAAGCCGGCGGCCCTCCCGCGCGTCTCGCCGCTTCGGGCCGCAGATGCCCAGAGCACCTCGTGGCCGCCGGCGAGCAGGGCATCGCCGAGCGCGGCCCCCATCGCGCCCGGATGCAGCAGCCCGACGATCACAGGACGTCGGCGAGAACGAAGACGAAGAACGCGATCGAGATGACGCCGTTCATCGCGAAGAACGCGGTATCGAGGCGCCGGAGATCGCCGGGGCGGACGAGCGAATGCTCGTATGCGAGCAGCCCGCCCACGCACGCGACGCCGAGCCAGTAGAGGACCCCGACGTGAAGGCCCACGCCGACGGCGACGAGCAGGACGACGGCGAGCAGATGGAGGGCCCGGGCGCCGAGGAACGCGCCCGACTCCCCGAAGCGCGTCGCCCAGGAATGCAGCCCCTGCTCCTGGTCGACGTCGACGTCGAACAGCGCATAGAAGAGGTCGAAGCCGGCGACCCAAGCCGCAACGGCGCCGCCGAGCGCCCACGCCTCCCAGGCGAGATCGCCGCGGACGGCCGCCCACGCGCCCACCGGGGCGAGGCCGTCGACCGCGCCGAGCCAGAGATGGCAGAGCCACGTGAACCGCTTGAGGTACGGGTAGACGACGAACATCACGACCGGGACCGGAGCGAGCGGCCGCACGAACGGGTTCAGCTGCCAGACGGCCACGAGGTAGACGACCAGCGCGGCGACGCAGAACGCGACAACGGCGGCAACCGAGAGGGCGCCGCTCGGAAGCTCGCGGCCCGCGGTCCGCGGGTTGGCGGCGTCGATTCGCGCGTCGATCAGCCGGTTGAGAGCCATGGCAAGCGACCGCGCACCGACCATCGCCACCGTGATCCAGAACAGCGCGTGGCCGGACGGAATGCCGCCAACGGCGAGCACCGCGCCGACGTACGCGAACGGCAGCGCGAAGATCGTGTGCTCGAACTTGACCAGCCGGTAGTAGAGACGTGCAATGCGCATCGACCGCGTCAGCCTACGTCTGCTGGTGCTCGGTCGGCTCGCCGGCGATCAACGCCAGCGCGTGCGGCAGCGCCGGGCGAATCAGGGCATAGCCGTCGCGGCAGCCGCCGGGCGAGCCGGGCAGGTTGACGACGAGCGCGCGCCCGACGATGCCGGCGGTGCCGCGCGAGAGCAAGCCGTGCGGTGTCTTGGCGGCCGAGGTCGCACGCAGCGCCTCGGCGATGCCGGGGACCTCGCGCTCGAGCACGGAGCGGGTCGCCTCGGGAGTCACGTCGCGCGGGGCGACGCCGGTGCCGCCGGTGGTGAGCACGACGCTGGCCGCTCCTGCCAGCTCCGCGATCGCCGCCGCAATCAGCGTCGCCTCGTCCGGGACGACGCGGCGATCGACGTCGTACCCGTCGGCCCGCAGGCTGCCGACGAGCTCGTCGCCGCTCGTGTCCTCGGCGTCGCCGCGCGACACGCGATCGGAGACGGTGAGCACGGCGGCCTTCATCCCTTCACCTTCTCGACGAGCTCGACCGAAAACGTCATTGCCCGGTCGACCGCCTTTGCCATGTCGTAGACGGTGAGCGCCGCGACGGAGACGGCGGTCAGCGCCTCCATCTCGACACCGGTGCGCGCGGTCGTCGCGACCTCGGCGCGGATCTCGACCCCGCCCTCGACCACGTCGACCGAGACGTCGATGTGCGAGAGCGGCAGCGGATGACACAGAGGGATCAGCTCGGCCGTTCGCTTGGCGGCCATGATCCCTGCGAGCTGGGCGGCGACGAGCGCGTCGCCCTTTGGAAGCGCGTGCAGCTGCGGCGCCGCGCTGGTCGAGACGAATGCCCGGGCGACGGCGCGCCGCGCGACCTCCGGCTTCCCACCGACGTCGACCATGCGAACGGCGCCGGCGTCGTCGACGTGGGAGAGCTCGCTCACCTGCGACAGGTTACGCCGACACACCCGCCAGGTCGTCGAGCAGCGAGTCGATCCAGTGCCCGACGTCGTGCGTTCGCACCTGGTTCGCAAGCGCGTCCGCCCGCCGCTCGCGCTCGCCGGCGTCCATCGACAGCGCCGCGTGGAGCGCCTCGGCCTGGCCGAGCACGTCGAACGGGTTGACGGTCAGCGCCCACTCGCCGAGCTCCTCGTGGGCGCCCGCATTCTCGGAGAGCACGAGCACGCCGGCCCGGTCGTTGACGAGCGGGCCTTCCTTCGCGACCAGGTTGAGCCCGTCGAACACCGCGTTCACGAGCAGCACGTCGTATTGCTTGTAGCCGGCGACCGAGAGCGGGAAGTCGTCGACGATGCGGAGGTCGACCGGCTGGTAGCCGGCGGACGCGTGACGCGCGTTCACGGCGGCCGCCTCACACTCGATCGCATCCCGGTACGCGTCGTACTCCGGGACGCCCTCCCGCGACGGATCGAGGAGCGCGAGCATCACTACGCGGCCGTGCCACTCGGGGTGCCGGTCGAGCAGGAGGCCGAAGGCGGTGAAGCCGCGCACGATGTTCTTCGACGGATCGGCTCGGTCGACGCGCAGGACCAGACGCTCCCGGCGGCCCCGCACGACGAGCTCCTCCGCGTCCAGCACCGCCGCACTCGACGCCAGCGCGTCGAACTCACCGGCGTCCACCGAGATCGGCCGGCTCGTGATGGTGGTCGTTCGGCCCCGGTGGACAACGCGCCCGTCGTGGTCCCGGCCCGCTCCGAGCACGTCGGCCGCGCTCGCGACGAGGTTCCGTCGCCACCGCTGCGTGTGCACGCCGACCAGGTCGTTGGCGAGCAGGCCGTCGTGCACCGCGCGCCGCTGATCGACCGGGAGGACGGACCAGCCGTCCGACTGCGGCCAGGGGATGTGCACGAAGTGGGCGAGCAGTGCGTCCGGTCTCGCATCGCGCACGACGCGCGGTGCGAGATACAGGTGGTAGTCGTGAAAGAAGACGGCCGCCTGCGGGGCGTTGTCCAGCGCGGCAACGACCTCGACGGCGAATCCGTTATTGACAGCCACATAACCGGCCCAGGCGCGCTGGAAGCGCTCGTCGAGGACGGGCTGGGCGCCCAGCCCGTAGAGCGAGTGCTGCACGAACCAGAGGAGCGGGTTCGCAATGACGTTGTAGAAACCGTCGTACGCCTCGGGATCATGCGCCAGCAGCCGCAGCCGGCACGGCGCGCCGGCGTCCTCGGGGACGAGCCCGCCCGTCTCCGCGACGAGCGCCCGGTCCTCGTCGGAGATCGCACTGGCGATCCAGGTCACCTCCTCGCGGGCGAGCAGCCCACGAAGCGCCGTCGCGAGGCCGCCCGCGCCGCGGCGGGCGATCCGTTCGCCGCCCTCGGCGCGCGCGAAGGAGATCGGGCCGCGGTTGGAGACGACGATCAGCGGGCGGCGGCTCACACGAGCGCGATCTCGCTGCCCCCGGTGTCGTTGCCGGCGAGCACGTTGAAGAGCACCAGCCAGTCGCGCAGGAGGCGGGGCGTGAGGAAGCGGCGCCGGACCTGCTCCTTGCCGCGGAGCGCGCGGCTGCGGGCGGACTCGGGTGCGGTGAGGATCTCCGAGCAGGCGGCGGCGCACTCGCCGGCGGAGTCGACGAGCCAGCCCGTGTCGCCGTCCGAGATCTGCGCGACGATCCCGCCCACGCGGCCCGCGACCGTCGGCCTGCTCTTCCAGAGCGCCTCGGTCACCGTCAATCCGAACCCCTCGCGCGTCGACTTCTGGATCACCACGTCGGAGTGGACCTGGAACGCGTTGATCTCGACTGCGCCGACGTTGTTCAGGTTGCTGAGGATGTGCACGTCCGGGTCGCCGTCCGCATGTGCCACCGTCCGCTGGTAGTACTCCCACCCCTCGGGATCGTCGTGCGCCATCGAGCCGACGAGCGCCAGCTGGACCTCGGGATGCCGCTCCCTCACGAGGCGGTACGCGTCGATCACCCCGAGCGGATCCTTCCAGGGATCGAAGCGCGACACCTGCGTGAGCAGCGGCCGCTCGACGTCGACACCGAACTGGTCGACGATGTACGCGGCGTCCTCGGCGGCCAATGCCATGTTCTTCGGCTGCAGCGGGTCGATCGCAGGCGGCCAGATCGCGACGCGCCGGAGGCCGTCGTCGGCTGGCGCGTACTCCCGCAGGTGGAAGACGGCGGCGTCGTACCGGCGGATCGACGGCAGGAGCGCCTGGAACACGCTCGCATTCGGCGTCGAGAAGTCGATGTGCCCGCGCCAGATCCACTTCCCGCGCCGCTGCGGATAGGAGTCGATCGTGGCGGCCGGCTGTGGATCGTGCACGACCACGAAGTCGTAGGCGTCGGCGTCCAGCTCGGCCGCCGTGTCCGCGTTGTAGCGGGCGAACACCGCGAGATCGTCCTCGGTCAGTCCCTGCGGATCGCCCTGGAGCGCGTTGTGGATCGTCTTGGTGACCCGGAAGAACTCGTCCGCACCGCGCATCACCCGCCACTCGACGTCGAGCCCGCCGTCGGCCATCAGCGGGACGAGCGTGTAGAGGATCTCTGCGACGCCGCCCCCGAACGGGGTCGCCGACAGGTGCAGGACGCGCCTCCCCTCGAGTGACCCGGCGAGCCGGCGCACTTCGTCCATCAGGCTGCGCGAGACCAGCGTCGCGTAGTCCTGGAGCGACTTGCGCCCCACGTTCACGAGTTGGAGCACTAGTGCGCGGCGACCGGCAGGTTCTTGACGAAGCGCAGGGTCGAGCCTCCCTGCTCGCGCCCGGAGATCTGAAGCTCGTCGGCGAGCGCCCGGATGATCGCGATCCCGAGCCCGCCCTCGACGAGCTCGTCGTCGCCCGCCGTGGACGGCGTCGGGTCGAGATCGAAGCCCTCACCGTCGTCGGCCACCTCGACGACCAGCCGGTCGGGGTGGAGCTCGTAGGTGATGTCGACGAGCCCCTCGCCGCCGTCGTAGGCGTGCCTGACGGCATTCGTGCAGGCCTCGGTCAGGGCGAGCTTGAGATCGGCCACCACCTCGTCCGGCAGCGGCCCGGCGTGGAGTCTCACGAGCCCGCTCAGGGCCAACCGTCCGAGGCCGATGAACTCCGGCTTGGCCGGAATCGTCAAGCGGACGGTCTGAACCCGGTCGTCATCGAACGCGCGCATGCCTGCGGCACCTTTCCCGGTCGCACGGTCAGAGCAAACCTCGGGGATTCTGCCGGTTTCTCACCACGTGGTTCGACGCGTGCCGGCCGCCTCCTCTGCGGCGGGCTCAGCCGGCGGGCGTGGGCCGCGTATCGAGCTTCACCGGCACCATCAGGCGCCGCCCGCCGCGAACCACCGTGAACACTGCGGTCTGGCCGGGCGCAAGCCGGTCGGCCACGATGCGCACGACGTCCTCTGCGCTCGTCACCGGAATCCCGTCGATCGCGACGATCGCGTCGCCTCCGACGTGCACGGCCTGCCCCTGGAACGCGACCACCCGGGCGGCCGCGCGGAGCCCGGCCTTCCGGCCGGCGGACTGCGGTGAGGCGAACGAGTCGATCAGCGCGCCCCGCTTCGCGGCGTAACCGAACGTCTTCGCGATCGAGGGGGTGAGGTCCTCCGTCGTGATGCCGACGTAGGCGTAGGTCACCTTGCCGGTCCGGACGAGCTGCCGCAGCGACCGCCGCGCCGAGTCGATCGGCACGGCGAAGCCGACGCCCTCGAAGCCAGACGAGTCGCCGGTCGAGCGGATCTGGGCGTTGATGCCGATCACGCGGCCGCGGGCGTCGAACAGCGGGCCGCCCGAGTTGCCGTGGTTGATCGGGGCGTCCGTCTGGATTGCGTCGACCAGGTCGTAGTTGGTGGTGATCGACGGGATCGAGCGATGGATCGCCGACACGACGCCCACGGAGAGGGAGTCGGCGTTCCCGAACGGGCTGCCGATCGCCGCGACCGGCTCGCCGACGACGACGCGGCTCGAGTCGCCGAGCGGCACCGGCGAGACGGGGTGGAGCTTCGGAGCGACGCGGATCACGCCCACGTCGTCGTACAGGTCGTAGCCGACGATCCGCGCCGGCACCCGGTCGCCGTCGGCGAAGCCGACGTAGATCGTCCTCGCCGCCGCCGCGGCCGTGCCGTCGCCGTGGCCCGCGGTCGTGATCACGTGGGCGCTGGTCAGGATCGTGCCGTCCCGCCCCACGACGAAGCCCGAGCCGAGGCCCGAGCTCGCATCCGCCGACCCGGGCGCCCCGAAGGTGCTGTAGATCGTGACGACGCCGGCCGACCGGGCCCGGTAGATCTGGGCGGGGGCGAAGCCGTTGCCGGCGAGCGGCTTCGCGACGACGACCGGCGTGGCCGCGCCGGTAGGGCCGCCCTGCACCTGGACGACGGTGGTCGTGCCGGGCCCGCGATGCAGCCAGCCCGCCGACCGGGCAACGACGAGCACGAGCCCCGCCCCGACGATCGCGGCGACGAGCGAGACGGCGGCGAGCAGGCCCGGGCGCACCTGCTCGCACTGTACTCACGCCCGCAGCGTTTTCACGTCGAAACGGACCGCCCTCGGGCCTCGACGGGCGTGGGCTCGCGATCCGGCGGCTCGGCCGGCAGCACCAGCGTGAAGAACGTCCAGCCGTCCTGGCCGTCGAGCTCGAGCCGGCCGCCCATCAGGTCGGCGAGCTCGCGGGCGATCGCAAGCCCGAGACCGCTGCCGGAGGCCCTGGCGCCGTTGAGGCGGTGGAACCGCTCGAACACCTGCCCGCGCGCCTCGGGAGGGATGCCCGGCCCGTCGTCGGCGACGGTGAGCGACGCCCGGCCGCCGTCGCGGGCGGTGGAGACGCGCACGGTGCTGCCCGCCGGCGTGTGGAGCAGGGCGTTCTCGACGAGAATCCGCCCGATCTGCACGACGCGCGCCGCGTCGCCCCGCCCGAGCACGGGCTCGCCGTCGACCCGTTCGAGCGTCTGCCCGAGCGCGGCGGCCCGCGGCTCGAGCTCCCGGATCACGTCCGCAGCCAGCTCGGACAGGTCGACGGGCTCCCGCTCGACCGAGAGCCGGCCCGCATCGAGGCGCGACAGGTCGAGCAGGTCGGTCGCGAGCCGGCCGAGCCGGTCGACCTGCCCGCGCATCTGCGCGAGGAACTCCTCGCGGGTCGCCTCGTCGAGCGTGTCGTCGTCGAGCAGCTCGAGGAAAGCGCTCAGCGAGAAGATCGGCGTGCGGAGCTCGTGCGACGCGTTCGCGATGAACTCGCCCCGGGCGCGGTCGAGCTGGGAGAGCCGCAGGCGCATGCGCTCGAACGCGCGGGCGAGCTGGCCGAGCTCGTCGGAGCCTGCATCGACCACCGGCTCGGCGAAGTTGCCCGCGGCGATCTGCTCGGCGGCCACCTCCAGCCGCCGGATCCGGCTCGCCAGGCGTGCGGCGCCCGCATATCCGAGCAGGAGCGCGAACCCGAAGGCGACGCCACCGGCGATCAGCACTCGCCTGCGCACGACGGCGACCGTCTTCAGCTGGTCGTGGAGGGGCGCCGAGAGCAGCACGACCGAACCGTTCAGCGGGTAGGCGACCTCGGCGTACTTCTGCCCGCCGCGCCCGACGGTCCCGTGCGTGAGCGTCTTGCGCAGGATCGCCGCATTTGCGACCGGGTCGTTCTGCATGTCGCTCGAATCCGACTCGTCCGCCGAGTCGGCGACCGGCTGCAGGTTCAGCGGGACCTCGTTCTGCAGGTCGTAGACGACCACCCGGGCGTTCACGACCGGCGCCCACTTGTCGGCGTAGGCCTGCTTGGCGTACTCCACCTGATCGACGGGGTAATTCGGGATCGCGACCGTCCGGATCGACGTCTCGAGGCTGCGCAGCTCGCTGTTCTGGAGCGAGCGCTGGTACGACGGCACGACGATCAGGTAGACGATCCCGAGCACGCCCGCGACGACGACCAGCAGCGCAAGCGCAAGCCGGCCGCCGACACCACGCAAAGTGCTCATCGGTCGCGGAAGCGGTAGCCGACGCCGCGGACGGTGAGGATGTACTCGGGCGTGCGCGGCTCCGCCTCGAGCTTCTCCCGCAGGTGCCGCACGTGGACGTCGATCGTCCTCGGGTCGCGGTAGTCGGCGCTCTTCCAGAGCGCCTCGAGCAGCATCCGGCGGCTGAAGACCCGGCCCGGCTGGGCGGCGAGGGCGCGCAGGAGCTCGAACTCCACGTAGGTGAGCTGCACCGGCTCGCCCCGCATCTCGACCGCGCGGCGCGGCACGTCGATCACCAGGCCGTCGTGCTCGATCCGCTCGTTGTCGGCGCCGTCCGCCGTATGCGGTGCCCGCGCACGGCGCAGGAGCGCGCGAACGCGCGAACGGAACTCGCGAATCGAGAACGGCTTGGTGATGTAGTCGTCGGCGCCGAGCTCGAGCCCGATCACCTTGTCGAGCTCGTCGTCGCGGGCCGTCAGCATGATGATCGGCACGGTGCTCCGGGCCCGCAGCCGCTTGCAGACCTCGAGCCCGTCGAGCCGCGGGAGCATGATGTCGAGCACGACCAGGTCGACCGGCTGGGCGTCGAACTTCTCGAGCGCCTCCTCGCCGTCGGCCGCCTGGACGACCTCGTAGCCGTCGCGCTCGAGCGGGAACGCGAGCACCGTGCGGACCGCATCCTCGTCGTCGACGAGCAGGATCGTGGGTGACGAGTCGGGCATCGGCTGCAACGCCTGCCGGGCGCGCGCACGGGAATGGCTCCGGCGGTCTCGCTCCTACTATAGCCCTGCACATGAGACCGACTCCGACTCCGGCGCCCCGCCGGCGGGCCCGCCGTGGGTCGGTGGAGCGGCCTGTCAACGGCCGCCTCTACCGCGTGTCGTTCCTGGTCGCGATCCTGCCGCTGCTGCTGGTCGCGTTCGCGAGCTCGCGCACCGGGGTGCTCGCCGCGCCCACGCTGCCGCCGAACTTCGACGGCGCCGGCGCCCAGGCGCTCGCGACCGAGCTCGCGATGAGCTATCCGGATCGCCTCCCGGGCAGCGCCGGTGCGCTCGGCGCCGCGGACTGGGTGCGCGAGCAGTTCGGCGGGTTCGGGCTCCCGGTCTCGTCGGACACGTGGTCCGAGCGCGTCCCCGGCGGCGACGTGACACGCCTCCAGAACGTCTGGGCCGTGGTGCCCGGGCAGTCGCGAGCTGCGATCATCGTCATGGCGCACCGCGACGACACCGGCGCCGGCCCGGGCGCGAACGACAACGCGAGCGGCACCGCGGCTCTCGTCGAGCTGGCGCGCGGGTACGCAACGACCGGCGCGACGACCGGCGCGGCGGTCAAGCCGCTCCACACGCTCGTCTTCCTCTCGACCGACGGCGGCGCGGCGGGCGGGCTCGGTGCAGCCCGGTTCGCGCGGCATCTGCCCTTCCCGGTCGACGGTGTCGTCAACCTGACGGCGATCGCGGGCCGCGGCGCGCCGCGGCTCCTGCTGTCCGGGGACTCGCCGCACTCGGCCGCAGCGCTGCTGGTCGCCACGGCCTCGCGGCGCATCGCCGAGCAGACGGGCCAGAGCGCGCGACGGCCGAGCATGCTCGCCCAGCTGATCGACCTGGGCTTCCCGTTCACCCTCGGCGAGCAGGGGCCGTTCGTCTCGCGCGGCATCCCGGCCGTGACGGTCACCACGGGCGGCGAGCGGCCGCCGGCCGCCTTCACCGATCGTCCCCGCGATCTCGACCTCCGGCATCTGACCGCGCTCGGGCGCGCCGCGCAGGAGCTCGTCGGCTCGCTCGACCAGGGCCTCGAACTGACCCGGGGGACGCCCGGCCTCGTCTGGGCGGGCGGACGCGCCGTCCGCGGGTGGGCGATCGAGCTGCTGCTCGTCTCGCTGCTCGTCCCCTTCTTCGCCGTCGTCGTCGACCTGTTCGCCCACACGCGGCGCAGGCACATCCCGATCGGTCCCGCGGTGCGC
This sequence comes from Gaiellaceae bacterium, assembly GCA_035518115.1. Lineage (GTDB taxonomy): Bacteria > Actinomycetota > Thermoleophilia > Gaiellales > Gaiellaceae > PALSA-600. The sequence continues at coordinate 59,564 of DATIXY010000034.1, read as the reverse complement.
AGCCTCGTGAGCCGCCTCGCGTTCTGGCTCTTCGCCGGCGTGGCGTTCGCCGTCTTCGGCCTTGCCGGAGCGTGGCCCGACGGCGCGGCGCGGCCGCCGAACCCCGCGATCGCGGCGACCGGCAACTGGGCCGTCCTGCCGCTGCTCCTGCTCGGGGCGGTGATCGCCGCCGGCTGGCTGATCGGCCGGCAACGGCTCGTGCGGCGACGCCCCGTCTCGCTGGAGGAGGACCTCGCCGGCAGCGTGGTCGCCCTGGCCGGTTGCGGGGTCGTCGCGTTGCTCGTCCTGGCAACAAACGCCTACGCGCTCCTGTTCGTGCTCCCGGCGCTGCACGCGTGGCTGTGGCTCCCGCAGGTCAGGACGCGGAGCGCGGCGCGCAGGGCGCTCGTCTTCGGCGTCGGCCTGATCGGCCCGCTGCTCCCGCTGCTCTCGCTCGCGCTCCGCTTCGGACTGGGATTCGACGCACCGTGGTACCTCCTCCAGCTCGTCTCGCTGGGCTACGTGTCGCCGGTGGCGGTGGCAATCGCACTCGCAGGCGCGGCGTGCGCCGCTCAGCTCGCAACGGTCGCCGCCGGCCGCTACGCCCCCTACCCGCGCGCCGGCGAGCGGCCCGAGCGAGGGCCGGTGCGCGGCGTCGTCCACGCGATCGCCGCCTCGCGGCGCCCGCGGACTACCTCGTGAGGTAGCCGACCGGCGAGCCCGCCGGCAGCTCGCCGCCGCCGCGCGCGACCAGCACGAGCGCGTCGGCGCGGGCGGCGCGGGCGATCATGTGCGACTCGTCCCCGGCGACGGGATCGAGCACGACGGCGTCGTCTTCGACCCGGCGCCGTGCACGCACGAGCTGATCGCGCTCGCGGTTCCGGCGCACCGGTGCGCCGAGCCGGCCCGGCAGCCACCGCGGGCCGGGATCGGTGTCGCCCTGGAGGGCGAGGAGCGCCGGGCGCACGAACAGCTCGAAGCCCACGAGCGAGGAGACGGGGTTGCCGGGAAGGCCGAACACGAGCGTCCGGCCGCGCACGCCGAAGACGACCGGCTTACCCGGGCGCACGGCGACGCGCCAGAACACCTCCTCGACGCCGAGCTCGGCGAGCGCCCGGCGCACGAGGTCGTGCGGCCCGACCGACACGCCGCCCGACGTGACGAGCACGTCGAGGTCGAGCCCGCGCTCGAGCGCGATCCTCGTCGCCTCCTCGTCGTCGGCCACCTGGTCGAGCCCTTCGACCTCGGCGCCGGCCTCGCCGAGCTGCGCGCCGAGAAGAACCGAGTTCGCCTCGTAGATCTCCCCGGGCCCGAGGGGCTCCCCCGGGCGGCGGAGCTCCGTGCCGGTCGCGAGCAGCGCGACCCGGGGCCGGCGCGCGCACTCGATCTCCGCGAGCCCGACCGCCGCCAGCGCACCGATGAGCCACGACGAGAGACGCGTTCCCGCCTCGGCGACCACGTCCCCGGCTCTGATGTCCCCGCCGCGAGGGCGGATGTTGTCTCCTTTGGCGACAGCCTCGACGACGACCGCACCTCCGTCGCTCTTGGTCTGCTCGACGGGGATCACGGCATCCGCTCCGCCGGGCACGACGGCGCCGGTCGAGATCGGAGCGGCCTCCCCTGCGCCGACGCCCGTGGCCGCCGGGCGCCCGGCCGCCGATTGCGCGACCACGGCCAGCCTTCCGGGAGTGTCGGCGGCGCGGAGCGCGAAGCCGTCCATCGCCGAGCTGTCGAACGGCGGGAGGTCGACCGGCGCCGCGACGGCGCGCGCGAGCACCCGCCCGGCCGCCGCGGACAACCGAACGGACTCGGCGCCGAGCGGCTGCACCCGCTCGAGCACGAGGGCGCGCGCTTCCTCGATTCCGAGCAGGGACTCCACGACCGACCACGATAATCCGCGAGGCGTTGGCGGGACTGCCGTGAAGATCCTCTACTTCGGGACGTACGATCGCGAGCATCCGCGCAACGTCAACGCGATCGCGGCGCTGCGCGACGCCGGCGTGGAGGTGATCGAGCGGCACAGGCAGCTCGGCCGCGGCGGCCTGCTCGGCACGCTCGACGTGATCCTCGCCGAGACCCGGCTCTCGACACCGGGCCGGAAGGGCGCCGACGCCCTCGTCGTCGGCTACCCGGGCCACTTCGACGTGCCGCGGGCGCGGCGCCTCGCGGGCCGGCGGCCACTCGTCTTCGACGCCGTGCTCTCCCTCGAGGACGAGCTCGTCTCGGTGCGCCAGCGCTTCCGGCCCCAGTCGGTCGCAGCGAAGGTCCTGCGCGTGACCGATGCACGCGCGTTGCGCCTCCCCGATCTCGTCGTCTGCGGGACGGAGGCGGAGGCGGCGTACCTCAGGTCGCTCGGAGCGAAGCGCACGGCGGTCGTCTTCCTCGGAGCGGACGAGGACGTCTTCGCCGCGGGCTGGACCCCGACCCGTCCCTTCTCGGCGCTGCACGAGACCGACGGCTCGACCGACGTCGTCACAGCGGCGGCCGAGCTCGTCCCCGACGTGCCGGTGCGGTGCATCGGGCGGAGGGAGCTCGAGGGCGACGACCAGGGCCTGGCGTTCGCGCGGGCCGGGATCGTTCTCGGCTCGTTCGCCGAGTCGCGCGCGATCGCGCCGGCCGTCTTCGGTGCGCTCGCAACGGGCGCGCCCGTGATCACTGCCGACACCGACGCAGCGCGCGAGCTGCTCCGCGACGGCGAGTCGGCGCTGCTCGTCCCGCCGGAGACCCCCGCGGCCGTCGCCGCTGCGATCACGCGGCTCGCAGAGGACGAGGTGCTCCGCCGCTCGATCGCCGCGGGCGGACGCTCCGTCTACGCCGAGCGTGCCGCGCGAGACGTGCGCGGACGGCAGTGGCGCGGGCTGATCGAGGGGCTGCTCTCGGGTTAGTGGGGGCCGGAGGGCGGCGGGCCCGAGTTGGCGGGCGCCGGCGGGGTCGTCGTCGCCTCGGTGGTGGTCGTCGCCGTCGTGGTCGTCGTCGTGGTCGCCGTGGGTGGGCTCACGTACTGCAGGTAGCCGTAGTCGCCGTGCTTGATCGGCCGGAACGTCGGATAGGCGTCGGGCGTCAGGAAGTCGAGCGCCGGCCGCTTCCAGAGCGCCGCGGCCATGTACTCGTGCCAGATCGGCACCGGGAAGGTCGCGCCTGCGACCTCCTGCCCGTGCACGTTCGTCATCGGGATCTCGCCCTGCTGGTACCCCATCCAGACGACGGTGCTGAGCTGCCGCGTGAATCCATCGAACCATGCGTCCGCGTGGTTCTCGGTCGTCCCGGTCTTCCCCGCGTTCGGGTGGACACCGTCGCCGGACCCGGCGCCGGTCCCGTACTCGGCGTTCTGCCGGAGGACGTCGGTCACCTGCCAGGCGACCCCCTGCGAGAGCGCGCGCTTCGTCTGCGGCTTGCCCCAGCCGCTCGCCGTGTCGACCTTGCCGCTCGGAAGGACGACCTTCGTGATCGCCATCGGCTTCGCGTAGATGCCCATCGCCGGGAAGGTCGCGTAGGCCGCCGCCATGTCGAGCGGCGACACCGCCAGCGAGCCGAGCCCGATGGACGCGACCGGCTTGTCGGGCGTCATGTGCACCCCGAGCCGGTGCGCCATCTGCCACACGTAGCGCGGCCCGACGTCGAGCGTCAGCTGCGCGTACACGGTGTTGTCGGACTGCAGCGTCGCGCGCGTCACCGACTCGCTGCCGTTGTACGTGTCGTCGTAGGTATGCACCTGCCACGGCTTCGCCGGATCGCACCACGGGGCCGCGTCGCAGGTGAACGGCGCCGACGTGTAGTAGGTCGAGTTCGGGTCCATCCCCTGCTCGACCGCGGAGGCGAGGACGAACGTCTTGAACGTCGAGCCGGCCTGCCGCGCCGACTGGGCGGCGAGATTGAACTGGTTGCCCGAGTTGCGGACGACCGCCGTCATCGCGCGGATCGCACCCGTGGCCGGTTGAACCGAGACGATCGCGGCCGCCGGGTCGGTGCGGTACGGGAGGATGTCGCGGATCGCCTTGTTCGCCAGCCGCTGCAGCCGCGGGTCGATCGTCGTGTAGACCTTGAGACCGCCCTCGCGCACCGTGCCGGCGCCGTACTCGTCGATCAGCTGGTCGGTGACGTACGAGAAGAAGTAGGGCTGTTCGATGCGGGTGTAGATGTTGCCGGGCTTCAGCCCCAGCGACTTCGCTCGAACGGCGCTGCGGTACTGCCTGGGCGTGATCACACGATTGTCCAACATCGCCTTGAGCACTTCGTTGCGCCGCGCGAGCGCCGCCTTCGGGTCGTTGAACGGGTCGTAGACCGACGGCGCCTGCGGCAGTCCCGCGAGGAGCGCCGACTGCAGCAGGGTCAGCTGGCTCGCATGGCGCGAGAAGTACGTCTGCGATGCGGCCTCGACGCCGTAGGCGTGCTCGCCGTAGTAGGTCGTGTTGAGGTACTCGTCGAGGATCTTCGACCGCGGCCACTTGCGCGCGAGCTTGATCGCGAGGCACGCCTCCTTGATCTTCCGGCTGAACGTCTTCTCGCGGCCGGTGTAGAGACCGCGGACGAGCTGCTGGGTGATCGTCGAGCCGCCCTCGACCGCTTTGCCGGCGGTGACGTCCGTCCACGCCGCCCGCGCGATCCCGACGTAGTCGACGCCGCCGTGCGACCAGAAGCGACGGTCCTCGATCGCGACCGTCGCGCGCGGCAGCCACACCGACATCCGCGCCAGAGCGACCGGCTCGCGGTTGTGCTCGGCGGGGATCGAGCCGAGCAGCGAGCCGTCGGCGGCGTAGACGAAGGAGTTCTGGCCGATGTCGACCGGCTTCAGCGTGCTCAGATCGCAGCTCGCCGAGAGCGCCACGCCGGTGCCGATCCCGACCGTGGCTGCGGCGATCACGAGCGCCGCCACGATCACCGCCAGGATGATCCCGGCGCGGCGGCGGCGCCTGGTGCGCGCGGCGCGCTTCCGCTTCCGGCCCCGCTGGGCGAGAATGAAGTCGAGGTCGTCGTGGCGGCGGCGGCTCATTGCTCCGCGAACACTCCGGCGTCGCGGAGGCGCTCGGCGATCTCGACCCGGAGATCGGACGCCGCCTCGCCGAGCCTGCCGCCCTCCGGGGCGCGGCGGCGAACGGCAATCGTCGCGTTGCCGGAGCCCAGCTCGACCGCACGGGCGACGTCTCCGTCCACCGACAGACATTGCAGCACAGCGCGCAGGTCGGTCTCGAGCGGGACCCTGACGGTCGCCTCGACGTAGCCGCCCGGTGTTCGGATCGTCGAGTTCCGGATGGTCTGGGAGGCGAGCTTGTCGTTCGGGACGGCGATCTGGTTGTCGTCGGGCGTGCGGAGCCAGGTGTAGTTGAGTCCGATCTCCTCGACGACGCCCCGGGCGTCCTCGACCTCGACCTCGTCGCCGATCCGCAGCGGCTGCGTGAACGCGATCATGATCCCGGCGACCGCGTTGCCGATGACACGCTGGCTCGCGAAGCCGATCACGAGGGCGAGCACCGCCGACGACGCGAGGATCGCGCCGGCCACCGCGCGGACCTGCGGGATCACCAGGAGGGCGGACAGGACGCCGACGCAGACGATCGTCACGAACAGCGTCCGCCGGATCACGCGGTAGCGGGTGATCACCTCCGGCGGCAGGTCGCGCCGGGAGATCCGGTGGTCGACGATCTTCGCAACGAGCCAGGCCCCCACGATGACGGCCGCTGCGATCAGTGCGTGTTGCCAGAACTCGGGCATCTACGAGCCCTCTTCTTCGCCCCAGTCGATCGGTTTCCGTCCCGCATAGCCCTCGTCGTAGGAGTGCCAGTGCGTGACCGCATCCTCGCCGACGTGCCAGCAGAGAAGGACCGGTTCCCCCGCGCGGAGCGCGGGGAAGTCGACCAGGCCGAGATCGGCGTCCTTCACGAGCACGCCGAGCGACTCGAGCACTGCCATGCAGGCCGCCACCTCCGCGGCCACCGAGGCGAGCTCCGACCGGGCCGCTCCGAGGTCGCCGGCGGCATGCCCCTCGCCGTTGCCCCCGATCGCGGTCACGAGGCGCCCCTGGTCCGAGCCGAGATCGCGGAGGCGCTCGCACGTCCGCACGAGGCGCTCTGCGGCGGGGCGTACCTCGCCGAGGGCGTTGTTAGCCTCGGCCGGAGTGAACGTGCGATCGAGCACGGCGGTGCCGAATGGTACGAGCGACAAGCCCCGGCTCGCCTACTGGTTCATCCTCGTCGGCGTCCTCGCCGTGCTGCAGTACGCGGGGCGCTTCCTGGCGGGCAAGCCCAGCCCGCAGATCCTCTACGAGTGGTCGACCGCGATCGGAACGGTCGTTCAGGACGCGATCATCCTCGCTCTCGTCCTCGTGATCGCGAAGCCGCGGTACGGCCTGCTCGCCCTGCGCCGCCCGGCCGCTGCGTGGCAGGCACTCGGCTACGTCGCCGTCGCGCTCTTCTCGATCTACGTCCTCGAGGGCGTCTACGACGTGATCACGAACCCGGGGAACGAACAGGGGCTGACGCCCTCGCACTGGGAGCCGAACCACGCGGCCGCGTACATCGCGAACGCGATCGTGATCTGCACGTTCGTTCCGTTCGTCGAGGAGCTCACGTACCGCGGGCTCGGGTTCTCGGTCACCAGGCGCTTCGGACGGTGGCAGGCGATCTTCATCGTCGGCCTGATGTTCGGGCTGGCGCACGGGCTCATCCTCACGCTGCCGGTGATCGTCGCCTTCGGCTGCGCGCTCGCCTGGATTCGCGACCGGACGGACAGCGTCGTGCCGGGGATGATCCTGCACGGCACGTTCAACCTGATCGCGCTCATCGTCGCCGTCGCGCACTAATGTGAGTCATTGGTGCGTCGCATCGCCGTCGCCGCGTTCGTCGCTCTCGCGCTGCCGTCGATCGCGCACGCAGGCTGCGGCGTGTCGTCGACCCGGATCACGGGCAGGTCGCCGCTGGCCGTCACGTTCACCGCCGCCTGCGCGTCGAGCACGTACACGTGGAGCTTCGGCGACGGGACGACCGGCACCGGCCAGACGATCCGCCACGTCTACCGGGCGGGTGTCTACCGGCCGACCCTGACGAGCGACGCCCAGCCCGACCCCGAGCCGGCGGGAACCGTCCTCTCGATCGCCCTGCGCTTGCAGGGCCCGGCGAAGGCGCGGTACGGGCAGTGGGTGACGCTGCACGCCTCGGTGACACCGCGGCTGCCGGTCACGCTTCGCGGCCGGCAGTTCGTCCACGGCAAGCTCTACGTCCGGGTGCTCGGAGCCGCGCCGTGGGTCGCGCACGCCGGGAGCGTGACCTCGACCGTGCGGATCGTCGCAGTGCCGAAGCTGGTGGTCCACCTCGTCGGCACCCCGATCGTCGGCTCGCATCTGCGCGTCGAGGCGACGCTCCACCCCGCAGGGGCAGGCCGCATCGTCGGGGCCGGCCCCGTCGACACGCGCAGGGCGCGCACCGCACGCCTGACCGTGTCCACCCGGCCGGCGGCAGGCTGGGCGGCCGTCCGGACGAGCGTCCAGACCGAGATCGTCGTCCCGCGGCTCGCGCTCGGCTCGCGCGGGCCCGGCGTCCTCCAGCTCGAGCAGCGGCTCCGCGAGCTCCACTACGCCGTCGAGGTCGACGGCGTGTACGGGGACGACGACGTCGAGGCGGTCTACGCGTTCCAGAAGGTCGAAGGCCTTCCACGCACCGGAACGGTCACGCCCGGCCTGTGGTCGGACCTGCTCCACGCCGGGATCCCGCGCGCGCGCTACCCCGGCAACCACATCGAGGTCGACAAGACGCGGCAAGTGCTGTTCGTCGTCCGGGACGGCAAGGTCGTGCTCGTCGTCGCCGTCTCGACCGGGGCGACGGGCAACACGCCGCTCGGCCTCTGGCACGTCTACCGCAAGGTCACCGGGTTCGACTGGGTCCTCTACTACCCGAACTACTTCCTGCGGGGGTTCGCCGTGCACGGCTACCCCGACGTCCCGCCCTACCCGGCGTCGCACGGATGCGTCCGGATCCCGATGTGGGTCGCGACGCGCGTGTACGACGAGATCGCGCTCGGGACCGCGATCTACATCTACACCTAGCTAATCGCCGTCAGCGCTCGTCGTCGTCGTCTTCCGGCTCGTCCTCGAGCTCCGCCGCCTCGGTCTCGGCCTCCGCGCCCGCGAAGTCCTCGGCCGACACACGGTCGAGAAAGCGCCTGAACTCGTCGACGATCTCCTCTTCGTTGACCTCGTCGCCTTCCATCTCGATCGCCGATTCCTCGATCACGTCGTCGTCGGCGAAGATCGGTGCACCGGTCCGCACGGCCACCGCGATCGCGTCTGACGAGCGTGAGTCGATGTCGAGCTCGGTCCCGTTCTGCGCGACGGTGATCGACGCGTGGAACGTGCTCTCGCGGAGCTCGGTCACCGTCACACGCACCACCGAGACGTCGAGCTCGGTGAGGATGTTCACCAGCAGGTCGTGCGTCAGCGGGCGCGGAGTCGTCGCGCCCTGCAGCTTCATCAGGATCGCCGCCGCCTCCGGCTGGCCGATCCAGATCGGCAGGTAGCGGTTCCCGTCCGCGGTCTTCAGCAGCACGATCGGCTGTTTGCCGACGATGTCGAACGAGACCCCGTAGATCGTCATCTCCACCACTGGCACACGTAGGTTACCCCCGGCTCTCACGGCCAACGCGTCACGGCGGCGCGGCTAGACTGAGCCGCGCGCGGGCGATTAGCTCAGTTGGTTAGAGCGCCGCTCTGATAAGGCGGAGGTCCCTGGTTCGAATCCAGGATCGCCCATCCTGGCCCGTTTGCCCTTCGTCGTGGCGGCCGCAGCCGCTCTCCTCGCCGCCACGCTCGGCGTCGCGACCGGTACGGGAGCCGCGCCGCCACGGCCGGCTGCGGGGACGCTCGCGGTCGGCACCGGCGACTACGTGTTCGCGCTCCGCTCCGACGGCTCGGGGGGCCACGCGATCGGCGCAGGCGATTACCCGGCGTACTCGCAGGACGGGCGGCTCGCCTTCACGCTGAACGGCGTGTGGACCGCAAACGCCGACGGGAGCGGACGACGGCACATCGTCCCGCGGTTCGCCGACTACCTCACCTACGCGAGCCCGACCTGGTCGCCGGACGGCGATCACGTCGCGTACATCCGCATCGACAACGGCCACGAGACATCCGAGCTCTGGGTGGTGCGCCCGGACGGCGCCGATCTCCACGGCCTCTCGATCGTCCACTTCGCCGACATGCCGGCGTGGTCACCCGACGGCAAGTGGATCGCCTACGTCGGCGACGGCGGCCTCAGCGAGGTTCTCTCGGACGGATCCGGCAAGCGGCTGCTGCTCCGGCGCGCGGTCGTCTCGCCGGCTTGGTCGCCCGACGGAGAGCGGATCGCATTCGAGGAGCAGTCCGGGCGGACCGTGACGATCGCCGTGCTCGACATGGGCACCGGCAAGGTCCGGCCGATCGAGCGTCATCGCGGCTCGGCCGGCCCACTCGCCTGGTCGCCGAACGGACGGCGGATCGCGTTCACCGTGGAGCGGTCGAACAGTGGAGGCTCTTACTTCGAACTTCGTACGACGACGGTCGCCGGCGGCAAGGAGCACGTCGTGACGCGCCTGTTCGTGCAGCGGGTCGACGGACTCGCCTGGCGTCGGTAGAGGATCAGCCGACCGCGTCTCGGAGCCGCTCGAGCGCCTCGGCGAGCTCCTCGAGCTGCACCTCGCCGTCGAGCGCGACCCGGAGCCCGGTCGACCCGACCGACGCCTCGAACCCCGTCAGCTCGCGGAACGCCGAGCGCACGCGTTCTGCCAGCACCGGGTCGACCTTCGTCGCCCGCTGTTCGCGCGTGCGCGCACCGGCCCAGCGGGCGGCGCGCTCGGCCGCGCGCACCGACATCCCCTCGCGGACGATCGCCCGCGCGAGCCGGCGGCGGCCGTCCTGGTCGGGAACCGACAACACCGCGCGGGCGTGGCCCTCGGTCAGCTCCTGGCGGCTGACCATCGCGAGCACGTCGTCGGGCAGCTCGAGGAGCCGGATGCGATTCGAGACGGTCGGCTTGGACTTCCCGACCCGCTCTGCGATCTCGCCGAGCGACAGCGAGAACTCGTCGATCAGGAGCGCGTAGGCGCGCGCTTCCTCAACCGGCGACAGGTCCTCCCGGGCGACGTTCTCGACCAGCCCGAGCAGCAGCGTCTCGCGGTCGTCGGCGTCGCGCACGATCGCGGGAACGGTGTCGACACCGGCCGCGCGCGCGGCGCGCCAGCGGCGCTCTCCCGCAATCAGCTCGTACCCGCCCTCGAGCCGTGGCCGGATCACGACCGGCTGGATCAGGCCTTGCGCGCGGATCGAGTCGGCGAGCCCGCCGACGCTCTCGCTCTCGAAGCGCTTGCGCGGCTGACGGCTGTTCGGGTGGATCTGCTCGACCGGCACGTGCGCGAGCTCGGGCGCGCCGCCGATCAGCACCTCGAAGCCGCGGCCGAGGCCGCGGCGGGCGGTCGACCCGCCGGCGCTAGCTCCGCTGGACAAGCTCCATCGCCACCTTCCAGTAGGCCTCGGCGCCGCGAGAGCGCCGGTCGTAGTGCGTCACGGGCAGTCCGTGACTCGGCGCCTCGGCGACGCGGATCGAGCGCGGGACGACCGCGTCGAACACGAGGTCGCCGAAGTGCCTGCGCACCTCGGCCTCGACCTCGGCCGAGAGCCGCGTCCGGCTGTCCGCCATCGTCAGCAGGACCCCCGCGATCGCCAGCCCGGGGTTCAGCCGGCGCTTCACGAGCTCGATCGACTGGACGAGCTGCGCGAGGCCCTCGAGCGCGTAGTACTCGGTCTGCACCGGAACGACGACGCGATGGGCGGCCGCGAGCGCGTTGACGGTCAGCGGGCCGAGCGACGGCGGGCAGTCGAGCAGGACGAAGTCGAAGCCCTCCGCCTGCGCGAGCGACTCGGCGAGGAACCGGTCGCCGTCCTCGCGCCGCGCCAGCTCGACTGCGGCGCCCGCGAGCTCGGGGCGCGAGGGGACGAGGAAGAGGTTGTCGAAACGGGTGGGCTTCGCGAGATCCTGCAGCGCCGCGCCGTCGAGCAGGTCGTACGTCGACGTGCCGTTCGCACGCAGCCCGAGGCCCGACGTCGCATTCGCCTGCGGATCGAGGTCGACCACGACCGCGCGCTCGCCGGCCTCGGCCAGGCAGGCAGCGAGGTTGACGGCCGTCGTCGTCTTGCCGACGCCGCCTTTCTGGTTTGCGAAGGCGTACACCTTGCCGCGCACTGCGGCCAATCTAGCCACGCGCCCGGACGCTGGTTTCCTAGCCCAGCGGCCGTTTCCGGGCCACTCCGACGCGGCGCGGGAACCCGGGCGGCGTCGGTGCGAGCTTGCGGAGAACGATGAGCCCCGCAGGAGCGGCCGCCGGCTCGGCGGCGAGCCGCCTCGCAACGCGCGCGACGTGATCGACGTCGACCGAAGGGCCGACCCAGAGGATCGCGGCTCCGCCGGCCCGCACGAGCGGCAGGCACCACTCCGCCGCGACGGGCGGCGGCGCGAGCGCCTTCGCCACGGCGACCCCGGCCCAGTCGGTGCCCTGCTCCTCGACGCGGCCCCACACGACACGGGCGTTGGCCGGCGCGAACCGCTCCAGGAACGCGCACTTGCGACGCGCGGCCTCGAGTAGGACCACCTCGCGGCCGGGCAGCGCGTGCGCGAGCGGTATGCCCGGCGCTCCGCCGCCCGAGCCGACGTCGACCAGGGGCCCGTCGTAGTCCTGCACGAGCTCGGCCGCCCGGAGGGAATCGTCGAGGAGCGCGCGGCGCGCGGCCTCGATCTCGCGCAGCGCGGTCAGCCCGGGCGTCTCGACGAGAGCCCGGAGCCAGTCGTCAAGCGTCGGGCTCGACGACGACGAAGCGATTCGGCTCCACTCCCTCGCTGACCGTTCGGACGCCCGGCTCGTCGGCGAGCCGCTCGTGGACGATGCGGCGCTCGACAGCCGACATCGGCTCGAGCACGACCCGCTCTCCGGCCGCGGCGCGCTCGCTGCTCCGGATCGCGATCGCCTCGAGCGTCGCGCGGCGGCGGTCCCGGTACCCCGCAGCGTCGATGGTCGCGTGCTTGTCGGAGCTCGAGCGATGCAGGATGACGTTGGCGAGGTACTGCAGCGAGTCGATCGTGTGCCCGTGCTTCCCGATCAGCAGGCCGAGGTCACCCCCGCTGCAGACGACGGTGATCTCGTCGTCCGTCTCCTCGACGTCGACCCGGGCGACGACGCCGAGCGCACCGACGACGCGTTCGACGAGGCCGCGCACACGCGCCGCCTGCTCCGACTCGCCCGCGCGCGCCTCTGCCGGCTGCGGCGCCTGGCTGCTGTCGGTCGACGCGATCACCAGGGCCGGGGTGTACCCGACACCGAGGAGACCTCGCTCGCCCTCCGACACGATCTGGAACCTGACCGAGGCGCGATCCAGCCCCGGCGCGAGCCGTTCGAGATCGCGCAGCGCCTTCCACTTGGCCTCACCGACGGTCTCGCCGGTCGCCTCGACCGACAGCTCGCCGCTCACCGCCGGGCGCCGCCCTTCTTCTTCCGCCGCACGCGGCGCGGGGGCGGCGGCGGTCCGGAAGGCTGCGCGGTGGGTGCGGGGGCAGGCTCCACCGCGGCGGCGGGCTCCGGCTCCTCCTTGCGGGCGGGCGGTGTGCGCGAGCTCCGGCGGGGGCCGATCGGCAAACGGGCAGCCGCGGGTGTCTTGGGGACGAGCCGCCGGGTGATCAGCCCCTGGCCGACCGTCCAGAGGTTCGTCGTCATCCAGTAGATGATCAACCCGACCGGGAACCGCGCGACGACCGTCAGGAACACGAGCGGCAGGACCATCATGATCCGGCGCTGCGTCTTGTCCATCGTCGCGCCCATGAAGTACGTCGAGGCGACCTGCGAGCCGGCGTAGATCGCGAGCAGCAGATAGCCCGACCAGTGCGCCGTGGCCTTCGCCGAGATGCTCGGGACGATGTGCAGCCACGAGCCGGTGATGTGGTGCGACTCGTGGCGCAGCGTCAGGTAGAGCGCGATGAAGACCGGGACCTGCAGCACCAGGGGCAGGCACGACGCGGCCGGGTTGATGTTGTTCTCCTTGTAGAACTTCATCAACTCCTCGTTGAGCTTCTGGCGGTCGCCCTTGTACTTCTGCTGGATCGCCTTCATCTCGGGCGCATGCCGCTGCATCGCCTGCATCGAGTGGATCTGGCGAACCGCGAGCGGGACGAGCGCGATCCGCACGAGCACCGTCAGGGCGACGATCGACCACGCCCAGGGCAGGCCGACCGACACGTGGAAGAAGTCGAGGATCGACTTCATCACGTTCTCGAGCGGCGTCAGGATGCCGGCGATCACGAGGAAGGCGGTCACGGGTAGTCGACTCCTCCGTGCGACCACGGGTTGCAGCGCAGCAGGCGCCAGACCGCCAGGCCGGCTCCCTTGACCACCCCGTGCTTGCGGATCGCAAGCACCGCGTACTCCGAGCAGCTCGGGTGGTACTTGCAGGTATTCGCAGGGATCAGCGGCGAGATCAGCAGCTGGTAGAGCCGGATCGGCAGGACAGCGACCGTCCTCATGCCGCGGCCTTCCCGAGGATCTCGTCGACCCGCGCCTCGAGCCACTCGTGGCCCTGAGTCTCCGCCGCCTCCGGCAGCCCCCGCCGCACGACCAGCACGTAGTCGTTCGACTGCGGCAGGCCGGCCAGCCGGTCGCGGACGATCTCGCGCAGCTGCCGCTTGATCCGGTTGCGGACGACAGCGTTGCCGACGCTCTTCGGCACCGCGAACCCGAGGCGGGGGTCGCCGACTGCCTCGTCGCGCTCGAACCAGTAGAGCGTCAGGAAGCGCGTCGAGGCGGAGCGCCCGTGGCGATACACCGCGTCGAAGTCGCGCGAGCGAGAGAGGCGGTTCCGCCGCTGCACCGAGCGCTCTACGCGGACAGGCGCGCGCGCCCCTTGGAGCGGCGGCGCTTCAGGATCTGACGGCCGGCGCGCGTCGACATGCGCGCGCGGAAACCGTGCTTCCGCTTCCGCCTGCGCACGTTCGGCTGATAGGTCCGTTTCACGTCTGATGCTCCGAGGAAGACAATCGGCCGCTTCGTCGAGGGGCGGCCGGACGAGCGGGCAGTCTACATGGACCTGCTGCGCGCTCGGTTTTCCACACACCCGCAGGCGCCGAAAAGCCGTGGAAAGAGCGGGCCGGAAGTCGGACCGGTGAACGGCTTTCCACACCTGTGGAGTGAAGTGTGGAGGTCGAGAAAATCCCTGCAAAACGCCGTGATTTGCCGAGTAGACAAGGCGAGAAATCCTCATTGAGGGGCCGCGGCGACGCTGCTATGCTCGCGCCCCGGCGAGCCGACCGAGAGGAGCCTCAGGGCAGGTGGAAGGTCAAATCGAGCTGACGGCGGAGAGCCTTTGGAACGACGTGTCGGCTCGACTGCGTGAGGCACTCAACCAGACGACGTACCAGACGTGGTTCGGCGGCGTCGGCGAGGTCGAGCTCGACGCCGATCAGTTCGGCCTCGCGGTTCCCAACGAATTCGTGCGTGACTGGATCGAAGGGCATTTCCTCGATCTCATCCGCGCGGGCGTCCGGGACGTGGCCGGTGACGGCGTGCGCGTGTCGCTACGGATCGCGGAGGCGCCGTCGCCGATGATCCAGTCGGTTCCCGCCTCGGTGCGGCCGCTGCCGGTCGAGCCGCTCCCACGCCCGGAGACGCCCGGGATCAATCCGAAGTACACGTTCGACTCGTTCGTGATCGGGTCGTCGAACCGCTTCGCGCACGCCGCGGCCCTCGCCGTGGCCGAGTCGCCCGCGAAGGCGTACAACCCCCTCTTCATCTACGGGCACACCGGCCTGGGCAAGACCCATCTCCTGCACGCCGTCTCGAACTTCGTCACCGAGCACGGCGGCGGCCTCACTTGCCGCTACGTCACCTCGGAGACGTTCATGAACGACTTCATCAACAGTCTCCGCGACAAGCGCATCGAGGGCTTCAAGCAGCGGTATCGCACGTACGACGTCCTCCTGATCGACGACGTGCAGTTCTTCGAGCACAAGGAACGGATCCAGGAGGAGTTCTTCCACACGTTCAACTCGCTCTACGAGGCGGGCCGGCAGATCATCATGTCGAGCGACAGGCCGCCGAGAGACATCGCGACGCTGGAGGAACGGCTTCGGTCGCGGTTCGAGTGGGGGTTGATCACCGACATCCAACCCCCCGATCTCGAGACGCGCATTGCGATCCTGCGCAAGCGCGTGAAAGGCGACCAGATCGAGATCGGCGACCCCGAGCTGCTGACGTTCATCGCGTCACGCGTGTCGACGAACATCCGCGAGCTCGAAGGTGCCCTGACACGGGTCGTCGCATTCTCCTCGCTGACCGGCCGGCCGCTGTCCGTCGAGCTCGCGCAGGACGTGCTGAAGGACGTCTTCCCGCAGGGTGAGGCCGCGCAGATCTCGATCGGCCTGATCCAGGAGCTCGTCTGCGAGCGCTTCGGCGTCACGATGGCGGAGCTGACCGGGGACCGGCGCTCCCAGAACATCGTGTACCCGAGACAGGTGGCGATGTACCTCTCCCGCGAGCTGACCGACTCCTCGCTGCCGAAGATCGGGCGCGAGTTCGGCGGCCGCGATCACACCACGGTGATCCACGCCACGTCCAAGATCGCCCGTCTCATCCGTGAGGACAGAGGTGTGTACAACCTCGTCCAGGAGCTCACAGCACGCGTCCGCCAGGCGCGCTGACGAGAGTCACCTGTGGGCGAGGCCGACTTCTCCCCCGTCCGCTCCCACAGGGAGAATGGCGCCCTACTGCCCTGCACCGCACCTTTCCCCGGCGCTCACAGGGCCTACGACTACAACGAGGTTCTTTCTTAAATGATTGACTCAGAAACCGTAGTGGGCACAGGTCTCCAGATCGGCGTCTCCCGTGACGAGTTGGCCGCGAAGCTGACGATCGTCTCCCGGGCCGTCTCGACGCGCACGACCGTCCTCGTTCTGGGCGGCGTGCAGCTCCAGGCGGCGGACGGGCAGTTGCAGCTCGCAGCCACCGACATGGAGCTCTCGCTGCGGGCGACGATCGAGGCGCGGGTTGCGGACGAGGGGACGGTTGTCGTTCCCGGCCGCCTGCTGCTCGACATCGCACGCTCGCTGCCGGAGAACCAGGTCACGCTCGAGCATCGCCCGGAGGAGGCGGTGGTCGTAGTGACGTCGGGGTCTGCGACGTATCGCCTGCACACGTACTCGGCGGAGGATTTCCCTCGTCTCCCCGAGGTCGACTCGCTCACGCTGCATACGGTCGAAGGAGATGCGCTCGTCGAGACCGTGGCGAGGGTCGGGCGGAGTGCATCGCGCGACGAGAGCCGGCCGGTGCTGACGGGCATCCTCGTCCGGTTCGAACCGGGGAAGATCGTGATGGCGGCGACCGACTCGTACCGGCTTGCGGTCAAGGAGACCGCCGTTGCCGGGCCGCTCCCCGAGCTCGAGGCGATCATCCCGGCGCGGGCGCTGCAGGAGCTCGCACGCATCGTCGCGGGCGCCGAGGACGTCCAACTCGGCCTGCACGAGAACCACGTCGTGTTCGGCGCCGACGGCATCTGGCTGACGACTCGCCGGATCGACGGGCAGTTCCCGAATTACCGCCAGCTGCTTCCGGAGCAGTTCGAGCACGAGCTCGCGCTTCCGCGCGAGGAGCTGCTCGACGTCGTCCGCCGCGTCTCGCTGATGGCACAGCGCAACTCGCCGCTCCGCCTCAGGTTCGCGGACGGCGAGCTGACGGTGTCGGCGGTGACGCAGGACGTCGGCGAGGCGCGGGAGTCGCTGCCCGCACCGTTCAGCGCCGAGGCGCTCGAGATCGGCTTCAACGCCGAGTTCCTCCGGAGCGGGCTCGAGTCGATCGACTCGGAGTCGCTGCGCTTCAAGCTGATCAGCCCGCTGAGGCCGGCGGTGCTCGAGGGCGAGAGCGACGACTACGTGTACCTGATCATGCCGATCCGCCTCGCCGGCTGAGACGCGCCTGGTCGTCACGCAGGTCTCCCTCCGCCACTACCGCTCGTACGCATCGCTCGAGCTCGAGCTCAGTCCCGGCGTGGTGCTCGTCACCGGGCGAAACGGCGTCGGCAAGACGAACCTGCTCGAGTCGCTGCACCTCGGAACGCAGGGGTTCTCGCCGCGCAGCCGCACCGACGCACAGCTGATCCGGTTCGGCGAGCAGGCTGCGCGAGTCGCTGTCACCGGGAGCACGCCGTCGCGGCCGCTCGAGATCACAGTGATGCTTCGTGCTGGTCAGGCGAAGGAGGCGCGCGTGAACGGTGCGCGCCTGTCGTCTGCGGAGGCGCTCCGGCGGGAGGTCGCGACGCTGGTGTTCACGCCCGACCGGCTCGCCGTGGTGAAGGGCGGCCCGGCGGTTCGCCGCGCGTACTTCGACCGGGTGCTGTCGCGCCTGCAGCCGGCCCAGGCCGGCCTTCCCCAGGCCTACCTCGCCGCGCTCGCGCAGCGAAACGCCTCGCTGCGCCGCGTCCAGCTGCGGCTGTCCGACCGCGGCGCACTCGAGCCGTGGAGCGACCAGGTAACCGAGCTCGGCCGCCAGCTGGTGGAGCATCGACGGGCGACGCTCGGCGAGCTGACTCCGGGCTTCGCGGACGCCGCCGCTGCCCTGGGCCTCGTGGAGGCGACGCTGTCGTACCAGGGCGAGGCTCCGGCGCGAGAGGAGCTCGAGGCCCGTCTCGACCGCGACGTCGAACGCGGGACGACGGGGCTCGGACCACACCTGCACGACGTCGTGGTGGCAAGCGGAGGCCGCGACCTTCGGCAGTTCGGCTCGCAGGGCGAACAGCGCCTGGCCGTCCTCGCGCTGCTGCTCGCCGAGGCGAGGCTCCTCGTCACGCCGCCCCTGCTGCTCCTCGACGACGTCCTGTCCGAACTCGACCCGGATCGCCGGCGGATCCTCGCGGGGCTGCTCTCGGGCCGCGGTCAGACGGTGATCACCGCAACGCATGCGAGCGCACTGCCGGCGGAGCCCGCACAGCTCGTGGAGGTGGAACCTGGAACGGCTCGCTGACGAGGTCCGCTCGGAGCTCGAACGCTTCGGCCCGCAGGCGGGAATGGCCGAGCTGGTCGAACGCTGGCCCGCCGCGGTCGGTTCCGAGATCGCCCGGTTCGCCTGGCCGGCCCGCATCGCGCGGGACGGGACGATCCACGTCGCGACGGCCGACTCGGTGTGGGCCTTCGAGCTCGGCCAGCGGGCCGGGGAGATCGCCGCGCGGCTCGGCGGCGAAGCACGGTTGCGGTTCGCGCCGGGGCCCCTTCCGGAGCCTGATCCGGAGGCCGCTTTCGAGGCGATCGTCCCGTCCGCGGAGGACGCCCGGATGGCCGCGCGGCTGACCTGCTCGATGAGCCACGAAAAGCTGCGCGAAACGGTGCAAAAAGCGCTCAGTTTTGCGCTTGCCCGCAGGCCCTCGAGCCACCCGTTCTGATACACTTACGGCGCCCCGCAAAACAGAGGTTTTGCAGGGATTTTCTTCTGTATGGCGAAGACGACAGCACAGGCCGACTACTCGGCCAAGGACATCACCGTGCTCGAGGGCCTCGAGCCGGTCCGTTTGCGCCCCGGGATGTACATCGGCTCGACCGGCTCGCGCGGCCTCCACCACCTCGTGGAAGAGGTCGTCGCGAACGCCGTCGACGAGGCTCTCGCCGGCCGCAACGACACGATCGACGTGACGATCCACCCGGACAACTCGGTCACGGTGATCGACCGCGGGGCCGGGATCCCGGTGGACGTGATCCCCGAACAGGGGCTATCGGCACTGACGGTCGTGCTCACGAAGCTGCACGCAGGCGGCAAGTTCGGAGGCAGCGGGTACAAGGTCTCCGGCGGCTTGCACGGCGTGGGCGTCTCTGTCGTCAACGCCCTGTCTGAGTGGCTCGTCGCCGAGGTTTCACGCGACGGCAAGGTGTACCGCCAGGAGTTCGCCCGCGGAGAGCCGCAGGGGGAGATGCGCGAGGTCGGCACCTCGACCGAGACGGGTACCACCATCTCGTTCTTGCCGGACGCGGAGATCTTCGACGAGACCGTTTTCGATGCGACGACGCTCCTCTCGCGGTTCCGCGAGGTCGCGTTCCTCACGCGCGGGCTACGCATCACCCTGACCGACGAGCGCGCAGGCGCCGCTGCGCCGGTCGAGTTCCACTACGAGGGCGGAATCAGGGATTTCGTCGGCTACATCAACGAGTCGAAGGACGTCGTGCATCGCCATGTCGTCTACTTCGAGACGAAGGGTGACCAGGGCGACGTCGAGGTGGCGATGCAGTGGAACGCGTCGTACCAGGAGTCGGTCTTCTCGTTCGCCAACAACATCAACACCCACGAAGGCGGGTCCCACCTGTCGGGTTTCCGTTCCGCGCTGACGGCGACGATCAACAAGTACGCGCGCGACAAGGCGCTGCTGAAGGAGAAGGAGGACAACCTCGAGGGCGAGGACGTGCGCGAGGGCCTTGCGGCCGTCATCTCGGTGAAGCTCGCCGAGCCGCAGTTCGAGGGCCAGACGAAAACGAAGCTCGGGAACCCGTGGGTCAGCGGCCTGGTGTCGCAGGCGGTGAACCAGAAGCTCGCCGAGTTCCTCGAGGAGAACCCGACCGATGCGCGCCAGATCATCACGAAAGCTATTGCCGCCTCGCGCGCCCGCCAGGCTGCACGGAAGGCGCGCGAGCTCACGCGCCGCAAGTCTGCCCTCGAGAGCATGTCGTTGCCCGGCAAGCTCGCCGACTGCTCGATCAAGGACCCCGAGTCCGCCGAGCTCTTCATCGTCGAGGGAGACAGCGCAGGCGGGTCGGCGAAGATGGGCCGGGACCGGACCTACCAGGCAATCCTGCCGCTGCGCGGGAAGATCATCAACAGCGAGAAGAACCGCATCAACAAGGTCCTCTCGAACAACGAGATCCAGGCGATGATCACGGCGATCGGGACCGGGATCGGCGAGGAGTTCGAGATCGAAAAGCTCCGGTACCACCGCGTCATCGTCATGACGGACGCCGACGTCGACGGATCGCACATCCGGACGCTGATCCTGACCTTCCTCTTTCGGCAGATGCCGGAGCTGATCGACCGCGGGCACGTGTACATCGCCGTGCCGCCGCTGTACCGGGTCAAGCTCGGCAGCCAGGAGTTCTACTTCGAGAAGGACGCCCAACTCGAGGATCTGCTCGCGCGCGAGCGCATCCCGCAGGTCGAGGCCACCTCGCGCGGCGGCACTGCCGTCAAGCTGACCGAGGCGAAGTGGCACCGCTTCGCGAAGGACCTTGCGCAGTACGAGGGCTACTACGCGCGGCTCAGGTCCGACTTCGGCGCGGCACCGACCGAGCTGATGGTGCAGCATCGCCTTGTCGAGCACGCGATCGAGGGGCCCGACGACATCCCGGCGGTGATCGACGCGATCGGCGAGAACGGGTACCAGCTCGCGCTGCTCGAGCGCACCGAAGACATCTTCCGCGTGCGAGTCGTCGAGACGGAGACGTCAGCAGCGCGCAACATCGCGGTCCCGGTGGAGCTGCTCGCATCGCCGATCTACTCGCGGCTGCGTGACGCGTACGTCAAGCTGGCCGAGACGATCGGGCAGCCGCCGTTCGTCGTCCAGGTGGGCAAGGAGACCGAGTCGGTGGAGACGTTCGACGAGCTCCGCGCACGGGTGCTCGATGCGGCGAAACAGGGCATCCAGATCTCGCGCTTCAAGGGCCTCGGCGAGATGAATGCCGACCAGCTGTGGGAGACGACGATGGACCCCTCGAAGCGGCTGCTGATCCGCGTCGAGGTCGAAGACGCGCCGGCCGCCGACACGCTCTTCGCGAAGCTGATGGGCGACGCCGTGGAACCGCGGCGCGAGTTCATCGAGCAGAACGCGAAGGACGTGAAGTTCCTCGATGTCTGAGCTCGAGACCGGAGCCCTCGGGCCGGGCCGGATCGAGCCGCGGGAGCTCGAGCAGGAGATGCGCTCGAGCTATCTCGACTATGCGATGTCGGTCATCGTCGGCCGCGCGCTGCCCGACGTGCGCGACGGGCTGAAGCCGGTTCACCGGCGCGTTCTCTACTCGATGTGGACGAACGGCAACCGGCCCGGCCGGCCGTACGTGAAGTCGGCGAACATCGTCGGCTACGTGATGGGCAACCATCACCCGCACGGGGACCTTGCGATCTACGACACGCTCGTTCGCCTCGCGCAGCCGTTCTCGCTCCGCTACCCGCTCGTCGACGGGCAGGGGAACTTCGGGTCAATCGACGACGATCCGCCGGCGGCGATGAGGTACTGCATCACCGGCGACACGCGTGTCGCAACCGCCGCCGGGACGATCCGCCTGGACGCAATCGCGGAGCTCGTTCCCGAGTCTGAACGGGAGGTCGACCTCGGTGTTCTCGATCGTCTCGGGAGGCCCGTGCACGCGTCGAGACTCTTCCACTCGGGCGAGCACCCGACGCGTCGCGTGACGACGCGCGAGGGCTACGAGGTAACCGGGACTCGCAACCACCCCCTCCTCTGCCTCGTCGATCTGGCCGGCGTCCCGATGCTGCTCTGGAAACTGGTCGAAGAGATCGAGCCCGGCGATCGCGTCCTGATCGCGCGAACGCCGCGTCCGGTTGAGACGAGCATCGACCACCGCGAGCGGCAGACGGCGCTCCTGCTCGGAGCGTTCGTCGCCGAGGGGTTCGTCTCCTCGCGCCGCGCAGGGTTCAACAACGTGGATCCGGAGTTCTTCGCGGCGACGCTCGCGGCCTTCGACGAGATCGTGGGCGGCCGTCGCTACGTCAGCAAGCGCACGATCGCGTCGGGCAGCGTGCTGCACGAGTTGGACGTCCAGAATCTCGAGGCGCTTCGCTCGAGCGCCCTTGCCGAACTGGCCGGCCGGAGCAGTCGCGGGAAGGAGATCCCGGAGCGGGTCTGGTCGGGATCCCAGGCGTTCAAACGCGTCTTCCTCCAGGCGCTCTTCACCGGCGACGGCTCGTCGTCGCTCCTTCCTCGCAAGTCGATCCAGGTCTCGTACTCGACGTACAGCGAGCGGCTGGCCAAGGACGTTCAGCTGCTTCTGCTCGAGTTCGGCGTGATCAGCCGACTCTGCCGGTACGCGAAGGGCGAGCTGAAGGTCGTGATCACGAATCGCCGCGACGCGCGGCTCTTTGCCCGTAACGTCGGGTTGCTCGGCGCGAAGCAGCGGAAGCTGGATGGCGAGCTCGCGGAGGTTCCGGCGTCGAGTTCGGCGCTGAGCCGCGACCACGTGCCGTTCGTCGCGGACTACATCCGGTCGGACTGCGGGTCGCGCTGGGTCGACAAGGACTGGCTCCGCCGGCACAACGTCGATCGAGCGGAGCGATGGGAGCACCACGGCACCGCAATTCTCGAGCGGATCCGTTCCGGCGAGGTCAAGGCGGTCGTCGAGCCGCTCGTCACCGGCGACTACTACTACGCCGAGGTCGTCTCGGTCGAGGACGCCGGCGTCCAGTCTGTCTACTCGCTTCGGGTCGACACTGACGACCATTCGTTCCTCACGAACGGCTTCGTCAGCCACAACACCGAGGCGCGTCTCGCTCGGCTCGCCGAGTCGATGCTCGAGGAGCTCGGAAGCGACACCGTCGACTTCGGCCCGAACTACGACGAGTCGAAGCGCGAGCCGCTCGTGCTGCCGGCGCGTTTCCCGAATCTGCTCGTCAACGGCAGCTCGGGAATCGCAGTCGGGATGGCGACCAACATCCCGCCGCACAACCTGGCCGAAGTCGCCGCCGCGATCGAGACGTTCATCGACAAGCCCACGTCGAGCGTCGAGGACCTGATGAAGCACGTCAAGGGCCCCGACTTCCCGACAGGGGCGATCATCGTCGGGCGCTCCGGGATCCGCGACGCCTACCGGACGGGCCGCGGGCGGGTCGTGATGCGCGCGCGCGCGCACATCGAGGAGCTGCGCGGCGGCAAGAGCGCGATCATCGTCACCGAGCTGCCGTTCGGCGTGAAGAAGGGCGGCGACACCGGCGTGATCGCGAAGATCGCCGAGCTCGTCAACGACAAGGTCCTGACCGAGATCTCCGATCTCGCCGATCACTCGGACCGCACGGGAATGCGGATCCAGATCGAGCTGAAGCGCGATGCCGTGCCGCAGGTCGCGCTGAACAAGCTGTTCAAGCACACCGCGCTGCAGACGACGTTCGGTTACAACGCCGTCGCGCTCGTGAACGGCGTGCCCCGCACGCTCTCCCTCCTCGAGCTGGTCACGCACTACGTCGACTTCCAGCGCGAGATCGTCACGCGCAGGTCGAAGTACGAGCTTCGCCAGGCCGAGAAGCGCGCCCACATCCTCGAGGGACTGCTGATCGCGCTCGACAACCTCGATGCCGTGATCCAGCTGATCCGCGCGGCGGCGGACACGGACGCTGCGCGCGTCGGGTTGATGGAACGCTTCGACCTCAGCGAGCGCCAGGCGGTCGCGATTCTCGAGCTCAGGCTGCGCGCTCTGACCGCGCTCGAGCGCAAGCACGTCGAGGACGAGCACCGCGACCTGCAGGAGCGCATCGGCGAGCTGCGCACGCTGCTCGGCGACGAGGCGAAGATCGATGCGCTGATCAAGGAAGAGCTGGTCGAGCTGAAGACGGTCTACAGCCGCGGCGACGACCGGCGCACCGAGATCGTCGCGGCGGAGGAGGAGCTCGAGCTCGAGGATCTGATCGCTGAAGAGGACATGGTGATCGCGATCACGCGCTCGGGGTACATCAAGCGCCTACCGGTGACCGCGTACCGCGAGCAGCGGCGCGGCGGGATCGGCGTCATGGGCATGGACCTGAAGGACGAGGACTACATCGAGCACCTGTTCGTTGCGTCGACGCACGACTACATCCTCTTCTTCACGAGCGTCGGGAAGGTCTACCGGCTCAAGGCGCACGAGCTGC
This sequence comes from Gaiellaceae bacterium, assembly GCA_035518115.1. Lineage (GTDB taxonomy): Bacteria > Actinomycetota > Thermoleophilia > Gaiellales > Gaiellaceae > PALSA-600. The sequence goes on along the minus strand of DATIXY010000034.1, from coordinate 35,711 downwards.
CGCTCGGGTCGCGCCAGTCGAAGGGCCGGGCGATCGTCAACCTCCTCCCCTTCCGGCAGGACGAGGCCGTGCGCGCGGTCATCCAGACGCGGGCCTTCGAAGAGGCGAAGTACCTGCTCTTTGCGACCAAGAACGGTGTCGTCAAGAAGACCGAGCTGGCCGCGTACAACACGCCGCTCCGTGCCGACGGGATCATTGCGATCAAGATGCGCGAGGGCGACGAGCTGATCGGCGTCCGTCACAGCTCGGGAGACGACGACGTGCTGATGGTGTCGCGCGGTGGCCAGGCGATCCGCTTCTCCGAGCGGGAGGTGCGCGCGATGGGCCGCGACGCGTCGGGCGTGCAGGGGATGCGGCTGCGGGCCGGCGACGAGGTCATCTCGGTGACGATCGCGGCCGACGACGCCGACCTGCTGGTGGTCACCGAGAACGGGTACGGCAAGCGGACGCGTGTGTCCGAGTACCCGAAGAAGGGCCGCGGGGGCCTCGGCGTCAAGACGGTGCAGCTCACCGAGGCGCGCGGGCATCTCGCGGGCGCACGGGTCGTTCGCGAGGGCTACCAGGTGATGCTGATCTCGACGGGCGGAACCGTGATCCGCATGCCCGTCGACGAGATCCGCCAGATGGGGCGCTCCACGCAGGGCGTGATCGTGATGCGGCTTCGCGAGGGCGAGCTGGTCTCGTCGCTCGCCCCCGTTGTCGACTCCGGCGACGACGAGGCCGGCGATCCGGACGAAGCTGCGCCCGCACCGGCCGACGGCTGAGCCACTTCCCGAATCGCTTCCGTTTTTCAAGCGGCCGCGGTATAAGGGACAAGCAAGGGTCGGCGGTGGCATCAGGCGGAAAGGAAGCTCGCCAATGGCGTACACCAAGCATGTCGAGCTGCTCGAACCGGTCGACATGGCGGAGCACCTCGACAAGATCGAGCTGTACCTCGGCCAGGTCTGTGCGGTAGCCGGCATCTCGAAGATGCAGCTCGACTACTGGACGAACAAGGCGCAGATCCCGACGAAGGGAAAGAAGCAGCGCATCTACGACATGCACGCAGTCGAGACGGTGATGCTGATCAAACAGGCGAAGGACAAGGGGCTCAATCTGGGTGCGGCGATCGACGCGGCGCGGCGCTTTCAAGAGCGACCGCTGGTCGTCCACTCCTGAACGTTCAGGCTTCGGCGAGCTCGCGTGACGCGCGTTCGGGCTCGACGGGATTGATGTAGACACTCGCACCGAGCTCGAGCCCGGCGAACCGTGTCGTGCGCGGCACCACTTCGATGTGCCAGCGCGGGCGATCGTGCAGCCAGGCGTTCAGCGGCACGAGCTCCTCGCCGCGGACGCGGTGGATTCGGCGCACGAGCTCTGCGAGCAGCCGGAGTGCCGGCGCGAGGAGGTCGGACGTCCGCCAGTCGCCGTCCGTGTCGGCCGCGGGCGCGATCAGCAGCTCGTAGGGGACGCGGCTCGCGACCGGGCAGCCCGCGACGACGCCGTCCAGGCGGAGCACGTCTAGCGCCTCGGGAACCGCGAGCTCAGGGGCGGCCCGCGGGAAGGGGAGCCAGACCAGCTGCGAGTGGGAGTGCGGAAGCGACGCGCCGGCGTCGCGACCCTCGTTGAGCAGGGGAAAACAGGTCCCGCCCGCGCCCACCGCCCGGCGCTGCCACGCCTCCGCGACCCGGTCGATCGTGTCGTCGCGCAGGCCCGCCACCGAGTGAACGTGCTCGGGGCCGTGGATCACCACCTCCTGGCGCTCGAGCGCCGGGTAGCGGTTCGGGACGACCCGGACATCCCACCCGGTCGGGCCGTCCCCGAGCCTGAGCGTCTCCGGCGGGGTCTGGTCCTCGTGCCCCGCACAGAACGGGCAGGTCTCGGCCTCGTCGGAGGCCGGCGTCTCGGCGCCGCCGGGGCGGTTGCTCCGCGCGGGTGCGATAGCCACCCAGCGCCCCGTCGCGGGATCGTGCCGCAGGTCGGTCACGCCCAGGCGCTCAGTCTTTTGCGATGAACGGCTTCAGCAGCTCGAGCGGAGCCGGGAACACGATCGTCGTCGTCGGCGACGAGCCGACCTCGATCAACGTCTGCAGGTAGCGCAGCTGCAACGCGATCGGATGTCCCTCCAGCACGAGGGCGGCGTCCTTGAGGCGCTCGGACGCCTGGAACTCGCCCTCCGCTGCGATCACCTTCGCACGCCGCTCGCGTTCGGCTTCCGCCTGCCGCGCCATCGCCCGCTGCATGCCCTGCGGGATCTCGACGTCCTTCACCTCGACGACCGACACCTTGACCCCCCACGGCGCCGTCTGCTCGTCGATGATCTCCTGCAGGATCGCGTTGATCTTCTCGCGTTCCGACAGGAGCTCGTCGAGCTGATGCTGGCCGAGGACGGAGCGAAGCGTCGTCTGCGCGATCTGCGACGTCGCGACCATGAAGTTCTCGATCTGCACGATCGCGTCCTTCGGCGCGACGATCCGGAAGTACGCGACCGCGTTGACGCGCACCGGGACGTTGTCCTTCGTGATCACTTCCTGCGGCGGGATGTTCAGCGTGATCGTTCGCAGGTCGACGCGGACCATCCGGTCGACGATCGGGATCAGGAAGAAGAGGCCAGGCCCCTTCGGCTCCGGGAAGAGGCGCCCGAGGCGGAACACGATCCCGCGCTCGTATTCGCGGAGCACCTTGACCGCAGCGATTGCGTAGAGGACGACGAAGAAGACGATGACGACGAAGACGACGAGCGCCGCAGTCACGCGTCGATCCTATGCACGTCGAGGGTCAGGCCGTCGAGGCGGTCGACTTTGACCCGCTGCCCAGGGGCGAGGCGGTCGAGAGAGTGCGCGCGCCAGAGTTCGCCGTGGACCAGGACGTACCCGTCGTCGCGCGCGACGCCTTCGAGGCCGATGATCTGCTCGGGGCCGACCGTTGCGGGCGCCCGCCGGATGGCCATCGCCTTGGAGATGGCGAATGCCCAGATCGTCCCGATGATCACGGTCGTGGTGACGACCAGGGTCTCGGAGACGTGGTACGGCGCGGGCGCGTTGTGGAAGAGCACGATGAAGCCGAGGGCCATCGCCACGAGGCCGGACAGCGTGAGCGCCCCGTGGCTGGTCACGTGGAGGTCGGCCACGAGCAGGGTGGCGCCGAGCAGGACGAGGGCGAGCCCGCCCCACGAGACGGGAAGGATCGAGAGGCCGAAGAGCGCGCAGAGCATGCAGATCGCGCCGAATGCGCCGGGGATCACCACACCCGGGTGGAACAGCTCGAATCCGAGCCCGAGAAGCCCGGCGAGGAAGAGCAGGGAGACGATGTTGGGGTCGATCAGCGTCGAGAGAAAACGTGTGAAGAAGCCGGGGCTCGTGTCGACGACCGTCGCGTCCTTCGTGTCGAGCGTGAAGTGCCGCGGGACCGTGACGCGGCCGTCGACCTTGTCGAGCAGCGCAGGCAGCGTGGGCGCGATCACGTCGATCACGTCCTTCTGCAGCGCCTCCTCGGCGGTCAGGTTCGACGCCTTGCGGACCGCGGCGTCGGCCCAGGCAGCGTTTCGGCCGTGCAGCTTGGCGAGCCCACGGAGCGATGCGGCCGCGTCGTTGACCTCCTTCCGCCGCAGGTCGCTGCCGATGTTCTGGCCGTTGCCCTGGATCGGCGTCGACGACCCGATGTTCGTCTCCGGGGCCATCGCCAGGAGGTCGGCGGCCTGCGAGATCCAGACGCCTGCCGACGCCGCCCGCGCGCCCTCGGGGGAGACGTACACGAGCACGGGGATCTTCGACGCCAGCTCTTTCTGCACGATCTTGCGCATCGAGTCCTCGAGGCCCCCCGGTGTGTCGAGCACGATCACGGCGGCGTTGTAGCCGTCCGACTGGGCTCGTTCGAGCTGAGAGTTCAGCCAGTCGGCCGTGACCGGGTTGACGTCCGAGGTGAAGTGGATCGCGAGTACCCGCGGCGCGGCCGACGCGGTCGCGGGGAGCGCGAGCAGGGCGGCTGCGAATGCGAGCGCGAGCAGCGGTTTCACACGTGTAAGGATTGTATTCGCGCTGCCGTGGTCTGGGTTGAGCCGGAGCCCGGGGTGGTGCACGGTCGGCATGGGTCTTCGAATGCGCCTGCTACTCGCCGCCATCGTCCTTGCGCTCGCCACTCCGGCAGCCGCGTCGGCCGGGCTGGTGACGATGCACGTGAGCGAGGTGCCGCTGGGCGGCGCCCGGACGCTCCAGTCGGCAACGCCCGCGCGGCGATTCGACATGCTCGCCGTGCACTGGATCGGAAGCGGAGCGGTCGAATACCGGACGCGCTCTGCGGGACGCGCCTGGCGATCGTGGCGAACGGCAGACGGTGACGACCGGACGGGCGCCTGGCACGACGGCGATCTCGACTGGACCGGCGCATCGGTCGGCGCCGAGTTCCGGACGCGCGGCGTGGTGCGGCGGCTTCGGAGCTACGAGGTGCAGTCTCGCGTGCTTGCGGCTCCAGTCCGCGCGACTCAGTCGGCGGGCTCGCCGGCGATCGTTCTTCGCAGCGCCTGGCATGCGAACGAGGAGATCGTGCGCGCGAAACCGGTAATCGCATCGCGGCTCCGGCTGGCGATCGTGCATCACACGGCCGGGGCGAACGACTACACACGTGCGGAGGCGCCGGCGATCGTCCGTGGCATCGAGGTGTACCACGTGCTCGGAAACGGCTGGAACGACATCGGTTACAACTTCCTCGTCGATCGCTTCGGCACGGTGTACGAAGGGCGCGGCGGTGGGATCGACCGGAACGTCGTCGGTGCCCACGCGCAGGGCTTCAACGTCGGCACGGTCGGGGTGGCGCTGATCGGCAACTTTCAGTCGGCCACGCCGACGCCCGCCCAGCAGAACGCGCTGGTGGGGCTGCTCGCGTGGCGGTTGGACGTCGCGCACGTCGACCCCCGGTCGAGCGTCCTCTACACGTCCGCCGGCAACTACGAGTTCCACGCCGGCCGCGTGGTCACGCTGCGCGCGATCTCCGGGCATCGCGACACCGGGCCGACGGAGTGCCCGGGAGCGCGCGCCTACGCGCTGATTCCGGAATGGACGCGGCGAGTCGCGGCGACGGGACTGCCGAAGCTCTACTCGCCCGAGGTGTTCGGGGTCATGGGCGGCCCGATTCACTTCCGCGCGCAGCTCTCGTCGAGTCTTCCCTGGACGGTCGAAGTGACCGACCGCTTCGGATCGGCGGTCGCAGCCGGCACGGGCCGCGGCGCCCTCGTCGACTGGACGTGGAGCTCGGTCGGCGCGACGCTCGGACCGTACACCTGGACGATCACGGCTCCGGGCATCCGTCCGGCGACCGGCACGCTCGCCTCGGCGCCACCCGTTCCGCGGCCGCCTCCGCCGCCTCCCCCGGTGCTTCGCCTGACCGGGCTCACGAGCCTGCCCGGCGTGCTTGCGCCCGCCGCCGACGGCACCGGCGCCGTTGCGATTGCGAGCTTCTATCTCGGCGCGCCTGCGCATGTCACGGCGCAGCTCCAGACCCTCGCCGGTACGACGGTGTCCGGCGTGTTCGCCGCCGCGATCCCGGCCGGGATCGACGAGTTCACGTGGTCGGCGGCCGCGGTGCCCGACGGCCGCTACCGGCTCGTCGTCACTGCGACCGCCGGCGGCCGTTCCGTCCGCAAGGCGGCGGCCGTCGTGATCGACCGGACGCTCACGGCCCTCCAGGCCTCGCCGCCGGTCTTGTCACCCAATGGCGACGGGGTCGACGACACGACGATCCTCACGTTCACGCTCGACCAGGCGGTTGCCGTCCAGGTGGACGTGCTCCAGGCGGGGGCGCTGCTGGGGACCATGTTCCAGGGGACGCTCGGGCCGGGCCCGCAGGCGATCACTTGGGACGGGAGCCTGAACGGCGCGCCGCTCGGCGAGGGCGGCTACGAGCTCGCCGTCACGGTCGATGACGCCCTCGGCGAGGTCCAGCAGACCGTTCCGGTCACGATTCAGAGTGGCTAGCCCAGCGCACGTACGCCTGCTCGAGACGATCGAGCACACCAACGAGAAGCCCGAGCCGGTCGACCTCGACGAAGCCGGCGCCGGGCCACGGCGCGGCGCCGACGTTGATGCCGATGCCGAGGACGACCCGCTCACCGGCCTCGGCGAGGATGCCCGCGACCTTGCGGCCGGCGAGCAGGACGTCGTTCGGGTCCTTGACGGTGGCGCCGGTCCCGATCTCCGAAGCGACCGCGTGCGCGGCGAGGAGCGTCAGCTCGGGCCACCGCGCGAGCGGCGGCGGCGGGTGGAGGGCAATCGAGAACGTCAGTCCGCGGCCGGGCTCGTCGACCCAGGCCCGCCCCCGGCGTCCGCGACCCTCCGTCTGGTGCTCGGCCAGCGCCACGGCGCCGTGCGCCGCCGTGCCGGGCAGCATCCGCTGTGTCGTCGGAGCGACCTCCGCGTGGTGGTACTCGCGCCCGAACGACCCGCGGAGCGCCGGCAGCACGACCTCCGGGGTCAGGACGCTCACCCCACTAGAGTAGGCGCGTGCAACCCGCGCGCAGCCGCGAGCGTCCAACCATGCGCAACCTCAGGCCGTCCGCGCCACTCGTCTACGAGAGGTTGTCCGACCCCATTCTCGTGCGCCGCGCCAAAGACGGAGACAAGCGAGCCCTCGATGTGCTCTGCGAGCGGCACGCCGCCCGCGCGGAGCGGATCGCCCTGCACGTGCTCGGCGATCCCGAGGATGCCGCTGATGCCGCGCAGGAGTCGCTCGTGAAGCTCGTCCGGCGCCTGCCCACGTATCGGGGCGAGTCCCAGTTCACGACCTGGTTCCACCGGCTGGTGGTGAACACGTGCAAGGACGTCGCGCAGGCACGGTGGCAGAGCGAGCGCCGGCTCGAGCAGCTCGTCTCCGACGACCGCGAGGCGCCCGACGGCGATCCGGTTCGCGCCCTCGTCGCCGGCGAGACGCGCCGCGAGCTCGGCCGTTGCCTCGCCGAGCTGCCCCCGGCGCAAGCGACGGTGGTCGCGCTCAAGGATGCGCTGGACCTGGGCTTCGAGGAGATCTCCTCGGTGACCGGCCTTCCCGTCGGGACGGCGAAGTGCTACGCCCACCGCGGCCGCAACGGGTTGCGGGAGCGACTGTCCGCGTGACCGCGCTCGACAAGGCGGGGATCGAGGCGATCCTGCCGCATCGCGATCCGATGCTCCTGGTCGACGAGGTGGTCGAGCTGGTTCCGGGCCAGCGCGTCGTCGCCCTGAAGACGGTCACCGACGTCGACTGTGCCGGGCACTTCCCGGGCAACCCGATCATGCCCGGTGTGAAGATGGTCGAGGCGCTCGCCCAGTGCGGAGCGGTCGCGGTGCTGTCCCAGCCCGAGAATCAGGGCAAGCTGGCGCTGTTCGCGGGGATCGACGACGTCCGCTTCAAGCGCGTCGTCCGTCCCGGCGACACGCTGACGCTCGAGTGCGAGATCGAGACGGTGCGCGGGCCGGTCGGCCGCGGTCGTGCGAAGGCGACGGTCGACGGCCAGCTCGCGGTGCGCGGGACGCTCATGTTCGCGGTGGGGGACGGCGAATGATCGGCCGCACCAACGGCCGGCCGATCTCGATCACCGGTCTCGGCTGTAGCGTCCCCGACCGGGTCGTCACCAACGACGATCTCTCGAAGATCGTCGACACCTCCGACGAGTGGATCGTCAGCCGCACCGGGATCCGCGAGCGGCGCCTGGCGGACGGTCCGCTCGCGATGTCCGACCTCGCGATCCCGGCGTGCCGGCGTGCGCTCGAGATGGCGGGTGGGGATCCCGCATCGGTCGACCTGCTGATCGTCGCGACCGTTACCCCCGACATGGCCTTCCCGTCGACGGCTGCGCTCCTCGCCGACCGGCTCGGGATGCCCGATGCCGCCGCCTACGACCTGGCCGCCGGCTGCACCGGCTTCGTGTACGCGATCGCGCAGGCGCACGGGATGATCTCGGCCGGCCTTGCGCGCCGCGCTCTCGTGGTCGGCGGCGACGTTCTCTCCTCGGTGCTCGACTGGGACGATCGCTCGACGCTGGTGCTGTTCGGCGACGGCGCCGGCGCCGTCGTGCTGGAGCCGGTCGACCACGGCGGCTTCCTCGGGTTCGAGCTGGGCGCCGACGGCGGCGGTGGGATGCACCTCTGGCTTCCGGGCAGCGGGACGCGCCACTTTGACGAGCCCGAGCGCTTCGTCAAGATGAACGGGCGCGAGGTGTTCAGGTTCGCAACTCGCGTGATGGTCTCGTCCGCGGAGGCGATCCTCCGCGAATGCGGAAAGACGGTGAACGACATCGATGTGTACGTCCCGCACCAGGCAAACGTCCGGATCATCGATCACGCTGCCAGGAAGCTCGCGATCCCCGAGGAAAAGATCGTCGTGAACGTCGACCGCTATGGGAACACCTCCTCGGGCTCGATCCCGCTCGCGCTGGCCGATGCCGCCGACGACGGGCGGCTCGAACCGGGCAAACTGGTGCTCCTCACCGGCATGGGCGCCGGCCTCACCTGGGGATCCGCCCTGATCGACTGGACTCATTCGACCACTGGAGCGACCCCATGACGAAGATCGCATTCATGTTCCCCGGGCAAGGCTCGTTCGAAGCCGGCATGGGCAAGGACGTCGCCGAAGCCGTGCCCGAGGCGATGGCGGTCTACGACGAGGGCTCCGAGGCGTCGGGCCTCGACCTCAAGGCCCTCTGCTTCGACAGCCCTGCGGAGCTGCTCGTGGACACCGAGGTACAGCAGCCCGCGCTCGTCGCCACCTCGCTCGCGCTCAACGCCGCCCTGAAGGTCCGCGGGATCCGGCCCGACTTCGTCGTCGGCCATTCGGTCGGCGAGTTCGCGGCACTCGGGTCGGCCGACGCGCTCTCGACGCGGGAGGCGATCGCGCTCGTGTCCGAGCGCGGCCAGGCGATGGCGGACGCGGCCCGCCAGCATCCCGGCTCGATGGCGGCGATCCTCGGGCTCGCCGACGAGGCGGTCGAGGCGCTCTGCAAGAAGATCGCCGGCGTGTGGCCGGCCAACTACAACTGCCCGGGGCAGCTCGTGATCTCGGGCGAGACGTGGTCGGTTGACGAGGCGTGCGTCGAGGCGGAGCGCGAAGGCGCGCGCCGCGCCGTCAAGCTCCGCGTCTCGGGCGCCTTCCACTCCCCGCTCGTCGAGCGCGCCGCCGACCGGCTGCGCCCGGCGATCGAACGCGTGCACCTGCGCGAAGGCGGCGCGGCGTTCATGTCGACGGTCACGGCGAAGATCGAGGACGTGAAGGGCTACGGCGAGCTGCTCGTCGAGCAGCTGACGGCGCCGGTGCGGTTCACGCAGGCGGCGCGCGAACTGGTCGAGCAGGGCGTCACCGTCTTCGTCGAGGTCGGGCCCGGGAACGTCCTGTCGGGTTTACTGAAGAGGATCGACAGCTCGGCGCGGACGTTCTCGGTCAAGGATCTCGGATCGCTCGACCGTGTCGCGCGGTCGCTTGGCTGAGTTCGCGACCCTCGAAGGCCGACTCGCACTCGTCACGGGTGCGTCGCGCGGCATCGGCCGTGCGATCGCGACTGAGCTCGCCCGAGCGGGCGCGGCCGTCGTCGTCGGTTACCGCGCGGGCCGAGACGAAGCCGAGGCCCTCGCGCAGGAGATCGGCGGGCGTGCGGTCCAGGCGGACGTGTCGTCTCCCGATGGCGCGCGCGCTCTCGTCGAGGAGGCTGGGGACGTCGACGTGCTCGTGAACAACGCCGGACTGACCCGCGACGGACTACTCGCCCGCATGTCCGACGACGACTGGCGCACGGTCATCGAGACGAATCTCAGCTCCGTCTTCTACACCTGCCGCGCGGTGACCAGGCCGATGATGAAGAAGCGCAGCGGCGTCATCGTCAACGTGAGCTCCATCGTCGGAGTGCACGGCAACTGGGGGCAGACGAACTACGCGGCCTCCAAGGCGGGGATCATCGGATTCACGAAGTCGCTCGCCCGCGAGCTCGGGTCGCGTGGGATCAGGGCGAACGTCGTGGCTCCCGGGTACGTGAAGACGCAGCTGACCGACGTTCTCCCGGAGGAGGCGACCGCCGCGATGGTCGGGCAGACGCCGCTCGGCCGTGTCGCGGAGCCGGAGGAGATCGCGGGTGCGGTACGCTTCCTCGCCTCGGACGAGGCGTCGTTCATCACGGGCGACGTGCTCCTCGTCGACGGCGGGCTGGGCATGTGATGGATCAGACGAACGGCGACGGCCGGAGACGGGTGGTGATCACCGGGTTGGGCATCGTGAGCCCGCTCGGCAACGACGTCCGCTCCTCGTGGGAGACGCTGATCGCCGGCCGTTCGGGCGCGGCGGCGATCACCTCGTTCGACCATACGGACTACAACGTCCACTTCGCCTGCGAGCTGAAGGACTTCGATCCGACCGTCTGGGTCGATCGCAAGGCGGCGCGGCGGATGGACCGCTTCGCGCAGATGATCCTCGCCGCCGCGCGCCAGGCCGAGCAGCAGTCGGGGATCGACGTCTCCCGCGCCCCCGACCGGGTCGGCGCATCGATCGCCACCGGGATCGGCGGCCTCCAGTCGTACCAGGAGTGCTACGACGTCCTGCTCCGCCGTGGGCCGGACCGCGTAAGCCCGTTCTCGATCCCGTCGATCATCCCGAACATGGGCGCTGGCTGGGTGTCGATCGAGCTCGGGACGAAGGGCCCGTTGATGAGCCAGTGCACCGCGTGCGCCGCGTCGAACATGGCGATCGGCGATGCGATGGACGAGATCCGCGTCGGCCGAGCCGACGTGATGTTCGCGGGCGGCACCGAGGCGCCGATCACCCAGGTCGGCATCGCCGGCTTCGATGCGATGCGTGCGCTGTCGCGGCGCAACAACGACCCGGAACGTGCGTCGCGGCCGTTCGACAGGGATCGCGACGGTCTGGTCATGGGCGAGGCGGCGGCCGTGCTCGTGCTCGAGGAGCTCGACCATGCGCGGGCCCGCGGAGCGACGATCAAGGCAGAGCTGCTCGGCTACGGCGTGTCCTCGGACGCGCTGCACATGACCGAGCCCGATCCGACCGGTGAGAGCCCGGCGCGCGCGATGACGATGGCGCTCGCCGACGCGGGCGTCGACCCGACCGAGGTCGGCTACGTCAACGCGCACGCAACCTCGACGCCGCTGGGCGACTCGGCGGAGACGCGGGTGATCAAGCGCGCGTTCGGCGAGGAGCATTCGCGGCGGCTCGCCGTGTCGTCGACGAAGGGCGCGACCGGCCACTGCTTCGGCGCCGCAGGCGCCGTCGAGGGCGTCTTCACGGTGCTCGCCGTGACGGAGGGCATCGCGCCCCCGACGATCAACTACGACGCTGTCGATCCGGAGTGCGATCTCGACTACGTGCCGAACACCGCGCGCGAGCTGCCCGATCTCCGCGTCGGCGTGTCGAACTCGTTCGGCTTCGGCGGGCACAACGCGTCGATCGTCGTCCGGCGCTTCGAGGACTGACGGGCCGCTCCGAGCCGGTGCCAGGCGCCGTGCTCCCGCCTGCGCCGGGAGTGTGACGTTTCGTCCACAGACGTAGCGGGCGGCGGCCGTGGGTGCGAAGGTCGCCGGAGAAGGACGCACCGGGAACACGTCGGGAGGACACCGGTTGCGAGGTCGGCAAGGCTCGTGCGCGGTGCGCACGAGGCGGTGACGGCGGGTGGGATGCCCGCCGCCGGGCCGTCTCCGGGCGGTTCGGGGCCGGTGCCAGGCACCGGGTCTATCGCCCCTGCCCGCGACCCGGTGTCACGATCGTTGCCGTCCGGGACGACACCTACCGTCGTGCCATGCGCCTCTTGGACGTTGGCGGCCGCCAGGTCGAGGTGCACGTGCGCCGCTCGAAGCGAGTGCGGGGGCACCGGATCGTCGTTCACCACGGCCTGCCGCCCGAGCTCGTCGTACGCCCTCGCGCGAGCGACGAGGAGATCGACGCGGCGCTCACCGAGTTCCTGCCCTGGCTCGAGCGGCAGCTCGCGCGCGCGGCGAAACCGGTCCTCGGCCTCGACCGGCTGACGCTGACCGAGGAGCAGGGGCGCCGCGAGGCGCGCGCGCGCATCGAGCTGATCGCACAGTCGGAGGCGGTCGCGCTCGACACGCGATACAGCCGCATCACACTTCGCGATCAGCGAAGCCGGTGGGGATCGTGCTCGGCGAAGGGCGAGCTCAGCTTCAACTGGCGCCTCGTTCTCGCGCCCCACGACGTGCTCGACTACGTCGTCGTGCACGAGGTCTGCCACCTCGTCGAGCACCATCACGGGCCGGCGTTCTGGAACCTCGTCGCCCGCCGCCGCCATGACTACGTCGACTCGAAGGGCTGGCTCGACGAGAACGGCTGGGAGCTTCTGGCCTACAGGCCGCCCCTCGCGGCATAAGCTGCCGGGGTGGTTCGGTGGGCGACGTTCGACTGCTACGGCACACTGATCGACTGGGACGGCGGGATCCGCGCCGAGCTGCAGCGCGTGTTCGGCGACGAACGGGCGCCCGAGCTGCTCGAGCGCTACCACACGCTCGAGCCGGAGCTCGAGGCAGACGGCAGCCGAAGCTACCGCGAGGTGATGACCGAGGCGATGCGAGCGCTCGGTGCGCCGCCCGGGACCGAGTACGGCCTCGCCGAGTCCCTGCCGTCGTGGCGCGCGTTCCCGGAGGTCCGCGGATCGCTGGAGGAGCTGCGCAGCCGCGGCTGGATGCTCGGCGTCCTATCCAACACCGACGACGACTACATCGCGGCGTCCCAGGTGCAGATCGGGGTGTCGTTCGACGAAGTCCTGGTCGCGCAGGAGCTCGGGTCGTACAAGCCGGCTCATCGCCACTGGGACGAGTTCTTCACGCGGACGCGTGCGCCGCGCGAGGGGCACGTGCACGTCGCGGCGTCGCTCTTCCACGACATTGCGCCGTGCAACGAGCTCGGCCTGCGCAGCGTCTGGATCAATCGCGTCGGAGCCCAGACCGGCGGAGTCGTGCCGACGCGCGAGCTCGCCGACCTCTTCGCGCTCCCCGAGACGCTCGATGAGCTCGTCCCGGCTTGACGTCCTGAAGTACGAGCGCGCCGGGATGCGGCCGGTACGGCGCTTCGACAACTGGGTGACGGCAGTGTGAGCACGCTGCGCGCGCGCTGCCCCGACTGCCGCACTTTGACCGCGGTCGCGATCGGCCCCGACTATCAGTGCCACTCGTGCGGACGCGAGTTCGCCGCGGGGCTCGTTCGCGTCCCCCGCGCGTGGGGCGACGGCGGCGAGGCGATGAAGGAGGCTGCGGCGATGCCGCTGCCGTGGCCGGAGGCGGCGACGATCGAGGAAGACACGCTCGATGAGCAAATCGCTGCGATGGGACGCGTCCTGCCCGAGCGGCCGCTCGTTCTCGGTGGCTGCTGCTGCTCGCACGTCGGTGCGGTGCGCGAGCTCGCACGCCGGCACGGCCGCCTCGGCGTCGTGTGGCTCGACGCGCATGGAGACCTGAACACGCCCGAGTCGTCTCCGTCCGGCAACGCGTGGGGGATGCCGTTGCGGATGCTGATCGACGGCGGCGACGTCCGGCCGGAGGACGTCACGCTCCTTGGTACGCGCAACCTGGACCCGCCCGAAGTGGAGTTCATCGCGGAGGCCGGTGTCCGGCAGGAGCTCGGGGAGCTGCCGGATCGCCTCTATGTGGCGGTCGACGGCGACGTGATCGATCCTCCCGATGCCGACGTCTTCATGCCGGAGCCGGACGGGATCCCGCTCGACCGGCTCGAGGTGCTCCTGGCGGGGCTGCCGGCCGTCGCCGGCGCGGGACTGACCGGGTTCGCCCGCTCGGAGCGGAACGAAGCGACCCTCGCGCGACTAGGCCACGCGCTCGGCCTGTAACCGACCCTCCGCCGCCCCCGTCTAACATCTGGTGATGTCAGAGGCCAGGATCGACGTCCAGGTCGAGCACCGCAACACGCCGGCCGCGGCCGAGGAGCACCACCCGAATACGTGCCCGAAGTGCGGCTCGCACTATCGCGACGACGAGCTCGACGCGGCGCTGTGGGTGTGCGGCCACTGCGGCCACCACTTTCCGATGGACGCCCGCACGCGAATCGCCTGGTACTCCGACGCGGACTCGTTCAGCGAGGAGGCGGCCGACGTCCGGTCGGACGACCCGCTCGGCTTCTTCGACCTGCGCCCGTACGCGGAACGCCTCGCCGAGGCCGAGCTCAACACCGGGCTGGGCGAGGCGATCGTGATCGGGCAGGCGACGATCGACCGTCATCCCGTCGAGCTCGCCGTCATGGACTTCTCGTTCATGGGCGGTTCGATGGGTAGCGCCGTCGGCGAGAAGTTCTCGCGCGCGTGCGACTCGGCGGTCGAGCGCGGCGCGCCGCTCCTGGCGGTGACCTCGTCGGGCGGCGCGCGCATGCAGGAGGGGATCCTCTCGCTCATGCAGCTGCCGAAGACCGTGTGCGCCGTCGAGGATCTGCATGACGCGCATCTGCCTCTCATCACCGTGATGACGCATCCGACGACGGCCGGAGTGCTTGCATCGTTCGCATCGCTCGGCGACGTGACGATCGCGGAGCCCGGCGCGTTGATCGCATTCACCGGCCCTCGGGTCGTGCAGCAGACGACGAAGGAGAAGCTGCCCGACGACTTCGGCCTCGCCGAGCAGAACCTGCGCTTCGGCCACGTCGACGCGATCGTGCCGCGCGGGGAGCAGCGCGGCTATCTGGCGCGGCTGCTCCGCCTGTTCGCCGGAGCCGACCGGTGAGCACCGAGGACCAGGAGATCAATCTTCGGCAGCGGCTGTCGGGCCTCTCGCGCCTTCCGCTGCTTCGGGGTGCGAAGGTTTCGGGCGAGGCCGAGCGGCTGCAGCAGCAGCTCGACCGTCTGCAGTCGGACTCGAGCGACGAGGCGATCTGGCGTTCGGTCGAGCTCGCACGCCATCCCGACCGTCCGTACACGCTGGATTACGTCGCGCGCATCATCGACGACTGGGTCGAGCTGCACGGCGACCGTGGCCGCGCCGACGACGGTGCGCTCGTGACCGGGATCGGCCGGCTCGACGGCCGCACGATCGTGCTGATCGGACATCAGAAAGGCCGCGATGTGAAGGAGCGCCTCGACCGGCAGTTCGGCATGGCGTACCCGGAGGGCTACGTGAAGGCCATGCGCGCGATGGAGATCGCGGAGCGCTTCGGGTTCCCGGTCGTCTCCCTCGTCGACACGCCGGGCGCGTATCCGGGTGTCGCTGCCGAGCAGCACGGTCAGGGCGGTGCGATCGCGCGATCGCAGGCGGCGATGTCCCGCCTGACCGTGCCGACTGTCGCATGCATCATCGGCGAGGGCGGCTCCGGGGGCGCGGTCGCGATCGCCGTCTCGGATCGGGTGCTGATGCAGGAGAACGCGATCTACTCGGTGATCACGCCGGAGGGCTGCGCGGCGATCCTCTGGCGGGACGCCGGAGAGGCGAAGAAGGCCGCCGCGGCGTTCAAGCCGGACGCGCTGCACTGCCTCGACCTCGGCGTGATCGACGCGGTCGTCCAGGAGCCCGAAGGAGGGGCGCACTCGGACCACGACGCGGCGGCGCGGCTGCTCGAAGCGGGGCTCGTCGAGGCCCTGTCCGAGGTCGACGACATCCCCGGGGAGGAGCTCCGGCGCCGCCGGCGCGCCAAGTTCCGCGGGATGGGCGTCTTCGCCTAGGAAAACGCTCCAGAGCAGCCCTTTCCACACGATCCACAGGGTTTTCAACGGTGGAAACACCGGGTCGTGGGAGACCGGTCCGCGGCGCCCCGGTCCCTGTGGAAAAGTCCCTCCGTGAGCCTGCGCGAGTACCGGCGCAAGCGGGATCCGGCCCGCACCCCCGAGCCGTTCCCGGGCGGCGACCGGGCGGCCGGAGCACCGATCTTCGTCGTCCAGCGGCACGACGCCCGGCGCCTCCACTACGACTTTCGCCTCGAGCGGGGCGGTGCGCTCGCCTCCTGGGCGGTCCCGAAGGGCGTCCCGCTCGAGCCGGGTGGCCGGGCGCTCGCCGTCCACGTCGAGGACCACCCGCTCGAATACGCAGGATTCGCCGGCGAGATCCCGAGCGGCGAGTACGGCGCCGGCACGGTCGAGATCTGGGACCGCGGCACCTACGACCTCGTCGAGGAGAAGCCGAACGGGCAGCTGACCGTGCGCCTGCACGGGCGGCGGCTGAACGGCGAATGGACGCTCGTCCCGGCCAGGCTGGACGGCAAGGAGCAGAACTGGCTGCTGATCAGGCGTTCCGGCGGCATCGAGGCGCAGCCGCGTCACGGCGAGTACGAACCGATGCTCGCGACCCCCGCCGACGACGTGCCGGGCGGCTCGGACTGGCTCTTCGAGGTCAAGTTCGACGGCTACCGGGCGCTCGCGCACGTCACCGGCGGCGACGTCGTGCTGCGTTCGCGGAACGGCAACGACCTCACGGAGCGCTTCGCGAGCGTCGCGGCGCAGGTGACGCACGCGGTCAGGACTCCGAACGCAGTGCTCGACGGCGAGGTGTGCCGGCTCGATCCGTCGGGCCGATCGAGCTTCTCCGAGCTGCAACGCGGCACCGGCCCGCTCGTCTACTACGTGTTCGACCTGCTCGAGGAGGACGGCGTCCCGCTCGTCGATCTCCCCCTCACCGAGCGTCGCGAGCGCCTGCGCGGCCTCCTCGACGGGCGGAACCGCACCGTGCTCTGGTCGGAGGACTTCGATGACGGCCGCGCGCTCCTGCAGGCCGCGGACGAGCAGGGCCTCGAGGGCGTGATCGCCAAGCGCCCCGACTCGCGCTACCTCCCGGGCAGGCGCACGCGTGAGTGGCTGAAGGTGAAGGTGCAGCGCGAGCAGGAGTTCGTCATCGCGGGGTACACGCGCGGCGCGGGGCGCCGTGCAGGGACGTTCGGGTCGCTCGTGCTCGCCGTGCACGACGATGAGGAGCTCCGCTACGTCGGCAACGTCGGGACCGGGTTCGACGACGGCGAGATCAGGAAGCTGCTCGCCCTGCTCGAGCCGCTGCATCGCGACGATTCGCCGTTTCCCGAGATCCCGAAGATGCCGCGCGTCCGCCGAAGCGACGTGCACTGGGTCGAGCCCGTGCTCGTCGCCGAGGTGCGGTTCGGGGAGTGGACCCACGACGGCCACCTCCGGCATCCGGCCTATCTCGGCCTGCGCGACGACAAGCCCGCCGCCGAGGTCGTCGCGGAACGACCCGCTAGTAACAGTCTGTTACTAGCTGACGTGATCCGCCGCGGGTCGCGCGAGCTCCGGCTGTCGAACCTCGACAAGCTCTTCTGGCCCGACGAGGGGATCACCAAGGGCGACCTGCTCGCCTACTACCGCGATGTCTCGCCCGTGCTCCTCCCGCACCTGCACGGCCGTCCGTTCACGATGCGGCGCTATCCCGACGGCGCAGGCGGCAAGGCGTTCTTCCAGAAGGACGCGCCGAAGCACATGCCGGAGTGGATCAAGACATTCGAGGCGACCGTCTCGCCGGGGAAGGTGGTGCGGTTCCCGCTCGTGGACGACGAGCTCGCACTCCTCTGGATGGTGAACATGGGCTGCATCGACATGAACGCCTGGTACTCGCGGGTCGACCGCCCCGACCGTCCGGACTTCGTGCTCTTCGATCTCGATCCGACACCGGAGGTCCCCTGGTCGCAGACGATCGAGGTGGCGCTCGCGCTGCGTGAGCTGCTCGACGCTCTCGAGCTGCAGTCCTTCCCGAAGACATCGGGGGGGAAGGGCTTTCACGTCCTGGTGCCCGTCGAGCGCCGCGCGACGTACGCCGACACCCGGCGCTTCGCAGAGGTTGTCGCCGGGGCGATCGTGCGTGCGCATCCGGAGCTCGCCACCACCGAGTGGTCGAAGTCGCGCCGGCGCGGCGTGCTGATCGACGCCAACCAGAACGGTGAGGGAAAGACGATCGCCTCGGCCTACTCGGTGCGGCCGCATCCCGGCGCTCCAGTCTCGACGCCCCTCCGCTGGGACGAGGTCGACGGCTCGCTCGAACCGGGGCGCTTCACGATGGAGGCCGTGCTGGAGCGCATCCGCGCTCACGGAGATCTGCACGCGGGCATTCTGACGACGCGCCAGTCGCTCTCGAAGGCGCTGCGGAAGGTCGGCGGCTAGCTACGTCGGCTTCACCGGGTGGGTGCGCGCCGCCTGCTTCGCGACGGTCAACTCCTTGCCGTCGATCGCCGCGTACCTGAGCGCGATCGCGCTGAGCTCGTCGGACGCCTCGCGGGCGGCGTGGCCGAGCTTCGCGTCGAGGGTGGCCGGGTCGTCCAGGTAGAGCATCCGCGTCCAGAACGTCGTCAGGACGATCGAGACCCACGGCATGAAGATCGCATTGCGCTCGAGCGCCGCCGACGGACGCTGCACGAAGAACGCGATGAAGATGCCGACGGTGAGCCCCGCGAGGCCGACGGCGGCCGCCGCCTCCCCGGGGCTCGATGCGGCCATCCCCTTCACGAACGCCGCCACGATCGCGGCGACTCCGAACACCATCATTGCGACGTATCCGACGAACACGACGCGATACGACCGGCGGAGGTACGCGGTCGTGCGCGCGAGCGTCTGGACGTCGTCCTGCAGGATCGCCGCAGCCAGCTCGCGCAGCTCCTGCGTCGTCTGCAAGGGATCCCCGTGCCGCGGCGGGGCAGCCGCATCGTCATGGCCTGCCCTCCTTCCTCGACTACCGGGCGATCATAAGCCCCGGCCGCCGCTGCTGCACTCCCGCACCCTGCGCACGAGGAATCGCCGCTCCGGCTCGGCCGTTGCCAGCTCGAGCGCACGGAGATAGGCGGCGCGGGCCTCGTCCAGCCGTCCGAGCCGGCGCAGGAAGTCGGCGCGGGTCGAGTGCAGGTACCGGTAGCCGTCGAGATCGAGGCCGTCGACCAGCTCGAGTGCGGCCTGCGGGCCGTCGACCTCGGCGATCGCGACGGCCCGGTTGAGCTCGACGACGGACGAGCCGGTTCGCGCCGACAGCTCGTGATACAGGTCGGCGATCGCGCGCCAGTCGCGCGTCTCGGCCGAGTGGAGGGACGCGATCGCTGCCTGCAGAACGTACGCGTCGACACCTCCGAGCGCCGTCGCCCGCTCGAGCTCCACGCGTCCCTCGTCCAGCTCCGCGGCGTCCCAGAGCTTCCGGTCCTGGTCGTCGAGGAGCACGAGCTCGCCGCCCCGAAACCGCGCGCCGCGCCGCGCGTCGTGCAGGAGCATCAAGGCCAGCAGCCCGTGCGTCTCGGCCTCGTCCGGCATGAGCTCGCAGAGCGCGCGTCCGAGACGAATCGCCTCACGCGCGAGCGTCCCGTCGCCGCCGTAGCCCTCGTTGAAGATCAGGTAGACGACGGCGAGAACTGCCGCAAGCCGGTCGGGCAGCAGGTGCTCGGGCGGAACGCGGAAGGGGACGCCGGCGGTCCGGATCTTCCGCTTCGCCCGGACGAGCCGCTGCGCCATCGTCGGCTCCGGCACGAGGAAGGCGCGGGCGATCTGCTCCGTCGACAGGCCGCCCAGCGTTCGGAGCGTCAGCGCGACCTGGGCGTCGAGCGCGAGCGCCGGGTGGCAGCACGTGAAGATCAGCTCGAGGCGCTCGTCGGGGATCGGGGTGTCGTCCATCGGGTCTGGAGCCGGCTCGGGGACGTCGAGCAGGTGCGTCTTCGCCAGGAGCGTCCGGTCGCGGCGGATCCGGTCGATCGCACGGTTTCGTGCGGTCGTCAGCAGCCAGGCGCCGGGATTCGCCGGCTCGCCGTCGCGCGGCCACCGCTCGGCCGCGATCGCGAACGCCTCCTGGGCGGCTTCCTCGGCGAGGTCGAAGTCGCCGAGGAAGCCGATCAGCGACGCGAAGACGCGCCCCCACTCGTCGCGAAAGGCCTGTTCGAGGATGTCAGCGCTCCACGAGCGGGCGCACCTCGACCGCCCCTCCGAACCTCGCGGCCGGGATGCGGGAGGCGACCTCGATCGCGTCGTCGAGGTTCGGCGCCTCGAACAGGTAGAAGCCGCCCAGAGCCTCCTTGGTCTCGGCGAACGGGCCGTCGGTCGTGAGCGTCCGGCCATCCGCGACGCGCACCGTGGTCGTCGCCGTCCCGGGCTCGAGCTGCGCGCCGCCGAACATCCCCGGCAGCTCGGAGATTGCCATGTACTCGCCGGTGATCGCCCGCTGCTCCGCCTCCGGGCGCTCTTCCCACTGCTCGTCGTTCGAGTGGATCAAGAGTGCGTACTTCATCGCTCCCGCCTCCTTGTGATCGATGGTGTCGTTCTACGACGAACGGGATCTCCGGAAATCGACAAGTCGGCCGAGAAACGTGGACGCGCCTCCCTTGTCGAGCATCTCGTTCAGGTTCCCGCACTTGGGGCTCTGCACGCACGAAGGGCACCCACCCGGGCACGGGCAGGTGCGGAGCAGCTCGGCCGTGTCGCCGGCCCAGCCCTCGAATTCGTCGAAGCCGCGCTCCGTGATCCCGACGCCTCCCGGATGGCCGTCGTAGACGAAGACGGTCGGCCGCAGCGTCTGCGGGTGCATGTTCGTCGAGAGCCCGCCGATGTCCCACCGGTCGCACATCGCCCACAGCGGCAGGAGCGCGATCAGCGCGTGCTCGGCCGCATGCAGCGTCCCGAGCAGCTTCGGCATCTCGTCGAGACCGGCGAGCTGGCCCGGCTCCGGGCAGAACCAGACTGCCTCCGTGGCGAAGCTCGTCGCCGGCAGGTCGAGGGGGACGAGCTCGATCCGCTCCTGCGACGAGACCGTCCGGCGCTCGTAGGCGACGACCTGCTCGGTCACCTCGAGGTCGCCGAAATGGAGGGTCAGCCCCAGCCGCTCCTCGCTGCGCCGCGCCGCGACGATCGCCGTCTCCGTCTCCTTCTTCGTCTGCGTGTACCAGTCGCCGGCGAACGGCTCGACGACCGCGTGCATTGCCGTCAGGTCGAGCTCGTGCACGAGGTAGGGCTCGCCGAGGTGCAGGTAGACGGCGCCCGGATGGACGGTGCCGTAGGCGCGGGCGCGCTCGATCTGGCCGAGGATCGAGCCGGTCGCCGAGTCGACGATCGTGATGATGTCGGCGTCCGCCGAGCGGAGCGGAACGCGTGCCGCCGGATGGTCGCGGCCGCCCCACACGATCCCCGACGTCGTCGAGCGGAGCTCCGGATCGGCGGCGGCGAGCTCGAGCGCCGCACGTCCGAGGAAGCGCGCGTCATCGGCGGTCAGCGGCGCCTCGTAGGCCGCGGCGCGGACGTGCCCGCCGAGAACGCGTGGGTTCTCGTGGTCGAGGATCGCCGCCTCGACTCGGCGGCCGAGGAGCTTCTCGGGGTCGCGCATGAAGAACTGGTCGAGCGCGTCCTCGGAGGCGACGAGCACCGCGAGCCCGCTGTCACGGCGGCCGGCGCGGCCCCACTGCTGCCGCAGCGACGAGACGGTCCCCGGGAAGCCGACCGAGATCACGCAGTCGAGCAGCCCGATGTCGATCCCGAGCTCGAGCGCGTTGGTCGCGCTCACCCCGAGCAGGTCGCCGTCGGCCAGTCGGCGCTCGATGTCGCGTCGCTGCGCAGCCGTGTAGCCCGCGCGATACGGGGACAGCCGCGCGTCGTCGCCGATCCGCTCGGCCGTGAAGCGATGGATCAGCTCCGCCGCCTTGCGGCTCTTCGCGAACGTGAGCGTACGTAGGCCGTGCTCGACGAACGTCGCTTGGAGCTTCGCCGCCTCGGCGAGCGCCGACCCACGGACGCCGAGCTCCGCGTCGACGAGCGGGGGGTTCCACAGGACGATCGTGCGCTCCGAGTGCGGTGCGCCGTCCTCGCGTACCACCGTGACCGGGTCGCCCACGAGCGCGGCGCCGAGCTCGCCGGGGTTGGCGATCGTCGCCGATGCGAGCAGCACCTGGGGGCTCGCCCCGTAGACGTGCGCGATCCGGCGCAGCCGTCGTAGGACATTCGCGACGTGCGACCCGAAGACACCGCGATAGACGTGCGCCTCGTCGACCACCACGTAGCGCAGGTTGGCGAGAAAGTCGCCCCACCGATCGTGATTGGGCAGCACGCCCACGTGCACCATGTCGGGGTTCGTGAGGACGACGTTCGCGGCGCGGCGGATGCCGCGGCGGTGCTCGACCGGGGTGTCGCCGTCGTAGATCGCCGGCCGCAGCCGTGGAAGCGCGAGCGCGCTGAGCGTCCGGAACTGGTCCTGCGCCAGAGCCTTCGTCGGATAGAGGTAGAGCGCCCGGTTCTTCGCGTCGCGGGCGAGCGCATCGAGGACCGGCAGGTTGAATGCGAGCGTCTTTCCGGAGGCGGTTCCGGTCGCGATGCAGACGTGCTCGCCCCGCTCGGCCGCATCCCAGGCGGAACGCTGGTGCACGTAGAGCCGGTCGACGCCGATCGCGGAGCGGGCGGCCGCGGCCAGCGAGCCCGGGAGCCCGGCGTACGTGCCGTCCCGTTCGGCCTCCGACCCGAGGTAGGCGAGCTCTTCGCCCTGGAGCAGCCCGTCGAAGGCTTGAGAGGCGAGCACCCGGCCGATGCTAGCCTCGCCCTACCGGGGTGCCCCGCTGGGGCTGAGAACACACCCGTCGAACCTGACCCGGTTCGCACCGGCGTAGGGAGTGGAGGCGGCTTGACGATTCCGAGGGTGTTGACGATCGCGGGGTCGGACTCCGGCGGCGGCGCGGGCATCCAGGCCGATCTGAAGGCGTTCGCGGCGGCAGGCGCGTTCGGCACCACGGCGATCGTCGTGCTCACCGCCCAGAACACGGTCGGCGTGACGGACGTGCACCCGGTGCCGCCGGCGTTCGTGGTCGCGCAGCTCGATGCGGTCTTCTCCGACGTCGGCGTCGACGCGGCGAAGACCGGAATGCTCTTCTCGCGCCCGGTCATCGAAGCAGTCGCCGGCTACCTCGGCGCCCATCGCGTCCCGCTCGTCGTCGATCCGGTGATGGTCGCCTCGTCCGGGGCGAAGCTGCTCGAGGACGACGCCGTCGAGGCGCTCGTCTCGCTGCTCTTCCCGCTGGCGACGGTCGTGACGCCGAACCTGGCGGAGGCGCAGCGGCTGGCCGGGGAACCGGAGCTCGCCGCGAAGGGCGAGCTGGCCGAGCACATCGTTGCGCTCGGCGCTCCGGCGGCCCTCGTCACGGGCGGGCACGGCGTGCCGGTCGACCATCTGTACGACGGCCGGGAGCACATCGAGATCCCGGTCGAGCGGCTCGACACCGGTGCGACCCACGGTGCCGGCTGCACCCACTCGGCCACGCTCGCCGCGCTGCTCGCCCGCGGGCTGCCGCTCGCGGACGCTGCACGTGGTGCTTCGTCCGCTGCGACCGGCGCCGTGCGCAACGGGCTCGCGGAGCTCGGCGCGGGCGACGGCCCGGTCGATGTCCTTTACCTGAGAGGAGCACGATGAACCCCGGCGACACCCTGCGGCGGCTGCGCGAGACGCGGCCCCTCGTCCACCAGATCACGAACTACGTCGTCATGAACGAGACGGCGAACGCGACGCTGGCGATCGGCGCGCTGCCGGTGATGGCGCACGCGCCCGAGGAGGTCGAGGAGATGGTCGGGCTCGCCGGCGCGCTGGTCCTGAACATCGGGACGCTGTCGTCGTCGTGGATCGACGCAATGCTCCTCGCAGGCCGTGCAGCGAACGTTGCAGGCGTCCCCGTCGTGCTCGATCCTGTCGGCGTCGGCGCAACGCGGTATCGGACCGACACCGCGAAGCGCATTCTCGACGAGGTCGACGTGGCCGTCCTGCGCGGCAACGCGGGCGAGATCGCGACGCTGGCCGGCGTCGACGCCGAGGTGCGCGGTGTCGAGTCGATCGGCGCCGCCGGCCCGGCGGCGGAGGTCGCGCGCGGCGCGGCGTCCACCCTCGGGGTCGTCGCCGCCGTGACGGGGAGCGTCGACCACGTGTCGGACGGCGCACGTGTCGTCGCGGTCGAGAACGGGCACCCGCTGCTCGCGTCGATCACCGGCACCGGCTGCATGTCGACGGCGATCACGGGCGCGTTTCTCGCAGTGCGGGCGGACGAGCCGCTGGCGGCGGCGGCCGAGGCGCTCGCGGCGTTCGGCGTCGCCGGAGAGAACGCGGCGCCGGGCGCGAAGGGGCCCGGCTCGTTCCACGTCAACCTCTACGACGCGCTGGCCGCGCTCGACCCGGCGCAGCTCGACGAGCGGGCCCGGTTCGCGTGAGGGTGCACGCGCTCGTCGAGGATCTCGACGCTGCGAGGCGCGCGGTTGCGGCCGGCGCCACGGTCGTGCAGCTGCGCGTGAAGGGCGTGTCGACCGACGAGCTCGTCGAGCGCGGACAGGGCATGTCGTCACTCGGCGTCACGTTCGTCGTCAACGACGACGTCGATGCCGCGGTCGCGCTGCGCGCCGACGGCGTGCATCTGGGGCAGGGAGACGCCGGCGCCGAGCGCGCGCGAGCCGCGGGGATGCTGCTCGGACTGTCGGTCTCGTCGCTCGACGAGGCGCTCGGCGCCGATGCCGACTACCTCGGCGCCGGGCCGGTCTGGGCGACGCCGTCGAAGCTCGACGCGGAGCCCCCGATCGGCCTCGACGGGCTGAGCTCGGTCTGCAGCGCCGTCTCGGTTCCCGTGGTCGCGATCGGCGGGATCGACGCGGGCAATGCGGGCGCGTGCATCGCCGCCGGAGCAGCCGGCGTCGCCACCATTCGCGCCGCCGGCGACCCGATGCTGAGGAAGGCCGTTGACGAGGCTCTCGGAGCTCGGTGAGCTCGGCCTGCTCGCCGAGCTCGAGCGCCGCGGGCTGATCGTCGGCGTCGAGCACGACGCGGCGCAGGTCGCAGGCCTCGTCCTCACGCAGGATGCGCTCGTCGAAGGGACCCACTTTCGCCTCGACCGCCTGTCGTGGGCTGATCTCGGATGGCGGGCGGCCGCCGTCAACATCAGCGACCTGGCCGCGTCGGGGGCCGAGCCGCTCGCGCTGCTCGTCTCGCTCGCGCTTCCCGGGGACACCGATGCGAGCGACGTCATCGCCTTCTACGAGGGGATCGCCGAGACCGGTGTTCCCGTCGTCGGCGGCGACACGACCGCCGGGAACGAGGTCGTCGTCTCCATGACCGCGGTGGGGAGGAGCGAGCGCGTGCCCGGGCGAGCCGGTGCGGTCGCCGGCGACACGCTCGTCGTCACCGGGCCGCTCGGAGCCGCCGGCGCCGCGTTCCGGGCGGGCGGCTACGTCCGTCCTCCGCTACGGGTCGAGGAAGGCCGCCGGCTCGCCGCGTCGGCGCACGCGCTGATCGACGTCTCGGACGGCCTCGCAGTGGATGCCGGCCACATCGCAAGCCGGTCCGGCGTCCGGCTCGTGGTCGAGGTCGAGCGCGTGCCGCTTGCGCCGGGGGCGGCGGTGGAGGATCTCGGCTTCGGCGAGGACTTCGAGCTCCTCGCAGCCGTCCCCGACGCCGGCGGGTTCGCGGCGATCGGTCGGGTCGAGCGGGGCGCCGGCGTCGTCTTCCTCCAAGGCGGAGCGTCGCTCGAGCTCCGCGGCTGGGAGCACTTCCGCTCCTGAGCCGGCTCAGAGGTAGTCGGCGAATGCCTTCGCGAAATGCTTCTTCGGCCGCGCGCCGAACACGGTCTCGCGCGGCTCGCCGTCCGCGAACAGCATCACCGTCGGGAGCGACAGGACGCCGAAGCGCGCGGCGGTCGCGGGGTTCTCGTCGATGTCGACCGAGACGAGGTCGACGTCCGCCTCGCCGGCGAGCTCCTCGAGCACCGGCTCGACCGCGCGGCACGGCGCGCACCACGGCGCGGTGAAGTCGACGATCACCGGCCGCCCGGCGCGCAGGACAGCCTCGTCGAAGGTCTCGTCCCCGATGGCGCGCATCGCGTCTACCGTACCCGCAGCCTGAGGAGCGGCACCCGCCACATCGCCTCGAGCACGATCGCGCGGCTCATCTTTGAGCGGCCCCGCTCGCGGTCGGCGAACCGGATCGGTAGCTCGACCACCTGGAAACCGGCCCGCTTCGCCCGGTACGTCGTCTCGATCTGGAACGCGTAGCCCTGCGAGCCGATCGCGTCGAGGTCGATCGTCTCGAGCACGTGCCGGCGGAAGCACTTGAAGCCGCCGGTGGGGTCGCGCACGCCCATGTGCAGGAAGAGCCCCGTGTACACGGCCGCGCCGCGCGAGATCGCGCGGCGGACGAGCCCCCAGTCGGCCGTCGAGCCGCCGGGCACGTAGCGGGAGCCGAGAACGAGATCGGCGCCCGACTCGGCCTCTGCTATCAGCCGGGGCACGTCTGCCGGGTCGTGGGAGAAGTCGCAGTCCATCTCGAGCACCAGCTCCGCCCCCTCACCGAGCGCCCGCTGGAACCCGGCGAGGTATGCCGGGCCGAGCCCTTCCCGTTTCGGGCGGTGCAGGACGTCGACGAAGTCGAGCTCCCCTGCGAGGCGGTCGGCCGCAGCCCCGGTCCCGTCGGGAGAGCTGTCGTCGATCACCAGCACGCGGTCGCCCGCGCGCAGCACGCCGGCGAGAGCCCGCAGCATCGGCTCGAGGTTCGGGAGCTCGTTGTAGGTGGGGAGGCAGACGGTGGCCCGTATCGCGGCGCCTATGATCGCGAAAGTGCCCCCTCTTCCGCGGAACGACGAGCTCGCGGAGCAGTTCGACCTGCTCGCGGACCTGATGGAGCTCTCGAACGCCGACTCGTTCAGGGTCGGCGCCTACCGCAAGGCTGCGGCGCGGATCCGCGAGACCTCGACCTCCGTCGCCCAGCTCGCCCTGGAAGGTAAAGCGACGAAGCTCCAGGGGATCGGAAAGACGATCGAGGGGAAGATCGTCGAGGCCGTGAACGACGGCGAGGTTCACGCGCTGACGAAGAAGAAGGCCGAGGTGCCGAGCGAGGTCGCCGTCTTCATGCGCCTGCCCGGGCTCGGCCCGAAGACGGCGCGCCGCATCTGGCAGGAGCTCGGGATCACGACCGTCGACGGCCTCAGGTCGGCCGTCGAGTCGGGCCAGCTGCGCGGCCATGCGGGCGTCGGCCCCGGCACGGAGTCGAAGATCGCGGCGGCGCTGGCACAGGGGCCTGCGGCCGAGCCGGAACGAGGCCGCGGCCTGCTCGGCACCGCGCTCCCACGGCTGACGGCCGCCGTCGAGGAGCTGCGCGCCCATCCCGCGTCCGTCGAGGTGAGCCTGGCCGGCTCGGCGCGCCGCATGCGCGAGACGGTGCGCGACCTCGACATCATCGCCACCGCAACCGATGCCCCCGCGCTCGTCGACTACTTCTGCTCGCTGCCCTGGGTGGTCGAGGTCGCTGCGAAGGGATCGACGAAGGCGACAGTCGTGTCGCACGACGGCCTGCGCTTCGACCTCCGCGTCGTCCCGCCGGAGAGCTACGGCAACCTGCTCCAGCACTTCACCGGCTCGAAGAATCACAACGTCGCGCTGCGCGAGGACGCGGTTCGCCAGGGCCTGTCGGTCTCCGAGTATGCGGTCACCGAGACCGAGACGGGCACCGAGCATCGCTTCGCGACGGAGGAGGAGGTCTACCGCTTCCTCGGGTACGACTGGATCGCGCCGGAGCTGCGCGAGGACGGCGGCGAGCTCAAGGCAGCGCGCACCGGAGATCTCCCCGCCCTCGTCGAGCTCGGCGACCTGCGCGGCGACCTGCACACGCACACGACGTGGTCCGACGGCAAGGACACGCTCGAGACGATGGTTGCGGCCGCCCGCGAGCGTGGCTACGCCTACTACGCGGTCTGCGATCACTCGCAGCGGCTTCGCGGCGACCTGCTGCACTTGCAGTCGGTGGAGATCGACGCGCTCAACAGGCGCGTCGCCCCGTTCCGGATCCTCAAGGGGATCGAGGTCAACATCCGCCCCGACGGCTCGCTCGACGTCCCGGACGAGGAGCTCGCGACCCGCGACTGGGTGGTTGCGTCGGTGCACTCGCGCTTCGACCACGACCCGACCGGCCGCGTGCTGGCGGCGATGGAGCACCCTTACGTCGACTGCATCGGGCATCCGACGAACCGCAAGATCGGGAAGCGCGCGCCGGCGCCGGTCGACGTCGAGCGGATCATCGAGAAGGCGATCGAGACCGGGACGTTCCTCGAGATCAACTCGCAGCCCGACCGCCTCGACCTGACCGACGTGCACGCACGCGCTGCCCGCGAGGCCGGGCTCAAGCTCGTGATCGACTCGGACGGCCATCAGGTGGCCGCGCTCGACTACGTCACGCTCGGCGTCGGTCAGGCCCGGCGCGCGTGGCTGCGCAAGGAAGACGTCGTCAACACGCGCACGTGGAAGCAGGTCGAGCGGCTGCGCAAGAAGCGGGCATGAGCGGCCTTCGCCGGGATCTCGACCTCGCGGCCGACTGGGTCGAGGCGTATCTCGACGGCATCGGCGACCGTCCGGTGACCCAGCACGCGGAGCCCGGCGGGATCCGCGCGCGCCTGCCGGAGTCGCCTCCCGAGCGCGGGGAGCCGTTCGAGGCGATGCTGCGCGACCTCGACGAGGTGATCCTGCCCGGCCTCTCGCACTGGAACCATCCGCGGTTCTTCGCGTGGTTCGCGAACACGGGCTCCGACCCGGGCATCCTCGCCGAGCTTCTGATCGCGGCCCTCAACGTGAATGCGATGACCTGGGAGTCCTCGCCTGCCGCGACCGAGCTCGAGCAGGTGACGCTGTCGTGGCTGGCCCAGTTGCTCGGGCTGCCCGCCGACTGGCACGGGCATATCGAGGACACCGCGTCGACCGCGACGGTCGCGGCTCTCGCGGCGGCGCGAACGCTCCGGCCCGGCGGCGCCGTGTACGCCTCGCAGCAGGCCAACTTCAGCGTCGAGAAGGCGGCGCGGCTCGTGGGGCTCGAGTTCCGCCCGGTCGAGGTCGACGATGCGTTTCGCATGCGCACGGACTTCCCGCTGGACGATGCGGCGGCGGTCGTCGCGACGGTCGGCACGACCGGGACCACGTCCGTCGATCCGGTGGCCGAGCTCGCCAGCCGCTGCGGCGAGGCGGGCGTCTGGCTGCATGTCGACGCGGCGTATGCGGGCTCCGCCGCCGTCTGCCCCGAGCTTCGCTGGTGCCTCGACGGATGCGATCTCGCCGATTCGATCGTCGTCAACCCGCACAAGTGGCTGTTCACGCCGATGGACTGCTCGACGATGTGGACGCGGCGGCCCGAGGCGCTCCGTGCTGCATTCGGCGTCGAGCGCGACTACCTCGTCGACACCGAGGATGCACTCGACCTGAAGAACTACGGGCCGGCGCTCGGCCGGCGCTTCCGTGCGCTCAAGCTCTGGTTCGTCCTCCGCTGGTACGGCGCCGACGGCCTGCGCGCCCTGATCCGCGAGCACGTCCGGCTTGCGCAGCTGTTCGCGTCATGGGTCGACGACGACCCGGACTGGGAGGTCTCGGCGGCGCATCCCTTCTCCACCGTCTGCTTCCGGCATCGCACCGGCGACAACGACGCGATCGCCCGGGCGGCGACACTGACCGGGAAGCTGTTCGTCGCTCCGGCTCAGCTTCGCGGCGAGTCGATCATCCGCCTCGCGATCGGCAATGCGCGGACGACCGAGGCGGACGTCGCCCTGGCATGGGAGGTGCTGCGCGAGTGCGCCCGCGCGCAGTGATCTTCGACCTGTGGGAGACGCTGATCGACTGGGACCGCGAGGCGGCCGCCACGATGGTCGCTGCGGTCTCGGAGCACGCGCCCGACTTCGTCGAGCTCTGGCCGCGCTCGATGAATCGTTACACCGGCCCGATCCGGGTAGCGCTGGCCGATGCCGGCGTGCCCGCCGCGTCGCTCGAGGAGGTGTGCAAGCTGCGTCTCGACTACGTGCGCGAGGCGCTCGTGCCGCGTCCCGGCGCGATCGAGACGCTCCGCCGGCTGCGCGAGTTGGAGATCCTCGTCGGGCTGATCACGGTGTGCAGCGAGGACGTCGAGGTCGCCTGGCCCTCGACGCCGTTCAACGGGCTGTTCGACGCCGAGGTCTTCTCGTCGTCGTTCGGGCTGTCGAAGCCCGATCCTCGGATCTACCTGCACTGCTGCGAGCTGCTCGGCGTCGAGCCGTCCGACGCGGTGTTCGTCGGTGACGGCGCGAACGACGAGCTCGCCGGTGCGGAGCGCGTCGGCATAACTGCGATCCTCATCCACCGACCCGGCGAGGATCCGTATTGGGAGAATCTCGCCGCCTTCGACGGCCCGCGTGTCACGTCAATCCCGGAGGTGCTGGAGGTGCTCGAGCTGTGCTGATCACGACCACGAACGACGTCCCCGGATACACGATCACCGACGTCTACGGCGAGGTGTTCGGCCTGACCGTCCGCTCGCGCAACATCGGCTCGCAGATGGGTGCCGGCCTCAAGTCGATGTTCGGTGGCGAGCTGAAAGGGATGACCAAGGCGCTTGCCGACAGCCGCTCGGACGTGATCCAGCGGATGACGGAGGAGGCCGAGGCGAAGGGCGCGAACGCGATCCTCGGGATGCGGTTCGACACGTCCGACATGGGCGGCACCTGGACGGAGATCTGCGCGTACGGCACCGCCGTGCGCATCCAGAAGCTCTAGTCGAGGTTCCCGATCGCCGCGAGCGCTGCGTCGTGGAGCGCCACGCGGTAGCGCCAGAGCGGACGGCCGGTCTCGAGCAGCCGTGCGCGGATCGGGCCGGCGAGCTCGTCGAGCGTGCCCCAGCGGGCGGCCGCGATCTCCTCGGCGTCGAGCGGGTCGAGAGCCTCCTCGGTGGTGCGCGCCAGGAAGACGTGCGTGCGCCAGTCGATCGCCTCGTCGCCGTGGCGGAACCGTGCGGCGGCATCGACGAGGTAGCGGTCGAGCGCCGCCGGCAGGCCCGTCTCCTCCTCCGCCTCGCGCACCGCGCCCTCCGCGAAGCTCTCGCCCGGCCTGATCCCGCCGCCAGGCGGACGCCAGATCCCCGGGGCGAAGTGCGGCTTGCGGATCAGGGCGATCCGGTCGCCAGGGTCGAGGATGAAGAGCGTCACGTCGTGGCGCCGCGCCGGGTTGTACGTCGCGAGCGCGTACTCCTCGGCGCTGACGTCGCCGTCCCACTCCAGCAACACCGGATCTCCGTAGCGCTCGCGCAGCGGGGCGAGAACCGCTTCCGTGACGTGCACAATCCCGATCATGCCGCGGGTCCGCAGGCCGAGGCGCCGGGCGCCGGTGCTCGAGCTTCTCGCCGCCACGCTGCCGGAGCTGCGGCGCGGCCTTACCGAGTCCGCGGCGCGGACGGTCGCATACGAGCTGTTCGAGAAGCTCGGCTACGGGGCGGTCGCCGTCACGGACACGCAACGCGTGCTGGCGTTCGTCGGCGCCGGCGCCGACCATCACGCCACCGGCGACCGGCCGATCAGGCCCGTCTTCGAGGCGCTCGCCGAGCGACGGCCGCTGCTCGCACCACTCGGCCTGCGCACCGAGTGCGGCCACGCCGCCTGCCCGCTGGGCGCCGCCGCCGTCGTGCCGCTCATGCTCGGCGACGGTCCCGCCGGTGCGATCGTCGCGTACGCAACCGACGGCTCCCCGCTCGACGAGCCGGCCGTGCAGACACTGGACGCACTCGGCGACCAGCTCTCCGCCCAGCTTCAGCTCTCCGAGCTCGCGACGGCGACCGCGACGGCGTTGCAGGCGCAGATCGAGCCGCACTTCGTCTTCAACGCGCTGAACACGATCGCATCGTTCATCCGCACCGATCCCGACCGCGCACGGCAGCTGGTGCTCGCGTTCTCGGATGCGCTGCGCGCCCGGTTCGCGCGGCCCGGCGAGTTCGTGACGCTCGACGAGGAGCTCGCGCACGTGCGCAGCTACCTGGAGCTCGAGCAGGCCCGGTTCGGGAGCGAGCTCGACGTCGCCGTCGAGGCCGATCAGGAAGCACTCGGGGTCAGGCTGCCGCCGCTGCTCGTGCAGCCGCTCGTCGAGAACGCGGTCAAGCACGGCAAGACCGACCGTCCTTTGCACCTGCTTGTCCGCGCGCGCGTCCGTCGCGGGCGGCTGCGGGTGACGGTGCGCGACGACGGCCGCGGCATCACCCGCGATGCGATCGACAGGGTCTTCGACCCCGGGTTCGGCGACGGCACCGGGGTGGGCCTCGCAAATGTGCAGCTGCGCCTCGAGGCGCACTACGGCTCCGGCGTCAGGCTGCGCTCGTCGCCGCTCGGGACGGTCGTCTCGCTCGAGGTCCCCGCGGCGTGATCGCGGCCGCGATCGTCGACGACGAGGCTCCTGCCCGTTCCGAGCTGCGCTACCTGCTTGGCGCGCACGACGACATCGAGATCGTCGGCGAGGCGGGGAGCGCAGCCGACGCAGACGACCTCGTTCGCAGCGGCGGCTACGACGTCGTGTTCCTCGACGTCGAGCTGCCGGGCCTGTCGGGGCTCGAGCTTGCACCGCTGGCACGCGCGGCGGTCGTGTTCGTGACCGCGCACGAGCGCTACGCCGTGGACGCGTTCGCCGTGGAGGCGTTCGACTATCTGCTGAAGCCCGTCGACCCCGAGCGGCTCGCTCGCGTGCTCGACCGGCTGCGCGCGTCCGCGCCGGGGCAGCACGAAGCCGTCAGCAAGATCCCGGTGGTCGCGCCGGGCGGCGCGGAGCTGCTCGACTTCGACCGCGTGTACTACGTCCAGGCCGACGGCGATTACAGCCGCGTGCACGACTACGACCGGGCCTATCTCTCGACTTCGTCGCTGGGCGAGCTGCAGGCGAGGCTCGGAACCGGCTTCGCTCGAATCCACCGGTCGTACCTCGTGAACCTGTCGAAGGTCTCCGCCGTGCGGCGGACGGCGCCCGACCGGATCCGGCTGCAGCTCGACGATGCCGCCCGCACCGAGCTGGATGTCGCGCGGCGTCAGGGCCGCGAGCTGCGGGAGCGCCTCGGACTGTAGGCTGGCCGGGTGGACCTCGGCGCAGGCGGCCGGTGCGAGGACGGGGGTCGTTTCACGCGGGACGTGCTTCTTCGGCGCTCATTGCTGCTGGGCGGCGGGCTGCTCGTGCCGGGAGCTGTGAATCGCCTGCTCGCGGCCGACGTCGCGCTCGCGGCGCCGCCGCCGAAGATTCCGCCGGGCGCGGTCCACCACTTCCTCTCGCGTCCCGACCTCCGGCCGCCGGTGCTGAGCATCCTGCACGCGAGCGCCGTCTCCGACGGGTACCTGTTCCTGGCGCCCTCGGCCGGGCCGGGCCAGCGCGGCGTCCTGATCCTCGACGGCCGCGGACAGGTCGTGTACTTCCTTCCGACGACGCCGAATTCGGCGATGAACTTCCGCGTCGCGCGCTACCAGGGCAAGCCGGTGCTCACCTGGTGGGAAGGGAAGTCGCAGAGCGGCCTCGGCCGGGGCACGCACGTGATCCTCGACGAGTCCTACCGCCAGGTGGCACGCGTGCCCGCGGGCGACGGCCGCCAGTCGGACCTGCACGAGTTCGTCATCACCCCGCACGACACCGCGCTCGTCACGAGCTACGAGGTGCAGCCGGCCGACCTGTCCTCGGTGGGAGGCCCGGCCACCGGGAAGGTGATCGGCGGCGTCGTCCAGGAGCTCGCGCTCCCCAGCGGGAGGGTGCTGTTCGAGTGGCGGAGCCTCGATCACGTCCCCATCCAGGAGACCCACGCCGCGTTCATGGGCCACCCGCTCGACTACTTCCACATCAACTCGATCGATCTGCTCGCCGACGGCAATCTGCTCGTCTCCGCGCGCAACACGTGGGCGGTCTACAAGGTGAGCCGCGCGAGCGGCCGGGTGATCTGGCGTCTCGGGGGACGGAAGAGCGACTTCGCGATGGGCAGGGGCACCGTGTTCGCGTGGCAGCACGACGCGCGCCATCACGGGCACGACATCGTCAGCATCTTCGACGACGGCGCCGGACCACAGGTTCAGCCCCAGTCACGCGTGCTCGTGATCGAGCTCGACGCGGCGCACAAGCGGGCGACGCTCGTCCGCGCGTACGCGCACCACCCGAACCGGCTCCTTTCGCAGTTCATGGGCAACGCGCAGGTGCTGCCCAACGGGAACGTGGTGGTCGGCTGGGGGAACGAGCCCTACGTGACCGAGTTCGCGCCGGACGGGGCGATCCTGTTCGACGCCAAGCTGCCGCGCGGAGGCCAGAACTACCGGGCCTTCCGGTTCGGCTGGGCGGGGGACCCGAGTGGGCGCCCGGTGCTCGTCGCCCCGGGCGGGCGTCACCGCGGGACGGCGTTCGTCAGCTGGAACGGCGCGACCGAGGTCGTCGCCTGGCGCCTGCGTGCCGGGACGGCGGCGGGCAACCTGCAGACCTTCGGGACGACGGCGAGGCGAGGCTTCGAGACCGCGCTCGCACTGCCGCGGGGCATGCGGTTCGCCGAGGCGGCCGCGGTCGACCGCCACGGGCACGAGCTCGGCCGGTCGGCGACGGTCCGGGTCTAGAGCTCCCGCAGGAGCCCGGCGAACGCCTCCGGAGAGTCGACGACGACGTCGGCCAGCTCGCGCAGCCGCGGCGGGCCTTCCGGGGACGCGACCGAGACGCGGACGCCGAGCTCGAGCCCGTCGAGCGCGGCGAAGCCGTCGAGGTCGGTCGTGTCGTCGCCTGCGTACAGCGCGCGTGCCAGCCCTGCCTCGGCGAGGAGGCGCCGCACCGCCGTGCCCTTGGTCGCGTCGAGCGGCGGCAGGATGTCGAGCACCATCCGCCCGAAGCTCGCGCGCAGTCCACGGGCGGCCGCCTCGGCCGCGACCGCCTCGAGCGCCTGTCGCGCGGCCACGGGGTCTGCAGCCCGGCGGAAGTGCAGCGCTGCGGAGACGGGCCTCTCCTCGACGTCGGGCCAGCCCGAGTCGCGCGCGAACCGGTGCACCTCGGATGCATAGGCCGTCGCGGCCGGCTCGAGCTCGAGCCCGTGCTCGCCCGCGTAGCGCAGCTCGGGGACGCCCACGATGCGCTGCGCCGCATCGCTCGAGCGGCCCGTGACGCAGGCGACCAGCCCGTAACGGCCGGCGAGCCGGCGGAGCTCCCGGCGAGTGCTTTCGGGCACCGAGGCGTCCTCGGGGCGGTCGACGATCGGGGCGAGGACACCGTCCACGTCGAGGAACAGCGCGGCCCGCTCGGGCTGTTCGGCGAGGCGGGAGAGCGCGTCCACGCTGCGTAGAGTAGGAGTGGTGGGCGCGTCGACTGCTCCCAAGCTCGTCGGCATCGGCGTCGCCGCCGGGTTCTTCGGCGCCCTGTTCGGCGTCGGGGGCGGGATCGTCATCGTGCCGCTCCTGGTCACGTTTCTCGCGTTCGACCAGCGCCGCGCGGCGGCGACGTCGCTCGCGGCGATCCTGGTCTCGTCGGCCGCCGGCGCGATCACCTACGCGGCGCACGGCGACGTGAGGGTGGGCGCCGCGATGCTCGTCGGCATCCCGGCCGTCGTAGGCGTCGTGCTCGGTGTCGACCTGCAGCAGCGCCTCGCTCAGCGGACGCTGGGGTACGCGTTCGCAGTCCTCGTCGCGGCCATCGGGTTGAAGCTGATCTTGTGACCGTCGTCCTCGTCATTCTCGTCGGACTCGGGGGAGGAGTGCTCGCAGGGACGTTCGGTGTCGGCGGCGGCATCGTCTTCGTTCCGACGCTCGCACTCGGCCTGGGGCTGACGCAGATCCACGCGCAGGCGACCTCGCTGCTCGCGATCCTGCCCACCGCCGCCGTCGGCACATGGCGGCAGGTCCGCCTCGGGAACGTCGACGTCCGTGCCGCGATCTACGTCGGCGTCGCGTCGATCGTCGGCGTCCAGGGCGGCGTGCTCGTCGCCGAGTCGCTTCCGGAGCACGCGCTGCGCCGCCTGTTCGGAGCGTTCCTGATCGTCACGGCCCTGCAGATCGCATGGCGGGTCCGTCAGCGCGACGCCGCATAGGCGATCCCCGCAGTC
>DATIXY010000033.1:0-8444 GCA_035518115.1 Gaiellaceae bacterium | reverse complement strand
AACCTGGTCACCCTGCGGCTGCTGATCACCCCGGTCGGCATCCTCGGCGCCGTCGTCTTTGCGGCGATCGTCTATCCCCCGACGATGGTGTGGGGGACGCTGCTCGGCGGGATCGGCGTCCTGCTCGTCAACACCCAGGCGACGATGATGATGCCGCTCTCGGTCGAGCTGCGGCTCGGCACGGTCGCCGTGTTCGAGGTGGCGAAGACGGCGCTCACGTTCGTCGTCGTCCTCGTGCTCGTCGCGCTCGGCGCGTCGCTGGTGCCGCTGCTCGGTGCGCAGATCCCGGTCGGTGCGATCGTGCTTGCGGCAACGCCGTTCGCGGTGTCCGTTCGCCGCGGACTGGTCCCCGGCTTCGACCGGCGGCTCGCGCTCCCGCTGCTGCGTGAGGCGCTGCCGCTCGCGATCGCCCTGACCATGAATGTCGTCTACTTCCGCGTCCTGATGATCATGGTCTCGCTGATCGCGTCGTCGCGCGAGACCGGGTACTTCGCGACGTCGTTCCAGGTGTTCGCCGTGATCTTCTCGCTGCCGCTGCTCGTGCTCTCGTCGGCGCTGCCGCTGCTCTCGGTGGCGGGACGTGACGACGGCGAGCGGCTGCGGTTCGGGCTGCAGCGTATGACGGAGGTCTCGCTCGCCGCATCGGTCATCTTCGTGCTCGGTATCGATGCGGCCGCCCCCTGGGCGATCCCACTGCTCGGCGGGGAGGCCTACCGGGGGGCGGTGCCGGTGCTGCAGATCCAGGCGTTCGCTTTGATCCCGGTGTTCGTCGGCCAGGTCTGGCAGCTCGGGCTGCTCTCGCTCCGCCGCCAGTCCGCGCTGACGTACGCGAACGCAGGTGCCCTGATTCTCGTCATCGCGCTCGGCGCACTGCTGATTCCGGTGGGGGAGGCGAAGGGCGCGGCCGTCGCCGCCGTCCTCGCCGAGACGGGTCTCGCCGCGCTCGTCTACTTCTTCCTTCGCCGCGCGAGTGGCGACGTCGCGCCGCGTCCCGGGTTGATGCCGCGCATCGTCGTCGCCGCTCTGCCGGCGTTCGCCGTGCTGCTGCTGCCCGTGGCGTGGGAGGTGAAGCTCGTCGCGTCGCTCGGACTGTTCCTCCTCGCGGCGACGCTGCTGCGCGCAATCCCGCGCGAGCTGTTCCACGCGCTCACGACACGATGAGCCGTCCGCGGGTCGTCCTGCTGCGCGGCCACTCCGCGAACCCCTGGGATCTGCGGCCATGGGAGCTGCTCACGGAGCGGTTCGACGTGCGGATCCTCGCGACCGCGTCGAACGAGTTCGATGTCCTCTCCGGGCTCGATCTGCCGGTCGAGCGGGTGGGTGCGGTCCGCGACCGGCTCCCCCGTGGCCGGGTCGGCGAGCTCTCGGTGCTCGTGTTCGGCGACCGCTACCTGGGGCTGGCGGACGCGCTCGTCAGCGCCGACATCGTCCACGCCGCCGAGATCGGCGTGCCGTTCAGCCACGGGCCGGCGCTGCTCAAGGACAAGCTCGGCTTCCGCCTCGTGCTCACCGTGTGGGAGACGATCCCGTTCGGCGAGGCCTACCGGCGCTTCCGCGGCCGCCGGCAGCGCAGGGAGACGATCCCGCGCGTCGACCTCTTCCTTGCGGCCACCGACCGCGCGCGGCAGGCGCTCCTGCTCGAGGGCGTGCCGCCGGCCCGGATCGAGGTGGCGCCGCCCGGCGTCGACGCGCGCCGCTTCTCGAGCGGCGCGCCGCCCGCCGGGCACCTGATCCTGTCCGTGGGCCGTCTCGTCTGGGAGAAGGGCCACCAGGACCTACTGCGGGCCCTCGCCGTCCTCCGGGCCCGCGGCGTGCAGGCGCGGGCGCTGATCGTCGGGACCGGCCCCGAGGAGCGGCGCCTGCGCGGCCACGCGCGCGACCTCGGCGTCGACGGCCTCGTCGAGTGGCGCGGCGGCGTCTCCTACGTCGACATGCCCGCCGTCTTCGACCTCGCCTCGTGCTTCGTGCTCGCGAGCCTGCCGACGATCTGGTGGGAGGAGCAGTTCGGGATGGTGCTCGCGGAGGCGACCGCCGCGGGCGTCCCGATCCTGGCAGCCGGCTCCGGCGCGATTCCCGAGGTGGTCGGCGGCGTTGCGACGATCTTCCCCGCCGGCGACTGGCTCAGCCTGGCAGACGAGCTCGAGGCGGTCCTGAGCCGCCCACCGGCACGGGTGAGCGCGCCGGAGCTCGTCCGCCGCTACTCGGTCGACGAGGCCGCAGAGCGCTATGCGGCCGCCTACGAGCGCGTGCTCGCGAGCGACCGGTAGACCCTTTCGTGACCGCGCGCGGTGGCCTCCCACGAGAACGAGGCGGCCCGTTCGAGCCCACGCGCCCGCCAATCGCCGGGCGCGCCGAGAACCTCGCGCACCGCATCGGCGATCGCTTCCGGGTCGTGCGGGTCGAACAGGCGCGCCGCGTCGCCGACGATCTCGGGCAGCGCGCCCGCGTTCGAGCAGGCGACGGGGCAGCCGCACGCCATCGCCTCGAGCGGCGGCTGGCCGAACCCCTCGTACAGCGACGGGAAGACGAGCGCGGACGCGCGCTGATAGAGGTCGACCAGCGCCTCGGGTGAGACGAGCCCCAGGGACTCGACTCCGTCGGGAGTCGCGGTGCCGCCCCGGTCGCCGGTGAGCACGAGCCGCAGGTCGGGCTGCTCGGCGCGCAGGAGCGCGAAGGCGGCGAAGAGACGCTCGTGGTTCTTGTGCGGCCAGCGGCGGGCGGGATAGAGCAGGAACGGCTCGCGTGCGGCGGGGCCTGGGCGGAAGCGGGCGTGGTCGACGCCGGAGTGGATCACCCGAACGCGGTTCGAATCGAGCCCGAGCTTCGCGACTGCGCGGTCGCGCACGAAGCCACTCGGCACGATGACGCACTCCGCTGCGCGCACGGACCGGTGCCAGGCGAGCGCGCGAAAGGCCCGCTCCGCGCGCCCGAAGAGCTGCGGGAGGTCGAGGTGCTGCACGTCGTGCAGCGTCACGGCCGTCGGCGCATCGACGGGCGGCAGCCGGAGCGTGAGCGGGTAGTGGACCACGGCGGCCTGCTGCAGCCGGGCGCGGAGCGGGCCGGGCCGGGCCGCCGCGGCTCCCATCGCGAGCAGTCGCTGGCTCGGCGTGCGCGCGCGCCGGTATTCGGTCGCAACCTGCGACGGAAGCCTGCCCGTGTCGAGCTTCGCGGCGGCCGGAGGAAGGAGCACCTGGTAGTCGAGCTCGCCTACCTCGCCGAGCGCCCGGAGCAGTTCGCGGACGTACGTCTCGCTGCCGCCGAGCTCTCCCGGCACGAGCGTCAGGAGCGCGACACCGACGACCGTCACCGATCGATCGTAGTCTCCGTTCGTGCGCGAACTCATTGCCGTCGTGCTCGCGATGCTCTCGTCGTCGCTCTACGCCGCCGCTTCGGCGCTGCAGGCGCTCGAGGCGAGGCGGGCTCCAGCGTCGACGGCGCTCCGCGCGTCACTGCTCGGACGGCTTGCGCGGCGCAAGCTCTGGCTCGCGGGCACCGGCTCGAGCCTGGTCGGCTGGGGGCTGCAGGCGGCCGCGCTCGCGCTCGCCTCGGTCGCGCTCGTGCAGCCGGCGCTCGGACTCGGCCTGATCGTGCTGCTCGTGCTCGGCGTGAAGCTGCTGCACGAGCGCGTCGGCGCCCGCGAGGTGTCCGGGGCGGTGGCGATCGCAGCGGCGGTCGCCGTGCTCGCCTGGGCGGGGCCGTCGGAGGCGACGTCGTTCACGAAGGCCGGCTCGTGGGCGGTCGGGATCGCGATCGTCCTCACCGCGCTGGCGCCGTTCGCGTTGCGCGTGGTCGGGCTCGCCGGCGGCCTCGCGACCAGCATCGTCTCCGGGATCGGCTGGGCGTGCGTCGGGCTCGGCACGGCGCTCGCCGTGTCCGCGCTCTCCGACCGGCGGTGGCTCTTCGCCGTCGGCTGGGGAGTCGCGATCGGGCTCGCGAGCGGCTCGACGCTGCTCGCGGAGATGACGGCGCTGCAGTCGTGGCCGGCGACGCGCTCGATCCCCGTCGTCTTCGGTCTGGAGATGGCGCTGCCTGCGGCGGTCGCGCCGCTGCTCTCCGCGGGTGCCTCGCCGCCCCATCCGGTCGCTTTCGCGCTGGCGCTGGTCGCTGCCTGCGCCGGGGCGGCTCTGCTCGGCAGCTCGCAGAGCGTCGCCCGCCAGATGGCTGCCTCGAGCCCCTAGCCGAACGCGACCTCTTCGACCCTTACCATCGGCGCGTCGAGGCGCGGCGGAGAAGGCGGAGCGCTGCCCGATTCGACGACTGGACGACGGCGTCGACCTGTTCGATCCCGTCTGCGCGTGCGTCTGCGAGCACCAGGTCGACGAGCTGCGTGCCGATCCCGCAGCCGTGATAGAGGTCGGCGACCTCGAACGCGATTTCGCCAGCCCGGCGGTCGCTTGCGTTGCGTACCACCCGGGCCATCGCCGCGGGCAGCGGGTCGCCGTCGACATACGCGACGAGAACGAGGTGGTCGGCGTCGACGCGGGCGAGGGAGTCGAGCTCACTCGGCGTCAGCCGCGGCTTTGCCGCGTGGAAGCGGCCTGCGCGGGACGAAGGGCTGAGCCGGTCGAACAGCGCCTCGACCGTGGCGGCGTCGCCGTTGCCGAGGAGGCGGACGGTGACGGTCTTGCCGAGCGTCCGGTTGTGGAGAGCCTGTGCGTTCATGACGCATACGGTCGCGGAGCGGCGCTCTCGCGGCTTCGCCCGGGCAGGCCATCTTGGGATGGCCCGATCGGGCCATCAGACCAGGCCGGCGCGAGCGGCGGCAGCCGCCGCCGCCGAACGTGATCGCAGACCGAGCTTGCGGCGGATGTTCGCGACGTGACGGTGCACGGTGTGAGGGCTGAGCACCAGCCGGTGGGCGATCTCCGCGTCGCTGAGCCCTTCGGCGACGAGGCCGAGGATCTCCCGCTCGCGGCCGCTCAGCTCGTCGATTCCGGTAACGCCCGCCGGCTGCGCGGAAGGGGCGGGAAGTCCGAGGAACCCTGCGGCCTCTGCGAGTGCGTCGCCGGTCGCGCCGTGCCACGGGAGGTGCGCGTCGCCGTCCAGCGTCACGAGGCGCGCGCCTGGGACGAGCGCCGCGACCTCACGCCCGGCGGCGATCGGCACGGCTCGGTCGCGGTCACGATGGAGGACGAGCGTCGGCACTTCGAGTTGCGGCAGGAGGTCGCGCACGTCGTATGCGTAGGTGAGCTGGAGGAGATCGCCCGCGGTGCGTGAGGTCGCCGCCGACCGCTGGTACGCGCCGAAGGCGTCGCGCTCCTGCGGGCTCACGCTCGGCACGAAGATGTCGACGAGTGCACGGCTCCCGAGCCCCCACGCATCGCGCACGAGGCCCGCGAGCGCGTCGCGCGCCGCAGGGGGGCCCAGGTCGAGGCCGCAGGCGTAGGCGCCGTAGAGCACGAGCCGCTCGACGCGGTCAGGGTGGCGGACGGTGTACGCGACCGACGAACAGGCGCCGCACGAGATTCCGAACAGCGTCACCGGCCCGTCGGTCAGGTGGTCGACCAACGCCTCGAGGAGCTCGACTTCGTACGCGAGCGTCAGGGTGTCGTCCGGCCGCTCCCGGTCGGAGAGACCGGTGCCGATCCGGTCGTAGCGGATGACCCGGTACTTCGTCGCGAGCGTCTCGATGAAGTGGCGAAACGACTCGAACTGCCAGTCCTCGGTAACGTGGCTGACCCACCACGCAGGGAGGACGAGCGGCCGACCGTCACCGACCGTTGCGTACGCCACGCGATGACCGTCGAACCGGAAGAAGCCCGTCTGCTTCTTCACCGCATCCTCAAGCGTACGCCTCCGCGGGGGCCGAGTGGGGCCCGGCAGCGTGTCGATTCTCAGACCTGGAAGTTGTGCCAGGGGAGCCGAGCGTCTCGGCGGTGATCCAGCTGAGCTGCATCGCATAGCACTCGGTTCGGGCCTCGTCGGTGACGCCGAGCGCATGGATCATCTCGTGAGTCAGCGTGTCGACCGCGTTCGCCGTGCACCGGTTCGCGTACACGGGCCGCTTGTAGAGGAGCGTCTCCATCGTGTGGCAGATGGTGGGCGAGAGCTCGAGCCAGTGCGGCATCGCGGGCATGTAGAAGCCGAGGAGCGTGTAGCCGCTCTCCGGGTTGTCGCCCGAGATGTTCTCCCAGTCCGCTGCGCTCCAGCAGGCGACGTCGACCGTCTTCGGAAGACCGATGATCTTCGAAAGCTGATACGCGCCTTGGCCAGGCGGGTCTGCTTGACGCTCTTGCCGGCGTAGTGCGCGGAGGACGGGAGGTGGGCGTCCGGTCGCTGACCGCGGCCGCGTCCTCGTCAGGCGGTGGTGGCGCCCGTGCTCCACGATGAGCCGTCGACGGTGACGATCACCCACCAGTAGTAGGTGCCATCACCCGGGAGGCGGATTGATCCGTCCGTGTCAGGGCGGAGCAGCATCGAGGCGGCGACAATGAGCACCAGAGAGGCAGGCCGGCGGTCGACAGGAAACCCGCGCTTTCGACGCAGCGCCCCCTGATCGCCGCCGGCCCGCCATCCGCCCCCAGCGGCGGACGATGAGCCCCGCTTCCCCGATCTGGCTGCTCGGAATCCGACGGTGCAGCAGATCGCGGGTTACACTGTGGTCGGCGCGTTGGCTCCAGCTGTTGAAGCCGGCCGAGGCTCGAGCACGTTCCTCTCTCCGACTGTGACCCTTGGCCTGACCGCTGCAGTGCGTCCGGTCGAGCGCTCTGTCCTGCAGGAGAACAGAAGGAGCAGCGCATGTATTCCACCGCTCGTCGGTACGAAGGCGTCGTACACAGTGTCGGCATAGTCGCCGTCCACTAGCTCGATTCGAACGTGGAACGCCAAGCGGATTCGGCTCCATTCGACCTGTTTCTGGCGCAGGTCGCAGAGGTCGCGTTGTTGACCGCACCCCAGGAGATCCAACTGGCGAAGCGGATCGAGCGTGGCGACGACCGCGCGAAGCAGGAGCTGGTGGTGGCGAATCTGCGGCTCGTCATCTCGATTGCGAAGCGGTACCGACATCACGGTGTTC
Source organism: Gaiellaceae bacterium (assembly GCA_035518115.1). GTDB lineage: Bacteria > Actinomycetota > Thermoleophilia > Gaiellales > Gaiellaceae > PALSA-600. Next base: position 1,429 of record DATIXY010000033.1, on the reverse strand, counting down.
CGTTTGTCGATCTGATCCAGGACGGGACGATCGGTCTGGCCCGGGCCGCCGACAAGTTCGACTGGCGGAAGGGTTACAAGTTCTCGACCTACGCAACATGGTGGATCCGCAACTCGGTCTCTCGTGCGATAGCGAACAACTCGCGCGCGATCCGCCTACCGGTCGACGTCGATGCGAGACTCCGCGCCGTTCGGCAAGCTGAGCTCCACATTCGGGATCAGGGGCGACGGGCAACGAATGCAGACATCGCAGAGAGTGTCGGGTTCACGCCTGACGAGGTGGAAGCGCTTCAATCTCTGCCATGCGAGCCGATTTCGCTCGCGACGCCAATCGGCGACGACGGCGCGACCGAGTTCGGCGATCTGTTGCGAGACCACACATCGGTTCCGCCCGAGGACTCCGTCCACGCCGAGCTTCAAAGTGTGCTCCTGTCGAGGTGCCTTGAGAAGCTCCCGGTCCGCAGCCGCCGTGTGCTCGAGATGCGGTTCGGCCTGAACGGCAATCAGGCCCGAAGCCTGAAGCAGGTGGGACTCGTTCTCGGCCTGACCGCCGAGGGCACGCGCCAGGTCGAGGCAGCCGGGCTGCGCGCACTCCGCGCTCTCGGCGAGACCCGCCATCTCCGCGACATCACCGACGACCGGTCGTACGAGAGCTAGGCGGTTGTGAGCATGCCCTGATACGCTGCCGGGAAGGCGCTTCGCCGAGTGTACGGCGTTCTCGCAGGCGTGACCGGGGCGAGCATTTCGTTCCCCGCTTTCGTTTACGACACGGATCCACTCGCCGGCGTAGGCCGACCCACAGGGAGGCCATCATGGCCGCACCGAATCTCGTGAGCTCCAACGGCGTCGAGCGCGCAGCCGACCTGCCGCTGTCCATCGACCAGCGCAAGCAGCTATTGGCCTCGACCCTCGAGAAGAAGGTCGAGCAGGGGTATCGGATCGAGTCCCAGACCGATACTGACGCCACCGTCCTGATCAAGGGCCATCGCCGCTGGTTCGGGATGATCGCCGGCGGTAGCGATACGCGCCAAACGCTGTCGATCGACGATCAGGGTCGCATCACAACGCGGCCGGCAGAGTCGCCGTCATGAGTCACATCGTCTCGTAGCGAGTAGCGTCTATCGACTGGCCCTGCGCGTTGGCAAACAGGAGCTCAACTCGCGGGGCCTTCCTCTCTCGGTGCGGAGCGGTTCGGGATCGCTCGTCGCGTGAGGCCGCTCGAGTTTGGTGTCGAAGGGAGGTCGGGAGTTCTGGCAGCTCAGAGTGAGTCCGAGATCGTCCAGGGGATCGGGTCGGATTACGAGGTCAAGTATGGGTTCAATGTTCCGGAGGATTACTTTTTCAAGTCGGGTCGTGGGCTTTCGCATGAGTTGATCGACGCGATTTCGTCGCATAAGGACGAGCCGGATTGGATGCGGAAGTTCCGCCAC
>DATIXY010000032.1:0-14182 GCA_035518115.1 Gaiellaceae bacterium | reverse complement strand
ACGAGAGCGAGCGTTCGGCACGCTCACGCTGTCGTTCGCGGCCGACCCCGTCGAACGGTGGCTCTATCCGGACCCGGGCCGGTACCTGGCGTCGTTTCCGAGGTTCCTCGCGGCCTTCGGCGGCGATGCATTCGCGAAGGGGGCCGCCTGGCAGATCGACGACTTCGCCGCCGTCGCTCTCTGGCTGCCGCCGGGAACACCTGCCGATGGGGACGCGATCGTGACGGTGCTCACCGAGACGGTCGATCCCGAGCTGCACGAGGACACCTTCGCCGTGCTCGAGCAGATGGACCAGGCACATCCCGACTTCGCCCACTGGTACCTGCCGTGGCTCGGCGTCGACCCTTCCCGGCAGGGAAGGGGGCTCGGAGGCGAGCTGCTCGCTGCGTGCCTTCACACCGTCGACGACGATCGCCTGCCCGCGTACCTCGAGACGCCGAACCCGCGGACGATCCCGTTCTACGCCCGTCACGGCTTCGAAGTCGTCGGCGAGGCGCAGGCGGGTGCCTGCCCGCCGATGACGCTCATGCTGCGCCCCGCCCGGAACGCGAGTAGCCGATGAGCGTCGCGACGCGCCGGAAGCCGATCGACTCGTAGAGGGCGCACGCAGCATCGGTCGCGCAGTAGACGATCGCCTGCCGGCCACCTTCGTCGTGCAGCCGCTGGAGTGCGAACGTGCAGACGGCCGTGCCGAGCCCGCGGCGGCGGAACTCATCGCGGACGCCGACCGGCTCGAGCTCGCCGACCCGGTTCTCGTCGTCGGGCCAGCAGAGGCAGTAGGCGGCGAAGCGGCCGTCGGGCGCCTCGACGACGCAGTCGAGCGACTCGCGGTAAGGCCACTCCGCGCGAACCTGCCCGTAGCTCGACTCGGTGACACGCGACGGCGCCCAGACCTCGCGGTGGATGGACACGCGCTCGGGCACATCCTCCGCGCCGATCGTCCGGTAGCGAAAGCCATCCGGGAGGATCGGCGGCGTCGGACGTTCGGCGAGCTCGCGCGCCAGATAGTGCATCTCGAATCCCGGATGCACGAAGCCGTTCCGTGCGAGCGCCGCTCGGCGGTCGAGGTCGTCCTCGTCCGCGAAGGCCACACGCGCATCGGGCTCCGCCAGAATCTGGTCGAGCAGGTGGAGGTGCTCGGGGTGCACGTCGTGCTCGAGCCGGTCCCGGCCGTCGCGCTTGAGCCACGACCACGCGACGATCCGGCCGTCCTCGACCCAGAGGCGGATCCTCCACTCGCTCTCCCGGCCGTCGTGCTGGCGCGTGCCCCACGCGATGTCGCCGACGTGCCAGGGCGCGCGCACGCCGAGCAGCCGCCGCTGCTCGAGCGCGAGCTGCTGCATCCCGGCCACGATCTCCGGCGCGAGTCGAGTCACGGCCGCAACGTTAGGCTCTGGTCGAAATGGTCTGCGCGAACTGCGGCACCGAGAACACCGCGGGAAGACGGTTCTGCGGCGGCTGTGCCGCGCCGCTCGAGCAGCTCTGCCCGTCGTGCGGCAGCGCGAACGAACCGGGCATGCGGTTCTGCGGCGCCTGCGCACATCCGCTCACGGTGGACGCCGCGTCCGTCTCGGAACCGGGGACGACCAAGCCGGTCGCCGAGCGCCGCCTCGTCTCGGTGCTGTTCGCCGATCTCGTCGGCTTCACGACGCTGTCCGAGTCGCGCGACGCCGAGGAGGTCCGGGAGCTCCTCTCGCGCTACTTCGACAGCTCGAAGCGCCTGATCGCGCTGTACGGCGGCACCGTCGAGAAGTTCATCGGCGACGCCGTGATGGCCGTGTGGGGAACGCCGACCGCCACCGAGGACGACGCGGAGCGCGCCGTTCGCGCCGCGCTCGATCTCGTCGCGGCCGTGGCGGCGCTGGGCGACGAGATCGGCGCGCCGCTGCAGGCCCGCGCCGGCGTCCTGACCGGCGAGGCGGCTGTGACCGTTGGCGCGGAGGGCGAGGGCATGATCGCCGGCGACCTCGTGAACACCGCCTCGCGAATCCAGTCGGCCGCCGAGCCGGGCTCCGTCTTCGTCGGCGAGGCGACACGGCGCGCATCGGAGCGGTCGATCGCGTTCGAGCCCGCGGGCGCGCACGAGCTGAAGGGAAAGGCAGAACCGGTTCCGCTCTGGCGCGCCCTCCGGGTCGTCTCCGGCGTGGGCGGGCAGCTCCGCTCGGAAGGGCTCGAAGCGCCGTTCGTGGGCCGGGATCGCGAGCTCCACCGGATCAAGGAGCTCTTCCGCGTCTGCACGGACGAACAGCGCGCGCATCTCGTCTCCGTGACCGGGATCGCGGGCATCGGCAAGTCGCGGCTCGGCTGGGAGTTCTACAAGTACTTCGACGGGATCGTCGAGCAGATCTGGTGGCATCGCGGCCGCTGTCTGGCCTACGGGGAAGGAGTTGCGTACTGGGCGCTCGCCGACATGGTGCGCATGCGCTGCCGGATCACCGAGGACGAACCCGCGGACGCAGTGCTGCGCAAGCTGCGCGCGACGCTCCTCGAGCACATCCTCGACGAGACCGAGCGAAGGTTCATCGAGCCGCGGCTCGCACAACTGCTGGGCGCGGGCGACGGCGAGCCGGGCCAGCGGGAGGACCTCTTCGCCGCCTGGCGCCTCTTCTTCGAGCGGCTCAGCGACTCGAATCCGGTCGTGCTGCTGTTCGAGGACCTGCAGTGGGCGGACGCCTCGCTGCTCGACTTCATCGAGTACCTCCTCGACTGGTCGCGCACACATCCGATCTACGTCCTGACGCTCGCCCGTCCGGAGCTGAGCGACCGCCGGCCGGACTGGGGCGCCGGTCAGCGCAACTTCACCTCGATCTACCTCGAACCGCTCGGCGACGAAGCGATGAGCGCGCTCCTCGCCGGCCTCGTTCCCGGCCTTCCGGACGACCTGCGCGACCGGATCCTCGCCCGGGCCGAGGGCGTGCCCCTGTACGCCGTCGAGACGGTCCGGATGCTGCTCGACCGCGGAGCGCTCGCGCGCGACGGCGACGTCTACCGGCCCACTGCCGAGATCGAGACGCTCGAGGTGCCGGAGACGCTGCAGGCGCTCATCGCCGCACGGCTGGACGGGCTCGGCGACACGGAACGGCGCCTGCTGCAGGTCGCGTCCGTGCTCGGCAAGACGTTCACGCGGCCGGCCCTCTCCTCGATCAGCGGGCTCGACCAGCCGGCGCTCGAGCCGGTGCTGACGGCGCTCGTCCGGAAAGAGGTGTTGTCGCTGCACGCCGATCCCCGCTCGCCGGAGCACGGCCAGTTCGGATTCCTCCAGGACCTCGTGCGCCGGGTCGCCTACGAGACGCTGGCGCGGCGCGACCGCAAGCAGCTGCATCTCGCGGCCGCCGACCATCTGACTGCAACGGGCGCCGACGAGGAGCTCGCGGCGGTGACGGCATCCCATCTGCTCGCCGCCTTCGAGGCGGTCCCCGACGCAGACGACGCGGTGGAACTGCAGCTGCGGGCCGCAGCGGCACTCGAGCTCGCGGGCGAGCGCGCGGCGTCGCTCGGGGCGATCGCGGAGGCGAAGCGGTACTTCGAACAGGCCGCAGGGCTCGTGGACGACGAGGCTCTTCGCGCCGAGCTCGTGATGCAGGCCGGTCGCATGGCGTACCGCGCCTCGGGGCCCGCGGAGGCGGCGGCGCTCCTCGAGCAGGCGCAGGCGACATTCACCGCGCTCGGCGACGTCAGGTCGGCGGCGCGCGCAGCATCCGTGCTCGCAGACATCGACTTCGAGGACGGGCATCCGCCGAAGGCGGTCGAGCGGCTCGAGCCCGTCGTCGCTGCGCTCACGCCGCTCGGCCCGGGTGACGTGCTCGCCGAGGTCGAGGCGCAGATCGGCCGGTTCCTGATCTTCGCCAACCGCTACGACGAGGCATTCCCGCATCTCGAGCACGCGCTCGTGCTCGCGGAGATGCTCGAGCTCCCGGAGACGTTCGTCCAGGCCCTGAACAGCAAGGGTGTGCTCGTGTTCAGCGTCGGTCGGCCGCGCGAGTCGCGCATCCTGCTCGAGGGCGCGCTCGAGGTCGCCCTCGCGAACGACCTGCACGGCGCGGCACTGCGGGCCTACAACAACCTGTCCTTCCAGCTCTGGGCGCGCGACGAGTGGAAGACGAACGTCGTCTTCGCCGAACGGGCGCTCGAGCTCTCGCGGCGGGTCGGATACCGCAACTGGGAGGCGAACTTCACGGCGGGCCCGATCGGAACGCTCGTCCAGCTCGGGCGCTGGGACGAGGCGATGGCGCTCGCTGCAGAAGCACGCGAGCTCGTCGTGAGCGGGTTCACGCGCGGGCTGACGCTGCAGATCATCACCGTGCTCGCCAACCGAGGAGCGTTCGAGGAAGCGCGCGCCCTGTTGCAGGAGCACGAGGACATCGCTCTCTCCGAGAACAGCGACTTCGCCGGCGGCTACCTGCTGGAGGAGTCGCAGCTCCTGCGGATGCAGGGAGACACGGCCGGGGCACTCGCGGCCGCGGAGAAGGCTCTCGCCCTCGACTCGGCGCTGTTCGGCATCTCACGGCTGTTCATGATCGAGGTGCTGGAAGTCGCTGCCGCCCGCGACGATCTCGAACGGATTCGCAGCGCGATCGCGACGATCGACGCACTGCCACCGGGGCAACTCGCGCGATCCCTGAAGGCCCAGCGAGCCCGGTTTCGCGCGCGCCTCCCGGAGGCCGATCCCGACTCCGAGTTCCCGACGGCCGAGGAGATCTTCGACGAGCTCGGGCTGGCGTTCTACCTCGCGTTGACGCGTTACGAGCATGCGCACTGGCTGTTCGCACAGAACCGCGCGGACCAGGCGGAGCCGCTGCTCGCCGCTGCCCTCGAGACGTTCGAGCAGCTGCGGGCGACGCCGTGGATCGAACGCGCCGCCCAGCTTCGCACGCAGGCACTCGTCTCCTGAGTGGCCGATGGAGGTTCGGCCGATTCCGGGGCTGGAGCGTCTTCCGTATGCAGAGGTGTGGTTCCGCGAGATCGACGAGGCGGCCTTTCGCGAGGCATCCGCGGCCGCCCTCGACCTCGGCAAGAGCGGGCTCGAAGCCTGGACGACCGACGCGACGCCGGAGGTCGTGTCGTTCCTCGAAGCGCGCTGCTACGTGGAGGTCCGCCGTTACGTGATCTCCGAGCTCGAAGTCGCGGCGGCAACTCCGGCCGCGCCGTCGGCGATCGGGCTCACGACATTTGCCGAGCGACCAGACCTTGCCGAGGCCGTGTACGCGATCGCGTGTGATGCGTACCCCGACCAACCGGGGCGCTCCGACTCGCACATCGGGACGTTCGCCGAGTGGCGCGCCTGGGGGCTCGACCGCCACGACCCCGACTCGTACTTCATCGCGATCGAGGACGGCCGGGCGCTCGGGTACGGCTACCTCGAAACGGACGGGGCGACGGTGACGCACGGCTTTCTGGCGGTGAGTCGCGACGCGCGCGGCCGCGGCATCGCGGGCGCGATCAAGCGGGCCGAGATCGCATGGGCGCGCGAGCACGGGGTGCCCGCGCTGCGCACCGCGACCGAGACCCGCCTCACGGGGCTGCGCGTTCTGAACGAGCGGCTCGGGTACCGGCCGCTCTACGAGGAGATCGTGCTCCGCGGCCCGGCGGCCACTCCGGCTTGACACCGCATATCTCTTCGCGATATATCTGTTGGATATATGGAGTCGTCGGCCGTCACCTGGGCGGTGCTGGGGCTGCTCGATCAGCGGCCCCGGAGCGGGTACGACGTCAAGCGCGCGATCGACCGCACGATCCGCCACATCTGGGCGGGCAGCTACGGCCAGATCTATCCAGAGCTCCGGCGACTCGAGGAAGCCGGATGGATCACCGGCAAGGACGACGCCCGCGGCGCACGGTCGCGCCGCGTCTACTCGGTGACTGCTGTCGGGCACGCCGAGCTCCTCGACTGGCTCCGGGGGACGCAGTACCGGATCGAGCTTCGCGACGAGTCGCTGCTCCGGCTGTTCTTCGCAGACGCACTGCCGCCCGACGACGCGCTCGGACTGCTCGAAGCGCGGCGCGAGGGCTACCGGCAGCTCCTGGCGTACCTCGTGTCGCTCGACGACGGCACCGGGCCCGATCCGCCCTACATCGATCTCGTCTACCGCTGGGGCCTCGACTACTGCCGCTGGGGTGTCGAATGGTGCGAGCAACAACAGCAACGGCTGCGCCGCGCGGCCGCCTAGAGGACCTTCCCGACCCGACCTGGCGGTCGCTGCTCGGCCGCGGCCTGCCGCAGTTCACCGGCGAGGCGGTGGCGCCGGTCCTCGTCTTCTACGCCGGCTGGGAGCTCGGCGGCCTCACCGTTGCGATCCTCGCGTCCACCGTCTTCTCGCTCGCGGTTGCCACGTGGCTCGTCCGCGCCGGCAAGGACGTGACGCCCGTGGCCGTCGGTGCGCTGTTCGTCGTCATCCAGGCGGCGGTCGGCCTCGCGTCGCACCAGGCGACCATCTACCTCGCCCAGCCCGTGGTGCTGAGCGGCCTGTGGAGCGCGGCGTACTTCGGATCGGTCGCGATCGGGCGGCCGCTGGTCGGCGTCTTCGCAGGCGCCTGGTATCCGTTCCCGCCGTGGTTCCGCGCGAGCGCGCCGTACCGGCGCGAGTTCGCGCTGCAGTCGATGGTCTGGGGCGCCTACTGCCTGCTGCGGGCCGCGCTCAGGCTGTGGGTGCTGCTCGAGTCGGGCGTCGGAGGCTTCGTGCTGATCTCGGCGGTCACGGGGCCGCCGCTGCTGGTCGCGCTCGTCGGATGGGGCATCTGGCACGCGCGCCGCTCGTTCTCGCGGCTCGACGAGACCGCGTTCGCAGCGACGTAACGGAGGCTACTTGCCGCCGCCGCGGCCGTCCTTCGAGCCGTGACCGTGCGTCGGCATCGACGGGGCGTGCTGGTCGCCCTTCGACTTGCCGTGGCCCTTGGGGGTCGGGGGCAGGCTGTCGCCACACGGCCCGAGATGATCGCCGTGCTGTAGGTGACCCGGCCACGCGTGGATGTTGATGTGCAGCGTGACCCAGGGCGGCGTTCTGGACTTCGTGTAGTGGCAGATCGCAATCGTCTTGCCCGCCTTGTTCGTCGGCGTCTTCGGGCTGCTCGACCCGGAGCAGGCACCGAGCGTGTCGCCGTGCTGCAGAAATGCCGGCCAGGCGCGGATGTCGATGTGGAGCGTGACCCAGGGATGCGTCTTCGACGCGGTGTGGTGGCAGATCGCGATGTTCTTCCCGTACTGGTACTGCGCCGCGCTCGGCGTGCTGCTCGCGAAGCCGATCCCGGCGAGCACCGACGCTGCGAGCATCGCGACCGCGACGAACGCGAGGCCGGCGCCGAGACGGGCGCGACGAGAGGCGGCGTGAACACGGGCACTCACTTCCACGATCGTTATCGGCCGGCGGCGGCGAACCGACGCTCCCTCATCCGGGGGTCCCGCCCAGGCCGCGCGGGTCGAGCCGCCGTGCCGCCGCGAGCGCCTGCGAGCGTGCGGTGCCGGCCGAGGCGTCGGCGAGCTCGAGCCACAGCGCCGCATTCGGGCGATCGAGTGCGAGCGCGCGACGGAAGCTGACGCGGGCACCACCGACGTTTCCCCCGGCGAGCTGGGCCTCGCCGAGCGCCTCGAGCGGCTCGAACGACCACGGCTGCCAGCGCTCAGCGCGGCGCGCGAGCTGGGCCGCGCGGGCCGGATCGTCCCGGTCGAGGGCGCTTCGGCTCCCGGCGAGCGCGCTGTTGCCGATCTGAGCGACGATCGCCAGCGCCGCGGCCGCCGCGAGCACGGCGCCGCCGATCCAGCGCCCACGCGAGCGCATGGTCCCTTCGTGCGCGCTCCGCGCCGAGACGAGCACCGCCGCAGCGCAGAAGAGCGCCCCGAGCGTGACCGCGACGAGCTGGAAGTCCCAGTCGACGGCTGCGTGCACCGCGAACGCCGCGAACGCTGCACTGCCGGCCGTCGCCGCAGGATGCCCGCGTGCGCGGCGGACGGCGCCGAGCGGGACCGCGAACACGGCCAGCAGCAGGGCGAGCCCGACCGGGCCGAGCTCCGCCAGCGTCTCCAGGTAGAGGTTGTGCGCGTTCTGCGTCTGGAGGTCCGTCGAGCGCAGCAGCAGCCAATTGCCGGCGAAGCTGCCCGCACCGCCGCCGAGCACCGGATGCGCCCGCGCCTCGTCCCACGCGACGCGCCAGTAGGCCGACCGGCCGTCGCTCGAGGCGCTGAGCAAGCGCCCGTCGAGGTCTCCACCCGACGGCAGCGGTCGTGCGATCCGGCCCGGCCCGCCCGCGATCGCGAGCGTGCCGAGGACTGCTGCCGCGACGACGAACAGGACGGCCGCGCCCGCGAGACGGCGACCGCGCGTGCCCATTCCGGCCCGTTGCAGCTTCGGCAGCTCCCATCCGATCGCGAGCGCGATTACCGTGGCCGCCACGACCGCTACGCCGAGCCGGTCGCCCGTCGCCTCCACGCCGGCCAGCCAGACGGCGAGAGCCGGCGCGGCGCACGCGAGCAGGAGCACGGCGAGCAGTCGCATGCGCCGCACGTCGACGAGCAGCGCAACGCACAGGCCGGCGGCGAGCGCGAGCCACGACCCACGGCTGAACGTGAGGTGGACGGTCGCCGCGAGCAGCGGCACGGCGCCGAAGGAGACGGCCCGCCCGGCCCGCGACGGGACGTTCGCCGCCAGCCCGAGCGCGACGAGCATTCCCAGCACGGCGAGAATGCCGGCCCCGTTCGCATAGCCGACCGGTCCGGCGAGACGGCCTGCACCGCGGTAGGTGAGCAGCCCGTAGCCCGACACGAGCACCGTCCCGGCGAGGACACCCGCAAGCAGGCCGGCAGAGGTGCCGGGCCTGCAGACGAGGAGGACCGCGAGCAGCGCGAGCACGTACACGGCGATTCGCTCGAAAGCGAGCACCGGCTGGGCGGCGCTCGGAGACCACAGCACGGAGACGAGCGTCCACACCCCGAGCGCAGCCAGCAGGGTCACGGCCGCCCACTCGCGGACTTCGAGCTCGACGCGATCGCCGGCCAGGACGCCGAGCAGCGTAAGCAGCGCGAACGCGAGCGCCGCCCAGCCCCACGCCGACGGGAAGTACCCGCCGCCCGCGAACCCGGCCGCCACGACCGCCGTGAAGGCGGTCAGGCCCGGAACGAGCGCAGCGGCGTCGAGCGGACGGGTTGCGCTGCGGGTGAAGGACGCGACTGCGATGCCTCTTTCATCGGCCAAACGGCTGCCCGCTCAAGCAGCCGCGCCTCGGGGCCGATATTCCCGTCGAAGGACTGCGGTCATGAACAGGCTTCCCGGTATCCCGCGGCCGCGCTTCGGGCTGCTCGCCCGTTTCGCGCTCGCGAGCTTCGTCGCGGTGGCGCTCCTCGGCGTCGTGCTGGCGCACACCTTCGCCCACGGCGTCCGCAGCCGGGCGCTCGCGGATGCCCGCCGGACCGCCAACCTGGTGGACGACTCGCTCGTCCGCCCGCAGATCAAGGACAGCGACCTTGCCACCGGGCTCTCGCCGGAACGGGTGACGGCGCTCGACCGCGCGCTCGCCGCCGGCCTCACCGGCGGGCAGGTGGCGCGGATCAAGATCTGGAACAGCGACAGCCGGGTCGTCTACGCAACCGACCACTCGATCATCGGCAAGCGGTTCCCCACGGTGGACGACGAGCTCGAGGAGGCGCTCGACGGCGAGACCGCGTCGGATGTCGACGACCTGCGGAAGGCCGAGAACGCCGGCGACCGGCACTTCGGACAGCTGCTCGAGGTCTACACACCGATCCGGTCCCGGGCAAACGGCCGCGTCGTCGGTGCGTTCGAGCTCTACCTGCCGTACCGTCCGATCGCCGCCGGGATCGCGCACGACACGCAGCGCCTCTACCTCTTCCTCGCGGCCGGGCTGACGCTGCTCTACCTGCTGCTCTTCCGCATCGTCGCAGGCGCCTCGACGCGCCTGCGCCGCCAGGCGGCCGAGAACCAGCACCTCGCCCTCCACGACCCGCTGACCGACCTCCCGAACCGCAGCCTCTTCCACGACCGCGCCCAGCAGGCGATTCTGGCGTCGCGGCGCGACCAGACGGGAATCGCGCTCATGATCCTCGACCTCGACCGGTTCAAGGAGGTCAACGACACGCTCGGCCACCACAACGGCGACCTGCTCCTCCAGGAGATCGGTGCGCGCCTCCGTGGCGGGCTGCGCGAATCGGACAGCGTCGCGCGCCTCGGCGGCGACGAGTTCGGGCTCCTGCTGCCGAACGTCGCCGACGGCGCCGAAGCGCTCATGCTGGGCGAGCGCGTCCGCGCGGTCCTCCGTCGGCCCTTCACGCTCGAAGGCGTGACCCTGGACGTCGAGGCGAGCATCGGCATCGCCATCTACCCCGAGCACGGCGACGACGTCGACAGCCTCCTGCAGCGCGCCGACGTCGCGATGTACCTCGCCAAGGAAGACCGCAGCGGCTGCGAGCTCTACGCATCCGACCGCGACGAGTACAGCCCGCACCGCCTCGCGCTCGCCGCGGAGCTGCGGCGCGCGCTCGACGAGAAGGAGCTCGTGCTCCACTACCAGCCGAAGGCCGATCTGAGCGACGGCCGCATCGTCGCCGTCGAAGCGCTCGTCCGGTGGCAGCATCCCGAGCACGGTCTGCTCACGCCCGACCAGTTCGTCCCGCTCGCCGAGGCGACCGGGCTGATCCGCGAGCTGACACTGACCGTCCTCGCCGAGGCGCTGCACCAGCAGCGCGTGTGGCGCGACGACGGCATCGACATCCGCGTCGCCGTCAACCTGTCCGCGCGCGATCTCTACGACCTCACGCTGCCGGCGAGCACGGCCGAGCTCCTCGCGAAGCACGACGTCCCCCCGACGTCGCTCGAGCTCGAGATCACGGAGAGCGTGATCGTCGCCGATCCGATGCGTGCGCGCGCGATCCTGAACCGCCTGAGCGAGATGGGCGTCGTGCTCGCGATCGACGACTACGGCACCGGCTACTCGTCCCTCGGCTACCTGAAGCGGCTGCCGATCGACGAGATGAAGATCGATCGCTCGTTCGTGATGCAGATGGCCGACGATCGCAACGATGCGGCGATCGTCCGGTCTACGGTCGAGCTCGGACGCAACCTCGGGCTCAAGGTCGTCGCGGAGGGCGTCGAGACGGCCGCCGCCTGGGCGCACCTGAAGGCGCTGGGCTGCGACTTCGCGCAGGGCTACTACCTGAGCAAGCCGGTCCCGGCGGCCGAGATCGCGGCGCTGGTCGCGGCGGGCGGGTCGTCCCCGGCGCGCGCGGCGACGAGCTAGGAGCGACGCGAACCCGATAACGTGGCGGCGTGCCGGTCCGCACTGCCACGGCCGCCGATCTCGACGACGTTCTCTCGCTCCTCGCCGCCCGCGACCGCGCCGTGCTGGGCGAGGTCGAGGTTCGGCGAAGCTACCTGGAGCATCAGCTGGCGCAGGCGAAGGACTCCGTCGTCGCCCGGCAGAACGGCGCCTTGTCCGGGTACGGGTCGCTCGACGCCGAGCAGAACGTCGCGCTCGCAGCAGTCGACGGCGCCGTCGCAGACGACCTGCTCGGCGAGATCGAGACGAGAGCCCGTGGGCGCGGCTTCGGCCACGTGACCTGCGTCGCCGTGCCCGAGGACCGGATCGTGTGGGAGTTGCTCGAGCGGAGCGGGTACGCGCGCGAACGTGACATCGTCCGGATGTGGCGCTCGCTCGACGGCGACCTTCCGGCGCCGCCCTGGCCCGACGGCGTCGAAGTTCGTAGCTACGACGACCGGGATGGCGAGCGCGTGCACGCGCTGCTCGACGCCGCCTATGCCGGCTGGGACCCGGACAACGTCGAGCTCGGCCACGACGACTGGCTCGCCTTCATGACCGACCACGAGGACTTCGACCCGTCGCTGTGGTTTCTCGCCGAGCGGAACGGCGAGCTGGTCGCGTGCGCGCTGCTCTGGCGTCCCTCAGACGGAAGCGGCTGGGTGAAGGACATCGTCGTGACCGAGGACGAGCGCGGCAGGGGCCTCGGCCGAGCCCTGCTCGAGCATGCGTTCCGCGCGTATCGGGACCGCGGCGCGGCCCGCGTCGGGTTGAAGGTCGACACGAGCAATCCGACCGGCGCCGTGAGGCTCTACGAGCGCACGGGCTTTGTCGTCGACCGCACATATCGCATCTGGAGCAAGCCGCTTTGACGACCACACCCACGACAGTTTCCCTGCTGCGCTGGCTGCGACGGCAGCTGCGCGAGCCGACGGCGGAGCGGGAACGCTTAGAGGCAGCCATTGCAAACAACGATCCCGCCGAGGCGCGCCGCCTCGTCCAGTTGATGCCCTTCAACGACGCGCAGCGGCGACATGTCGAGCGCCTGCTCGCCGAATGGGACAAGGCAGCATCGAACTAACCGGACCGCCGTCTCGTCGTCAGGGATTCCTGGTGAGGGGTCTTGCAGTTCTCGTCGCGGTCTCCGCGGCGCTCATCGGCACGAGTGCGTCGTCAGGCTCGTCGTTGCTGCCGTCACAGAAGACGGCACTGAACGCCGTCGGCAAGGCGTTGAAGAACGGGCGCATCGACGCACCCACGGCCGCGAGCGCCCGCGCCGAGATCGCTCGTGCCGCACGCCTGATCCGCGGGCTGCCTGCGGGCCGCGGATCGCACGTCGCCGTCGCGCTCTCCGAGCTCGCCGCGTTCAACGGGCGCATGACGGAGCCGCGGATGCTCGCGCTGCTCGGGCAGCTGAAGGCGAACGACGACTACTTCGCGGTTCACTGGGCGCCCGCGGACAAGACCGACATCACCGACAGCGACGGGATCGTCTACCGCTACTTCGCCGGTCGCTGCTTCGAGTTCCATCCGCTCGCCGACTTCGGCGCACTCAACGCACGCATCGCGGCGGGTGACGCTGCCGGCACCGAGACGCTCGCCGATGCGCTGATTGCGCGCAGTGTCTTCCAGCACGGCGGCGGTTACGGATGGGAGTACTACTTCGACTTCTCGGGCGGGCGCGCACCGTGGCTGTCCGGGATGGCGCAGGCCGTCGCAGCGCAGGCCTTCTCGCGCGCCGCGGCACTCGTGCCGGCGCGGAAGACGGCCTACCTGCGCGCAGCGAAGAACGCGTACGAGCTGATTCCGCGGCAGCTCCTCACGAGCGTCGCGGCCGGGCCCTGGATCCGCCTCTACGCGTTCCAGTCGCTCCCGGTCCTGAACGCGCAGCTGCAGACGGTCGTCTCCCTGCACGACTACGCCACCGCGACGCAGGACACGGCGGCGGCAGCCCTCGCCACGCGCATGCAGAACGCCGCGGCGGCGTCGCTCTCGAGGTTCGACACGGGGTACTGGACCTACTACTCGCTCGCGCACGATCCATCTCCCCTCGACTACCAGCAGTACGTCGTCCAGCTGCTCGCGAAGCTCGCACCGTTCGACACGCGATTCGCCGCCGCCCGGACGCGCATCGCGGCGTACGCGAAGCAGCCGCCCGCATTCATGGTCGCCAACGGCGGGCTGGGCGCACTGCGGCTCTGGGTGTCGAAGCCGTCGACGGTCGTAATCGACACGGCGGCCGGGCCGAGCAAGCGCCTCTCGCTCGACGGCGGCTGGACGACGGTCACCAACAAAGAGCCCACGCGGCCCGGCGTCTATCCGGTCCGGGTCACCGCAACCGACTGGGCGGGAAACCACGCGAGCTTCGACGCATTGCCGATCGTCCGCGTCGCGACGGCTACGACGCAGAAGCCGGCGGCGCGCAAGACCGCCGACGCCGCGACCGGGTCGACGGCGCCGCCGCCGCTCATCGGAGCGGCGCTCGACGATCCGTCGCAGGGGCCGCTCGCGCAGAAGCTGGGGCTGCGCGCGGTGCGGCTCGGCATCGCGTGGCCGCCGGGCGCAACCGTCCCGGACCCGAGCGTGATCGCGGCGCTCCAGCGGCTCCCGGCCGGGCTGAGCATCGTCGCCGAGCTCGCAGCTTCGCCGCTTCCTACGGACCCGACAGGGCAGAGCGCGCTCGCGCAGTACGCGGCGTCGCTCGCGCAGCAGGTGCCGCAACTGCGCGACCTGCTGCTCACCCCGGCGCCCACGCCGCAGGCCGCGCCCGCATACGCCGCCACGCTTCTGGCGATCCGCGACGCCGTCGAAGCGGTGACCACCGACGCCGCCGTCGGCCCGCTGATCGACGGCGCCGTCTCACCCAAGGCGACACTGACTGCACTCGGCAAGGCCTTCACCGCGTCGGGCCGGGCAGCGCCGT
>DATIXY010000031.1:0-7279 GCA_035518115.1 Gaiellaceae bacterium | reverse complement strand
GGCCGCGTACTCGGCGAGGTTCTCGCCGTTCATGATCAGGTGCTGCCAGTCCATGTTGACCTTGACGTTGTCGAGGCCCTGGGCGCGCAGCTTGTGGATCACGTGCAGGGTCATCCCGAGGTTGCGCATCAGGATCTTCATGGCCGGCTCGGAGTTCTTGTGCTCGAGGAAGACCGTCACCCCGCGGTCGCGGGCGTGCTGGGCCGCCTCGCCGACCCCGTCGACGAACCGCGCCCAGGATTCCCGGTACGGGGTCTGGAAGGGGTAGTTGTAGCCCTCGATCCCGGGCCAGATGATCATCTGCGCCCCGACCTCGGCCGCGAGGTCGATCGCCTCGCGCGTCAGCCGCAGCGCCTCGGCGCGTGTTGCGTCGTCGGGCGAGGACATGCCGCCCTTGCCGAAGCGGGGATCGAGGTGGAGGCCGCTCGCGATGCAGTAGATCCCGTGGCCGTCGAGGGCGTCCTCGACGGCGCCCAGGTTGTCCGCGGAGAGCTCCTGGGGATAGTGGAACTCGTAGTCGTCGATCAGGTCCCCGAGGCCCTCGACGGCGGTGCGGACCCGGTCCACCGTCGTCGTTCCGGCCAGCTCCGGCTTGTATCCGCCGGGGTTGAACCGGGTGGCCATGGCGCCGAACGCCCAGATGCCGAGGCTCGTCTTCATGCGGCGAGCCTAACCGGACGCTGCAATTCGTGAAGTCTTGGCTTGACTATGGCATCATTGTGCGCGAACTTGGTTCGACCCTGACCCCCCTCCGTCAGCGACAGTAGAGGAGACCAACTTGAAGAAGGTTCTCGGCAGACCACTGGTTCTGCTGCTCATCGCAGCGCTCGGCGTCTCGGCGCTGATCGCGACGACCGCTGTTGCAAGCTCGAAGTCGAGCAAGGCCAGCGTGCAGGTCTGCGTCCTCCTGCCGGACACGAAGTCGTCCGTGCGCTGGGTGCAGTTCGACGCACCGGACTTCGCGAAAGCCCTGAAGGCCGCCGGTGTGACGTACTCGATCACCAACGCTCTCAACGACCCGCAGAAGCAGAAGGCGCAGGCCCAGGCGTGCCTGGCAGCCGGTGCCAAGGTCGTCGTCGAGACCGCGCTGGACAACGGCTCCGCCGCTGCGATCGAGAAGCTGTTCACCTCGAAGGGCGGGAAGGCAATCGACTACGACCGCCAGGTGATCGGCGGCTCGGCATCGGTCTACGTCACGTTCGACGGCAAGGCCGTCGGCGAGGCGCAGGCCAACGGTGTCCTCAAGGCGCTCGAGGCGAGCGGCAAGATGTCGTCGAAGCCGGTCGTCGCGGAGCTCTGGGGCAGCCAGACCGACCAGAACGCCTTCTGGTTCAAGAGCGGGAACGACGCCGTTCTGAACCCGCTGTTCGCGAATCACCACCTGACGAAGGGCCCGCAGCAGTTCGTGCCTGACTGGCTCGCAACGAACGCCGGCCCGATCTTCTCGCAGATGCTGGTGAAGACGAACAACAAGATCGACGCGGTCATCGCGGCGAACGACAACATCGCCGGCGCTGTCGTGGCCGATCTGAAGGCGCGGCACCTGTCGCCCGTCCCGCTGAGCGGCCAGGACACGACCGCGCAGGGTGTCCAGTACATCCTCGCGGGCTGGCAGTCGGGCACGGTCTACAAGTACGTCCCCGACGAGGCGAATGCCACGGCGGCAGCTGCCGTCGCGCTCCTCAAGGGTCGGACGCCGCACTCGAACGGGTACCGCCTGAACGGCACGAAGCACGAGCCCACGCTCGCGCTTCCCGTCCAGTGGATCACGAAGGCGAACTACAAGCAGCTCTTCACGCAGGGTTGGTTGAAGAAGAGCGAAGTCTGCATTGGCGATTACGCCAAGTACTGCAAGTAAGAACGGCTGATTCACAGTTGGAGGCGCCCCACGGGGGCGCCTCCAACTCGTTTAGACTCGGAACCCCTTTCCTGTGACCGAGACGGCGCCCCTCCTTCAACTCCGCAACATCACGAAGTCCTTCGGGTCGGTGCAGGCGCTCACCGACGTCGATTTCGAGGTGCGGAGCGGCGAGGTGATGGCGCTCGTCGGCGACAACGGCGCGGGAAAGTCGACGCTCATCAAGTGCATCGCCGGCACCCACTCGGCCGACAGCGGCGAGATCCTGTTCGACGGCAAGGAGGTGCACATCCACGGGCCGAGGGACGCTGCGCGGCTCGGGATCGAAGTCGTGTACCAGGACCTCGCGCTCTGCGACAACCTCGACGTCGTCCAGAACATGTACCTCGGGCGGGAAGCGCACGACGCGTTCCAGCGGCTCAAGGAGCCCGTGATGGAGCAGAAGACGACCGAGACGATGAAATCGCTGGCGGTGACGACGATCAGGTCGATCCGCCAGCCGGTCGCGACGCTCTCCGGCGGCCAGCGGCAGTCGGTCGCGGTCGCGCGGGCCGTGATGTGGAACTCGAAGCTCGTCATCCTCGACGAGCCGACGGCGGCGCTCGGCGTCGCGCAGACCGAGCAGGTGCTCGCGCTCGTCCGCAGGCTCGGCGAGCAGGGGCTCGCAGTGGTTGTCATCTCCCACAACCTGCACGACATCTTCGAGACCGCGCACCGCATCACGGTGCTGCGGCTCGGCAGGAACGTCGGCGTCTACGAGCGCGACAAGACGACCCAGCAGGAGGTCGTCGCGGCGATCACGGCCGGCGTGCCCACCAAGGTCTCCGGGATCGCCACCGCTGCGGGGGCCGCCGAGTGACGACCGACGTCGAGATCGTCGGCCAGGACGCCGCTCCACCGGCCGAGGACGCGGCCGAGGACAGCGGCCTCCTGCGGCGGGCGATCGAGAACGTCAAGACGGGCAACCTGGGCGTCCTGCCGATCGTCATCGGCATGGTCTTCATCGTCGTCTTCTTCGGCTTCAAGGCGACGAACTTCTTCACCGCGGCCAACTTCTCCAACATCATCGTCCAGATGGCCGGGACGGCCATGCTCGCCTACGGCGTGGTCTTCGTCCTCCTGCTCGGCGAGATCGACCTCTCGATCAGCTACGTCGGCGGAATCGGCGCCCTGACGGTCGCGGAGCTCCAGCTTCCCGGCAGCGGCCACCAGATCAACGGGCTGCTGGCGATGCTCGCGGCGGTCGCCGTCTGTGCGGTGATCGGCCTGGCGCAGGGCTCGATCGTCGCATTCGTCGGCGTCCCGTCGTTCGTCGTCACGCTCGCCGGCTTCCTCATCTGGCAGGGCGTGATCCTGCAGGTGCTCGAGCAGCCGGGCTCGATCATCATCCAGGACCGCTGGATCAACTACACGGCGAGCTACTACTTCTCGACCGCGGCAGGATGGCTGATCGCCGCGCTCGTCACCGGGCTCTATGCGCTCACGGTGCTCGCCGGGCTCTTCGGCAAGCGGCGGGCCGGGGTCGCAGTCGCGAGCCCCGGGATCATCGTCGCGAAGCTCGTCGGTGTCGCCGTCGCCGCTTTCGGCACGGTCGCGATCTGCAACCACGCGCAGATCCCGCACGGCCTGCCGCTCGCCGGCGTGCTCATCGTCATCTTCCTGGTGGCTCTCACCTTCCTCGCCAAGCGGACGACGTTCGGCCGCCACGTCTACGCCGTCGGCGGCAACGCCGAGGCAGCTCGCCGCGCCGGCATCAACGTCCCGCGGATCCGGGTCATCGTGTTCATCATCTCGAGCAGCATGGCCGCCGTCGGCGGCATCATCCTCGCCGCGAACGTCAACTCGGTCGATCTCAACTTCGGCGGCGGGACGCTGCTGCTCAATGCGATCGCGGCGGCGGTCATCGGCGGCGTCAGCCTGTTCGGCGGCCGCGGCGAGGTGCGGGCCGCTTTCCTGGGCGCCCTCGTGATCGCGACCGTCTCGAACGGGCTGAACACGGCGGGCTATCAGTCCGGCGTCATCTACATCGTGACCGGCATCATCCTCCTGCTCGCCGTCACGCTCGACACGATCGCGCGGCGGCTGCAGGTGCGGTCGGGCCGGTAAGACCTCGACTCCGGGAGGAGACCATGAATGCGACCCTGCGCTGGTACGGCGGCAACACCGAGCTCGCGGACCAGCTCGCAGCCCGCGGCGACGAGATCCGGAAATTGATCGGCGACGTGCCGGGCGTCCGGGCCTACTTCCTGGTCCGCACCGAGGGCGGCACCGTGTCGGTGACCGTCGCGGACGACGAGGCCGGCGTGGAGGAGTCGAACAAGGTTGCGGCGAGCTGGCTGCAGGCGAACATGCCGGAAGCCGTGACCACTCCACCGCAGACCTCGATGGGCGAGGTCGTCCTCAGCCTCTGATCGCCGGCTAACCGGTGTAGCGCTTCGCCTCGGCGAGCGCCAGCTTGCCGACCCGGCTCCCGAGCGCGCGTCCCGCGGCGACGTCGGCCGGAAGGTCGATCCCGTTCTCGACGCTCGAGCTGCCTGCGGCTGCCGCCTGCCGGGCGAACGAGTGCCCCGTGAGCGCGCTCAGCACCTCGTTCGCCGCGGTCGCGAAGGTGCTCGACTCGGCGACCCAGCCGGGCGACGGGGGCGTGTCGGCCGGCGGCGTCCAGCCGGCTCCGAGCACCCAGCGGCCGCCCGACCGCACGGCCACCTGCCCGACGTCGGCCCGGAGCGCCGCCAGCGGCCCGCCCGGTGCGCTCGCCGCCGGGGTGATCAGCTCGATCAGGCCGCGCACCAGCGGCAGTCCCTCGCTCGTGTAGAGCGCCCCCTTCGGGTCGCTCGACTGGCCCTCGAACGCGAGGTAGCGGATCATCGAGATGGGGCGGGGCGACTGGTAGGCGCGCTTCGCGCCGTAGGACGTGATCGCCGCGTCGGTCAGGGCGCCGTTGAGCGTGAAGTACAGGCGGACGTCGCGCTGCAGCCGGCCTGACGGGCTCGACCCGCCGGGGATCGCCGCTGCCAGTGCGTTCCACGCGACCGGCGTCGTCGGCGCGACGACGGGGGCACGGCGGTCGGCGGTTGCGCGGATCACCGCGACGGCCGCCGACTTGTAGGCGGCGCCTGAGGAATCGCCGGTCCCGGGCGCGCCCGGGTCGATCGGCAGGCCCTTCGCCGAGGCCGGCAGCCCGAAGCCGCGCACGTGCCCCCACTGGGCGCCGACGAACGACTGCACCTTCGCGGGGATCGGCGCGAGGCCCTTCGCCGCGATCTGGGCGAGCGCCAGCGGCTGCCAGAACGTCGCGTCGTGCACCGTCGAACCCGGCTGGGCGAGGACCAGCGGTGCGTTCTGCGGGACGTAGCTCGCATCGACGTAGTGCTGCGCCTCGAGCGAGCCGTCGTTCCGGCCCGCGGCGATCGCGGCGGCGGCGATGCGGTTGCCGAGCGCTGCGGGGGAGTTCCCCGTCGTGCCGGTGAAGTCGGGCGAGTAGCAGAGCGACCGCAGCCGCTGCGTCAGCACCGAGAACGTCCGGCCGAGGTTCGCGTCGTACGAGGCCCGCCAGAGCAGCAGGCGGTACGCCGCGTAGCTGATCGCCGCGCGGCGGGCGGCCTCCACGTCGGAGGCGTGCTGCTTCTCGGTGACGAAGTAGCCGTGCGCCTGCGGGGCGTACGCGGCCCACGCATCCCACATCGCGGCCGACAGGTCGAACAGGTTGCGTGCCTGGACGGGCTCGCTCGCGTCGCCCTCCCGGAGCACGCTGACGGCGGTGTTGTCCCAGAACGTCGCGATCGACTCGCTTCCGAGGGCTGCCGGCGTGCACGTGCCGAGCCGGGCCGTCGCCGCCGCAGGCGCTGCGAGCGTGACCCGGGCCGGCGGGTCGACGGGGACGATCTGGTCGGCTGCCACGTCGGTCAGCTGCGTCTGCCCACCCCACGGGTAGCGGACGATCAGCTCCTTCACGGACGATGCCTTCCCGAGCCCGAAGTGGACACGCGGGTCCTCCGAGGACAGGTAGCTGCTGCCCGCCTGCACCTGGCGCTCGAGGCGGCGCCCGTTCGGGAGGACGAGGGTCACCACGGCGCCCGGCGAGAACCTGGTCAGCTTGACGTCGAGCCAGTGGCCGCTCCGGCCGGTCGGCTGGAGCAGGACGAGCTTGCCGCCGATCGTGTTGATGGCGACTTCCATCCGGCCGTCGTTGTCGACGTCCGCCGCGGCCACCCCGCGCCCGTTGAGCAGCAGGCTCTTCGCGCCGAGGATCCCCTTGGCATTGCCGAAGCGCTCGACGCCGTCGCGGTCGGACGCGCGCGTCAGCACGCGGACGGGCTCGGCATCGCGCTTCAGGCTGAGGACCGGGATCGCGCCGGCGGTCAGGACGAGATCGGGGTTGCCCGAGTTGGCGAGGTCGACCCAGGACGCGCCCCAGCCCGCGAACTCGCTTCCGAGCGCCTGGTCGAACGACGGCCGCGCGTTGGCGAAGGCCGACGAGCCCGTGCCCTGGAGCTGGCGGTAGGCCGCAGACGGCTCGTGACGGGAGTTCGTCACGAACAGGCTCGCCTCACCCGTCCCGTTCTGCGCGGACGCGATTCCCATGCCCGCGAACGGATCTGCGACGCCTTCGGCCACTCCGCGCTCCTCGAACCGGAAGCCGAGGCCTGCCGGATCGGCCTTGGCGCCCCCCGGCCATGGCACGTTGACGTAGAGCTGGTTCGGGTCCTCGTCGTTCGCCACGTAGAGGTCGGGGCGTCCGTCGCCGTTCACGTCGAGGAACTGCGCGCCGAGGCCGTGGCGCGCGTCGGCTGCGGACTCGAGGCCCGCCTGGACGCCGACCTCCCGGAACCGCGCATGCCCGTCCTTGTCGTTGCCCTCGTTCAGGTAGAGGAGGTCGCGAACCCCTGCGAAGTTCGTCGGGAAGCCGGCGGCGGAGCCCGGGACGGGTGTGTTCGGATCGGCGTAGCCGGCGACGAACACGTCCGGCCGCCCGTCGCCGTTCACGTCCGCGACCGCGACGCCCGTGTACCAGCCCGAGTCGGTCATCCCGGCTGCCTGCGCCCCCTCGGTGAAGGTGCCGTTGCCGTTGTTCCAGAGCAGGTCGATCCCGGTCGTCGTCGTGACGATCAGGTCGGGCCGCCCGTCGCCGTTCAGGTCGGCGGCGACGCAGCCGTCCCCCTGGACGGGCAGGTCGGCGTGCGCCTGCTTGCTGACGTTGAAGAAGGTGCCGTGGTCGTTCTCGAAGAGCGCCGTCGTCGGCAGTCCGCCGCGGGCGTCCCAGCGGCCGGTGTCCGCGTCCGAGTACGAGTTGACCGCGAACAGGTCGACCCAGCCGTCGTTGTTGTAGTCGAGCCAGCAGACCCCGCCGCCCATCATCGCCTCGTAGTCGTTCGACATCCCGAAGTGGAACGAGTCCTGGCGGAAGTCGAGGCCGACCTG
>DATIXY010000030.1:0-14391 GCA_035518115.1 Gaiellaceae bacterium | reverse complement strand
GGCGACGCGGTGCAGCGGGGCGTCGATCTCTACTACGTCGGCGGCGGCCAGGACCGCGAGCAGGAGCTCGTCGCCCACGACCTCGCCGGTAAGGCAGAAGGGCTGCGCACCGCCGTCGAGGACGGCGCGGCGTTCCTCGCGGTGTGCGGCGGGTACCAGCTGCTCGGGCGCTCGTACCGCGACGTCGCGGGCGTCGAGCTTCCCGGTATCGGCCTCCTGCCACTGCAGACGGTCGCAGGAACGACGCGCATGATCGGCGACGTGCTGCTGGACTGCGCCTGGGCCGGTCGCACGCTCGCCGGGTTCGAGAACCATGCGGGACGGACGCTGCTCGACCCGGGCGCCGAACCGCTCGGGCGGGTGCTCGCCGGGTTCGGCAACGACGGCGTCTCGGGCGAGGAAGGCTGCCGCTATCGGCGGGCGTACGGCACGTACCTGCACGGCCCGCTGCTGCCGCGCAACCCGTGGTTCGCCGACCGCGTCCTCGCGGACGCGCTGGCGCACCGTACGGGCGGCGAGGCGCCGGAGCTCGAGCCGCTCGACGACGAGCTCGAGCTGGCTGCGCACGAGGTGTCGGCCGCCCGCGCCCGTTCGCGCGGAGGCCGCCGGTCGTCCTGACCCGGTTACACGCGGATGCAAGAGAGCTTCCGGTCGCCGCCGGAGGCCGGCCTGACCGGCCGGGAGGCGAAGCGCGCGCGCGCGACGCCGCGCGACAAGGGAGGGATGGGCCTCGGGAAGGGAACCGTAGGTTCTCTTCCCGACTACCTCGCCCAGAGGCTGCCGAGGTAGACCGCGGGGTCGCCGGGCTGGCGGCGGGCGAGGAAGCGCTTGATCGGCGGGTGCACGACCACGTCCGCGAGCTCCTCGGTCGAGAAGAGGCGTGCGCCCTTCACCGACGCATCCTTCGTCTCGACGTCGTGGAGCGAACGGTGCGAGAGGTCGGCGGCGAAGATGATGTGCACGACGTGCTTGCGCGACTTGAGCGACTTCGGTGCGATCGAGTCGACGAGCGCGACCGGTCCCTCGAACTGCACGTCCGCCGTGACGCCGAGCTCCTCGCGCAGCTCGCGCCGGAGAGCCTCGACGAGCGTCTCACCTGCGTCGACTCCCCCGCCCGGGAGCAGCCAGTACTCCTTACCGGGTTTCTCCTGGCGGCACAGCAGGATCCGGCCCTGCCACATCAGGATCGCGCTGACGCGAATCCGCGGCTCCACCAGGCGACTGTACTTCTACGCGCCCGAGGAACCGAAGCCGTCGGCGCCACGGTCGCTCGCCGGAAGCTCGTCGACCTCGACCGGCTGGACGGCCGGGATCGGCAGGACGACGAGCTGCGCGATCCGCATTCCCGGCTCGACGACGAACGAGTCGCGGATGTCGGTGTTGAGCAGCGCGACCTTGAGCTCGCCCCGGTAGCCGGCATCGACGAGCCCGGGCGTATTGACGATCGAGATCCCGTGGCGCGCAGCCAGCCCGGAACGGGGCTGCACGAACCCGGCGTAGCCGTCGGGGATGGCGACCGCGAGCCCGGTCCCGACGAGCGCCCGCTCGCCCGGCCGCAGCTCCACCCGCTCGCACGCGGCGAGGTCGAGCCCGGCGTCGCCCGCGAACGCACGGCTCGGGATCACCGCGTCGTCCCGCAACCGGCGGATCGGAAGCTCGATCAGGCGCTCTCCAGCTTCGTCCCGTCCGCGTCGGCGATCAGGAACGGCGCGAAACGGACGAGGTCGCGCCGTGGCAGGCGCGCCACGACGACGACGCCCTCGGGCGTGTCCTCCCGCTGCTCCACGGGCGTCCCCAGCGCATAGAGCTCGGAGAGCCGCGCGCCCTCCTCGTACGGCACGAGCAGCCTGACCCGCTCGAAGCGATCGTCGAACCGCCGGGCGAGCTCGGCGCGGAGCTCGTCCAGGCCCTCGCCGTCGAGCGCCGACACCTGCAGGGCGCCCGGGAACCGGTTGCGCAGCCGCCGCCGTCCGAGCGGGTCGACGCGGTCGATCTTGTTCAGGACGAGCTCCAGCGGCAGCTCCCCCGCTCCGATCTCGTGCAGCACGTCGTCGACTGCCTCGCGCTGGCGGTCCTGTTCGTCCTCGGAAGACGATGCATCGACGACGTGCAGCACCATGTCGGCGACCAGCGTCTCCTCGAGCGTCGAGGCGAACCCCTCGACCAGCTGGTGCGGAAGACGGCGGATGAAGCCGACCGTGTCGGTCACCAGGTAGCGGCGGCCGTCATGCTCGAACCCGCGCGTCGTCGGATCGAGCGTCTCGAAGAGACGGTTCTCGACGGAGACATCGGCCCCGGTGAGCGCGTTCAGGAGCGTCGACTTGCCCGCGTTCGTGTAGCCCGCGAGCGCGATCGTCGGGATCTCGGTCCGCTGCCTCTCGCTGCGGCGCGTCTCGCGCTGCCGCTCGAGGTCCTTGAGCCGCCGCTTGAGCAGCGAGATCCGCCTCCGTGCCAGGCGCCGGTCGGTCTCGAGCTGCGACTCGCCCGGGCCGCGCGTCCCGACGCCGCCCCCGAGGCGCTCGAGGTGCTGCCACATGCCCCGCATGCGCGGAAGGTTGTACTCGAGCTGCGCGAGCTCGACCTGCAGCTTTCCCTCGGACGTCACAGCATGCTGGGCGAAGATGTCGAGGATCAGCTGCGTGCGGTCGACGACGCGCGTCTTCAGCTCGTCCTCGAGGAACCGCTGCTGCGCCGGGTCGAGCTCGTCGTCGACGAGCAGGCTCTCGGCCGACGCGGCGCGGAACTGGTCCTTGAGCTCGTCGAGCTTGCCGCGGCCCACGTAGGTGACGCGCGCGGGCCGCGCACGGCGCTGCACGACCGCCCCGACCGGCTCGACGCCCGCAGTTCGGGCGAGCTCGCGCACCTCGGCGAGCTCGTCGTCGGCATCCACCCCTTGCGCGAGAACCGCAAGCACGAAGCCGCGCTCGACCTCGTCGCCCGCCAAACGTGGAATCATCGGCCCGATTATGCCCGCAGCGGACCCAGCCACCCCGCTCGCCGGACGGGCGCTCGAGCTCGTCGACATCCCTTCCGTCTCGGGCTCGGAAGCGGCCGTCACCGAGTACGTGCGGCAGGCCGTGAGGCTGCCGGCGGTGTTCGACGACGGCGAGTCGCTCGTCTACGCCAGGCGGGACGGGCGGCCGCTGGTGCTGCTGGCAGGGCACACCGACACCGTCCCCGAGCAGAACAACCTCCCGGGGAGCATCGGCGACGGCGCGGTGATCGGGCTGGGCGCGAGCGACATGAAGGGTGGTCTCGCAGTGATGATCGAGCTCGCCAACTGGGCGGCCGCGGCCGAGCTCGCCTACGACGTCGCCGTCCTGTTCTTCCCGCGCGAGGAGCTCGGTCCGGCCGTGAACCCGTTGCCCGGCGTTTTCGACTCGGTGCCGCTCGTCGACGACGCGGCGCTCGTGGTCGTGCTGGAGCCGACCGACAACACGCTGCAGCTCGGCTGCCTCGGCAACCTCGTCGCGCGCGTGGTGTTCGAGGGACGGGCCGCGCACTCCGCCCGTCCGTGGTTCGGCGTCAATGCGGTCGGCCTCGCGTTCGACGGGCTGCGCGGCGTCCTGGCGCTCGAGCCCCGGGATGTCGTGCTCGAAGGGCTGCTCTTCCGCGAGGTGCTGTCGGTCACCGAGATCCACGGCGGGATCGCATCGAACGTGATCCCCGCCACCGTCGAGGCGACCCTCAACTTCCGCTACGCGCCCGATCGCACGCCGGAGTCGGCGGTCGACCGGGTGACCGAGCTCGTCGGGCGCGAGGTCGAGATCCTCTCGAACTCGCCGCCTGCGCGGGTGCCGTCGCTCGACGGGCCGGTGCTCGCGGCGCTCCGGGCCGCGGGGGAGTTCGCGGTCGAGCCGAAGCAGGCCTGGACGAACGTCGCCGACTTCGCCGCGAGGGGCCTCGATGCGGTCAACCTCGGGCCCGGTGCCACCCGCTACGCCCACACGGCGGACGAGCGGGTCGAGATCGCCGAGCTCGAGCGGACGCTCGCTGCGCTGAAGCGATTCCTCTCGGGCTAGGGCTACCCTTGGCGGCGTGATCTCGAGGGTCACGGGCGTGTCGCTTCGCTCTCGGGGGCTGCTGCTGCTGCCCGTCGGGGCGTTTGTCGTGCACCAGTTGCGCTACCGGATCGCCTACGGCCCACAGGCGTCGGCGCAGCTCGTGGCGCAGGGCCACTCGTACCTCGACTCGTTCGCGCCGTGGCTCGTGCTGCTGCTCTGCCTCGCGACCGGAAGCTTCCTGGCGCGGATCGCACAGGCGCTCGCGACCGGGCGGCCGAGCGGGCGCCGCCGCTCGTTCGGCGCCGTCTGGCTCGTGTCGACCTGCCTGCTGATCGCGATCTATGCGATCCAGGAGTTCCTGGAAGGGCTCTTCGCCGCCGGACATCCCGGCGGCGTCGCGGGCATCGTCGGTCACGGCGGCTGGTGGGCGGCGGTCGTCGCCGTCGGCGTCGGTGCGGTGATCGCACTCTTGCTCCACGTCGCCACCGCGGTGGTCGACGCCTTCGCCCGTTCGGCGTCGAAGCCCCGACCGGCGCGCCTACGTCTGCTGCAGCTCCGTCCCGCCACGGCGGTCACGGTCGCCTGCCGGCGGCCGCTCGCAACCGCGCAGGCCGGACGTGCTCCTCCGCGTCTCGCCTGACCGTGCGGTTGCCGCGTCGCCGACGCGGCCGAGAGAGAAGCGAAGGAGGAGACTGACCCTGCTGTGGCTCGTCGTCATGGTCGTGCTGGCGCTGCTGCTGCCCGCGAATGCGGCTGCGCACGGCCGTGGGCCGGTCGTGGCGCTCGACGACCGGCTCGTGGTCGGCCGTCCGGTCGCGGGGGTCTCGGTGCGCGTGCTCGACGGTGACCGCTCGCTGCACGTGACCGTCGCGCCCGGCCACACTGTCGTGGTGCGCGGCTATCTCGGCGAGCCGATGATCCGCTTCGCCGACGGCTCGGTCGAGGCGAACCGGGCATCGCCGACGGCGGATGCCGACCGCATCGTGTCGGCGGGCTCCGGCTGGCAGCGCGTGGCGGGCGGCCGCTCGTTCGCGTGGCACGACCACCGCCTCGCCCCGCCCGGCGGGGGAAGCGGGACGGTCGGACGATGGTCCGTTCCCCTGACGGTCGACGGGCGTGCCGCGGCGATCACGGGCACGTTCGTCCACGTTGCGAGACCCGACCTCCTCGCCTGGCTGCTCGGCGCGATCGCCGCCGCAGCAGCGATCGTCGCGGTTGCGTTCCGCCGGCCGCGTAACCGGGCCACGCTCGTGCTCGTGCTCGCGATCGTCGCCGGGATCGCTGCGCTCACCGCGATCACGGCGTTCGCAGTTCGCGATGCCCCGACCGGCGGCATCGAGTGGTTCCAGCTGGCCGGCGGCGCGATCGTCGCGACCGTCGCGGCCATGATCCTCATACGAACCGCCGGCACGCGCCGGACGACCGCCGCAGGGGTGATCGGCGCGCTCGCGGCCGCCGGCATGCTCAGCTCGCTCCCGGTCTTCCTGCACGGCGCGGTCATCTCCGCGCTGCCGGCTGAGCTCGCGCGACTCGCCTGCGCCGCTGCGATCGTGGGCGGCATCTGCGCCGCCGGGCTCAGCCTGCTCGCCGATCAGCCGCGGAGGCTCGCCCGGTGATCGCGCTGGCGCTGACGCTGCTCGCGCTCGGAGGCGACCCCTCCGTGCACCCGTGGCCGATCGGCCCCGGCCCGCGCTACCGCCCGCCTGCGCAGCAGCTCGACGGGAGCCCGGTCGCCGGCCTTCGCTGCGTAGCGTCGCAGGGGACCTTCCAGGTGCACGTCGAGGTGTTCGTGAACCGCCGCGTGGTGATCATCCCCGCGGGGATCGGCCGCGGGGCGGGTTGCGACTACCCGATCCGGACGCGGTCACCGATCGGCGTCCTCGACGTCGCCCGCGGGCGCCGGGTGACGATCGGCGACCTCTTCCGCCTCTGGGGCCAGGCGCTCACGCCCCACCGGGTCGCCTCGTTCCGCTCGTCGCTCGCCGTGCGCGCGTACGTGGCGGGCAAGCTCGTCCGGGGTGACGCGGCCGGCGTCCGGCTGACCCCGCATTCACAGATCGTCGTCGAGCTCGGCGCCTACGTCCCACCACACCGTTCATTCATCTTCCCACCGGAGAAACCGTGAAAGCACGCTGGCTCGTCCTCGCACTCCTCTCCGCGCTGCTGGCAGGCTGCGGCGGCTCGTCGGGCTCGTTGACACCGACCATCGCGCCGGCGCGGATCTATTCCCTCACCCACTTCCAGCCCGCCGGTCCGGCAAAGGCGAACACGCCGACGACGGTCTCCTTTACGATCCAGAGCCCCGACGGCAGCCCCCTGACGGCGTTCAAGCGGGGCCCCGGCCCGCACACCGGGGTTCACCTGATCCTCGTTCGCGACGATCTCGCCTACATCGTGCACCGGCACCCGCCGGTCGCGCCCGACGGCAAGATCAGCGAGAAGATCACCTTCCCTGCGCCTGGGAACTACCACGCAGTCGTCGATGTCTACCCGCGGTACGGGCAGCAGGCGAACTTCCAGCTGACCCGGAACGTGCACGTCGCCGGGAAGTACGTGCGCCAGCCGCTGCCGCCGCCGGCGCGCAGCGTGAAGGCCGGCGGCTACACGTTCACACTCGACCAGGTCCCGAAGCTGCACGCGATCCAGGCCGCCTTCCTGAAGCTGAAGGTGACGGGACCGGACGGCAAGCCTGCGACGTTCACGCCGTGGTACGGGGCGCTCGCCCACGCGATCTTCTTCCGCAAGGGCACGCTCGACTACTTCCACACCCACGTCTGCGCGAAGGGCGCAGCAGGGTGCACGAGCCTGCTCGGCGGGGCCAGGGTGACCGGCACCTCGACGACGCCGGGCAAGCTCACGGTCGGCGTGCTCGTCCCGGTTCCCGGCACGTGGCGGCTGTTCCTGCAGACCCAGGTCGGCGGCCACATCCTGACCGCGCCGTTCACGCTGAACGTGGCGTCGTGACGGCGGGAGTCGGCATCCGGCTGTTCGCCGCGCTCGGCGCACTGGTCGCCGGCGTGGCCGCAGTCGTCCTCATCATCCTCTTGTTGAGGTCGGTCCTTGGCTAGAGCCGTCCTCGCCACCGCGGCGTTCCTGCTCGCACTGTCGGTCGGCGTGTCGGTTGCGCGCGCCGACGCCGACCCCGCAAGCGATTGGCTGATCCAGCAGGACGCCTTCTACCCGTACACGACCTCCGTCTCGAGCGCGCAGAAGCAGGCGCTCAACGCCGCGCTCGCGTCGGGGCGCAAGGGAGGCGTACCGATCAAGGTTGCGCTGATCGCCGGGAAGGGCGATCTCGGTGCGATATCGGTCCTCTTCACGCGGCCGCCGCAGGAATACGCAAAGTTCCTTGGGACGGAGCTCAGCTACGTGAACAAGGCACGCGTGCTCGTGGTCTTCCCGCACGGGTACGGGCTGTGGTGGCACAAGCCGCTGCCGGCCGCCGAGGTGAAGGCGATCCATGCGCTGCCCCCGCCGGCATCCGCCGACGGCGACACGATGGCGGCGGCCGCCAACACCGCGGTTCGCCGGCTGCTCGCGCTGCACGGGATCCAGGTCGCGCCGCCGCCGGTCGTGCACAGCTCGACCAATGCCGACCGGCTGAAGATCGCAGGAGGGGCGCTTGTGCTCGTCGCGATCGGGCTCGGCGCCTCGCTGTTCCTCCGCCGCCGCCGGAGGCTGTCGAATGCGTAACGCAGCAGCAGGCGCGGTCCTGCTCGCCGTGCTCGTGCTCGCGGGCTGCGGCGGCTCGTCGACACCGAAGATCTCCGGTCCGGCGACCACGACGGCGCAGGTCGGCGGTGCGATCCTCCAGGCGAAGCCGCTCGCACCTCAGATCTCGCTGCACGACGACCGTGGGCGTGCGATCAGCCTCTCGGACTTCCGCGGCAAGTGGGTAGCGGTCGCGTTCATCTACACCCACTGCCCCGACGTCTGCCCGCTGATCGCCCAGAACCTGAATCAGGCGCTCGCGAAGGCGCCCGATCTGCGCGTCGTCGCGGTGAGCGTCGACCCCAAGGGCGACACGCCGGCCGCGGTGCGGGCCTTCATCCGCTCGCACCACCTGACGACGGCGTTCCACTATCTGATCGGCTCTCGCGTCCAGCTGTCGCCGGTCTGGCGCGCCTGGCACGTCGCAGCCGTGCCGGGACCGGCGAAAACGGTCAGCCACTCCTCGTTCGAGGTCCTCGTCGACCCGGCCGGGCACGAGCGGGCCTACTACGACGCGACCGTCACGGCCGCCGACGTGCTGCACGACCTGAAGCAGCTTCACGGTACGGTCTGAGCGTGACGCTCCACCTCTCCCCCGTGCTCGCCGAGCTCGAGCAGTATCCCTTCGCGCGCCTCGACGACTGGCGCGCCGAGGTGCGCGCGCGGGGGATCGAGCCGATCGACTTCGGTATGGGCGACCCGCGGGAAGTGACGCCGCCTTTCATCCGCGAGGCGCTGCTCGCGTCGGTCGACGACGTCTCCTCGTACCCGCGCGCGACCGGCCTGCCTGAGCTGCGCACGGCGATTGCCGGCTGGATCGACCGGCGCTTCGGGGTCCCCGTCGACCCGGCGACCGAGATCGTTCCGACGCTCGGTTCGAAGGAGGCGATCTTCTCCTTCGCCCAGGTCGCGCTCGCCGAGAAGCGCGGGATCGCGATCCCGGAGCCCGCGTATCCGGTGTACGAGCGCGGAGCGCTCTTCGGCGGCGGGTCGGTCGTCACCGTCCCGCTCCGCGAGAGCTCCGGGTGGCTTCCCGATCTCGACGCCTTCGAGGCATGGGACGAGATCGCGGTCTTCTGGGTCTGCTACCCGAACAACCCGACAGGCGCCGTCGCATCACCCGCGTTCTACGAGGAGCTCGCCGGGCGCGCACGCGAGCACGGATTCCTGCTCTGCTCGGACGAGGCGTATTCGGAGCTCTGGTTCGACGAGCCTCCGGTCTCCGCGCTTCAGGTCGGCGATCGTACGAACGTCGTCGTCTTCAACACGCTCTCGAAGCGATCGTCGATGACCGGCTACCGCTCGGGCTTCGTCTGCGCGCCGCAGGTGGTGTGCGATGCTCTGCGCAGCTTCCGCCCCACCGTCGGAACGGCGCCGCAGGAGTTCGTGCAGCGCGCGTCGATCGCGGCCTGGAGCGACGACGCGCACGTCGCAGGCGTCCGCGCGCTCTACGCGCGCAAGCGCGAGACGATTCTCCCCGTGCTCGAGGCGAGCGGGCTCCGGCTGGCCGGCTCCGCCGCGACGTTCTATCTCTGGCTCGACGTCGGAGGGCCGTCCGAGCCGTTCGCCCGCCGACTGCTCGAGCACGGGATCGTGTGCGCGCCGGGGGCGTTCTTCGGGGCGGCGGGAGAGGGCTACGTCCGGTTTGCGCTCGTGCCGACGCAGGAGCAATGCGAGCGGGCCGCCGCGATCCTGCGGGATGTGCTGTGAGCCTCGACCCGCTCGAGACGGTCGCGGCGCTCGACCGCGGTGAGCTTCGAGTCGCCGAGCCGGACGGCGAGGGCTGGCGCGTGAACGCCGACGTCCAGGCGGCGATCCTCGACTACTTCCGCGTGCGCGGCCTCGAGCCCCAGGAGGTCGGTCCCTTCGCCTACCACGACAAGATCCCGCTCAAGTCGGGCTACGACGAGCTCGGTGTCCGCGTCGTCCCGCCTGCGGTTGCGCGCTTCGGTGCGTACCTGTCGCCGGGCGTCGTCCTGATGCCGTCGTACGTCAATATCGGCGCCTGGGTCGGCCCGGGGACGATGGTCGACACCTGGGCGACCGTCGGCTCGGGCGCGCAGATCGGCGCAGACGTCCATCTCGCGGGGGGCGTCGGCATCGGCGGCGTCCTCGAGCCGCCCGGCGCGGTACCGGTGATCGTCGAGGACGGCGCCTTCATCGGGTCGCGCAGCGTCATCGTCGAGGGGGTTCGGGTCGGCCGCGAGGCGGTGCTGGCGCCGGGCGTGACGCTCACCGCATCGATCCCGATCATCGACGTCACGGGCGCCGAGCCCGTCGAGCACCGCGGCGTCGTGCCGCCCCGCTCCGTCGTCGTTCCCGGCACGCGGCCGAGGGATTTCCCGGCCGGCACCTACCACCTCTCGTGCGCGCTGATCATCGGGCGGCGGAACGAGTCGACCGACCGCAAGACGTCGCTCAACGACGCGCTCCGCGAGTTCGGGATCGGCGGCGGCTGACGGTCGGGATGCCTGGCTCCTAGGTGCCAGGCACCATGTCTTCGCGCACCGCCGGGCCGGTCAGGAGCGC
The DNA here is from genome assembly GCA_035518115.1 of Gaiellaceae bacterium. Taxonomy (GTDB): domain Bacteria; phylum Actinomycetota; class Thermoleophilia; order Gaiellales; family Gaiellaceae; genus PALSA-600. The sequence goes on along the minus strand of DATIXY010000030.1, from coordinate 4,147 downwards.
GCGACCGTCGGCGAAGCGGACGTGGAGCGGGCCGCCGGGGAAGTTGACCGTTGCCTGCTCCGCTCCGAGCGCCGCGGCAACCGCGACCGCGCTCGAGCCGGACGACGCCGTCTCGCCGACGCCCCGCTCCCAGACCCGCGCCTCGATCCCGTCCCGAGCCCAGCGCGCGACCTGGACGTTCGTGCGGCCGGGGAAGCGCTCGTGGGTCTCGAGCAACGGCCCGATGCGCGGCAGCTCGCCCGGGTCGCCGGCGACGACCGCGTGCGGGTTGCCGACATCGACCGGCGTGAAGCGGATGCCGTCGATCTCCTCCGGCTCGCCGACGGCGACGGGCCCGAGGTCCTGCTGGACGAGCACGCCGTCCACCATCCGCGCGCCGACCTTGCGCGCCCCCACCCGGACCTCGACGTGATCTGCTCCCGTGCGCTCCGCGAGCCAGCGCGCGGCGATGCGCGTCCCGTTGCCCGACATCTCCGCCTGCGTCCCGTCGGGGTTCCAGATCACGATCTCGAGCCAGTCGTCGCCTGCGGCGACGACCTCGAGGATGCCGTCGGCGCCGGCCGCTCCCTCACGGACGTCGTCAGGGCGTAGCGGTGTCTCCTCGGTGACGAGGTAGATGTTCCCCTGAGCGTTCCAGCGCGACGATCTCATCGGCGATCTCCTCTGCAGGGCGGCTGCCGTCGAGGGTAACGGCGCCCGGCAGCCGGCGGAGCCATTTGCGCTGGTACCGCGCGAGCCGCTTCGTCGCCGCCGCGACCGCGGCGATCGCGGTGTCCTCGTCGAGCGTCGCGAACGCCTCCAGCCCGAGCACCTTCGCCGCCGCGGGAGAGAGCGGCTGCGACCACGCTCGACGGGCTTCCTCGGCCGCACCGTGCTCGGCGAGCGACACCGTGCGCGCGTCGATTCGCCGGTCGAGCTCCTCGAGTGGGACGTCGAGCGCCACGAGCAGCGTCGGGCGCCGGAACTCGGCGCTCCAGAGGTCGTCACGATCCGGAGCCAGTGAGCTCCGGGCTTCGGAGAGCTCGAGTGCGCGAACGACCCGCTTGCGGTCGTTCGCGTGAATGCGCTCGGCGGCCGCCGGGTCGCGTTCGGCCAGTAGCGCGTGCGCGCCTTCGGGCCCGAGCTCGAGGTAGACAGCCTCCCACCGCTCGCGCTCGCCCGGCCGGGGCGGCGGGGCAAGCCGCAGCTCGGAAAGGGCTGCCCGCAGGTAGAGGCCGGTGCCCCCGACGACCAGGGCGCGTTTGCCCTCGGCGAGCGCACGGTCGATCGCCGCGTGCGCGAGCCGCTGGTAGGCGCCGACGGAGACCGGCTCGGCGAGCGGGACGACGCCGACGAGCTCGGTCGGGTACGGCGGCGCGGCGGTCAGAACCGGCAGGCCGGCGTAGAGCGCCGCCGAGTCGGCCGAGATCGGCCGGGCCTCGATCAGGTCGACCAGGTGCGCAGCGACGGCGGTCTTGCCCGATGCCGTCGGGCCGAAGAGCGCGACGACGTCAGGTGCCGGCGCGCGCGGGCTGCTTGAACCCATGATCGACCTCGTCGGCCGCCTGCGGCCTCACGAACGGACGATCCTCGTCCGGATGCTCGGCCCGCCACTCCTTGAACCAGGCGACGGCCCGCGGGATGCCGGTATCGAGCGACGTCTCGGGCTGCCAGCCCAACAGCTCCCGCGCCTTGCTGATGTCGGCGACGTAGTGCGTCACCTCGCCGAGCAGCGACGGCGACAGCGTGATCCGGGGCTCGACGCCGAGCTCGGCGGCGATCAGGTTCGCGGCGCGGACGAGGGTGTTGCCCTCGCCGTACGCCAGGTTGATCGTCTGGTTCTGCAGCGCGCCCGACTCGAGCCCGTACACGCCCTGCGCGATGCCGGCCACGCAGTCGTCGATGTAGGTGAAGTCGAGCAGCTTCTCTTCGCCCCCGTAGATCGTGATCGGCTCGCCGCGCGAGAGCGAGTGCATCCACAGCGGCAGCACGCGCTCCATCCGCCAGAGGTCGCAGTCGTAGCGGCCGTAGACGTTCGAGAAGCGGAAGACGAGGTACCGGAGGTCGTAGCAGCGTGCGTACGAGTAGATGAACGCCTCGCTCGTGATCTTCGACGCCGAGTACGGGCTCTCGGTGTAGGCGAAGTCCGCGGCTTCCTCGGCGTACTCCTCGAAGCGGTGCACGTCGCCGTACACCTCGCGCGTCGAGGAGAAGATCAGCGGCAGCCCCAGCGCCCGCGCGTACTCGAGCACGTTGAAGGTCATGATCGCGTTCTCGAGCGCGCGGTGGGGCTGGCGAACCAGCTGGTGCACCTTCGCGTGCGCGGCGAGGTGCACGACGAGATCGACCTCGGGGTACTCGACGCCGCCGATCCCGCCGCGGAAGGCCGGATAGTGCCCCGCGAGGTCCTGGAGGAGCGTCGGGAACGCCTCCGGCACCCACGAGTTGAGTCGCTTGTCGACCCCGAAGACCTGGTGACCGTCGGCGATCAGCCGCAACGCCAGGTTGGTCCCGATCTGGCCGGAGGAGCCGGTGACGAGGACGCGCATCGGCGAATCCTGCCTTACGCCGCGGCCAGAGCGTGCTTGGTGCCGCGGAGCGTGGTCGAGGTGGCGGCGGTCACGAGCACGTCGACGCACTCGCCCGCCGTTGCGTCGCCGTCGAAGTTGAGGGTCGTGTTCCGGCGGGTCCGGCCGCGCAGGAGCGCGCCGTCCGTGCGGGAGGGGCCTTCGACCAGCACTTGCTCGACCCGGCCGACCCGGGACTCGTTCCGCCGGCGCGCGCACTCCTGCGTGACCGCGACGAGCCGCTCGAGCCGCTCGATCTTCACCTCGTGCGGCACCTGGCCCGGCATCGCCGCGGCCTCGGTCCCGGCCCGGGGCGAGTAGACGAACGTGAACGCGCTGTCGAACCCGACCTCGGTTGCGACGTCGAGGGTCTCTGCGAAGTCGGCCTCGGTCTCGCCCGGGAAGCCGACGATGATGTCCGTGCCGAGCGCGACGTCCGGGATCGCCGCGCGGAGCTTCTCGACCAGGGCGAGGTAGCGCTCACGCGAGTACGTCCGGCGCATCGCCTTCAGGATCCGCGTCGACCCCGACTGCAGCGGCAGGTGCACCTGCTCGCACACGGCCGTGCACTCGGCGATCGCGGCGATGACCGGATCGCGGAAGTCCTTCGGGTGCGGGCTCGTGAAGCGGATCCGCTCGATCCCGTCGATGCCGTCGACCGCCCGTAGCAACTCGCCGAACTCGGTGCGCGTGTCGGGAAGCAGGTCACGCCCCCACGAGTTGACGTTCTGGCCGAGGAGGGTCACCTCCTTCACGCCCTCGGCTGCGAGGCGCGTCACCTCGGCGACGATCTCGCCCGGCCGGCGCGACACCTCGCGCCCGCGAACCGCGGGGACGATGCAGTAGGAGCACACCGAGTTGCAGCCCATCGACACCTGCACCCACGCCTGGAACGACCGCTCGCGGTGCATCGGCAGCGAGGCGGCGAACGACCGGCGGTCCAGGCCGAAGCTTCCGCGTGCGACTCCTTCGCCCCCGGCTCCGAGCCATTCGCCGAGGTGTGCGATCGACCCGGGGCCGAAGGCGACGTCGACCTGGGGATACAGCTCGAAGATGCGATCGCGCTGCGCCTCGGCGTAGCAGCCGCCGACCGCGATCACCCGTGACGGGTCGACGCGCTTGCGCGCCGCCTCCGCTCCGAGGTACGCGGCGAGCTTCGTGTCGGGCTTCTCGCGGATCGTGCACGTGTTGAAGACGACGACGTCCGCGTCCTCCGGCGCGGCGGCCTCGCCGAGACCGAGCTCCTCGAGCAGGCCCTTGATGCGCTCGCTGTCGTGCGCGTTCATCTGGCAGCCGAACGTGTGGACGTGGTACCGCTTAGACATCAGGACTAGGAAGCAAGGACAGTTGACACGGCGCAAGCACGATAGCCGCGTCTGACCAAAGGGTCTACGTCGTCTCGGCTACGCGCGCGACAGCGCGGTTCGCGGGCGGGAAGGTGCGTCCGGTGCGCCTCAGCCGAACAGGGGGATAACGCCCCTGACCAGCAACCAGGCTCCAACGATCGCCGTGGCGACGACGAGGACCTTCCGGGCGTCGCGGGCGAGCCAGGCCTTCGCCCGCTCCAGCGCCTGCGGTGTCCACTTCGGGGCGACGGCGAA
>DATIXY010000029.1:0-45894 GCA_035518115.1 Gaiellaceae bacterium | reverse complement strand
GCGCTCCCGCCGGCGCCTGAGCCACGCCGTCAGACCCAGGGCGCCGACCGCCAGCGCAAGGAGGCGCTTCACGGCGCCGATGCTACACTGCCGCCGCTTCTCGCCACGCCCGTCGCGCCGTTTGCCGAAGCGGCGCCAAGGAGGCGGGGCCGACTCAGTCCATGAGAAGGAGGAATTCGGCTTGAACGAGTACGAAATCATGCTGCTGCTGGACCCGGAGCTCGCGGAGGAGCGCAGCAACGAGATCATCCAGCGCGTCCGCGACGCCGTCGAGGGCGCGGACGGGACGTGGGACGGGCACGAGCCCTGGGGCCGCCGCCATCTCGCCTACGAGATCGACCACAAGAACGAGGCGGTCTACCACCTCCTGCTGTTCACGACGACGCCCGAGGCGCTCGCCGAGATCACGCGCGTCCTCAAGATCACCGACGGGGTCGTGCGGCACCTGGCCGTGCGCCGCGTGAAGGGCGGCCACACGAAGCCGCCGTCGGCGCCGCCGCCTGCGCCCCCGGCCGCCCGGGCCGCGTCCGCGCCCGCCGGTGACAGCGACGAGGCGTCCGAGTAGCCTGGGCCTGGTCTAGGGAGAGGAGCAGAAAGAACCATGGCCAACATCAACCGCGTCGTCCTGGTCGGCAACCTGACCCGCGACCCGGAGCTCCGGCACACCCCGTCGGGCACCTCGGTCTGCGGACTGCGGATCGCCGTGAACACGCGCCGCAAGGATGGCGCGACCGGGCAGTGGACCGAGAAGCCGAACTACTTCGACATCACCGTGTGGGGCCAGCAGGGCGAGAACTGCGCGCAGTACCTCGCGAAGGGCCGCCCGGTCGCGATCGACGGGCGCCTCGAGTGGCGCGAGTGGGACGCACAGGACGGAACGAAGCGCCAGGCGGTCGAGGTGATCGCCGACACCGTGCAGTTCCTGGGCGGCCGCGGCGAGGCGGGCGGCGAGGGCGGCGGCAACCAGTTCGTGCCCGCCGGGGCCGGCGCGCAGAGCGCCGCCGACGCCGACTTCCAGTCCGCCGACGACGACATTCCGTTCTAAGGAGACGAGCGTGGCAGCACCGAAGTCCGAACGCACCAGCAGGCCGAAGCGCGGCGCTCCCACCGGGGGCGGACGCCGCAAGTCGTGCTTCTTCTGCAAGACGAAGGTCGACGAGATCGACTACAAGAACGTGAACGAGCTTCGCCGCTACGTGTCGGAGCGCGGCAAGATCCGCTCGCGCCGGATCAGCGGCGCCTGCCGCCGGCACCAGCGCCAGGTCGCGGTCGCCGTGAAGCGTGCACGCGAGATCGCCCTGCTCCCGTACGTCGGGGACCGGTAGGAGGACGCCGTGGAGGTGATCCTCAAGCAGGACGTCGACTCGCTCGGTCTCCGCGGCGACGTCGTCAACGTCGCACGCGGCTACGCACGCAACTTCCTGCTGCCGCGCGGTCTCGCCGAGACCGCCACGCCGGCGCTGATCCGCGAGCTCGAGAAGCGCGACGCGCAGCGCGCGCGGCACGAGGCGAAGACGGCCGACGAGGCGAAGGCGATCGCCGACCGCATCGGCGCGGTCGAGTTCCGCTTCGACGTCAACGCAGGCCCGACGGGCTCGCTCTTCGGCTCGGTGACCGCGACGAATGTCGCCGACCGGCTCTGGGAGCAGGAGAAGATCCGCATCGACCGGCGCAAGCTGCAGATGGAGACGATCAAGCGGATCGGGCGCTACACGGTCCCGCTGGAGCTGTTCGCCGGCGTGACCGCCGAGCTGCACCTGGCCGTCGCACCGGAGGGCCAGGAGCTGCCGACCGAGGAGGAGCTCGCCGCGCTCGAGGCGGCCGAGGCCGAAGCCGCCCGCGCCGCCGACGAGGCCGCAGCCGACGAGCACGCGGTGGCCGAGGCCGCGGTCGCCGAAGTGGCGGTGGCCGAGGAGGACGAGCGCGTGGTCGCCGAGGTTGAAGCGCTCGAGTCGCCCGAACTGGAGCTCGAGGCCGAGGCCGAGCCGGCCGAGTAGCGGTTTTCCACAGGCTCTCCACCCGCCTGTGGACAGTTCGTTAACGAATCGTCACGCACGCATGTTCCACAGGGCCGTCCACGGCCTGTGGAACAGGCTCGAAAGTCCGCGCTCGGAGCGACCTTTTGATCCACTTGGCATTGCGAACGTGTGTTCTATAATCCCTGCACGTGAACTTGTTAGAGGAGTGTGAACGGGGTTTTGCACACCGTTGAGAACGACGGCGGAGAGGGCTTGACTAGGCGCCACATGGCAATGCCTGCCCAGGCACTCGCGACCGCCCCGGTCCCGCCGCAGAACCTGGATGCCGAGGAGTCGGTGCTCGGCGCGATGATGCTCTCGCCGCTGGCGATCGGGGCGGTCACGGAGTCCACCAGCCTCTCGGCGGGGGACTTCTACCGCGAGAGCCACGGGCTGATCTACCGGTCGATCATCGCGCTCTACGCGAAGGGCGAGCCGGTCGACGCGATCACGGTCGTCGACGAGCTCGACCGGACCGGCGCCCTGGCCGGCGTCGGCGGGCCCGAGCGCGTGCACGAGCTCGCGGCGCTCGTCCCTGCGGCGTCGAACGCCGCGCACTACGCCCGCATCGTGAGCGAGATGTCGACGCTGCGCGGCCTGATCCGCGCCGGCAACGACATCGCGCGGCTCGGCTTCGACCGGCCCGGCGAGACGATCGAGCTCGTCGACCGAGCGGAGCAGATCGTCTTCGACCTCTCGCAGCAGCGCGTCTCGAGCGAGTTCGCGCACATCGACGAGCTGCTCAAGGACTCGTTCGAGACGATCACCAAGCTCTACGAAGCGGGCACGGACATCACCGGGACCCCGTCGGGCTTCCGCGACGTCGACCGGCTGACGTCCGGGTTCCAGCCGGGCAACCTCGTGATCGTCGCGGCGCGGCCGTCGATGGGCAAGTCGGCGCTCGCCCTGTGCATGGCCGCGAACGTCGCCGTCCGCCACGAGAAGCCCGTTGCGCTGTTCACGCTCGAGATGTCCAAGGCCGAGGTCACGCAGCGGCTGATGTGCTCGGAGGGGAAGGTCGAGTCGCAGCGGCTGCGCACCGGGAAGCTCGCCGCCGACGACTGGCCCCGGTTGACGAGCGCGTGCGACAAGCTCGCGAAGGCCCCGATCTACGTCGACGACACGGGCTCGATCACGATGATGGAGATCCGCTCGAAGCTGCGGCGGCTGAAGATGCGCGAGCCGGAGCTGTCGCTCGTGATCGTCGACTACCTGCAGCTGATGACGAGCGGCACGACGGTGGAGAATCGCGTACAGGAGGTGTCGCAGATCTCGCGTGCGCTGAAGGTGCTCGCACGCGATCTCGACGTCCCGATCGTCGCGCTCTCCCAGCTCTCCCGTGCCGTCGAGCAGCGGCACGACAAGCGCCCGATCCTTTCCGACCTGCGCGAGTCCGGCTCCATCGAGCAGGACGCCGACCTCGTGATGTTCGTGTACCGCGACGAGTACTACAACCCCGAGGAAACCGAGTCCGCCGGCGTCGCCGAGCTGATCCTCGCGAAGCACAGAAACGGCGCGACCGGCATCGAGAAGCTTGCCTTCCAGAAACGCTACGCCAAGTTCGCCGACCTGGCAGCGGCGGCATGATGACGACGGTCTGGCTCTCCCCCTCTGCGACCGCGTACTCATGCCTCTGCGAGCCGTGCCTCGAGGCTGCTCGGCGTAGTGGCGCGTTGTTCTCCGACGCCCTCCAGGCCGCGAGCGTCCGCGGCAGCGTCGATCGGGACACCGCGCTCGGCGTGGTTCGCTGCGCCGCAGGACATCAGATCGTCCTGCGGCGCGGCGAGCAGCCGCCAGCGCTCGCGCACCGGGACGAGCGGCAGCTCCAGCTCACGTAGTCCCGGCCTCTAGACTCAACGCCGTGCCGTCGACCGTCGTCGTGGGCGCGCAGTGGGGCGACGAGGGCAAGGGCAAGATCGTCGACCTGCTCGCGCAGGGCTCGGACATCGTCTGCCGCTACCAGGGCGGCCCGAACGCCGGGCACACGATCATCGTCGACGGCGAGACGTTCAAGATCAGGCAGACGCCGAGCGGCGTCATCTCCGGCAAGACGTCCGTGATCGGCGCCGGGTGCGTGGTCGACCCCCAGGTGCTGATCGACGAGCTCGACGAGCTGGCGGCGCGCGGCATCGACACCTCGGTGGTGGTCGTGTCCGGCAACGCGCACCTGATCATGCCGTGGCACGTCGCGATCGATCAGGCGTCCGAGCGCCGGCTGGGCTCGCTGCAGATCGGAACCACGCGACGCGGCATCGGGCCGGCCTACGCCGACAAGGCCTCGCGGATCGGCATCCGCGTCCAGGACGTCCTCGACGCGAAGATCCTGCGCCAGAAGCTCGAGGTTGCGCTCGCGGAGAAGAACGTGTGGCTGTCGAAGGTGTACGAGGTCGAGCCCTTCGACCTGGAAGAGGTCTGGGAGCGCACGTCGGCGCTCGCCGAGCGCCTCGCGCCGTACGTCGGCGACGTGTCGCTGCTCGTCGACGAGGCGCTCCGCAACGGCAAGCACGTCCTGTTCGAGGGCGCCCAGGCGACGCTGCTCGACCTCGACCACGGCACCTATCCGTTCGTCACCTCCTCCAATCCGATCGCGTCCGGCGCCCCGACCGGGATCGGCATCGGGCCGACCCGGATCGACCGCGTCCTCGGCGTGTCGAAGGCCTACGTCACGCGCGTCGGCGAGGGCCCGTTCCCGTCCGAGATCGCGGGCGCCGACCAGGGCCGGCTGCGGGAGCTCGGCGGCGAGTACGGGACGGTCACCGGGCGCGAGCGGCGCTGCGGGTGGCTCGACCTCGTGGCGCTGCGGTATGCCGTCAGGCTGAACGGGATGACCGCGCTCGCCTTGACGAAGCTCGACGTGCTCTCCGCCTTCGACGAGCTGCCCGTGTGTGTCGCCTACCGGCTTCCCGACGGCCGCGAGACCCGCGACTTCCCGGCCCACCAGTCCGACTTCCACCATGCCGAGCCGGTGTGGCAGGTGCTTCCCGGATGGCGGCAGCCGCTCGACGACGCGACGACCGTGCGCGATCTGCCGGCGGCGGCGTGCGCGTACGTCGAGTTCGTGGCCGGCGACCTCGGGATCCCGGTCGAGCTCGTCGGCGTGGGCGCGGCACGGGAGCGCGTGCTCGCCTGAGCCTCGTGCTCGCGAACTCCGGCAACACCGCGCTCGAGGTCGTGCTGATTCTCTCCGCAGTGGTCCCCCTGACGATCGCGTCGGTGCTGGCCTGGTACGTGCTGCGCGGCAAGCGCGACGACCCCGACGAGAAGCTCTGGCGGCTCCAGGACGAGGAGCGTCGCCGGGCCAGAGAACGCGAGAACCGCCCCGAGTAGGATCGGCCGATGAACGTGCTGCTCGTCGGGGCGGGTGCGCGCGAGCATGCGCTCGCGTGGCGGCTCGCGCAGAGCCCGAGTCTCACCGAGCTGCACGCCGCCCCGGGGAATCCGGGAATCGCATCGCTCGGGGTGTGCCACCCGGTCCGCGCGGACGACGGCGACGGCCTCCTCGGTCTCGCCAACACGCTCGGCACGGAACTGGCGGTCATCGGGCCCGAAGGGCCGCTGGTCGCCGGCGTCGCCGACGAGCTCCGCCGGAACGGCATCGCCGTGTTCGGGCCGAGCGCGGCGGCGGCGCGGATCGAAGGTTCGAAGTCGTACGCGAAGGAGGTGCTGCGCGCGGCCGGCGTTCCGACGGCGGAGGCATTGTCCGTCGCGCGGACGCCGTGCGTCGTCAAGGCGGACGGGCTGGCGGCCGGGAAGGGCGTGTTCGTCTGCCGCACCTCCGACGAGCTCGAGGCCGCACTGCGGAGCGTGCAGGCTCTCGGCGGCGGCATGGTGATCGAGGAGCTCCTCGAAGGCCGCGAGGTCTCCGTCTTCGGGCTCTCCGACGGCCACGATGTCCTCGCGGTGGCCGCCGCGCAGGACTTCAAGCGCATCGGCGACGGCGACACGGGCCCGAACACCGGCGGCATGGGCGCCTACTCGCCGGTGCCGTGGGTCGACGACGTCGACGCCCTCATCGACGCGGTGCACCGGCCCGTGATCGCCGAGCTCGCCCGCCGCGGCACGCCGTTCGTGGGCTGCCTGTTCGCCGGGCTGATGGTCACCGACGACGGGCCGAAGGTGCTCGAGTTCAACGCGCGCTTCGGCGACCCGGAGACGCAGGTGATCATGCCGCGCCTGCAGGGAGACCTGCTCGACGTCCTCCTGCACGCCGCCCGCGGCGACCTCTCCCGGGCGACGGTCACTCCGAACAGCTCGTCCGCCGTCACCGTCGTCCTCGCATCGCCCGGATACCCGGAGTCGAGCGACTACGCGGGGGTGACGATCGACGGGCTCGAGGCGGCCACGGCCGACGGCGCGCTCGTCTTCCAGAGCGGGACGGCGGTTCGGGACGGCAGGGTGGTGACCACGGGAGGCAGAATCCTCTCCGTGACCGGCACAGGCGAAACCGTGTCCGAGGCGAGGGCGAACGCGTACCGGGCCGTCGATCTCGTCTCGTTCGAGGGGGCCCGTTTCAGGCGCGACATCGCGGCGGGGGTCGATGGCTGAGCCGCTGGTCGGGATCCTGGTCGGCTCCGAGTCCGACCGGGCGCGCATGCAGCCCGCGATCGACGAGCTCGAGACGCGCGGGATCGCGTGCGAGCTCGAGGTGCGCTCGGCGCACCGCAACCCCGACGCCGTGGCCGAGTACGCGCGTTCCGCCGCCGGGCGCGGCATCAAGGTGCTGATCTGCGGCGCGGGCCTCGCCGCCGCCCTGCCGGGCGTGGTGGCGGCGCACACCGAGCTGCCGGTGATCGGCGTGCCGCTCCGCTCGTCGCTCTCCGTCCTCGACGGCCTGGACGCCCTGCTCTCGATCGTCCAGATGCCGCCGGGCGTGCCGGTTGCGACCGTCGGCGTCGACAACGCGAAGAACGCAGCCGCGCTCGCGGCGCGGATCCTGGCGCTGACCTGACCTGCGGGCGCCGGCCTCGGCGCGCTCTACACTGACCGGAGTGATCGCCCGCTATTCCCGCCCGGAGATGTCTCGCATCTGGTCGGAGGAGGGCAAGCTCGAGCGGTGGCTCGAGGTCGAGCTGGCGGCGCTCGAGGGATGGGCCGAGATCGGCGCGATTCCGACCGCCGACGTCGCCGCAATCCGCGCAGGCGCGGTCCCGCCGTCGGCCGAGCGCGTGGCCGAGCTGGAGCGGACGACCGACCACGATCTCGCGGCGTTCGTCGACGCGGTCGGCGAGCAGCTCGGGCCCGAGGGCCGCTGGGTGCACTACGGACTGACGTCGTCGGACGTGCTCGACACGGCGCTGGCCCTCCAGATTCGAGACGGTGGCGCGCTCCTGCTCGCCGGCGTCGAGCGAGCGTGCAACGCGGTCGTCCGGCGCGCCGAGGTGCACCGGCGCTCGATCTGCATCGGGCGCTCACACGGCGTGCATGCGGAGCCGACGACGTTCGGCTGGAAGCTCGCGGGGTGGGCATTCGAGCTCGACCGGACGCGGCAGCGCATCGAGCATGCGCTCGAGACGTGCCGGGTCGGCCAGCTGTCGGGGACCGTGGGGACGTACGGCGCGATCGACCCGCGCGTCGAGGCGATCGCCTGCGCCCGTCTCGGGCTCGAGCCGGATCCCGTCTCGACCCAGGTGATCGCCCGCGACCGGCACGCCGAGCTCCTGTCCGCGCTGGCGCTGTGCGCCGCGTCACTCGACCGCTTCGCGACCGAGATCAGGCATCTCGCCCGCACCGAGGTGCGCGAGGTCGAGGAGCCGTTCGCCGCCGGCATGAAGGGCTCGTCGGCGATGCCGCACAAGCGCAACCCGAAGATCGCCGAGCGCATCTCGGGCCTCGCCCGCGTCGTCCGCGCGGCAGCTCCCGTCGGCCTCGAGAACGTCGTGCTGTGGCACGAGCGCGACATCTCGCACTCCTCCGCGGAGCGGGTCGTCGTCCCCGACGCGTTCCTCGCGCTCGACTACATGCTCGACCGCTTCACATGGCTCGTCGACGGGCTCGTCGTGCACACCGACCGCATGGAACGGAACCTCTGGGCCTCCCACGGTCTCTTCTTCTCGCACCGGCTGCTGCTCGCCCTCGTCGAGCACGGCATGGATCGTGGCGAGGCCTACCGGGCGGTGCAGCGGAACGCGATGCGGGCCTGGGACGAGGAGCTCGACTTCGAGGAGCTCGTTCGCGGCGACCCCGAGATCACCGCCCGCCTCGGGACGGCCGAGCTCGACCAGGTCTTCGATCTCGAGGCGACCATCGCCCATCTCGACGGTGCCTTCGACCGGCTGCGCCGTCTCGACCTCAAGGAGGTACCCGTCCATGCCTGAGGCCCTGCACGTCGCGAGCGGCAAGGTCCGTGAGCTCTACGCCGTCGACGACCGGCGCCTGCTGCTCGTCGCAAGCGATCGCATCTCGACCTTCGACGTCGTCCTTCCGACACCGATCCCTGACAAGGGCCGCGTGCTCACCGGCCTCTCGGGCTTCTGGTTCGCGAGGACGCGCACGATCGTCTCCAACCACCTGCTTTCGCTCGGCGACGACGGCCGGACGACCGAGTGCCGGCGGCTCGAGATGCTGCCGATCGAGTGCGTCGTGCGCGGATACCTGGCCGGCTCCGGCTGGAGCGACTATCGGCGCTCGGGGACCGTCTGCGGCCACCGGCTCCGCGAGGGTCTGTCGGAGAGCGAGCAACTGCCGGAGCCGATCTTCACGCCGGCGACGAAGGCGACAACCGGGCACGACGAGAACATCGATCGCGAGACGGCGGCCGAGCTCGTCGGGGTCGAGCGGTTCGATGAGGTCGAGGCAGCCGCTCTGGCGCTCTACGAGTTCGCGTCGGCGTACGCACGCGAGCGCGGGATCATCCTTGCCGACACGAAGCTCGAATTCGGGATCGACGAGGACGGGACGCTCGTGCTGGCCGACGAGGCCTTCACTCCCGACTCCTCACGCTTCTGGCCCGCCGACGAGTACCGCCCCGGCGGCGCACAGCCCTCGTTCGACAAGCAGTTCGTGCGCGACTACTGCGAGTCGCTCGGCTGGGACAAGACGGAGCCCGGCCCGGAGCTGCCGGACGAGGTCGTGGCGGGCACCCGGCAGCGGTACATCGAGGCCTTCGAGCGGCTGACCGGCCTCGAGTTCGCCGCGTACGTGGCGCAGCCGTCGGTGGTGCTCGAGTGAAGGCGACGGTCCTCGTCCGGCCCAAGCCGGGCATCCTCGACCCGCAGGGGCAGGCGGTCTCGAGCTCCCTGCGCCACCTCGGCTTCGACGTCGGCGAGACGCGCGTCGGCAAGGTCGTCGACGTCGAGCTCGCAACCGATGACCCCGTCGAGGCACGCAGCCAGCTCGAGGCGATGTGCGACCGGCTGCTCGCGAACCCCCTGATCGAGAGCTACGCGATCGAGCTCGATGCGGAATGACGCCCGACGAGCGTCCGCTGATCGCCGTCGTCGTCTTCCCCGGCTCGAACGACGACCGTGATGCGCAGCTCGCACTCGATCGGCTCGGCGCCGACGCACGCCGCGTGTGGCACAGCGACTCGGCCCTTCCGCCGGGCACGAGCGCAGTCGTCCTCCCGGGAGGGTTCTCCTACGGCGACTACCTCCGCTGCGGCGCGATCGCGCGGTTCTCGCCGATTCTCGGAGCGGTCGGCGCGTTTGCCGCCGAGGGCGGGCCCGTGCTCGGGATCTGCAACGGCTTCCAGATCCTGACCGAGGCAGGGCTGCTCCCGGGCGTCCTTCGCCCGAACGCGTCGCTGGCGTTCGTCTGCCGCGACGTGCCGCTCAGGGTCGAGCAGACCGACACCCCGCTCCTCGCGCGCTGCCGGCCCGGGCAGGAGCTCGTGATCCCCGTGAAGCACGGCGAGGGGTGCTGGTTCGCCGACGACGAGCTGCTCGCCGAGCTGGAGGCGGCCGGCCAGATCGCCCTGCGCTACGCGGCGGGGTCGAACCCGAACGGCTCGGTCGCCGACGTCGCCGGCGTGACCAACGGGGCCGGAAACGTCCTCGGGCTGATGCCGCACCCCGAGCATGCGGTGGACCGGCTCCTCGGCTCGGCCGACGGCGCGCTCGTCATGGGCTCGCTGGTCGACGCGGCCCGGATGTCCGTCGCGGCGGCCGTCTAGGCACCGCCACCCGGCTCCAGCCACAGCAGCTCGGCGAGCGCGGGGCGCCGATCGAGCTCCGTCCGCAGCCGCGTCAGGTCACGCTCCCGCAGCGTGACCGGGCCGCGGCGCACGACGCCGTCCGTCGAGTACGCGAAGCGAAGGAGCCGCTCGCCGTTGTCGGTCTCGAGCAGCTCGAGCACCGACGAGAACCGCTTGTCACCGACCCGTTGCGGCAGCGAGAGGCGCTCGAGCACGATCGCCGCCCCCCACGGCGTCGCCGCGCGCGCCGGCTTCGCTCCGTTCGCCTTCGTCCCGTTGGCCGTCATGTGGCGACCGTAGCGGGGCCGTTGTCACGTGTGTGAAACGCGACCGTGACAAGTGTGTGCCGGTTGCCGGCGCGGGCCGGCGACGGGCACGCGGACGATCACGCGTCGATCGTGACGTGGCCGAGCTGCGCGGCGACGCGCGCCAGCCAGCCCTCGATCGCGGGGTAGCGGCCGAGGTCGAACCCGCCCTCGCCGGCGACGTGCGTGTAGGCGTAGAGCGAGATGTCGGCGATCGTCATCCCGCCGCCGACGAGCCACTCGCGGCCGGCGAGGTGCCGCTCCATCGCATCGAGCGCGCGGTAGCCGGCGGCGCGGCGGGCCTCGACCTGATCGGCGTACGCCTCAGGCTTGCCCGAGTACGCGAGCCAGAACCGGACGACCGCCAGCGACGGCTCGTGGTCGTACTGCTCGAAGAACTGCCACTGCAGAACCTGCGCGCGCTCGTAGCGGTCGACCGGCACGAACCGAGTCCCGTCGCCGAAGTACCAGAGGATCGCATTCGACTCGGCAAGCGGGCGGCCGTCGTCGAGCACCAGTGTCGGGACGCGAAGCGCCGGGTTGAGACCGCCGAGCAGCTCGGGCCGCGACGAGCGGTCGACCACGTCGACCTCGCGGCGTTCAAGGGGCACGCCGAGATGTGCGAGCAGCAGCCGCACCTTGTAACAGTTGCCCGACACGGGGCTGTCGTAGAGAACGATCACGCTTCCCTCCCGGGCGATCATGCCGGAAGCGGCTCAGGTCACGACGTTCGGCGGGACGACCCCGTCGATCAGCAGCGACCGGAGCGCGGAGGCCGCCAGCAGCCCCATCGCCTCGCGCGTCTCACGCGTCGCACTGCCCAGGTGCGGCGTGAGCACGACGTTCTCGAGCTCGAGGAGCCCAGCGCTCACGTGCGGCTCGAACTCGAAGACGTCGAGGGCGGCGCCGGCGATGCGGCCCGAGCGGAGCGCTTCGACGAGCGCGGCCTCGTCGACGATCGTCCCGCGCGCCGTGTTGACGAGCACCGCGGTGGACTTCATCGCAGCGAGCGCGTCGGCATCGATCAGATGCCTTGTCGCGGCCGTCGCGGGAACGTGCAGGCTGACGACGTCGGCGACACGCAGCGCATCGTGGAGCGAGTCGCCACGGCCCACGAAGAGGACCGCGGCACCGTGAGCCTCGGCGAGGCGCGCCGTCTCGCGGCCGATCCGCCCGGGACCGACGATCGCCACGGTCTTGCCGTCGAGGCTCTCGCCGAGCATGAACTCGACGGAGAAGCGCCACTCGGCTCCGCGACGCAGGAAACGGTCGCCCTCGGCGACTCTACGGAGCAGCGCGAGCGTGAGGGCGATCGCCTGCTCGGCGGTCGCCTTCGTCAGCACGTCCGGCGTGTTCGCGACGACGATGCCGCGCGATCGCGCCGCCTCGAGATCGATGTTGTCGACGCCGACCCCGTAGTTGGCGACGATCCGCAGCTGCCGCCCGGCACGGCCGATCAACTCGTCGTCGACCCTCGTCGGGAGCAGCGCGAGGATCCCGTCGACACCCTCCACCGAGTCGGCGAGCTCGAAGTCCGCCGCGAGCGACGCACGGACGCGCTCCGGGATCGCTCCCGTCACGTTGACGCGCGGCCGCTGGGTGCTCTCGTCCTGGATGGCTCTACCGCTCGTGAAAGACGGCTTCGATGTTGTTGTCATCTGGATCGCGCAGGTACGCGCCGTAGTAGCCCGGGTGGTAGCGCGGCCGCTCGCCGGGCTCTCCCTCGTCGATCCCGCCGGCAGCGAGGCCGGCCGCATGGAACGCCCTGACCGTCTCCTGATCCCCGACCCCGATCGCGAGATGCAGGTTCTCAGTCGGCGTTCCCTCGACGAACGAGAAGCTGCCACCGGCGGCCAGCGCCGCGAGGCGGCCCGGGCGCTCGGCCAGGCGCACGCCGACTGCGGGTAGCACGCGCTCGTAGAATCGCCTCGTCGCGCCGAGGTCTCGCACGCGAACCCAGACATGGTCGATCGTCCCGGCCTCTGGAGTCGTGCTCTCGTGCACGACCGCCTCGACCGAGTTGCCGTCAGGATCGAGAACGAACGCTCCGTAGTAGTCGGCTCGGTACTCGGCCCTCACGCCGGGCGCACCGGCGTCGCAGTAGCCGACCCGCGTGAGCTCGAGCCACCACGTCTCGACCTGCTCGCGCGACGCGGCGGCGAAGCCGATGTGGAGATTCCGCGTCCCCGGGCGATCGGGCTCGACCGGCGCGACCGAGAAGTCGTTCCACTCGTGGAACCCGTCGTCCTCGAAGGGCTTCCCGGAGAATCCGAGCAGGTCGAAGCTCCGCTCGTAGAGAGCAACCGACGCGTCGATGTCGCTCGCCCGCAACGTCACGTGGTCGATCGTTGCCACGGCGGCGTGCCGCCTACGAGCCGGAGCGGCCGATCAACTCGATGCGGTACTCGTCCGGATCGCGAACGAAACAGAGGAACGAGCCGCCCTCGCTCACCTGATACGGCGCCCGTTCCGGCTCGATGCCCTGCTCCTCGAGGGCTGCGAGCGTCGCATCGAGATCCTCGACCCCGATCGCGATATGGCCGTAGCCGGTGCCGAGGTCGTACGTGCGGCCGTCGTGGTTGAACGTGAGCTCGAGGACGCTCTCCTGGTCGCCGATCGAGAAGAAGTAGTTCGTCGCCTCGCGCTCACCGTTCCGAACGATGTCCATCTCTCGCTCGAACCGGAAGCCGAGCGCCTCGTAGAACGCGCGTGACCGCCCCGGGTCGGTGATGCGAACCATCGTGTGCAGATATGTCGCCATGCCGTGATCCTGCCAGGTCAGGCGCGGGCGCGGCGAAGACCGGCGCTTTCGATCGCTCGCGCAACCTCCGCGAGGCTGTCGAGGTTGTGACCGCTCGCGAACACGTCGACGTGCGGCAGCGCCGCCGCCATCCCGCGCGCGAGGGGCTCATACCCGGGACTCGCCTTGAGGGGGTTGATCCAGACCACACGGTGCGCGAGCCGCCGCAGGCGCCGCATCTGCTCGCCGACGAGCATCGGGTCGCCGACCTCGAGGCCGTCGGAGCAGACGACAACGACCGCGCCACGCGCCAGCCCAGGGTGGCCGAACCCGTCCAGAAACGCGCGGAGCGAGTCGCCGATGCGCGTGCCGCCCTCCCAGTCCGCCACCGCGGCTGTCGCACGCGAGAGCGCCGCGTCCAGCCGGAGCGTGTCGAGTGCCGGTGTCAGCCGCGTCAGGCGCGTCCCGAACGCAAAGACCTCGAAACGGCGGTCGGCGCGCACTGCCGCGTGGGCAAAGAGGACGAGCGCCCGCGAGTAAGCGGCCATCGAGCCCGACACATCGAGCAGGAAGACGATCCTGCGCGGCCGCCGGCGGCGGGTGCGCCAGACGACCTCGACAGGCTCGGCTCCCGTGCGAAACGCACGGCGGAGCGTCCGCCGCAGATCCGGCTCGCCGCGGCGTGCGATTCGCCGCCGTCTCGTCCGGCGGGTGGGCGCCAGGAGGCGAAGCCGCGCCAGGAGGCGATGCACGGCGGCCAATTCGGCCGGAGTGCAGTCGGCGAAGCTCTTCCGCCGCAGCACCTCCACAGAGCTTGCGGCCGCGACCTGCGAGCGAGGCCCCGGTTCCGCCGACCCCGGTGCGGCAGAACCGATCCCGGTGACGCGACGCCGCACGGGGACGGCGAGGCCTGCCCGGCGCTCCTCCGGTGCTCCTCGAAAATAGGTCGCGAAGACGCGGTCGTAGACGGCGAGCTCGTCGCGGCGCGAGACGAGCGTCGAGCGGCCGGCCCAGTACAGGTCGTCACTGCGCACGCGACCGGTCGCTTCCCGGAATGCCGCGACGCGCCGCATCTCGACGTCGAGGCCGGCGCTCCTGAGCGCACGGCCGAAGCCGACCGCCTCCGTCGCGTCGATCAACGCGCGATCTCGGAGAGCCGCGCGGTGACCACGTCGAGATCGTCGCGATTCTTGATCGCGAGACCGAGCGTCGCCTCGGCGCCCGCTTCGGTGACCTCGTCGAAGCCGAGCCGGGAGAGCGCGCCGGCCCAGTCGATCGCCTCGGCCGCGCCCGGAGGCTTGACGAGCTCGAGCCCGCGCAACCGCGCGATCGAGGAGGCGACCGAGCGGCTCAGGCGTTCGCCGGCCTCCGGCACGTGGAGCATCACGATCTCGGCCTCCCGCTCTTCGCTCGGGAAGTCGATCCAGTGGTAGAAGCAGCGCCGCTTCAGGGCGTCGTGGAGCTCGCGCGTGCGATTCGAGGTGAGGATGACGACAGGGGAGCTGCCGTCGTCGGACCGAACCGTCCCGAGCTCGGGGATCGTCACGGCAAAGTCGGAGAGCGCCTCGAGCAGAAACGCCTCGAACTCGTCGTCCGCGCGGTCGAGCTCGTCGACCAGCAACACTGCGCGCGACCCGGCCCGGATCGCTGCGAGCAGGGGCCGCTCCTGCAGGAACGGCTCGTCGTAGAGACGGTGGATCGCAGCCTCTGCGTTCAGCTCGCCGGACTGCAGCAGCCGTGCGTAGAGGAGCTGACGCGCGTAGTCCCACTCGTAGATCGCCTGGGCGGCGTCGATGCCCTCGTAACACTGCAGGCGGATCAGCCGCGCATCGAGAACCCGTGCGAGCGCCCGCGCGACCTCGGTCTTTCCGACGCCGGGCTCGCCCTCGAGCAGCAGCGGGCGCCCCATCGTGAGGGCGAGGTAGAGCGCGACCGAGAGCCCGTGGTCGGCGAGATACGACTCGGAGCGAAGCGCAACTGCCAGGCTCTCGGGATCCTCGAACCGTGTCACCAGGACAAGCGTAGTATCGGTGGCTCGCCCGCCGACGACGAAGGAGGCTCACCTTGAGACACGTCGCTCTCACTGTCAACGGTCAGCGAACGGAGCTCGACGTGGAGCCACGCCAGCTCCTCGTGTACGCGCTTCGCGAGCAACTCGGACTGACCGGGACGAACGTGGGCTGCGACACCTCGTCGTGCGGCGCCTGCACGGTGCTCGTCGACGGAGAGTCGGTGAAGAGCTGCACGGTGCTCGCAGTTCAGGCGGACGGGCACGAAGTCACGACGATCGAGGGCCTCGGGCACGACGGCGAGCTCCATCCGATGCAGCAGGCGTTCCGGGAAAACCACGCGCTCCAGTGCGGGTACTGCACGCCCGGGATGATCATGGCGGCGGTCAGCCTGCTCGCCGACCATCCCGATCCGACGGAGGAGGAGATCCGGCACGGTCTCGAGGGAAACCTCTGCCGCTGCACCGGCTACCACAACATCGTCAAGGCTGTCCGGGCCGCGGCGACGGCGGGACGGTAGGGCGATGGCGACGGTCGAGAAGCCCACCCGCTTCGTCGGGTCGAGCCAGCTGCGCAAGGAGGACCCTGAGCTCGTCACCGGCAGCGCCACGTTCGTCGACGACATCACTCTGCCGGGGATGCTCTGGCTGGGAGTCGTGCGGAGCCCGTTCGCGCACGCGCGCATCGGCTCGATCGACGTCTCGAAGGCGCTCGCGCTCCCGGGGGTGGTCGCCGCGTACACGTCAGCCGACCTCGAGCTCTCGCCGCTCCTGATGGCGTGGCAGATCAACGATCAGGTCAAGAACCCGCCGCACAATCCGCTGACGAAGGACAAGGCGCGCTACGCCGGCGACGCCGTCGCGGTCGTCGTGGCCGAGAGCCGCGCACTGGCGAAGGACGGCGCCCTCGCCGTCGACGTCGACTGGGAGCCACTGCCGGCGGTGACCGGGATCAAGGAGGCCCTCGCCGAAGGGGCTCCGCTCGTCCACGAGGAGTTCGGGACGAACGACGCCGGTTCGTGGAGCATCGCCGGCGACTCGCCCGTGCCTCGCCGTGGGCCGACCGCTCCGTTCTTCGACGACCCCGAGCTCGTGAAGATCTCCGAGGAGTACTACCTCGGCCGGTTGATCCCGAACGCGATGGAGCCGCGCGGCGTCGTCGTCGACCCGAACGTCGCGATGGGCGAGTTCACGGTCTACTCGGCGACGCAGATCCCGCACATCCTCCGCACCGCGCTCGTGATCTCGAACGGCATCCCGGAGGCGAAGCTGCGCGTCGTCGCGCCCGACGTCGGCGGCGGCTTCGGCTCGAAGCTCGAGGTCTACCCGGAAGATGCGATCTGCCTGGCGGTCGCCCAGAAGCTCGGGCGCCCGATCAAGTGGATCGAGGAGCGGTCCGAGAACTACCTGGCGACGCTGCACGGACGCGAGATGTTCCAGCAGATCGAGCTCGCGGCGACGCGCGACGGCGACCTAAAGGCGGTACGCGTAAAGCTGACCGCCTCGATGGGCGCGTACCTGCGGCTCGTCTCTCCGGGCATCCCGATGCTCGGCGCGTGGCTCTACCACGGCTGCTACGACTGCGACGCCTACGACCTCGAGTACACGAACGTCTTCACCAACACGACGTTCACCGATGCCTATCGCGGCGCCGGCCGGCCCGAGGCGACGTATGCGATCGAGCGGGCGATGGACGCGCTCGCGCGCGAGCTCGACCTGGACCCCGTCGAGCTGCGGCGGAAGAACTTCGTCCCGACCGAGAGCTTCCCCAACTACACGATCGCGAGCGGGTTGACGGTGGACTCGGCCGACTACCACGGGACGCTCGACAAGTGCCTCGAGGTCCTCGACTACGACAGCGCGCGTGCCGACCAGCGCGCGCGCCGCGAGCGCAGCGACCGCAAGCTGCTCGGGATCGGCTTCTCGACCTGGATCGAGATGTGCGGGCTCGCGCCGTCGCGTGTCCTGTCGGCGCTCAACTACGCCGCGGGTGGCTGGGATGCGGCCACGGTCGAGCTCATGCCGACCGGGACGGTGCGCGTGCTGACCGGTGTCTCGCCGCACGGGCAAGGCTCCGAGACGGTCTTCGCGCAGATCGTCGCCGACCAGCTCGGCGTCGACTACGACGACGTCGACGTGCTCCACGGCGACACGGGGACGACGCCGTACGGCATGGACACCTACGGCAGCCGCGGCGTCGCCGTCGGAGGCGTCGCGCTCCACGCCGCGACCGAGAGGGTGATCGCGAAGGCGCGCGCCCTCGCAGCACACGAGCTCGAGTGCGCCGAGGAGGACCTCGAGTTCTCCGGCGGCAACTTCACCGTCAAGGGAACCGACCGCGAGGTCGGGATCAAGGCGCTCGCCTTCAGCTCGTGGACGGCGCACAACCTGCCGGACGGGATGGAGCCCGGCCTCATGGCGACCCACCTCTACGATCCGCCGAACTTCAGCTGGCCGAACGGAGCGCATTGCTGCCTCGTGGAGGTCGACCAGCTCACCGGGGCGGTCGAGATCGTCCGCTACATCGCGGTCGACGACTGCGGCGTGCAGCTGAACCCGATGCTCGTCCAGGGCCAGGTCCACGGCGGCGTCGCGCAGGGAATCGCCGAGGCGCTGTACGAGGAGGCGATCTACGACGGCGAGGGCAACCTCGCGACCGGCACGATGGTCAACTACCTCGTCCCGGGCCCGCCCGAGCTCCCGTCGTTCGAGATCCACGACACCGTGACGCCGAGCCCGACGAATCCGATGGGCGTGAAGGGCATCGGGGAGGCCGGAACGATCGCCGCCCCACCAGCCGTCATCAACGCGGTGATCGATGCGCTCTCGCACCTGGGCGTGCACTCGATGGAGCGTCCGGCGACACCCGAGCGCGTCTGGCGAGCCATCCAGGAGGCAAAGGAGGGACGGCCGTGATCCCGGCGGCGTTCGACTACGAGGTCGCCGACTCGGTCGAGCAGGCCCTCGAGCTGCTCACTGCCAAGCCGGACGCGAAGCTGCTTGCGGGCGGACACAGCCTTCTCCCCGCGATGAAGCTCCGCTTCTCCCGGCCCGCGGCGCTGATCGACATCGCGCGAATCCCAGGGCTCGACACGGTCACCGACGGCGGCGACCACGTTGCGATCGGCGCGCTCGTCCGTCACTGCGAGCTCGAGCGCGACGCGATCGTGCGTGCGGAGCTGCCGCTGCTCGCCTACGCCGCCGGCCTCGCCGGCGACCGACAGGTGCGGCACCGGGGGACGATCGGCGGCTCGCTCGCCCACGCCGACCCAGCAGGCGACCTGCCCGCGATCGCGCTCACGCTCGACGCAGAGATCGTCGCGCGGGGGCCGAGCGGCGAGCGGACGATCGCGGCCGCCGACTTCTTCCGCGGCATCTATACGACCGCGCTCGCACCCGACGAGCTGATCGTCCAGGTGCGGGTGCCGAAGACGGCCGGGGCCGGCTGGTCGTACCTCAAGTTCCGGCGCCGCTCGATCGACTGGGCGATGGTGGGGGTCGCCGCAGTCGTCCGTGCGAACGGCTCGATCGACGAGGCCAGGATCAGCCTCGTGAACATGGGCCCGAAACCCGTCCGTGCGTCTGCAGTCGAGGACGCCTTGCACGGAGGGTCCGGCGACGGGGTCGCGGCGGCAGCCGCGCACGCGGCCGAGGGCACCGACCCGCCGACCGATACCTGGGCGAGCTCCGACTTCCGCCGGCACCTGGC
Organism: Gaiellaceae bacterium; assembly: GCA_035518115.1. Classification (GTDB taxonomy): domain Bacteria; phylum Actinomycetota; class Thermoleophilia; order Gaiellales; family Gaiellaceae; genus PALSA-600. Next base: position 26,983 of record DATIXY010000029.1, on the reverse strand, counting down.
GCCGGTGCTGACCGAACAGGCGGTGAACGAGGCGCTGTCGCGGACGGGCTGACGGCCGCCGGCTACCTGCTCGTCGAGCGCCCGCCGACCACCGGCAGGACGTTCAGCGAGACGAACGCCGGCTCGGCGCCGGGCCGCTGCGGCAGACGGCGGTCTCGGTGATTCGCGGCGCGCACTAGACTCGCCGGAGGTGGCAGAGGCGGAGACGGACCACGGCGGCGAGACCGCGGAGGCCGAGCCGGAGAAGCAGGAGAAGTCGACCTCCGACCTGCTGGAGCAGGTCGGCCGCGATGCCGGCACGCTCGCGCTGCGCGAGCTGCAGCTCACCGCGTCGAGGCACGACGACGACATCCGCCGGGCGCTGCGCAACCTGACGATCGCCGCAGTCGCCTTCGTCGCGCTCGTCACGGCATTCGTGCTGATCAACCACTCGATCGTGCTCGCGTTGCAGGGGCCGCTTCCCTCCTGGCGCGCACCGCTCGTCGTCGGTGCCTGCTGGCTCGCGATCGCCCTCGCCGGCGGCATCTTCCTCGCGACGCGGCCGGAGGGCGTCGCCGGGATCCGCGCGGCGCTCGCGGCGACCGGGAGCGACGACGCCAGCCTCGAGCACTCCCGCGACCGCGCCGAGGAGAAGATGCGCGCGTCGATCATCGAGCTGACCGGCGCCGTCGCCAGCGAGACCGGGGTGATCGTCGCCGCGGCGATCGTCCCGATCGCGGACGGTGCGATGGAGGCGGGCGAGAAGATCCTCGACTCGGCCGACGAGCTCACCGACCGCATCGAGGAGTCGGGCATCCCCGGCGGCGGCATCGCGAACCAGGTGTTCGACGTGGCGCTCATCCCCGGCAGGCTCTTCATCCGGGCGTCCGGCGCCGCGTTCAAACGCGGCCGCTAACCGTCCGGCAGCTCCTCGGCCAGCAGCGAGAACAGCACGGCGTCCTGCCACTCGCCGTGCCGGAGGTACGCCTTGCGCTTGACCCCCTCGCGGACGAAGCCCGAGCGCTCGGCCTGCGCGATCGCGCGTTCGTTGAACCCGAAGCACGCGAGCTCGATCCGGTGGTAGCCGAGCTCCTCGATCAGGTAGCGCTGCGCGAGCTTCGCCGCGTGGTCGGCGAGCCGGCGGCCGCGGAAGTCCGGATGCACCGCGAGACCCTCGAGACGGACGATCCGGCTCGGCCCGTTGACCTCGCTGTAGCCGAGCGCCCCGGCACGCACCCCGTCGACCTCGATCAGCATGCGGCCGGACACCTCGGGCGCCTGCTCCGATTGCTCAACCTCCGCGGCGAGTGCCTCCGCGTCGCGCGCGCCACGGCCGGAGAGGAACGGCTCCACGTCCTCGGAGCCGTAGAGCTCGACCAGCCAGTCGACGTCCGCGGCGCAGGCGCGGCGGAGCGAGATCACGTGGGCTCGGAGGGCGTGCTCGCGAACGTCGGTTCGGGGATCGTTGCCGCCGGCCGCCGCGCTCGCCGGGAGAGCCCGGTGCCGAGTGCGACGCCGCCGAGGATCAGCACGAGCCCCGCGATCGCGGCGCCGCCGACGCTCTCGTCGAGGAAGATCGCACCGTAGGCGAGCGCCACCGGCGGCACGAGGTAGGTCACGAACGACGCATACGACGCACCCGCCCCGGCGATGATCGTGAAGAAGAGCAGGTACGCAAACGCGGTCCCGACGATGCCGAGGAAGACCACCGAGCCGATCGTCTTCGCGTCGGGCAGCGAGCCCGGAGCCCGCGCGACCCCGGCGGGCAGGACCGCGATCGCCGCGACCGCGGACGTCCCGAGCGCGACGATCTGCGGGCTCGCCGTCGACAGGTACCGCCGGATCAGCAGGCCGCCGGCCGCGTAGCAGACCGCCATCCCGACGACCGCGATCGCACCGAGGATCTTCCCCTCGGGCTGGGCACCGACGAGCAGCGCGACCCCGACGAAGCCGACCGCGACGCCGGCGAGCTTGCCGCCCGTCACACGCTGCTCGTGGAAGAAGCCGTACGCGAGCAGCACGGTGAAGATCGGCACCGAGGCCTGGATGATCGACGCCGTCCCGGAGTCGATCCGGGTCTCGCCCCACGAGAGCAGCCAGAACGGGATTGCCGTGTTCAGCAGCCCGACGACGACGAGCGGCCGCCAGTGCTCGAGCAACTCGGCGATCGTCCTGCGCGCGCCGGTCGAGATCCCGACGTAGACCGCGAGCGCCACCGCGGCGAGGGCGATGCGGCCGAGGATCAACGTCGCCGGATCGAGCTGGCGGTCGGCCACCTTGATGAACATGAAGGAGCTCCCCCAGATCAGGGAGAGCAGGACGAGCATCGGCAGGTACCGCCCGTTGACGCTCTGCGTGCGGGCCATCTTCTCCTTCAACGTTCCTCGCGGGTGAACTGTGAGACGCAACGGCCGGGACGCCGGGCTGCTTCCCGGGTGGCGTCGGAGACCCCGGATACACTGCCCTCCTGAGCTCCGTCGCCGTACCGCTGCACCGTAGCCTCGGGCTGACCGACGGCGAGTACGAGGGTATCGAGGAGCTGCTCGGACGTCGGCCGAACGACTTCGAGCTGGCCGTCTTCTCGCTCCTCTGGTCGGAGCACTGCGGCTACAAGCATTCGGCTCCGCTGCTCGGCCGGCTGCCCTCGACCGGCGATCGCGTCCTGCAAGGGCCCGGCGGCAATGCAGGCGTGATCGACCTGGGCGACGGGCTCGCGGTCGCGTTCAAGGTCGAATCGCACAATCACCCGTCGGCCGTCGAGCCGTTCCAGGGCGCCGCCACCGGCGTCGGAGGCATCCTGCGCGACATCGTGGCGATGGGCGCGCGGCCGATCGCGCTGCTGGACGGGCTGCGCTTCGGCTCGCCGGACTGGCACTTCCGGCAGGCGGTCGCGGGAATCGCCCACTACGGCAACTGCGTCGGCGTGCCGACGGTCGGCGGCGAGTGCGCGTTCGATGCGGACTACGCGACGAACCCGCTCGTGAATGCGATGTGCGTCGGGCTGCTTCCCGCCGAGCGGGTGCTGGGCGCACGGGCGCAGGGCGTCGGGAATGCGCTCGTGCTCTTCGGTGCGCTCACCGGCCGCGACGGGATCGGCGGAGCGTCGGTGCTGGCGTCGCAGGATCTCGAAGGCTCCGACGAGAAGCGCCCGTCCGTGCAGATCGGCGACCCGTTCCGGGGGAAGGCGCTGATCGAGGTGTCGCTCGAGCTCGTCGAGCGCGGGCTGGTGGTCGCGCTCCAGGACTGCGGCGCGGCCGGGCTCGCATCCTCGCTCTCCGAGATGGCCTCGGACGGCTTCGGCGTCGACGTGCACCTCGACCGCGTCCCGCTGCGGGAGACCGGGCTCGAGCCCTGGGAGATCATGGTCTCCGAGTCGCAGGAGCGCATGGTCGCTGTCGTCGCGCCCGAGCGCGTCGACGACGTGCGCGCCGTGTGCGAGCGCTGGGAGCTCCCGTGCACCGTGATCGGCGAGGTGGCCGCTCACGGCGAGCTGCGGGCGCACTTCGACGGCGAGACCGTCGGGGCGATCCCGGCTGCGTACCTGACCGACCTGTGCCCGCGCTACCAGGTGGCGACGCGCGCGCGGCCGACCGAGGACGCGGCCGTCGATCCGATCAACCACGACGACAAGACCTGGGTCTTCGAGCAGTACGACCAGCTGGTCGGATCGAGCACCGTCCGCCGTCCCGGTCTCGACGCAGCCGTTCTCCGCATCGACGGCGCGAAGGGCCTCGCGGTCTCGCTCGACGGGCCACGGCTCGGCGAGCGAGACCCGTTCGCCGCCGGGTACGGCGCCGTCTACGACGCGGCGCTCAACGTGGCGTGCGCGGGCGGCGAGCCGCTCGCGCTGACCGACTGCCTCAACTTCGGCGACCCGGGCAAGCCGGAGATCGGCTGGGAGCTCGAGCAGGCGATCGAGGGGATCGCCGCCGCCGCGCGCGAGCTGGGCGTCCCGGTGGTCTCGGGGAACGTGTCGCTCTACAACGAGACCGGCGGGCAGCCGATCCCGCCGACCCCGGTCGTGGGCTGCATCGGCCTCGTCCGTGACGTCGGCCGGATCCCCGGCCGCTGGCACACCGGCGACCGGCTCTTCCTGCTCCGCGGCCGCGGCGCCGCGCTCGTGCGCTTCGTCTGGCAGAACGCGGAGCGCTTGACGCTCGCGCACGACGTGTCCGACGGCGGCCTCGCCCTCGCGCTGAGAGAGGCCGGCGACTGGTCGCAGGTTCCCCCGCCGCAAGTAACAGACTGTTACTTGCCGGAGCTCGGCGTCGTCGTCGCGCTGCCGCCCGGGGTCGGCGCGCCGGCGTGGGACGACGTGGTCGAACTGGGGACCGTCTGATGTGCGGCGTGTTCGGCGTCCGTGCGCCCGGCCGCGACGTCGCACGGCTCACGTACTTCGGCCTCTACGCCCTCCAGCACCGCGGCCAGGAGTCCGCCGGCATCGCCGTGAGCGAGAACGGACGGCTGACCGCACTGCGCGACCTCGGGCTCGTCCCGCAGGTGTTCGACGAGCGGAACCTCTCCGGCCTGCGCGGCGAGCTGGCGATCGGCCACACGCGCTACTCGACGACGGGCGCCAACGCCTGGGCGAACGCGCAGCCGCTCCTCTACCACGGCCGCGCCCGCACGGTCGCGCTCGGCCACAACGGCAACCTCGTCAACTCCGCCGAGCTACGCGCCGCGTCGAGCAAGCGCCTGGCCTCGACCACCGACTCCGAGCTGATCGCCGCGCTGATCGGCGACGACGAGCGCCCCCTCGGCGAGGCCGTGGCGGGGGCGATGGAGCGGATCGAGGGCGCCGCGACGGTGGTCGGCCTCGCCGACGGCCGGCTGTTCGCGTTTCGCGACCCGCACGGGTTCCGTCCGCTCGTGCTCGGACGGCTCGGCGACGACACCGTCGTCGCCTCCGAGTCCTGCGCGCTCGATCTCGTCGGCGCCGAGCTCTCGCGCGAGGTCCGGCCGGGCGAGCTGATCCTGGCCGGCGACGACGGCGTCGAGTCGATCCAGGCGGTCGAGCCCGCGTCGCGCGGGAGCCTGTGCATCTTCGAGTTCTTCTACCTGGCCCGGCCCGACACGCGGCTCGCGGGCGTCGAGGTGCACGGCGCGCGGGTCCGCATGGGCGAGCGGCTGGCCGCCGAGGCTCCCGTCGACGCGGACCTCGTGCTTCCGATCCCCGACTCGGGCACACCGGCGGCGATCGGCTTCGCCCGCGCGACCGGCATTCCCTTCAGCGAGGGCCTGATCAAGAACCGCTACGTCGGACGGACGTTCATCCAGCCGGAGCAGGGCATGCGCGAGCAGGGGATCCGCATGAAGTTCAATCCGCTCGCGGAGGTCGAGGGCAAGCGGCTGGTGGTCGTCGACGACTCCATCGTCCGCGGCTCGACGACGCGCCAGATCGTCGCGATGCTCTTCGAGGCCGGAGCCGCCGAGGTGCACATACGCGTCTCGTCGCCCCCGGTCGTCTCGCCGTGCTTCTACGGCATCGACCTCGCGTCGGAGGACGAGATGATCGCGTCGCACGCGACGGTCGACGAGGTTCGCGCGGCGATCGGCGCGACGAGCCTCGCCTACCTCTCGCTCGACGGGCTTCAGGCGGCGACGCGCCGGCCCGAGAGCGCGCTCTGCCGTGCCTGCCTCACGCGCGACTATCCGACACGGATTCCGTCCGATACACGGAAGCTGCGTTTCGAGGCGACGACCTCCTGAGCTCGTCGGCGCGCCCGTAGCGAACGGCACGCTTCACCTGGCGCGGGTCGTACCCCTCCTCGAGCAGCTCCTGCCGCGTCTCCCCCTCGGCCGCCATCTTCAGGAACAGCCACGAGAGCGCGGCGAGCGTGATCAGCGAGCCCTCGGCCATCATCACGATCCCGCCGAGGTTCTGGTCCTTCACCGGCGACAGCCCCCACTCCGGTGGATGGCGATAGACCGAGTAGAACGCCGTGTTCGACCAGATGAAGACGTTGCCGAGCACGGTCTCGACCAACCTGACGACGGCGATGTACCCGAGCTTCCATCCGGTCCCGAACCACTCTGGCGCGGGCAGCGTCTCGACCACCGGCTCCCACATCAGGCAGCCGCACGTGAAGAACAGAAAGTGCTCGAGCGCGTGGATCGAGTCGTGGTGGAGCGCGGCGTCGTACAGGTACGGGATGTGCCAGACATAGAGGTTGACCGCCCACACCGGCAGCGCGACCAGCGGATGCGCGAGAAAGCGCAGGCGCTCGACGGGCCGCAGGGCCAGCAAGGGCCGCAGGACCTGGCCGGTCAGCCCGAGCATGAAGAGGAGCGGCGCGAGGTCGCCGATCATCACGTGCTGCGTCATGTGGAGGAAGAAGAAGTGCTGCTCGCCGAGGGCATCGATCGGCGAGTTGAGCGCGAGCACGACGACGGCGATGCCCGACCAGAAGCTGACCTGCCGCCAGGCGGAGACCGGCCGCCCGCCGCGCGCGAGCGTCCGCGTCCGCCGCAGGTACAGGAAGGCCGCGAGGGCGGTCGGCAGCACCTGGAGCGGCTCGAGGCTCCATGGACCGAGAAGCGACGGCTGCACCACCTGGAAGACTAGAACTCCTCCGGTGCGCCTCTTCCACTATCACCTGGTCACCTCCGAGATCGTCAACGTGGAGGCGCGGTACGTCGGCAAGCTCGGTTTCCACCTGGTTGCGCGGTACGGGCGCGTCGACGACGAGCACGTGTCGGTCGAATCCGGCGTCTCGTGGGAGCAGCTCGAGCGCCGCGGCTTCAAGCTGCGGCTGACCGAGCTCGAGCGGGGCGCCGTCAACGTGGTCGTGCAGCCCGGCCACTGGCGCCTCCCGCGCGTCGACCATCTCGGCGTCGCCCTCGACGAGGACGAGTACGAATCCGTGCTCGGCCGCGCAATGCACGAGCACCTCCGCGTCACCGAGCACGGCGGCCGGCGCACCTTCGTCGCGACGAACGCCGGCTACCGCCTGGAGATCCATCCGCCGCGCGAGTGGATCGAGGAGCTGCTCGCGGCGGGGAACGACTGGCGCCTCACCGAGCTGCACCTGCGGACGGACGACACGACCACGAAGGCGGCCGCGCTCGCCGGCCTGCTCGGGCTCGAGCGCAACGGCCCGGAGGTCGACGTCGGCGGCACGCTCGTGCGCTTCGTCGACGGCGGGCCCGAGGGCCGCCCCGAGCTGCACGGGGAGCGCTTCAACTGACCAAGGGCAGCTACGCCGCGGCCGGGGTGTCGCTGCAGACCGCGGGGGACGTCGTCGGCCGCCTGCGGGCGGCGGTCGAGTCGACCGGCGCTACGGGCTTCGGCGGCTTCGCAGGCCTGCACCCGCTCGACGACGAGCGGCTGCTCGCAGCGTCGACCGACGGCGTCGGGACGAAGCTGATCGTGGCGCGTCAGCGCGGCCGGCTCCGTGACTGCGGCGCCGACCTGGCCGCGCACTGCATCAACGACGTCGCAACCTGCGGCGCCGATCCGCTGATGCTCCTCGACTATGTCGCCGCCGGCGAGATCGTGCTCGACGAGGTCGCCGAGCTGGTCGAGGGCGCCGCGGACGTCTGCCGTGCGAGCGGCGTCGCGCTCGTCGGCGGCGAGACGGCGGAGCTCCCGGGCATCTACCGCGAGGGCGAACTGGACTTCGCCGGCACGTGCGTCGGCGTCGTCGAGCGGCGGCAGCTCGTCGACGGAGCAGCGATCGAGCGCGGCGACACGGTGATCGCCTTTCCGTCGTCGGGCGTGCACGCGAACGGCTTCACGCTGATCCGCAGGGTGCTCGAGGAGGAGGACTACGACGGCGACGACCTGCTCGCGCCGACGCGCTGCTACCTCGACGTCGCACGATCGCTTCGCGGGCGAGCCCGGGGCTTCGCGCACGTCACGGGCGGCGGCATTCTCGGCAATCTCGAGCGCGTGCTCCCGGAAGGGCTGCACGCCGAGCTCGACTGGAGCGCGTGGACGCGCCCGCCGGTGTTCGCCTGGCTCGCACGCCACGTCGAGGAGAACGAGCTCCGGCGCGTCTTCAACCTCGGTATCGGCTGGTGCGCGGTCGTCGGGGACGCAGAACCGGGCGAGCTCGTGATCGGGCGCATCGGATGATCGGGGTGCTCGTCTCGGGCCAGGGGACGAACCTGCAGGCCCTGATCGACAGCGGCCTCGACATCTCGGCGGTGGCGTCGAACCGGCGCGAAGCGCCCGCGCTCCTGCGCGCCCGCGAAGCGGGGATCCCGACCGCGACCTTCAGCCTCGACTGCCACTCGAACCGGGAGGAGCGCGACCTCGTGCTCGCCGGCTGGCTCGAGGAGCACGGCGTCGAGCTCGTCGTCCTCGCGGGTTACATGCACCTGCTGACGCCGCCGTTCCTCCGCCGCTTCCCCGACCGCGTGATCAACATCCACCCGTCGCTGCTGCCCAGCTTCCCGGGCGTGCACCCGGTCGAGGACGCCCTCGCCGCGGGCGTCGAGGTCACGGGCGTCACCGTGCACTACGTCGACGAGGGCATCGACACGGGGCCGGTGATCGCGCAGGAGAAGGTGCCGCTAGAGCCGCGCGCGACCCTCGTCGAGCGAATTCACGCGACCGAGCACCGGCTGCTCCCAGAGGTGGTGACGAGGCTGTGCGCCGCGCGCTCCTGAGCGTCTACGACAAGACGGGGATCGCCGGTTTCGCGCGCGAACTGGTCGAGCTCGGCTTCGAGATCGTCTCGTCCGGCAAGACCGCCGCCTTCCTCGAGCAGGAGGGCATCGAGGTCACGACGGTCGAGTCGGTCACCGAGGCGCCGGAGATGCTCGGCGGGCGCGTGAAGACGCTCCACCCGCGCATCCACGCCGGCATCCTCGCGCGGCGCGACCGCGAGGAGGACCTGAGCACGCTCGACGAGCACGAGATCGAGCCCTTCGACCTCGTGTGCGTCAACCTCTATCCGTTCTCGTCGGTCGCGTATCGCCGCGACGTCTCCGACGGCGACACGGTCGAGCTGATCGACGTCGGCGGCCCGTCGATGTTGCGCGCGGCGGCGAAGAACTTCGCCCACGTCGCGGCCGTGTGCAGCCCCGAGCAGTTCGAGACGGTGCTGGGCGAGCTACGCGCGCGGGGCGACACGACGCTCGAGACGCGGCGGGCCCTCGCGGCCGCCGCCTTCGCGCACACCGCTGCCTACGACGCCGAGATCGCGGCCTGGTTCGCCGCCGCGGAGGCGCTGCCCGACAGCCTCACGATCAGCTTCGAGAAGGTCGCCGATCTCGCGTACGGCGAGAACCCGCACCAGACGGCGGCCTACTACCGCGAGCGCGGCGCCCGCAGCCATCTCCTCTCCCGGGTCGAGCAGCTCGGCGGGCGCGAGCTCTCCTACAACAACCTCGCCGACCTCGAGGGCGCCCGCCGGCTCTGCGACGACTTCGCCGATCCGACCGCCGTGATCGTCAAGCACGGCGGCCCGTGCGGCGTTGCGGTCGGAGCGACGATCGGCGAGGCGTGGGCACGCGCGCTCGCTGCCGACCCGATCTCGGCGTTCGGCTGTGTCGCCGTGCTGAACCGGCCGGTCGGCGCTGCACTCGGCGAACGGATCGCCAAGCATTTCGTCGAGGTGCTGCTGGCGCCGGACTTCGACGACGACGCGCTGGCCGCACTGCGAACGAAGAAACAGCTACGGATCCTCGCCGATCACGAGCGGCGTGCCGACACGCCCGGCGAGCGCGACTACACGCGCGTGCTCGGCGGCCTGCTCGTGCAGGATCGTGACGCCGACACCGAGGAGCGCGCGGCGATGGACGTCGTCTGCGGCGAGCCGACCGACGCGCAGTGGACGGACGCGCTGTTCGCATGGCGCGTGTGCCGGCACGTTCGCTCGAACGCGATCGTGGTCGCGCGTGACCGGCAGACGATCGGCATCGGCGCGGGCCAGATGAGCCGCGTCGACGCCGTCCGGATCGCGATCGACAAGGCCCGAGAGCTCGGGCACGAGCTCCCAGGGTCGGTGCTGGCGAGCGATGCGTTCTTCCCGTTCGCCGACGGGCCGCAGCTGGCGCTCGACGCGGGCATCGTCGCGATCGTGCAGCCCGGTGGCTCACGTCGCGACGACGAGGTGGTGGCCGCCGTCCGCGGCGCGGGCGCGGCGATGGTCTTCACCGGGCGCCGCCACTTTCGGCACTAGCAGGGCCTTTCCGCACCTGCGCCCCGGCCAGGGCCGTCCTCGTTAGCATCGAGCCCGTGTCGGTGAACGGCCCGGATCCGAACCGCTGGAAGGTGCTCGCGATCGTCTGCGCGGCGTTCTTCATGACGATCCTCGACGTGTCGATCGTCAATGTCGCGCTGCCCTCGATCGGACGCTCGCTCCACTTCTCGCAGGACGGGTTGCAGTGGGTGATCACGGCCTATGCGATCACGTTCGGGGGCTTCCTGCTGCTGGGTGGTCGCGCCGCCGACTTTCTCGGCCGTCGCCGGATCTTCCTGATCGGTGTCGTCATCTTCACCCTCGCGTCGTTCTTCTGCGGACTGGCGTGGTCGGACGGCGTGCTGATCGTGTCGCGGGCCGTTCAGGGGTTCGGCGCCGCGCTGATCACACCGGCCGCGCTGTCGATCATCACGACCGCATTCCCGGAAGGCGCCGAGCGGAACAAGGCGCTCGGCATCTGGGGCGCGATCGGCGGCTCGGGCGCCGCCGTCGGGGTGCTCGCAGGCGGCATCCTGACGAAGTACGCGGGCTGGGAGTGGATCTTCTTCGTCAACGTGCCGGTCGGCGTTCTCGCGTTCGTGCTCGCGATCCGCTACGTCCACGAGAGCAAGGCGCAGCGGGTGCCGACACCGGACTGGGCGGGTGCGGTCACGGTCACCTCCGGCCTCGCGCTGCTGGTGTATGCGGTGTCGAATGCACCGGCTCACGGCTGGGGCTCGGTGTGGACGATCTCGCGACTCGTCGCCGCCGCGGTGCTGCTGATCGGTTTCCTCGTGATCGAGGCGAGAGCCAAGGATCCGCTGATGCCGTTCCACATCTTCCGCGTGCGGACCGTGGCCGGGGCAAACGTTGCCGGACTGCTGCTCGGCGCGATGGTGTTCGCGAACTTCTTCATCCTCACGCTGTACGTGCAAGACGTGCTCGGCTGGTCGGCGCTGCGCACCGGCGTCACGTTCATCGCCACCGCCGGATCGGCGATCCTGTGGGCCGGTGTGGCCCAGGCGCTGACGACCCGCATCGGCGCCAAGATCGTGATGGCGATCGGATTCGTCGCGATGATCGCCGCGCTCGTGCTCTATACGCAGATTCCGGTGCACGGGGCGTATGCGAGCGACCTGCTCCCCGGCTACCTGCTGATGGGCTTCGGGCTGCCGTTCGCGTTCGTTCCGGTCTCGATCGCCGCGCTCGCCGGCGTCGAGGCCGAGGAGGCAGGTCTTGCATCAGGGTTGATCAACACCGCCCAGCAGATCGGGGGCGCGATCGGCGTGGCGGTCGCATCGTCCGTGGCGATCAGCCACTTCAACCATCTCGTCTCGACGGGGACGTCGGCGCCCGCGGCGCTCACGAGCGGCTATCAGTGGGCGTTCTGGGTCATGGTGGGGGTCGGCATCGTCGGGTTGATCGCCACGATCACGCTGATCCGCACCGACCAGTTGCAGCCGGCGCCCGAGCCGGTCGGCGCCGCGGCGTAGCCCGGAGCCGGCCGCCTGCACCCGATGGTGCAGGCGCAGCCGAACCATCGGGCGGCGCGGAGGCCACCCGGGCAGTGACATGTGTGGGGCGGGATGAGGGACTGGCGGCGCTGCAGTGGTCCAGCGAGGAGCTCGCGCGGCATGGAGCAGGTCGCGTGACGTTCGCGGTCAAGGGAATCCGCCGCTCGGACGACCGTCCGGCGGCGATCCGCTGGGACGCCCAGCGAGGCTGGTCGGGGGATCCGCGGACGATGCACGACCTGGTGCGCTTCTACGTGGAGAACATGACCGTTTCGACGGGCCCGTCCGGGCCGGCGATCCCGAACGACCCGTGCGACGGGTTCGCCGCATCGCTCGTGGCGCTGGCGCTCCTGCGCGACCCCTGGCTCACGCAGGGGGAGCTGCCGGCCATGCCCTCCGAGCTGAAGGCCGCAGCCGCGCCCGTGCGTGGAACCCTTCGCGGCCCGGGATAGGAAGCTCATACACTCTCGCGCATGCCGCGCGAGTACCCCTCGATCATCGACCTGGTCGGCTGGACCCCGATCGTGCGGCTCGACCGCGTCTCGGAAGACGTCCCGGGCACGATCCTCGCCAAGCTCGAGTTCCTGAACCCGGGCGGCTCGAACAAGGACCGGATCGGGCTGGCGATGATCGAGGCGGCCGAACGGGACGGCAAGCTCCGGCCGGGCGGCACGATCGTCGAGCCGACGTCGGGCAACACGGGCGTCGGCCTCGCGATGGCGGCGGCGCAGAAGGGCTACCGCTGCATCTTCGTGATGCCCGACAAGATGAGCCAGGAGAAGATCTCGATGCTCCGGTCGTACGGCGCCGAGGTCGTGATCACGCCCACCGCCGTCGACCACGACTCGCCCGAGTCGTACTACTCCGTCTCGTCGCGGCTCGCCGAGGAGATCCCGGGCGGCTTCAAGCCCGACCAGTACTCGAACATGGCGAACCCCGAGGCGCACTACCGGTCGACCGGGCCCGAGATCTGGGAGCAGACGGGCGGCGAGATCGACGCGATCGTGATCTCGGTCGGGACCGGCGGGACGATCAGCGGCGTCGGACGGTACTTCAAGGAGCGGAACCCGGAGGTGCAGATCGTCGGCGTCGATCCTGAGGGGTCGGTGTACACCGCGAAGGACGAGCGCGATCTGCACCCATACCTGGTCGAGGGCATCGGCAAGGACACGTGGCCCGAGACGATGGACCCGGACATCGTCGACACGTGGATCCGCGTGTCCGACCGCGAGTCCTTCCTCGCCGCACGGCGGCTGGCACGCGAGGAGGGCCTCCTCGTCGGCGGCTCGTCGGGCTCGACGATCGCCGGCGCGCTCGAGTACGCGGCCTCGCTCGGGCCGGACTCGCTCGTGCTGACGATCCTCCCGGACTCCGGCCGGTCGTATCTCTCGAAGTTCCTCGACGACAACTGGATGCTCGAGCACGGCTTCCTCGAGCGCACCGCACCCGCGCCGACCGTGCGCGAGCTGCTCCGCTCGAAGGCCGGCGAGACGCCGTCGCTCGTCACGATCTCGGCGCACCAGAAGGTCGCCGAGGCGATCACGGTGATGGAGCGCTACTCGATCTCCCAGCTGCCGGTGGTCCGCGGCGTAGGTTCGACGGAGCCGCCAAAGAGCGGAGGCGCCGGCTCGGCCGGCGCCGGAGCGGAGGCCGACGGTGAGGTCCACTCGCTGGCCGACGTCATCGGGTCGCTGCAGGATCGCGATCTGCTCGACCGCGTCTTCAAGAACGCCGACGCGCTCCACGAAGATGTGGCGAGCGTGATGCAGGGCCCGCTCGGCGCCGTCGAGGCCGAGGCCTCCGTCGACGAGATCGTGACCGCGTTGACCGGCGGCTCGAACGCGGTCGTGGTCGCCGAGGCCGGGCGGCCGGTGGGCGTGGTGACGCGCTCCGACCTGCTCGACTACCTCGCGCACCGCTGAACATCCCGGGACGACGGGCGCCCACCCCGTCGTTTGAGAGCTACGTGCCGACCGCATCCCGTACCGTGACGCTCGCCGAGATCCGGCGCACGATCGTCTCGGCCCAGGGCTACGCGAGCCGCTTCCGGCGGGCGACGGGCGACGATGTCGAGCAGACGATCCGCCGCCTGACCGCGGTGCAGCTCGACTCGATCTCGACCGTCGACCGGGCGCACCGCCTGACGCTCGCATCGCGGATCGGCGCATTCGACGCCGAGGCCGTTCCGCAGCTCCTGGGCGAGGGGCGAATCTTCGAGTACTGGGCGCACGAGGCCTCGCTGCTGCCGGTCGAGCTGTGGCCGCACTTCCGGCGGGCGATGGACGGCGCGGGCCACTGGGGCACGCACGACCGCGCGCTGCGCGACCACTCCGGCCTGGTCGAGCCGATCCTCTCGCGCATCCGCGACGAGGGCCCGCTCGGCTCGCGTGACTTCGAAGGGCGCGGTGCGGACGAGATGGGCGGGATGTGGAACTGGAAGCCGGCGAAGATGGTGCTCGACGCGCTCTGGGATCGCGGCCGGCTGGTGATCTCGGGCCGCAGGAGCTTCCAGCGGCTGTACGACCTGCCGGAGCGGGTGATCCCGCAGGCCGTGCTCGATGCGCCCACCCCGACGGAGGACGAGTCGCTGCGGGCGCTCGCACTCCTGGCCGTGCACGCCCGCGGGGCGCTGACCGAGCCGGCGATCCGCGAGCACTGGCGGCTCAAAGGCGGCAAGGCGCGCCTCCACCACCACCTGCTCGCTCTCGTCGACGAGGGCCGGCTCCGCGAGGTGCAGGTCGACGACGGCGGCGCGCCGTTCTTCGTGCCCGCCGAGGCCGATCTCGAGGGCGAACCGGCGCCGCCCGTCCTCGTCTGCCCGTTCGACAACCTCGTCTGGGACCGCCCGCTGCTCGAGCGCGTCTTCGGCTTCAGGCACGTGATCGAGGTGTACAAGCGCGAGCACGAGCGGGCGTACGGCTACTACGTGCTGCCCCTGCTCGCCGGCGATCGCTTCGTCGGACGCGCCGACCTGAAAGCCGATCGCGCCGAGGGCGTACTGTACCTCCGCCGCTTCACCCCGGAGCCGAAGGCGCGCCTGAACGTCGACGCGAAGCTCGAGCGCGCGGCGCTCCGGCTGGCACGCACGATCGGGCTGGAGCGGGTAGAACGGCTCGCGTGAGCGAGGTGTCGATCGAGCAGGCGCGGCGGATCGCGGTCCGCTCGCAGCTGCTCGACGGGTCGGCGAGCGGCGTGCTCGACACGGTCAGGCGGCTCGGGTTCCTCCAGCTCGACCCGATCTCGACCGTCGCGCCGCCGCAGCACCTCGTGCTCTGGAGCCGGCTCGGCCCGTTCGACCGCGCCGAGCTCGACCGGCTGCTGTGGGAGGAGCGCAAGCTCGTCGAGTGGAACGCGTATCTCTACCCGATCGAGGACCTTCCGCTCCTGCAGGCGCGGATGCGAAGGCGGGCCGGTACGTGGGATCGCCGGCTGACCGCATACGTGAGGGAGAACGCCGCCTTCCGCCGCTACGTGCTGCGCGAGCTCGACGCCCGCGGTCCGCTTCTGTCGCGTGAGATCGCCGATCACGCGAGCATGAATCTCGACCACCATCGCTGGTGGGGGAGCCGAAAAATGGGCCTCATGCTCGAGGTGCTGAACGCTCGCGGCGAGGTCGCCGTCGTCGGGCGCCGGGGCGGCCAGCGGGTGTGGGACCTCGCCGAGCGCTGGTACCCCGAGTCGAAGCGGCTGACGTGGGCCCAGGCGGAGCGGATCATCGAGGAGCAGCGCTTCCGCTCGCTCGGCGTGAAGCGCGTGCGGGGGAAGCTGCTGGTGCATCCCGACGCCGTCGACGGCCCGGTCGAGAACCGCGTCACGTTCCTCTCCCCCTTCGACCGGCTGGTGCACGATCGGGCGCGCACCGAGGCGCTGTGGTCCTTCTACTACCGGCTCGAGATGTACGTCCCGAAGGCGAAGCGCGAGTACGGCTACTACGTCCTGCCGATCCTCGCCGGCGACAGGCTGATCGGCCGCATCGAGCCCGTGCACGACCGGCGCGACGGCGTGCTGCGCGTGCAAGGCCTCTGGTGGGAGAAAGGCCAGCGCCCCGTGCCTCTCGACGAGCCGCTCCAGAGCCTCGCGGCGTTTCTCGGCGCGCGTCTACAGTCCTGATATGGACTTCGAGACGCGCGCGATCCACACCGGACAGGAGCCCGATCCCGCGACCGGCGCGATCATCACGCCGATCTACCAGACGTCGACGTTCGTCCAGTCCGCCGTCGGCGACCACAAGGGGTACGACTATGCGCGCGTCGCGAACCCGACCCGTACGGCCCTCCAGGTCGCACTCGCGAGCCTCGAGGACGCGAAGCACGGCATCGCATTCAGCTCCGGGCTCGGCGCGACGACGACCCTCATGCATCTCGTCGATCCCGGCCAGCGGGTCGTGCTGATCGCGGACGTCTACGGCGGCGTGTACCGGATGACGACACAGGTGTACGAGCCGAAGGGCTACCGGTTCACCTACGTGCCCGCCGCCGACTTCGATGCCGATCTCGGCGCGCACCTCGACGACTCGGTCCGGCTGGTCTGGCTCGAGACGCCGTCGAACCCGCTCCTCAACGTGGTCGACATCCGTCGCGCCGCCGATGCCGCCCACGCGGTCGGTGCGCTGCTCGTCGTCGACAACACGTTCGCCACGCCCTACCTGCAGCAGCCCCTTTCGCTCGGGGCCGACGTCGTACTGCACTCGACGACGAAGTACCTCGGCGGCCACAGCGACACGGTCGGCGGCTTCGTGGCGACGAACGACGACCCGCTTGCGGAGCGGCTCTTCTTCCTGCAGAAGTCGCTCGGCGCGGTGCCCGGGCCGTTCGACAGCTGGCTCGTCCTGCGCGGGATCAAGACGCTCGCGCTCCGGATGCGGCAGCACAGCGAAAACGCGCGGCAGGTCGCGGCGTTCCTCGAGGGGCACGACGCGGTCGAGCAGGTGCTCTACCCCGGCCTCGAGTCGCACCCCGGGCACGAGACGGCGCGGCGGCAGATGCGCGACTTCGGCGGGATGGTCTCCTTCCTCGTGGCGTCCGAGCAGGAGGCGGTCGAACTCGTCGCGCGGACGCACCTCTTCCAGCTCGCCGAGTCGCTGGGCGGCGTCGAGAGCCTGATCGAGCACCCGGCACGGATGACCCACGCTTCCACCGCCTCGGCGCCGTTCGCGCCGCCGAAGAACCTGGTGCGCCTCTCGGTCGGAATCGAGTCGGCCGCCGACCTGATCGCCGACCTCGAGTCGGCGCTCGTCCGGCGCAGCGCCCCCGCGCGGGCCTGACCTTCAGCTGTAGCAGACGACGCCGCGGAGCTCCATCAGCCCCGGTAGCGAGGCCAGCTGCCGCGCACTCACCGACATGACCAGCTTGTCGAGGAGCTCGCACAGCCGCTCCTGCTCGGCGACCGGGAGCTTGACGTCCTGCCCCGACGCAGCGTCGCCGAGCAGGCCCGCCGTCTCGCGGAGCCCTTCGTGCCCGCTGATCCGCTCGCGCAGCAGCGCCAGCTCGGCATCGCTCAGACGGATGTCGGCCGCACCCGGGACCTTGATCGCACCGTTCGCCACGGCGGGATTCTTCCTCGCCATCGGAGCGACCGCAAACGTCAGGCGCCGACCAGCTCCTTGAACGCGGGCCGGTTGCGGATCGGATCGAAGTCCGAATCGGTCTGCGCCAGCGCGCGCAGCTCGTCGTTCGCGGCGACCGCGTGCCGGAGGTGCTCGAGCGCTTCGTCCGTCCGTCCCGCCAGGCTCTCGCAGCAGGCGACGTTGTAGAAGAGCTCGGGGTACTCGGGATGGGCTTCGGCGAGCGCGCGCCCCCGGTCCGCCGCCTCGTCGTAGTTGCCGGCCCGGTACAGCGGGGTGAGCGGCGCCCAGACCTCCCATCCGTGCGGCTGGTAGACGCGGCCCGGCGTGCCGCCGACGGCGAGGATCGTCGTGCCGGCCTCCTCGGCGAAGGCGGTGCGCTTCACGCCCGGCGAGACGGAGACGAACGTGCCGGCTGGAGCGTCGAGCCGCTCACCGTCGAGCTCGAACCTCGCGCGGCCGGCCGTCACGAGGTAGAGCTCCTCGTTCTCACCTTGCTCGTCGTGCTCGTTGATGATCCGGTCGCCGGAGGCGGCGGCCGTCCAGGTGTTGATGCCGAACGACGTGATGCCGAAGTGATGCCGCACGGGCCGGTAGGGGCACCTTCCGTCGCTGATCTCGCCGATCTCGTCGAGGTGCGCGACCGCGTAGCCGCTCATTCGATCCCCTCCTCTGGTGGTCGGTCGGACGTTACTGACCCGGCCCACCCCGGCCGTGCGAGACTGCACCGGTGAGCGGCCCTCAGGGACCCGTCGAGCCGATGCTCCCCGCCGAGCGGCCGATCGACCCGAACGTGCGGGTGGGCCACGTCCATCTGCGGACCGCGGACATCGACCGGGTTCGCGACTTCTACGTCGGGATCCTGGGGTTCGACGTCGTCTTCGAGGCGCGCGGCGTCCCCGGGTGGGGCACCACCGGCGACATCCTCTTCGTCTCGGCCGGCGGCTACCACCACCACCTGGGCTTCAACACGTGGAAGTCGGCCGAAGGGCCGCCGCAGCCGGACGGCGTCGCGGGGCTCCACCACGTCGCGCTGAACTTCTCGTCGCGCGCGCGGCTCGCGGAAGCGGTCGGCCGGCTGGTCGACGCGGGGATCCCGTTGCGGCAGCTGACCGACCACGGGACGCATCTCGCGGTGTATCTGAGCGACCCGGACGGGAACGACCTCGAGCTCGCCTGGGACCGCCCGTTCGACGAGTGGCCCGTCTACGGCTCGGAGGACGCGCCCGCGATCAACGCGCCGCTCGATCTCGACGAGCTCCTCGAGTCGCGCTGACCCGGTCGTGAGCGAACCGCGTCTGCTCGACCTGCACTTCGGCGGCCGCGAGCACGCGATCGGCGTCTATGTGGTCGACACCGGCGACGGCCTCGCACTGTTCGACTGCGGCCCGTCGTCGACCCTCCCGGCCCTCGAGGCGGGCCTCGCCGGGCACGGGCTCTCGCTCGGCGACGTTCGACACCTCCTGCTCTCGCACATCCATCTCGACCATGCCGGCGCGGCCGGGTCGATCGTGCGCAAGAACGGCGACCTGACGGTCTGGGTCTCGAAGGTCGGCGCACCGCACCTGATCGACCCCTCCAAGCTCGAGCGGTCGGCACGCCGCCTGTACGGCGACCTGTTCGATCCGCTCTGGGGCGAGCTCGCTCCGGTGCCCGAGGCGAACGTCCGCATCGCCGACGGCGACGTGCTCGGCTGGGCCGCCTTCCCGACGCCAGGCCACGCCTCGCACCACGTGAGCTACCTGCGCGACGGGATCCTCCTCGCGGGAGACGCATGCGGGGTGCGCCTACCCGGAGCCGCGTACGTGCTCCCGGTCTCGCCGCCGCCCGACGTCGACGTCGAGGGCTGGCATGCGACCGTTGCGGAGATCCGCCGCCGGACGCCCGACCGGCTCGCACTGATCCACTTCGGGATGCACGACGACGTCGGGCACCATCTCGACCGGCTCGACGCGGAGCTCGACATCTGGGCCGCCCGGGTCAAGGACGGCCTGACCCAGGACGAGTTCGTCGCAGCCGCGCGGGCCGATGCCGGCGCGGACGCCGACGACTACGACCAGGTCGCGCCGCTCTGGCAGTCGTGGGTCGGCCTCGAGCGGTACTGGGCGACCCGCGACTAGCTGCTCAGAGCGGGCGGCCGATCACGTCGCGGAGGGATGGGCTCGGGAAGGGAACCGTAGGTTCCCTTCCCGACTAGGCTAGGCCTCGCGGAGGATGTTCCCGCCGGAGACCTGAGCGAGCGCCATCAGCACGATCTCGTCGACGTTGACGTGCGGCGGGCGGGTGAGAGCGAACATGATGCAGTCGCACACGTCCTCGGCGTGCAAGGGGCCGCCCATCGCGACGTCCTTGTAGACGGCCGCGGCGCGCTCGCGGTCGCCGTGGAAGCGCACCTCCGAGAACTCGGTCTCGACCAGCCCCGGAGCGACGTTCGTGATCCGCACGGGCTTGCCCTGGAGGTCGTCGCGCAGTGAGCGCGTGTAGCCGTGCACGGCGAACTTCGACGCGACGTATGACGAGCCGTTCGGGTACGACCAGATCCCGGCGATCGAGCCCATGTTGACGATGTGGCCGCCACCGTCGGCGACCAGGTAGGGCACGCAGAGCCGGGTGATGCGCATGAGGCCGAGCACGTTGGCCTCGATCACCTCGCGCTCGTCCTGCTCGCTCGATTCCCAGACCGGGTCGCGGCCGCGCGAGAGCCCCGCGTTGTTGATCAGGATGTCGATCCCCCCAAATTCCTCGACCACCGCCTCGACGAAGCGGGCGCACGACTCCGTGTCGGTGACGTCGAGCGGAAGCGCCAGCTCGGTCTCGAGCCGGTCGGTGCGGCGCGCCCCGCCTGCGACCCGGGCACCTGCCTCCGCGAGCGCACGCGCCGTCGTCGCGCCGATGCCGCTCGACGCGCCGGTGACGATCGCACGCTTGCCGTCGAGCGCAGCCACGGCGCAACCCTACCCGCGCCGCCTCGAACCAGCGCCGGGCATTTACGTCTAGAACTCGGCAGATGGGGCCGTTCGGAGAGCCGCGGAGCCGGGGCGCTCGGCTGGCGCTCGTCGCCGGAGCGCTCGTCGTCCTGCTGCTCGTCGTCGCGCTTGCGAGCCGGACCGGGTTCGGCGGCAACTCGAAGGCCGCGCCGACGTCGAGCTACGCGAGCTACGCGCTCACGGTCTTCCTGATCCTCTTCGTGCTGATGATCCCGGTCGCCCTCTACGCGTTCCTCATCCAGATGCGCGAAGCGGATATGACGAAGCGGCGGAGCTTCCCCGCGCGAATGCTCCACCAGTTGGCCGTCCTCTTCCTGCTCGGGGCCGCCGGCTTCGTGATCGTCTATCTGAAGACGCACAACGGCCATCTGTTCGGCATCCACGTGACGCGGTTCCAGCCGGCGAGCACCGGCAGCGCCTCGGGCGGGCACGGGAAGCACTCGGTGTTCGAGCCGAAGTTCGAGTGGTGGGTGCTGTGGGTCGCGCTGATTCTGCTCGTCGCCACCGCGATCGCCCTGGCGGTCACACGCACGCGCCGCCCGAAGGGCATGGAAGAGCTGCCGGAGGCGACCGACGTCGGCGACGATCTCGCAGCGTCGATCGGCGACGCGATCGACGATCTCGAGGCAGAGCCCGACGCGCGGCGCGCGGTGATCGCAGCGTACGCTCGGATGGAGGCGGTGCTGGCGCGTCACGGGCTTCGCCGCCGGGCGAGCGAGACGCCCGTCGAGTACCTGCGGCGCATCCTGCTCGGCCTGACCGCGCGTGCGGACGCGGTCGCGCGGCTGACCGACCTGTTCGAGCTTGCGAAGTTCAGCCGGCACGACATCGACGCGTCGATGAAGCTCGACGCGATCGCCGCTCTGCGCGAGATCCGCGACGACCTCCGGGCGGCGGCTGCGGCATGAGGCGGCATTTCTTCGACCTCGGGCTGCTCGCGCTGCTGGCGACGATCGCGGCCGCCTACACGGCGCTCACGCATCCGGACATCCGCACGACGACGCTCCACGCCTACGTGCTGTTCATCGGCGGCCTCGTGATGCTCGGCGTCGTCGCAGGCGCGGACGACGCCGTCGCCCGCCGGCGGCGCTCACCCTTCGACGCGGCGCTCGCCGAGCCGGAGGAGCCGCCGACGCGGCTCGCCGGGCTCGACCGGATGGAGCGCGAGGTGACGCTCGCCCGCGCGTCGAGCTTCGATCTGCACTTCCGTCTGCTTCCCCACCTCCGCGAGATCGCCCAGGCGCGCCTGGAGCGCGAGGGCAAGGCCCCCTCGCCCGAGACGCTCGGCCGCTGGTGGGACCTGCTCCGGCCCGACCGGCCCGCGCCGGACGACCGTTTCGCGCCCGGGATCTCCGAGGCCGACCTGAGCGCGCTCGTCGCCGACCTGGAAAGGTTGTAGGCGTGTCGCTGCAGCTCGCCGACGTGGGCCGGGTGGCCGGCAGCATCCTCGACGAGGTCGAGAAGGCGGTCGTCGGCAAGCGCGAGGCACTCGAGCTGCTGATGCTCGGCGTGCTCGCCGACGGGCACGTGCTGATCGAGGACTATCCGGGGCTGGCCAAGACGCTGATGGCGCGATCGTTCGCGCGCGTCACGTCGATGGACTTCTCGCGCATCCAGTTCACGCCCGACCTCATGCCCTCCGACGTGACGGGGTCGTCGATCTACAACCAGCGCGAGGCCGACTTCGAGTTCCGGCCGGGGCCGATCTTCACCAACCTCCTGCTCGCCGACGAGATCAATCGCGCCCCGCCGAAGACGCAGGCCGCGCTCCTCGAGGCGATGCAGGAGCGGCAGGTCACGAGCGAGGGATCGACGCGCCGGCTGGGGCCGCCGTTCCTCGTGCTGGCGACCCAGAACCCGATCGAGTACGAAGGCACGTACCCGCTCCCGGAGGCGCAGCTCGACCGCTTCCTGCTCCGGATGTCGGTGGGCTACCCGGCACGCGAGGACGAATGGCAGGTGCTGGCCGACCGGGCCGAGCGCCGGCAGGACGAGGTCGAGCTCCAGCCGCTCGTCGATGCGTCGACCGTGCTCGAGCTTCAGGCCGCCTGCGAGGAGGTTCACGTGTCCGAGTCGGTCGGCCTCTACATGGTCGACATCGTCAACGCGACGCGTGATGCCCCCGCCGTGCAGGTCGGCGCGTCGCCGCGCGGGTCGCTCGCGCTGCTGAAGCTGTCGCGGTGCCGCGCCGCACTCGCGGGTCGCGACTACGTCACGCCCGACGACGTGAAGTCGGTCGCAGTGCCGGCGCTCGCGCACCGGCTCACTCTGCGGCCCGAGCTCTGGGTGCAGCGAATCTCGGCGGACGACGTCGTCCGCGAGCGCCTCGACACGGTGGCGACGCCGACGGCCGAAGACCTCGCGCCGGCGTGACGAGGACAGCGACCCCGAAGCTCGCGGCGTACGCGAGCCTCTCGGCGGTCGGGCTGCTGACCGCGCTCGTCTTCGCCCGGCCGGAGGTGGTGGCGCTGACGGCGCCGTTCCTGATCGCGCTCGCCGCCGGGCTCGCCCTGGCGACGCCCCCGAAGCTCACCGTCGGGATCGCGCTCGACGACGACCGGGCGCTCGAGGGAGAGGAGCTGCCGGCGCGCCTCGAGCTGCGCACCGAGACGCCGATCGACCGTCTCGACGTCTACCTCCGCCTCCCGCGCGGCCTGCGTATGCAGGACGGTCACAATCCCGCCGAGGTTCGCCTCGCCGCCGGCGAGCACCGCCTGCTCGACCTCACCCTGCTCGCGTCGCACTGGGGCGGGCACGTGCTCGGCCCCGTGTATCTCCGCGCCTTCGACCCGCTTGGCTTCCTGACATGGGAGTCGACCGTCGAGGCGCGCCGCGAGCTCCGCGTGTATCCGCGGGCAGAGGCGCTGCGCCGCGTGCTCTCGCCGCGCGAGACCCAGCTGTCGAGCGGCGACGAGGTGTCGCGCCTCAAGGGCGAGGGGATCGAGTTCGCCGACCTGCGCCGCTTCGCCTCGGGTGACGCGGTCCGCCGCGTCAACTGGCGCGCGAGCGCTCGGCGCGGCGAGCTGTGGGTCTCGGAGAGCCATCCCGAGCGGAACACCGACGTCATCCTCTTCGTCGACGCGTTCGCCGAGGCACGGCGCGGCGGCGAGGGGACGCTCGACCTGGCCGCGCGGGCGACCGCTGCCCTCGCCGACGCCTACGTCGGCCGCCGGGACCGCATCGGGCTGATCAGCTTCGGCGGGATCCTGCGCTGGCTCGCTCCCGGGCTCGGGACGACCCAGCTCTACCGCGTCGTCGACGCCCTCCTCGACACGCAGATCGTGCTCTCGTACTACTGGAAGGAGATCGACATCATCCCGCGGCGCACGCTGCCGCCCAACGCCCTCGTGATCGCGCTCTCGCCGCTCCTCGACCCGCGCTCGGTCGGAGCGTTCCTCGACCTGCGCGCACGCGGACACGATCTCGCGGTCGTCGATGTCTCGCCGATGCCGTTCACGACCAGGCCGGATGCCGGGATCGACGCGATCGCCTACGACATCTGGGCGCTGCGGCGCAGCGCGCTCCGGCACACGCTCGAGCGCTCCGGGGTCGCGGTCGCCGAGTGGCACGCCGGGAGCCGCCTTCAGCCGGTGCTCGAGGAGGTGAGGGCATTCAGGCGCAACGCCCGTCTCGCACGCGTCTGACGACGGGAGCCGGCGCGGTCGCGGCCCTGGCGGTCGCCGGCGTCGATGCGATCGCGCACGGCGGTGACCTGAAGACGCCCGTCGCGCTGATCGCCGCATTCGCCGCCGCGCTGCTGCTCGGAGGCCTCGTGCGGAGGCGCACCCTCGCGATCCCCTGGTCGGTGCTGCTGACCGCGGCCGCCTACATGATCGGCCGCGAAGGGAGCCCGGTCGTCGACGGGGGCGCGGCGGTGGTCGGCACACTGCTGCTCCTCTCGGCGGAGCTCGCGTCGTGGTCGATCGAGCACGATGCGCGCATCCAGCCGGAGCCGAGGCTCGTCGCCTGGCGGGCCGGCGTGATCGGTGCACTCGTCATGTGCGCGCTGCTCGTCGACTTCCTGCTGCTCGGGGCAGCGGCGGTGTCGGCGTCGACCGGCCTCGTGGTCGCGGCAGCGGGCGTCGTCGCGGCCGTCGCGGCCGTCGCGATCGTGCTCCGCCTCGTGCGCTCGAGTATCTAAGAAGCGACGAGCGTCGCCGTGCGCGTCTGCGTCTGGCCGTTCGGGTCGTTCACCGCGACGGTGACCTTGTAGGTGTGGCCCTTGACCGGCTTGAACTGCGCGATGAAGCTCACCGACTGGTCGAATCCGAGCGCTGCCGTCGGCTGCCCGACGGCAACCCCGGTCGATCCGTCGAAGACCCGATAGGTCATGCCCAGCGTCGTTCCCGGCGCGTCGAAGTACGAGAGCAGCGGGACGTAGACCTTCACGGTCGGTGCTTTGCCGGCCTTCACCGTCTGCGTCGTGCCGTCGATCGAATGCGCCAGCGACGAGAACGCGGCGTACGAGGGCTTGTGGCTGCCCGACGGGTTCTCCAGGCCGCTCTGCCAGGGGTTGCCGCGGCTGTCGCGGAACGTGAACCAGATGAACATCTGCACGTTCGGATCGCGGCGCGCAACGGTCAGCGCCTGCTTCGCGTAGGCGGCCTGCACCGCCGGCGTGACGCCTTTCGGCTCGCCCGGCTTCGTCTCGTGGCCGTACTCGGTGATCCAGATCGGCACCGCGCGGTGGAACCACGTCTTCAGGTCCTTCTCGAAGCGTGGCAGCTGCGACAGCGTCACGTTCGGGTAGCGGACCTGCTCGAGCGGCTTCGCGCCCGGCGAGGTCGGATACGGGTGGTGCGCCCACGCGTCGAACCTCACGCCCGGCTGCCTGGCGAGGAGGCGCGCGAAGGTTCCCGGCGCCACCGTCTCGCTCGCTCCCTTGAGCGGCTTGTCGCGGCCCTGGGCGGACGTCTCACCCGCCGCGACGAGCGCGTTCGGGTTCGCACCCTTGATCGCGGCGTAGCCCGCCTTCAGCAGCTTCGCGTAGTTCGAGACGCTCACGATCGTCTTGCCCTTGAACTGCGGGTACAGGAACTGCTGCAGGTTCGGCTCGTTCCAGATCGACCAGAGCGCGACCGAGCCCTTGCCGGCGTTCCTGCCGCTGTAGAGCGTCGCGAGCATGCGGACAAATGTGCCGAAGTCGGAGACGTTCTTCGGCATGTAGTTCGGGGTGTGCCCGCCGTTCGCCCACTTGGGGCTGCCGGTGACGTCGATCATGACGCGGAAGCCGTAGCGGCTGGCCGAGGCGACGAGATCGTTGAGGTCTGCGAGGTGGTACGCGGGGTCGTTCGGGTTCGAGGGGTCGGCCGGCTTCGTGGGCGCGATCGCAGCCCAGTTCGCCGTCGTGTGGATGACGGACGCTCCGGTGCCGGCAGCCGACGCGAGATTCGCCGAGTGGTCGGGTGAGAAGCGGAAGCTGATGTCGTCGAAGAAGCCGACGGGCATCTGCTGCGCCGCCCGCGCGGTTGCTGCGGGGATGGCGGCGAGCACGACGACTGCGAACACGGCGAAGCGAAGCACGGCCCTCTTCACGAAGAAACCTCCTCTATCCGAACCTGGGCGACCCGCGGCCACCGTAGCCACCCTCTTTGAGGTGCGTGTAAAGACCCCTCTTTCGCGGCTCTTTCAGGATGCGGGCTCGGGCCGCGCGCCGCAATGAGCCGTTTGCGTCAGTTTTCGGCGAACCAGTCGCGGAAGACGTGCAGCAGCTCCTGCTCGGCCTCGGGAGAGAGATCGTCGGGCGTCACGCGGCCGACCGCGGCGATCGTCGCCCGCATCTGGGCGAGGTAATCGGTGCACTTGCCGCAGTCCGCGATGTGCTCCTCGAACCGGCGCAGGTCGGCCGGCTCGAGCGCGCCCTCGAGGTAGTCGGTGACGAGCTCGACGAGCTCCTGGCAGCTGATTGCGTCCGCGACGGTCATTCGTTCTCCGGTGCGAGGTAGTCCTCGAGCGCGCGCCGCACCTTCGCCCGCGCCCGGTGCAAGAGCACTCGTTGATTGACCTCCGTGATGTCGAGCGCGTTACAGACGTCCGCCGAGTCCCACCCGGCGACGTCGCGGAGCGTGATCACGGCTCGCTGCGCAGCGGGGAGCTCCTCGATCGCGGCGGCGATCAGCTCGCGGGTCTCGGCGGCGAGCAGCCGTTCCTCGGGCAGCGCGCGCGGCGGCGATGCCCAGTGGCCCGGAAAGCGCTCGTGATCGGCGTCGAGGAACCGGTCGGCGTCGACAGCAGGCTCGGGGACGCGGCCCGGATCGTTCAGCGCCGAGAAGGGCACCACGCGCCCTTCGCGCTGCGCGCGTGTCTTCGCCGTGTTGACGAGGATGCGGAAGACCCAGGTGCGCAGCGACGAGCGGCCCTCGAACCGGTCGAGCGCGCCGAGGACGCGCAGCCACGTCTCCTGCACGACCTCCTCCGCGACCGCGCGCGAGGGCACGAAGATCTGCGCCACCCGCAGGAGCATCGGGTGCCACTCGGTGACGATCCGGCGGAATGCCTCCTCGTCCCCGGCCCGCAGCGCCTCGACCAGCTTCGCGTCCTCGGGCTCCATCTGCGCGACCGTACCGAAAGCCCGGCCGGACATCCCTCGAACGAGGCAAGCCGCAGGTCCCGCCCCAACAGGCTGAACAGCCGGTGCGGGGGCCCGTTGCCTCTGCCATCGTCCGTTCACTTGGGAGGGCACACCGGACTCGAGGACGCGAGCAGCCGGGGCCACCACCAGGTCGACGCCGACCACAGGGCCGCCAGGGGTGCGGCGCCTCGAGCGGGCTCGAGGCCGGCGCCGACTACCGGGTCTCGACGGACCCGGAG
>DATIXY010000028.1:0-42806 GCA_035518115.1 Gaiellaceae bacterium | reverse complement strand
CACTGGCGGCGAGGACGGCCAGCGCGATCGGGACGTCGAAGCCCGAGCCTTCCTTACGCAGCCCGGCCGGGGCGAGGTTGACCGTCAGCCGGCTGCGCGGCCACTCGAGCTCGGCCGAGGCGATGCCGCTCCGCACGCGATGCTTTGCCTCCTGGCAGGCGCGATCGGCAAGACCGACGATCGTGAACGCGGGCGCGCCACGCTGGAGGTGGGCCTCGACCTCGACCCGGCGCGGATAGAGGCCGACGAGCGCGTGGGTGACCGTCCGGGCGAGCACGTTGTCAGAGTAGGCGACAACGTGTCACGTGTCTGTGACGATTCAGTCGAAAGAGTGGAACAAGCCGCGCCCCTAGCGACGGCGCGCGACGAGGATCTCTTCGAAGTACTCGCCCGCGCGCCGCCCCGTGCGGCGGTTGACGTGGCGGCGGAACCGCTCGTCGAGCTCGAGGCCCGAGCGCTCGAGGATCTCCGGGTAGAGGGACCGACTGTCGTTGACGACGATCACGACCCTGCCGCCCCGCTCGAGCGACGCCGAGGCGGCGGCCAGCACGTCGCCCACCCCCTCTACGTAGTCCCGGATCGCACCGCGCGTCGTCCCGCGCACCGCGGCGCCCAGCTCGAGGTCCCGGCGATCGTCGAGACCGAGCAGCTCGTACGCGTAGCGGTGCTGCTCGTGGTAGTCGATCAGCCCCGGGTAGGGCGGCGACGTGATCACGGCCGCGAACTTCCCCGGGAGTGACGCGTCGCGCGCGTCGCCGTGGATCACCTCGGCGTCTCGCCGGCCGCGAAGGTGCGCGAACTCCTTTAGCCGCACGAGCGTGTCCATCACGTAGCGGCGGAGGAAGTGACCGGCGTGCTCGACCGGGCGGCACTCCCGCTTGTGCTTGTGGCACCAGTACGGGTCGGTCTGCGGGTCCTTCGGGAAGTCGAGATCGAAGTGTGTCGTCAGGCGCGCCGATCGGGCCGCGCGTGCAAGCACGACGCGTAGGGCGTCGGCGCTCTCGTAGTCGCCGATCAGCGAGCGGAAGCGGAGCAGCTCGGCGCGCGACTGCGGCGCGAGCCAGCGGCGCACGTATGCCGTCGTCCGCCCTGCCGAACCTTCGCCGGCCTCGAAGCGCGCGAGCGCGTCGCGCAGCTCGCGCTCGAGCACGAACGGGTTGTGCTCGCGCGTCTTCACGCGCATCAGCAGGCAGTTGAATGCCGCGATGTCGACGCCGACCGAGTCGTGGCCGCTCTCGAGCGACTGCACCAGCGTCGTCCCGGAGCCCGCGAACGGATCGAGCACGCGGCCGCCGCGCGGGACGTAGCGCCGCAGCAGCTCCTCGACGAGCTGAGGGACGTACTTGCCGAGGTACGGATGCAGGCTGTGGACGTGCTTGGTACGCAGCCGCTGAGGCAGGTCGCGCTCCGACCAGGACAGGCCCGCGTCGTACGCGACACCGGCGTAGAGCGTTTCCTGGGTGGCGCCCATCCCGGGAGGGATTCGACGCGCCCGCCTCCACTCCTCAAAACGCGTCCGGCACGTGCTCGATGCGCCCGGCCCGCTCGGCGATCACGTCGAACCGCACATCGAGCCGCGCCAGCCGTGGATTCGCGGCCAGCCACTGCTCCGCGGCCCGCCTGACCCGGCGCGCCTTCTCCGGCGTCACCATCTCGAGCGGATCGCCGTATTCGCCGCCCTGCTTCGACTTCACCTCGCAGAACACGAGCGTGCCGCCCCGCCGGGCGACGAGGTCGAGCTCGTAGCCGGCGAGCCAGCGGTTCGAGTCCAGGATCCGGTAGCCGTGCAGCCGGTACCAGCGGGCCGCGCGGCGCTCGGCGGGGTGCCTAGCCGGCGGCCTCGAGCGCGAGTTCTTCCTCGCTCATGTAGGCGCGGGCCCGCCACGACCGACGGTGGATCTCGCACGGGCCGCGCTCGCGCACCAGGCGCGTGTGGGTCGGCGTGATGTACCCGACGTGCGAGCCGAACCCGTAGCCCGGATAGAAGGCGTCCGCGGCGTGCATGTAGCGGTCGCGGGTCACCTTGGCGACGATCGAGGCAGCGGCGATGGCGGCGCTCTTCGTGTCGCCGTCGACCACCGCCCGGTGCGGCGGGGCCGTCGGGCCGAGCTTGAAGCCGTCGACGAGCGAGGCGTCGGCCGGACCGCACGCCCACAGCGCCGCGCGCAGGCCGGCGAGGTTCGAGCGATGGAGCCCGTCCCGGTCGATCACGTGCGGCGGAAAGACGTGCACGGAGATCCGCTCGGCGCATCCGACGACAGCCCGGTAGAGCTCAGCACGCGTCTCCGGGTCGACCTGCTTCGAGTCGTTGAGCAGCGCGAGCGGCCGGACGCGGTGGTCGCGCAGGCGCTCGTAGTCGAGGAGGACGCCGGCGACCACGAGCGGGCCCGCCAGCGGGCCCCGGCCGGCCTCGTCCGCGCCCGCGACGTACCGCGCGCCGAGGCGCCGGTCGAACGCGAGCAGCCGCGAGCCGGATCGCTTCGGGGGCACGCCGCGAGCATAGCCCTGCCTCCGGCGCCTGCCGGGGCGGCCCCGCAAACTGGCACGAAAACGTTACGAAGAGCGAAGCTCGCGCACGCGAGCCTTCTTCCCGACCTTGCCGCGGAGGTAGTAGAGCTTCGCGCGGTTGACGTCGCCGATCGCCCCGACTTCGATCTTGTCGATCTTGGGCGAGTGCAGCGGGAACGTCCGCTCGACCCCGACGCCGAAGGAGTTCTTGCGCACCGTGAAGGTCTCGCGCGCGCCGGCGCCCTGGCGCTTGATCACGAGGCCCTCGAAGACCTGGATCCGCTGGCGGGTGCCCTCGATCACGCGGAAGTGGACGCGCACGGTGTCGCCCGCCTTGAACTGCGGAACCTCGCGCAGCTGGCGGCGCTCGATGTCCTGGATCGTCGTGCTCATGGGAAGGACGGCCCGAAAGCCGCGGGGAATCGTAGCACCCCCTGCGCCGGCTACCTGAACGAGATCCGGTTCGGCGGCCAGTACGTCGCGAACACCACGCCGATCAGGTTCTTCCGCGGCACGGTGCCCCACGAGCGCGAGTCGCACGACGATGCCCGGTTGTCGCCCATCATGAAGTAGTGCCCCGGAGGGATCTTCTCCGGGGCGATCGTTCGGGTGTCGCGTCGCGAGGCCTGGATGTACGGCTCGTTGAGCTTCTTGCCGTTGATGTAGACGTAGCCGGTCTTCTCGGAGATCGTCTCGCCCGGCAGCCCGATCAGGCGCTTGACGAACGTCCCGCCCTCACCGCAGCGAATCGCCGCGAGCGGCGGCGTCTTGAAGACGACGATGTCGCCCCGCTTGGGCGACCAGAAGTGGTAACAGAAACGACAGGCGAGCACGCGGTCGGAGAAGCGCGCCTCGCAGCCGGAGCCGGGGCGGGCGCAGTGCAGGGTCGGCTCCATCGAGCTCGACGGGATCCGGTACGGGTTGACGACCCAGGCCTTGATCGCCAGCACGATCGCGATCGCTCCGACGATCGTGACGAGCCAGTCGATGGTCACCCGCCAGCCGCGCGGCAGCCCCTCGGTGAGCTTGTCGATCGGGTTCCTCACCGGACGTGCTCCCGGCGCCAGCGCTCGATCCGGCCGTGGTCGCCGGAGAGCAGAACCTCCGGCACCGTCCAGCCCCTGAACTCGGCCGGGCGCGTGTAGTGCGGGTACTCCAGCCCGCCGCCGAGCTCCTCCGAGAACGACTCGAGCTCGCCCGAGCCCTCGGCGAGCGCCCCGGGCAGCCGGCGGGCGATCGCGTCGACGAGCACCATCGCCGGCAGGTCGCCGTTCGAGAGCACGTAGGGGCCGATCGAAACCGCATCGGTCGCGAGGTGCGCGACGACTCGCTCGTCGAAGCCCTCGTAGCGCGCCGACAGCAGCGCCAGCCGCGGCTCGGCGGCCAGCTCCTCGACGACGCGCTGGTCGAGCGGGCGACCCTTCGGCGTCAGCGCGACCACCTTGCGCCCGGGATCGCCGCCGTACGCCGCGTCGAGCGCAGCGGCGACGACGTCGACGCGGAGGACCATCCCCGCACCTCCGCCGTACGGCTCGTCGTCGACCTGGCCGCCGCGAAGCGGTGTCGAGTCGCGGTAGGAGAACAGCCGCAGATCGAGCTCGTCGCCGAGCACCGCCGCCACGGGGCGCTGCTCGGTGAGCCAGGCGAATGCATGCGGAACGAGCGTGAAGACATCGAGCTGCAAAGGCTGATCAGAGGGGATCCGAGAACCCGGGAGCGACCAGGATACGCCGCGCCGCGAGATCGACGTCAAGGACGCAGTCCTCGACGAGCGGGAACATGGCCCCGCCTTCGAGCTCGAGCACATCGTTGGCGACTCCCGGGGCCACGTTGACGACCTTTCCGAGCGAACGGCCGGTCTCCTCCACGACGTCGAGGCCGATCAACTCGAAGACGTAGAACTCGCCCTCCTCGGTCGCGGGCAGCGAGGACCGCTCCACCTCCAGCGCGGTGCCGCGCGGGACGTCGCGGTCGAGCCGGATCACCGGCCTGCCTCCCGCAACCTTGGCGGTGACGACGACGGTCGGCTCGCCGGCGGCGATCAGCTCGGCGCCGGCCGCGAACCAGCGCGGGTCGTCGCTCGCCTGCTCGACCACGAACGAGCCGTCGAGCCCGTGCGGCTTGCCGACGCGGCCGACAGCCACCCTCACGGATGGCGCTCCCACTCGGCGATCGCCTCGTCTCGCGTGATGCCGCGCCGGAGGTTGTCCTCGACGAACTCCGCGGCGCTCGGCCAGCCGCTCTCCTCGACGGCCCGGATCGCGCGGTCGAGGTCGAAGTCGGTACGACGGAACTGCGGCTCGCCGTCGACGAGGAGCGCCCAGAACGCGGCGACCCTCCCCTCGTACGGCATGCCGACCGAACCGGCGTTGACCACGCGCACGTCGCCGACCCGGCGGTCGAACTGGTGGTGCGTGTGCCCGATCACCACCGTGCCGCTGACGCCGGCGAAGTTCGCGGCGATCGTCTCGTCGGTCGACGAGTACACCGTCAGCGGAAGATCGTCGGTCGGCGTCGCGTGGCAGAACACCACGCCGTCGACCTCGGCCGCCAGCGGCAGCCCTGCGGCCCACCCGAGCTGCTCGTCGGTCAGGTGCGCGCGGTCCCAGTCGTCGGGGGTGCGCTCACAGTTCCCGCGCACGACGACCGCGTCGAGCGCGCGCACGCGCTCCAGCGTCTCCCGTGGATACGGCCCGTGGACGAAGTCGCCGCCGAAGACGACCGCATCGACGTGCTCGGCCGCCACCTCAGCGAGCACGGCGTCGAGCGCCCACGGCATGCCGTGGACGTCGTACAGCGCAGCGACGTTCAAGGGTCGGCGATCTCGACGAGCACGCGCCGCCCTTCGCGGACGGCACTGGCCCGCACCAGCGCGCGAAGCGCGCGCACGATCCTGCCCTGCCTGCCGATCACCTTCCCCACGTCGTCGGGCGCCACATGCAGCACGAGCACGAGCGCCCCGTCCCGGTCCTCGGTCTCGACCCTGACCTGATCCGGCTCGTCGACCAGCTCGCGCGCCAGGTAGGCGAGCAGCTCCGCCAACCTACTTCTCGATTCCCTGCGTCTTGAGCAGCCGAGCCACCGCGTCGGTGGGCTGTGCGCCCTTGCCGAGCCAATCCTTCACCCTCGCCTCGTCGAACACGATCGTCGAAGGGTCGGTCTGCGGGTTGTAGCGGCCGACGATCTCGAGGAACTTGCCGTCACGCGGCGAGCGCGAGTCGGCGGCCACCACGCGGTAGATCGGGTTCTTCTTCGAGCCCACGCGTGTGAGCCTCAGCTTGACTGCCATCTGTCTCCTTTACCTCCGTCCTGACTTCCGTTTCTTTCGCTTCGACGACGGCTTCCGCGTCGCGGAGCGTCCGGTGCCCGACGCCACACCCGGCGGCGTGAGGCCCGACGGCATCTTGCCGCGTCCCATCTGCTTCATCATCTTCTCCATCTGCTTGCGCGCCTCGAGCAGCTGATTGACCTGCTCGACCTGCGTGCCGGAGCCGCGCGCGATCCGCTGCCGCCGCTTGCCGTCGATCACGTGGGGCGTCGACCGCTCGTGCGGCGTCATCGAGAGCACGATCGCCTCGACGCGCTTCATCTGGCGGTCGTCGATGTCGACGTCGCCGATCTGCTCCTTCATCCCGGGGATCAACTTCAGGATCCCGCCGAGCGGCCCCATCCGGCGCAACATCTTGTACGCGCGCAGAAAGTCGTCGAAGGTGAACTGGCCCTGCCGCAGGCGCTTCTCCATCTCCGCCTGCTCGTCGTCGGCGACGGCCGCCTCGGCGCGCTCGATCAGCGTCAGCACGTCGCCCATGCCGAGGATGCGCGACGCCATGCGGTCGGGATGGAAGACCTCGAGCGCCTCCACCTTCTCGCCGGTGGCCGCGAACTTGATCGGCTTGCCGGTGACCGCCTTGACGCTCAGCGCGGCACCGCCGCGCGCATCGCCGTCGAGCTTGGTCAGGATCACGCCGTCGAACGCGACGCGCGCGTCGAACGCCTGCGCGACCGAGACGGCCTCCTGGCCGGTCATCGAGTCGAGCACGAGCAGGACGTTGTGCGGCTTCGCCTCGTCGCGGACGCGTTCCAGCTCGTCCATCAGCTCCTCGTCGATCTGCAGACGGCCCGCCGTGTCGACGATCACCGCGTCGAGCCCGTCGGCGCGCGCACGCTCGATCCCGCTCCGCGTCGCCTCGACCGCATCCTTCGTGTCGGTCCGGAAGACGGGGATCCCGAGCTGCGCTCCGAGCTGCTCGAGCTGGTCGATCGCCGCCGGGCGCTGGAGATCGGCCGCGATCAGGCCCGGTTGGTGCCCCTCGTTGCGGAGGTACAGCGCGAGCTTCGCGGCGGTCGTCGTCTTGCCCGCGCCCTGCAGGCCGGCGAGCAGGATCACCGTGAACCGCCCGTAGGCGAGCCCGGAGGCGCCGGAGCCCATCAGCTCAGTGAGCTCGTCGTGGACGGCCTTCACGACCTGCTGGCCTGGCGTCAGGCTCTTCAGCACCTCCTCGCCGAGTGCGCGCTCGCGAACGCGCGCCACGAAGTCGCGGACGATCGTGAGGTTGACGTCGGCTTCGAGCAGCGCGAGGCGGATCTCGCGCATCGCGCGCGAAATCGACTCTTCGTCCAGCCGACCCTTCTTGCGAAGGTCGCCGAGCGCGCCCTGGAGGCGGTCCGAGAGGCTGTCGAACACGAGGGCGCATGGTAGCCGCAGCCCCTGTTTACGATCCCGGGATGCCCTACACCGCCGCCCCAGACCGCTACGACCACATGCAGTACCGCCGCTGCGGCCGCTCGGGCCTCCAACTGCCCCTGATCTCGCTCGGGCTCTGGCACAACTTCGGCGGCGACCGGCCGCTCGAGACGAGCCGCGCGATCCTGCGACGTGCCTTCGACCGCGGGGTGACGCACTTCGACCTCGCAAACAACTACGGGCCGCCGTACGGCGCCGCCGAGGAGACGTTCGGGAAGGTGATGCGCGACGACCTGCGCCCCTACCGCGACGAGCTCGTGATCTCGACCAAGGCCGGGTACGACATGTGGCCGGGCCCCTACGGGGAGTGGGGATCTCGGAAGTACCTGCTGGCCTCGCTCGACCAGTCGCTCGGGCGGATGGGGCTCGACTACGTCGACATCTTCTACTCGCACCGCTTCGACCCGGATACGCCGCTGGAGGAGACGCTCGGCGCGCTCGACACGGCGGTCCGGCAGGGGAAGGCGTTGTACGCCGGGATCTCGTCGTACTCCGCAGAGAAGACGCGCGAGGCGGCGGCGATCCTCGGCGAGCTCGGCACGCCGCTGCTGATCCACCAGCCGTCGTACTCGATGCTGAACCGCTGGATCGAGCCGGACCTGCTCGACGCGCTCGGAGAGCTGGGCGTCGGCTGCATCGGGTTCTCACCGCTCGCGCAGGGAATGCTCACCGACAAGTACCTCGATGGCATCCCGCCCGGCTCGCGAGCGGCCGCGGACACCTCGCTGTCTCCGAAGATGCTCACCGACGAGACGCTCGACCGGATCCGCGGGCTGAACGAGATCGCCAAGCGGCGCGGACAGAGCCTCGCGCAGCTCGCGATCGCCTGGACGCTGCGCGATCAGCGCATGACCACCACGCTCGTCGGCGCCTCGAGCGTCGAGCAGCTCGACGACACGCTCGGCGCGCTGGCGAACCTCGATTTCTCGGCCGACGAGCTCGCGGAGATCGACCGCTACGCGGAAGAGAGTGGGATCAACCTGTGGGCGCGCTCGAGCGCGGGTTGAGCCACGTCATCTCGAACTGCCGCAGATCGAGCGAGCCGCCGAGCGAACGGAGCGCCGCCGAGGCGGGATCGCCCTCGGGAACGTTGACGTAGCTGACGCGGTCGCCGCGCGCACGCAGCGCGCAGAGCAGGTCCCGCGCCGCATCCTCGTCTCGGGCAGCAAGCTGCCCGATGCCGACCGTGCCATTGACGACGCGGAAGACGGCCGCGCCGCCGTCGACCTCGATCCGCTCGATGGCGTCGGGAAGCGAAGCGTCCTCGCGCTGCCACGGCAGCCCTTCCTGGCCGAGCGGCCGCGGCTCGACCGAGCGCGCCTCGACCGTCGCGACCTGCGCGGTCAGCGTCCAGACCTCGAGCATCCGCTCCCGCGCGACGAACCCGACCTGTTCGTACAGCCTGCGGGCGGCCTCGTTCTGCTCGATCACCTCGAGCGTCACATCGCCCGGCGCCTCGGCGAGCACCGCCTCCAGAAGAATGCGCCCGATCCCGTGCCGGCGCGCCTCGGGGACGACGCCGATCCCGCCGATCCAGCCGCGATCGCCGCGCAGGGCGAGATTGGCCAGCCCGACGGGCTCGTCATCGTCGAACGCCACGCGCGACCGGTCGAGGTCGATGTCCCATCGCCGCACGACGTCGGCGAGCGTCGCCGCGTCCATGTGGAACGGCACGACGTAGTTCTCGTAGCCGCGCGCGAACACGTCCGCGAGGAAGGGAATGTCGAACCTAGACGCCGGCTCGAGCCTCATGCCGTGACCAGCGCGCGCGCGAAGTCGTCGGCGTCGAACGGCCGCAGGTCGTCGAGCCCTTCCCCAACGCCGACGAGCTTCACCGGCAGCCCGAGCTCGTAGGCGATCGCGACCGCGACGCCGCCCTTCGCCGAGCCGTCGAGCTTCGTCAGTGCGACGCCGGTGACGTCCACCGCCTCTGCGAACAGCCGCGCCTGCTGGACGCCGTTCTGGCCCGTGGTCGCGTCGACGACGAGCAGCGTCTCGTGCGGCGCGCCCTCGAGCCGGCCCGCGATCACCCGCCGGACCTTGCGCAGCTCGTCCATGAGATTCGACTGCGTGTGCAGCCGGCCGGCGGTGTCGACGATCACGACGTCACCTCCCGCCCCGATCGCGTCATAGGCGACGGCGGCCGGATCCGCGCCGCGTTCGCCGCCGACGAACCGGGCCTCGGCGCGGTCCGCCCAGATCTCGAGCTGCTCCTCGGCCGCGGCGCGAAACGTGTCCGCAGCTCCCAGGGTGACGGAGCGCCCGTGCTCGTGGAGCTTGCTCGCGAGCTTGCCGATCGTCGTCGTCTTGCCCGTCCCGTTGACGCCGACGACGAGGATCACCGCCGGATGGTGGTCGACCGACAGGGTCGGTGGGTCGCCGAAAAGCGCGGCGATCTCCTCCGTCAGCGCGGCGTTGAGCTCGGTCAGGTCCTGGCGCGCCTCGAGCCGGCGTACGAGCTCGGCGGTCGCGCCGACGCCGACGTCGGCAAAGAGCAGCGCCTCCTCGAGGCGCTCCCACGACGCATCGTCGCCGGGGTCGAACGCGGCGACCTGTAGCTGCTCGGTGAGCGCGCGCCGCGACTTGCCGAGCGAGTCGCGCAGCCGCCCGAAGAACCCGCGGGTCTCCTCGGCCGTCTCGGCTTCGGTCGCCTCGTCGCCGAGGAGCTCGCTCCAGCTGCGTGCCATGACGGCGGACGTTAGCTAGGCAGCGCGGCGATACGCGTTGCGGAAACCGGCGAGCGCCGTCGCGCTCGCGACGCCGACCCGCCCGTTCGTCGTGAAGACGTCGTCGGGCCAGCCGTGGCGCCGCGCGCCGAGCCGCGTGAACCAGCCGCGCGCATCGCGCTCGACGAGGAACAGCTCGACCATCGTGCCCTCGAGGACGAAGGCGCGCATCCACGCCAGCTTCCTGCCGTCCATCCAGTCGAGCCGCAACTCGTCGACCCTGCTCCAGTCCCGCGCCGGATAGAGGAGGTCGAGATCGCCGTGGCGGCCCGGTGGACGCAGCCCGCGGAGATCCTCCGCCCAGCTTCCGCACAGCCAGGTCCGCACGCCGTGCGAACGCAGCAGGTCGACTGCCCGCAGCACGAACGGCAGGTCGTTCACGCCGTCGCCGCGACCTCCTCGTCGCGCGGCAGGCGGCGCGACACGATCTGCGACACACCGTCGGAGCCCATCGTGACGCCGTAGAGCACGTCAGCCGCCTCCATCGTGCGCTTCTGGTGGGTGATGACGATGAACTGCGCGCGGCCGGCGTAGCGGCGCAGCAGTTCGGTGAAGCGCCCGATGTTGGTGTCGTCGAGCGCGGCCTCGACCTCGTCGAGCAAGTAGAACGGGCTCGGCCGCGACAGGAACAGCGAGAAGAGGAACGCGATCGCGCCGAGCGCCTTCTCGCCGCCCGAGAGCAGGCTCAATCGCTGCACCTTCTTGCCGGCGGGCCGCAGCTCGACCTCGATCCCCGGCTCCTCGCCCTCCTCCTCGGGCTCGGTCAGGAGCAGCCGGCCCGCGCCGCCCGGGAAGAGCGTCGCCGCGACTTCGTCGAAGTGGTGCTGCACGGCGTCGAAGGTCTCGGCGAAGCGCGTCTCGACCGTCCGGGTGAGGTCGTCGCGCAGCTGCTCGAGCTCGTGGAGGCTCCGCTCGAGGTCGGCGCGCTGCTCCGACAGCTCGGCGAGGCGGGCTTTCTCCGCCTCGTACTCCTCCTGCGCGAGTGGGTTGACCTGCCCGAGCGACTCGCGGCGGCGCTCGCTGCGGGCGAGCTTCTCGGCGAGCTCGTCGCGGTCGGTGCCCTCGGCCGGTTCAGCGCCGGCGGCGGCGAGCCTCCGCTGCGCCTCGTCGCGCTCGGCGTCGATGCGCGCCAGCTCGACGTCGATCGCCGACAGCCGCTCGCCGGCCTGCGCCGCGTTCTGGCGCAGCTCCACCTCTTCCGCGCCGAGCCGGCGCAGCTCGGCGCCCAGCTCGCTCGTGCGCGCCGCCTGCGCCTCGACGCGTGCACGGAGCGGCGCGTCGAAGCGGTCGACCTCGACGGTGAGCGCCGACTCGAGCCGGTTTGCGCCCGCGAGCAGCCGCTCGAGGACGAGTGTGCCCGGCCGGCGCGATCGGGCGCCGTCCGACTCGGCGAGCGCCCGGGCGGCGAGCCGTGCGCGCTCGGCAGCCTCCTCGGCGACACGGGCTGCGCCCTCGACGTGAAGCTGCAGCTCCTGCGCCCGCTCGGCCGCCGCGGGACCGGGGTCGGAGCCGTGCGCCGTGCGCCCGTTCGCCTTCCGCTCCGACGCGAGCGCCCGCTCCTCGTGCGCCGCCAACGCGTGCCGGAGCTCGGCCTCGCGCGCGGAGATCGCGCTGAGGTCGTCGGCGAGGCGCGTCGCGCGTTCGGCGAGCGGCGCCTCCAGCCGTGCGGCCGCCGCGGCGGCGATCCGGAGAGTCTCGTCGAGCCGGCCGGCGCCGGCGAGCAGCCGCTCGAGCAGCGCGGGCCTCGCGCGCCGGACACCGCGCAGATCGGCGAAGGGGGCGAACGCGCGGGCCGCTGCGGCTGAGCGCTCGTCGGCGGTGAGGGCCGCGCGGCCGGACCGTTCGGCGCGCGCTGCGAGCTGCTCGACCTCGGCGGCGAGCTCGCGGCGGCGCGTGTCGAGCTCGAGCAGCACGGCTTCCGCCGCCTCGCCCGCGAACCAGAGCTCGCCGCGCTGCGGATCCCAGCCGAGGCCGTCGGCGGTGACCGCCGGCCTGCTCGACGCGAGCAGCGCGTCGCGCTCCACGACCGGCAGCCCGGCGAGCGCGCCCGGGTCGCGGCCGATCAGCACGCGCACCGAGCCGAGCCCGGCGGCTCGTGCGCGCTCGATGAGCTCGAGCCCGCGCTCCGGGTCGTCGGCGAGGACGGCCGATGCAAGGTGGCCGAGCGCGGCAGCGACCGCCCGCTCGTGGCCGGCCTGGATCTCGACGCGGTGCAATGCGAGCGCCTCGCCCTGCTCGGCGAGCGCACGCGCGGCCGGCGGGAGCCCTTCCCGTTCGGCCAGCGACAGCTCGACGGCTGCGAGCCGCTCCCGGGCGAGGACGACGCGCGCCTCGAGATCCTCGTGCTCGCGGTGCGCTGCACGCGCGGCCGCGTCGGCCTCGTCGGCGGTGCGCTCCAGCTCGTACGGCGACGGCCCGGCACCGTGGCGGCGCGTCTCCTGCAGCTCGCCCTCGAGCTCCACG
Organism: Gaiellaceae bacterium; assembly: GCA_035518115.1. Lineage (GTDB taxonomy): Bacteria > Actinomycetota > Thermoleophilia > Gaiellales > Gaiellaceae > PALSA-600. The sequence continues at coordinate 30,365 of DATIXY010000028.1, read as the reverse complement.
CGAAGCCGCTGCGCCGATTCGTGGCGCATCGCGAGCCGCTCGGTCGCGCCGCGCAGCGCGAGCAGCGCGTCCCGCCCGCCGCCGGTGAGCAGCCGCTCGGCATCGCTGCGCCGTCCGAGCACGTCGTCGAGCTCGGCGGCGAGGCCCGACTGCGCACGTCGTTCGGCAGCGGCCACGCGCGCCCACTGCTCCTCGGCCTCGAGCTGCGCGCGGGCGAGCTCGGCCGCCGCTTGCTGGGCAGCGGCCGCCGCCACGCGGACAGCCTCCTCGAGCCCCGCGGAGGTGGTCGGATCATGGCTGCGCGCGGCCTCGAGCTCCGCCCCGAGGCTCGCGGCGAGGAGCGTCGCCGCCTCGCGCCGGAGCGCGATCCGCTCGCCGCTCGACGCCAGCCGGTAGAGCGCGGCGGTCGTCCCCTCGCGTGCGCCGGCCGCATCCGTGAGCTCGACCTCCGCGCGCTCGCGCGCGGCGACCAGCTCGGCGATCTGCGCGTCGAGCACGCGGCGCTGCTCGGCCGCCTCGGCGCGTCGCGTGTCGGCGCCGGAGCGGCGCTTCGCGAGACGCTCGAGGTCGAGCGTGGCGATCGCGGCCTGCAGCCGCGCGATCTCGACGCCGAGCTTCTCGGCGCGCTCCGCCGCCGTCGCCTGCAGCGCGAGCGGACGGAGCCGTTTCTTGACCTCGTCCTCGAGGTCGCGCGCGCGGTCGACCTGGACGGCGACGCGCGCGAGCTTCAACTCGGCGCGGTGGCGTCGGCGCTTGAAGCGGCCCAGGCCGGCGGCCTCTTCGACGAGCTCGCGGCGTTCGACCGGCTTGGAGTTGAGCACCGTCTCGACGCGGCCCTGGGAGATCACGGAGCGCAGCCCGCCGCCGAGGCCGACGTCCGAGAGCAGCTCGACCAGGTCGAGCCGCCGCACGGCGGCGCGGTTGACGAGGTATTGCCCCTCGCCGCCGCGGTGCAAGCGGCGCGAGACCGAGACCTCCGCGAACGGGAGCTCCGGCCAGGCGCCGTCGGCGTTGTCGAAGAGCAGCTCGACCTCGCAGGCGTCGACCGCTTCGCGGCCGCCCGAGCCGGCGAAGAGGACGTCGTCGGGCTTCTCGGCGCGCAGCTCGCCCGGGCTCATCGACCCGGTCGCCCAGAGGATCGAGTCGGAGACGTTCGACTTGCCCGAGCCGTTCGGGCCGACGACCACGGCGACCCCGGGCTCGAGCCGAATCTCGACAGGGTCGACGAACGACTTGAAGCCGCGCAGGGTGATCGCCTTCAGGTGCACGCGCCGAGAGGCTATCGCCCGCCCCGGATGTGGATACCAGGTGCCTGGCCCCGAAGTGCCAGGCACCCGGGTCGAAGCCTACGGCGCGGTGCCGCCCGCGACGAGCAGCTCGCACGGTCCGACGAACCCGTCCGGGCCCTCGAACTCGCCCAGTGCGCGGCCGATCTCGGCCCATACCTCGCTCTGCTCCTTCGCCGGCAGGCCGGCGAGCATCTGGTGGAGCGCGCCGAAGGACTCGCGCTCGAGCTGCACGCAGTCGGCCGCGGTCGCGAGCCGGAGCGGCGACTCGATCCGCCGCACCTCGACGTCGGTGAACCCGGCGTCCGTCAGCAGGTCGCCGATCCCGACCGCCGAGAACGGCCCGGGCAGGCCCGGCGCCGGCGCCGGCAGCTCGGCCCGCTCGCGGATGATCGCGATCGGGACTGAGAAGAAGCGGTTGCGGTCGGGCTCGGCGAAGACGATCGCGGCGTAGCGGCCGCCCGGCCGCAGCGCTGCTTTCGCCTCCTCGAGCGCTCCCCGCTTGTGGGGGAGGTACATCAGCCCGAGCCGCGAGATCGCCGCGTCGAACGATCCCTGCTCGACCTCGAGCCGCTCGCCGTCCATCACCCGGGTCGCCACGTTCGCGACGCCCGCGGCCCGCGCCGCCGCCTCGGCCTCCTCGAGGATGTTCGACGAGATGTCGGTGGCGAGCACGGCGCCGCCCGCGCCGGCGCGCCGCGCGGCGGCAATCGTCTGCCCGCCGGAGCCGGCAGCGATGTCGAGCACGCGGCTGCCGGGGCCGACGTGCGCGAGGTCGAGCATCGCCTCGGTCGCCTCGCCGAGCCAGCGGTCGAACACCGGGTCGTAGCGGTGCCAGGCCTCGGCCGCGTCCTGCCACTGCACGCGGGTCGTCTCCTTGTAGGTGACGGGATCGAAGGTCGTGCTCATCGTGCGCTCCTTTGGTCGGGGTCGAGGAGCGTTGTACGCCGCGGGTGTTGGTCGTATGTTGGCGCCGGATTGGCGGGGACGGTTCAGCTGTGCGGACGCCTGGTCGTCGAGCTCGACGGCCGTCGCGTCGAGCACGAGCTGCCGGGCAGACAGGGCCGCATCCTGTTCGCCTACCTCGTGGCGAACCGGCTGCGGACGATCACGCGCGACGAGCTGCCCGGAGCGCTCTGGGCGGACGGGCACGACGGCGGGCTCGCGCCGCTGCTCTCGAAGCTCCGCCGGGTCGTCCCGCTGGACGGGCTGCGCGTCGACGTCGAGCCGCTCCGGGTCGACGTCGAGGAGGCAGTCGAGGCGGTGCACCGCGCCGAGAGCGCGCTCGCGCAGGACCGGCCACACGAGGCCTGGGCGCCGTCACAGGTCGCACTGTTCGTCTGCGGGCGGCCGTTCCTCGCCGGCGAGACCGGCGACTGGATCGAGGCCGAGCGCGGCCGGCTCGCCGAGCTCCGGATCCGCGCGCTCGAGGCCTACGGGCGCGCGACGCTCGGCGTCGGCGGCACCGAGCTCGCCGCCGCAGTCCGCTCCGGGCGCACCCTCGTCGAGCTCGAGCCGTACCGCGAGTCGGGGCACCGGCTGCTGATGGAGGCGCTCGACTGCGAGGGGAACACGGCGCAGGCGCTGCTCGTCTACGAGTCGCTGCGAGCGCGGCTGCGTGACGACCTCGGGATCAGCCCGTCTGCGGAGACGCAGAGCCTCCATCGCCGGCTTCTGCGCTGAGCCCTTCGAGCGCCTGCGCGGCGGCGGCCTGCTCCGCGTCCTTCTTCGACGACCCGCTGCCGGTGCCGCGCGTCTGGTCGTCGATCACGGCCGCGGCGGTGAAGCTGCGGTCGTGCGGCGGCCCTTCGACGTTCACGACGATGTAGGAGACCGACCGGCCCGTGCGCGCCAGCCGCTCCTGCAGCTCCGTCTTGTGGTCGACGTGCGAGTTGACCGCGTAGTCGATGCGCGACTCGAACGCCGCCACCACCGCCCCCTCGATCTGCTCGAACCCGTGCTCGAGGAAGAGCGCGGCGAGCGCCGCCTCCAGGACCGCCGCGAGGACGTTGCGGTTCTGCACGAGCCGCTCGGCCTCCTCGGCGGTCAGCCCGACAGCCGCGGCGCGCAGCCGCTCGCCCAGCTCGAGCTCGCGCGACACGACCGCGCAGCTCGCCCGCGAGACGACGTGCGACCGCACCTTCGCCATCCGGCCCTCCGCGAAGTCGGGGAAGCGCTCGAAGAGCGACCGCGCGACGGCGAGCTCGAGCACCGAGTCGCCGAGGAACTCGAGCCGTTCGTACGAGGCGTTGCGGTCGGCCGCCCAGGAGGCGTGAGTGAAGACCGCCGCCGCCCGGTCGGATGGGAGCGCTTCGATCAGCTCCCTGAGTTGGTTGGTGCTACTGGTGCGAGGTGACGTAGTCGACTGCCTGGCCGACGGTCGTGATCTTCTGCGCATCCTCGTCGGAGATCTTGATCCCGAACTGGTCCTCGAGCTCCATGATCAGCTCGACGAGGTCGAGCGAGTCGGCATCGAGGTCGTTCTGGAACGACGCCTCCTCGGTGATCTGGTCATCCTCGACTCCGAGCTGCTCCTTCAGGACTTCCTTGACTCGCTCGAAGACCTCTTCACGCGACGCTGCCATGTCACCTCGATGGGGTTAGGGGGGTGAAAATCCGGGCGATCATACACGGACGCGCTCGGGCAATCGCTCCGCGAGCCGGTCGACGACCTGGTGGTCGACGCCGCGGGCGGCGAGCCGGATCGCGTTGGCGATCGCGCGCTGGGAGGAGTTGCCGTGGGCGATCACGGCGAGGCCACGCAGGCCGAGCAGGTAGGCCCCCCCGTACGTGTCGGGATCGAACCGCGCCCGCAGGCGGCGGGCGGAAGGCTGGATGAGCAGGCCGCCCAGCTTGCCGACGGTCGTTGCGGTGATCTCGGCGCGCATCACCTCGAGCAGATCCTTGATCGTCCCCTCGAGCAGCTTGAGCACGACGTTGCCGGTGAAGCCGTCGGTCACGATCACGTCGGCGGACCCGACCAGCAGGTCGCGGCTCTCGGCGTTGCCGGCGAAGTTCAGCCGGTCGCCCTCCTCGCGGAGCAGCCGGTTCGCCTCGAGCGTCAGCTGGTTGCCCTTCTCGTCCTCCTCGCCGATCGAGAGAAGGCGCACTTCGGGCCGCTCGACGTCGAGCAGCTCCTCGCAGAAGACCGACCCCATGTGCGCGAACTGCGCGAGGTGCTCCGGCCGTGCGTCGGCGTTCGCGCCCGCGTCGAGGAGCACCGTCACGCCTTCGCGGGCCGGGATCGGCACCGCGATCGCGGGCCGCTGCACGCCCGGCAGGCGGCGCAGGTGGAGGAGTCCCGCGGCCAGCATCGCGCCGGTGTTCCCGGCCGAGACGACCGCGTCGGCGTCGCCGCCGCCCGCGGCCCGCACCGCGGCCACGAGGCTCGAGTCGGGCTTCGCCCGGACAGCCTCGGCCGGCTTCTCGGCCATCTCGATCTGCCCGGTCGTCGGGACGAGCGGCAGCCCCTGCGGGTCGAGCGACTCCGGCCCGTAGAGCGTCACGTCGATCCCGTCGGCGGCCGCCTCGAGCGCACCGAGGATCACGTCGCGCGGTGCGTTGTCGCCCCCGAGAGCGTCGACGGCGATCCGCGGCACAGCGGCGAAGTCTACGGGTGGTGCTCGATGTGCAGCGGCTCGACTTCGCGGCCTTTGTAGGTGCCGCAGGTCGGGCAGATGCGGTGCGGCCGCTTGGGCGACCCGCACTGCGGGCAGACGTTGACCCGCGGCGCCTCGATCGCGTGCTGCGCGCGGCGCTGGTCGCGGCGGGCCTTCGACGTCTTTCTCTTCGGAACTGCCATCGGCGGGGCAGTGTAGCCTGCACCGTGAGCCTCCGGGCTCGCCCTATGCGGGTTCTCTAGGTCGCATACCGCGTTTATCGCCCTTTCGACCGAAGGAGGATCCGCCGTGCCGGGCTCCCTGCACGCCCGCGACATCTCGAAGAGCTTCGCCGACCGCCTCGTCCTCGACCGCATCTCGCTCGTCGTCTCGCCCGGCGACCGGATCGGCGTCGTCGGGCCGAACGGTATCGGCAAGTCGACGCTGCTCCGCGTGCTCGCCGGGCTCGAGCCGCCCGACCGGGGGCGGGTCGTGGCGAACGGCGCCGTCGGCTACCTGCCGCAGGAGACGGCGGTCGATGCGCTCTCCGGCGGCGAGGCGGCGCGCGTCTCGCTCGCGGCGATCCTGCTCGCCCCGTTCGACGTCTATCTGCTCGACGAGCCGACGAACAACCTCGACTTCGCCGGCCTCGAGCGGCTCGAGAGCCACCTGGCCAGGCTCAAGGCCGGCGTCGTGCTCGTTTCGCACGACCGCGCGTTCCTCGACCGCACCGTGACGCGGGTGCTCGAGCTCGAGGCCGAGACCGGCCGGGCGCGCGAGTACGCCGGCACGTGGAGCGACTATGCGGCTGCACGCGAGCGCGCACGCGGCGCCCACGAGCGCGCGTACGCCGAGTTCGTCGGCCAGCGCAGGCGGTTCGAGCGCCTGCTCAACGACCGCCGGGCGCAGGCCCGCACGGCCGGTGCGATCGCAGACCGCCGCGGAACGCAGGCGGTCCGCTCGAAGGTCAAGCAGGCGAAGCGCGGCCTCGAGCGACTCGACGTCGTCGACAAGCCCTGGGCGCCCTGGGAGCTCCGCCTCGAGCTCGCCTCCGCCCCGCCCGCCGGGCTGCTCGTCGAGCTGCGCGGCGCCGTCGTGCGCAGAGGCGCGTTCGCGCTCGGGCCGGTCGACCTGGAGCTCCACGCGGGCGACCGGCTCGCCGTCGTCGGGCGAAACGGCTCGGGCAAGACGACGCTGCTCCGCGCGCTGCTCGGCGAGCTCCCGCTCGAACGCGGCGCGCGGCGGACGGGGCCCGCAGCCGTCTTCGGCGAGCTCGACCAGACGAGGGCGGCGTTCGGCGGCGAGCTGCTGGCGGACTTCGTTGCCGCCTCCGGGCTCGACCAGACCACGGCGCGGACGCTGCTCGCGAAGTTCGGTCTCGGCGCCGACGACGTGACTCGGCCCGCGCCGGCGCTCTCGCCGGGCGAGCGGACGCGCGCGGCGCTCGCGCTGTTCGCGGCGCGGGGCGTGAACTGCCTCGTCCTCGACGAGCCGACCAATCACCTCGATCTGGAGGCGATCGAGGAGCTCGAGAGCGCGCTCCGCACCTACCCGGGCGGCCTCGTCGTCGTCACGCACGACCGGCGCTTCCACGAGCAGCTCGGCGTGACTCGTACGATCGAGCTGTGACGATCGACGACCTCCGCGCAGATCACTGGCCCGACGTCGCGCGCATCTACGGCGAGGGGCTCGACCAGGGCACCTTCGAGGAGCGCGTTCCCGGCTGGGAGGAGTGGGATGCCGGCCACCTTGCGACGCCGCGACTCGTCGCGCTGGCCGAGGGCGTCGTCGTCGGCTGGGCGGCGCTGTCCCCGGTCTCGCAGCGCGCGTGCTACCGCGGCGTCACCGAGGTCTCGGTGTACGTCGCGTGGTCCGCGCGGCGCCGCGGCGTCGGTCGCGCGCTGCTCGACGAGCTCGTTCGCCGCGCCGACGCGGCCGGGATCTGGACGATCCAGGCGGGGATCCTCGCGGGCAACGCCCCGTCGGTCGCGCTCCACGAGGGCTGCGGCTTCCGGGTCGTCGGCACGCGCGAGCGGATCGCGCAGAAGCGCGGCGTGTGGCTCGACGTCGTGCTGATGGAGCGCCGCTCAGAGCTCGTTGCGTAGCGCTTCGAGCGCGGCCCAGCGGGGATCGCTCTCGGCTTCCTCGTGCTCGTGCGGCTCGTCGTTCAGGCTCTTGCCGCAGACGGGGCACAGCCCGGCGCAGTCCGGGCGGCAGAGGATCTTCTCCGGCAGCGCGAGCGCGATCGCGTCGTGCGCCCACTCCGACAGGTCGAGGTTGTTGCCGTGGAGATATGGCGTCGTCAGCTGCTCGTCGTCGGGCGACTCCGCCTGGTACTCGCGCCCCGCGATCTGCAGCTCGAGCACGGCGTCGCCGAGGCAGCGGTAACAGGGCCCGTACAGGCGGGCCGTGAACCCGAGCGTGAAGACCGTTCCGGTGTTCGCGCGCGAGATCTCGAACAGCGCAGGGACCTGCTCCGGCACCGGCACGTAGCGCTGTCCGCCGAACTCGAACGCCCGCAGCTCCAGTTCGAGCTCGTCACGGTACGCCTCGCCGGGACGGAGCTTCACCTGACGCAGGCTGAAGCTCGTCATACGACGAGCGTAGCGAACGCCGTGCGGGTCGCTAGTAGGCCGAGCCGTCCTCGGAGAGGTCGACCGGGCCGATCCCGGCGACGACCGACTCCTGCGAGCGCTCGTGCAACCGCTCCCGGCCGCGGCGGACCGCGGTGAGGAACCGGTCGAGGTTGGTCTCGAGCGTCGCCAGCATCCCGTCCGCCCAGTCCTCCATCTCGAGCCGCATCTCGCGCGCCTGCCGCTTCGCCTCGTCGATGATCTCCTGGGCCTGGCGCTCGGCCAGCTTGACGATCTCGGTCTGCGACGCCTCGCGCACGGCCTGTTCGCGCGCCTCGCCGAGGAGCCGGTCCTGCTCCCGCTTGGCCTCGCCGAGCATCTCCTGCCGCTCCTTGACGATCCAGCGGGCCTGCTTGATCTCCTCGGGGATCGTCGCGCGCATCTGGTCGAGGATGTCGTAGATCTCCTCGCGGTCGATCCGCACCTGGTCGGTGAGCGGAACGGCCTTCGCGTTGTGCACGAGGTCGTCGAGCTTGTCGATCAAAACGAGTACGTCCATCGCCTGAAGAGTATTACTCCTGGTCGGACAGCGGCGCCCCGCCCCGGCCGTCCGGGAACAGCTCCTTGAGGCGGCGAGCCACGATCGGCGGCACCAGCTCCTCCACGTTGCCGCCGAACGACGCGATTTCCTTGACCCCGCTCGAGGAGACGAAGCTGACCTGCGGGCTCGCCATCACGTACACCGTCTCGATGTCGGGCGCGAGGTGGCGGTTCAGCTGGTTCATCTGGAACTCGTACTCGAAGTCGGAGACGACGCGCAGGCCCTTGACGATCGCGCGCGCATCCCAGCGGCGCGCGAAGTCGACGACGAGCTCGCGGAAGACGTCGACCTCGACGTTCGGAATGCCTTCGAGCGCCTCGACGAGGAAGGCGACGCGCTCCTCGACCGGGAACATCGGCTCCTTGTGGTGCGGGTTGCCGACGACGCCGACGACGACGCGGTCGAAGATCCGCGCGGCGCGCGAGATCACGTCGACGTGCCCGTTCGTCACGGGGTCGTAGGTGCCTGGGTAGATCGCGGTGATCATCGTCGGTAGAGCGTCAGCCGGGCGGAACCGTACTTGCGCGAGGTCTCCTCCGTGAGGAGAGGCAGCTGGGGCGCCGGCTCGCGGCCGGAGCTCTCGTAGACGAGCAGGCCGTCCGGCTGCAGGAGGCGCGCGAGCTGGGGCGCAAGCCGATCGCGGTCGAAGTCGTAGGGCGGGTCGCAGAGGACGAGGTCGTAGGCACGGCGCTCGGAGCCCACGGCGCGCACCACGTCCTGGCAGAGGACGATCGCGTTCAGCCTGAGCTTGTCGAGGTTGGCGTTGATCGTGCGGCATGCGTCGCGGTCGGATTCGACGAAGACGACGCGCTCGGCGCCGCGCGAGAGGGCCTCGAGGCCGAGCGCCCCGGAGCCGGCGAACAGGTCGAGCACGGCGGCACCGTCGACGGGCCCGATCAGGTTGAAGGCGTTTTCGCGGACGCGGTCCGACGTGGGCCGGGTGGCCGTGCCCCGGGGGGCGGCGATCCGCTGGCCGCGGTGGGTGCCGGCGATGATCCGCACGCGCCAGATGGTGCCCTTTCGGGGCGTGTCAGGCTCGGCGCCTGGCACCGCGAGGGTGCGCGCCCGACCCTCGCCAGGCCCGATTTCGAGCCGCATGGGCACGCGCTGTGGATCGTTCGTTGCACTCTCACAACGGTGCCTGGCCCCAGCCTTCCGCCCAACGTCAGGTGTGCGGGACGACGAACAGTCCGGCGATGCCGACCGCGAAGAGGGCGATGGCGAGCAGCGAGTCCGGCCCTAGCCGGAACCGGCAGTGCAGCGGCCGGATGATCACCCCCGCCGCATAGATCGCCGTCAGCCCCACCCCGAGCGACGCGAGCCACGCGTTCAGGTTGCCGGCCGCAGGCAGCACCGGCTGCCCCGCCACGAGGTCTGCGATCAGGAACAGGCACAGCTGGAACGCGTTGCCTCCGAAGATGTCGCCGAGCGCGAGGGCGTTGTCGCCGAGCTGGACCGCCGCGATTCCGGAGCTGATCTCCGGCAGCGCGGTCGCGCCCGCGAGGACGGTCGCACCGAAGACCACGCCGTTGACGCCGGCGCGGTCCGCGAGCGCGTTGCCGCTCACCTCGAGCAGGACGCCCATCGCGAGGGTGACGGCGCACGCGAGGCCGAAGAGGCTCGCAACGTACGCCGTCGAGCGCGTCTTGTACGGATGGTGCTGCTCGGGCATCACCTCGCGCCGGTTGCGGCGCCCGCGATGCGCGCCCTCCATGGAGACGTGCCATCGCGGGCTCTTCCGCACCTTGTTGATCACGTAGACGCCGAACAGCCAGACGACGACGATGCCGATCGATGCCGGGCTGACCGTTCCCGCGATCGCCGTCGACGGCTTCAGCAGCGATCCCATCAGCACACCCGAGACGACGAGCGCGACCAGCAGCCCTTCCAGCACGGGCGTGAGCGCACCGACCAGGAACGTCAGCGGCCGCTGCCTCCCGGTGGCGAAGTCGCAGACCACGAGCACCATCGTCTGCATGGCGATCCCGCCGATCAGGTTCCCCGCGGCGAGATCGAGGTGCCCGGACGCGGCGGCCGAGACGGTGATCGCGAGCTCCGGCAGGCTGCCGGCGACCGAGAGCAGCAACAGCCCGCCGAGCTCGTCGCCGAGGTTGAAGCGCACGTCGAGCGAATCGGTCGTCTTGGAGAGCACACTCCCCGCGCCCCACGTCGCTGCTGCGGCGACGACGAACAGGACGACGAGCAAAGGCGTCCCGAGGCTCGACATGTGCGGTCACTATTGCGCTGCCGTCGGCTGGCTCCCGCCATACTCCGCCGATGACCGACACCTCACAGCAGACGAACTTCGAGCGCACGTTCGCCGCGCGGCCCGGCGTCTACGCAGGCTGGGTGCAGCTCAACACCTCGCTCCGCGAAGGGATGGACCGCCGCCGCTACGAGCTCGCCACGCTCGCGGCCGCGCTCCGGCTCCGCTCGAGCTACTGCTCGCTCGCACACGGCCGCTTTCTCTTGCAGCAATTCGACGAAGACGTCGCGGCGATCGCACGCGACCGGCAGACGGCGGGCCTCGACGAGGTCGATCTCGCTGTGATGGACTTCGCGGAGAGGGTCGTCGACGACGCGAGCACGATCTCCGACGCCGACTACGAGCCGCTCCGCCGCCTCGGGCTCACCGACGACGACATCCTGGACGTCGTCCTGGCGGCAGCGGCACGTTGCTTCCTCGCCAAGACGCTCGACGGTGTCGGCGCGCTCCCGGACGCCGAGTTCGCCGCGCTTCCCGACGACGTCCGTAACGCGCTCGTCGTCGGCCGGCCGATCGCCGACCCCTGACGGTCACGGCTTCGCCGGCAGCGAGCGCGCGAATGCGATCCCGCGCCCGACCCACTCGGCGAGCGCACTCTCGTCGACGAGCTCGTCCGCGCCGACGCGGAGCCAGCCCGGCATCTCGCGCCCGCGCATCACTGCGACCTGTGCCGCCGAGCCGGCGACGAGCGCCGCCGACTCCGCCGGGTCGACGCGGAGCAGGATTCCAACCTGACCGCTCGCCGCGACGGCCATGTTCCCGTTGACGAGGAACGCGAGCCCGCCGAACATCCTCTTCTCGGCGATCCCCGCCTCGCTGGCCGTGAGTGCGCGAATGCGCCCTGCAAGCGCCTCGTCGTATGCCACACGCGGAGCGTACTCGTGCGGTTCCTAGAGATACGGCGCACGACCTTCCCGCAGCAGGTCTGCCCGCGACCCCCGAGGACGCTTCGCCGCGGTGGCGCCACCATCCGCACAAAGCAGGAAGACACGGAAGGAGTCGCCACCATGCAAGCCCTCATCCTCACGATCGCAGCGATGGCACTACTCGCGCTCGGCGCAAGCCAGGCGCTCGCCCGCCCCTCGCACGCTCAGGTGGTCGGACAGGCTCCCGATGACAACCACCTGAAGCTCGTCGTCACGTAGCCATCGCGCGAACGCCGTTCCGGCGGCGACTCCGGAAGAACAGGGGCGGCCCACGCCGGCCCTGTCCGTCTGCCGGCCTGCTTCGAACTACCGACGCGAATCGGTAGTCGCGCGCGATGCGAAGTCCGGGTCGGCGCGGTTGCATATGTCTGAACGCCTGCGCCGAAGTCGCGCAGACGTTGCACGAGGGTTCCACGTAAGGGAGGCGAGTCATGTTCAGCAAGACGCTATGGCTTGCGCTCGCGCTCATTGCAGTCCTCTCGCTGACGGCGGCAGCGAGCGGACGGGAGTCGTACCTGATCACGGGGAAGGACATCAAGCCCCACTCGATCACGTCACGGCATCTCGTCGACCACACGATCCAGATTCATGATCTGTCGCTCGCGCTCGTGAAGTCGCTTCGCGGCCAGGTCGGTCCGACCGGTGCAACCGGCCCGAAGGGCGACACCGGCACAGCCGGCGCTCAGGGCCCGAAGGGTGACGCCGGTGCGACCGGCGCGACCGGCGCTCAGGGCAAGACCGGTGCGACCGGCGCAGCCGGAGTGCGGGGACTGACCGGGCCTGCGGGGCCGATCGGGCCGAAGGGCGAGCGGGGACTGCCCGGTCTCGCGAACGTCGAGACCGACGGGCCGTACCCGGGACGTCCGGATTCCGAGAACAACCTGCACGGCATGCAGGGCGACCAGTCGACCGCGATGTGGGCGGCCGACGGAACGCTCCAGACGTCGTGGGTGATGTGCGCGCCCGGCAAGGTCGCTCTCGGCGGCGGCTTCGGCCAGGACGACGTGCAGACGACCAACCTGCGGATCGTCACGTCTTCGCCGATCCAGATCGCAAACGGGAAGACGTACTTCGACGACCCCAGCGTGTACAAGCCGATCGATCCGGAAGGGTCGTTCGTGCCGAACGGCTGGATCGTCCAGGGCTACAACCTGGGCACACAGCCGCTGATCGTTCGGCCGTGGGTGGTCTGCGCCACCGTCGGCCGCTAGTGGGATGAGGGCGAATGCAGGGCCGGGGCGCGCCCGCCGGGCACGCCCCGGCCCGCTGTCTACGCCTCCGGCGCCCCGTGTAGCCGGTCGACCTCGTCCTGCCAGGGCCCATCGACGTCGCGCAGCTCTCGCGCGAGGTCGCGCGCCTGTTCGAGCAGGTCGCGGTCCTCGCGGAGGAGCGTGAAGCGCAGATCGCTCCACCCCGACTGGCGCGTGCCGAGCAACTGCCCCTCGCCGCGCAGCTCGAGGTCGGCCTCGGCGAGCGCGAACCCGTCGTTCGAGTCGACGAGCGCCTGCAGGCGCGCCTGCGCCCCGTCGGTCAGCTCGACCTTCGGCCGCGACACGAGCAGGCAGTAGCTCTGCTCGCTGCCCCGCCCCACGCGCCCACGTAGCTGGTGGAGCTGCGCGAGCCCGAACCGATCGGCCTCCTGCACGATCATGATCGTCGCGTTCGGAACGTCGACGCCGACCTCGATCACCGTCGTCGCGACGAGCACGTCGAGCTCGCCCTCCTTGAACTGGCGCATCACCTCACGCCGCTCGTCCGGCTTCAGCCGCCCGTGCAGGAGCCCGACGCGGTAGCCGCGCAGCTCCGCGCTCTGGAGCCGCTCGGCCTCCACCTCGGCGGCACGCGCGAGCCGCGTCTCCGACTGCTCGATCAGCGGGCACACGACGTACGCCTGCCGCCCGGCGTCGAGGTGCCGGCAGAGCCGTTCGTACGCCTCCGACGAGCGCTCGGCGCCGACCCACGCGGTCACGATCGGCTTGCGGTCGGCCGGCGGCTTCGCGATCTCGCTCACGGCGAGATCGCCGTAGATCGTCAACGCGAGCGTGCGCGGGATCGGAGTCGCCGTCATGTGCAGCACGTGGGGCGCGCGTCCCTCGACGAGCGCCTTGCGCTGCTCCACACCGAAGCGGTGCTGCTCGTCGACGACGGCGACGGCGAGATCGGCGAACTCGACGTCGCGCTGGATCAGGGCATGCGTCCCGACCGCGATCTGCGCCTCGCCGGCGGCGATCGCGTCGCGCACCCGCTTCGATCCCGCCGACCCCGTCAGCAGCACGCACCGCACACCGACCTGCGCACAGAGCGACTCGATCGTCAGGAAGTGCTGCTCGGCAAGCGTCTCGGTCGGCGCCATCAGAGCGCCCTGTCGCCCCGTCTCGACCGCGCGCAGCAGCGCGTACAGCGCGACCACCGTCTTGCCCGACCCGACGTCGCCCTGCAGCAGCCGCTGCATCGGGACGGCGCGCGACAGGTCGGCGTCGATCTGCTCGATCGCCAGTTCCTGATACTCGGTGAGCACGAACGGCAGCGACTCGCGGTAGCGGGCTAGCAGCTCGCCGGGCGGCGGCAACGCCACGGCGACCGCATCGTCGTCGCGGGTTCGCGCGACCGCGAGCTGCAGCGTCACGAGCTCGTCCAGGGCGAGCCGTCGCCTCGCGCGCTCTGCCTCCGCCTCGTCGGCCGGGAAGTGCCTCGCCGCCAGCGCATCGCGGCGCAGCGGCAGCGCGAGCGTCGACGGCAGCGGATCGTGAACCGCCTGCACGTACCCGTCGAGCGACGCGCGCGCGAGCTCGCGCAGCCGCCACGACGGCACCTGTTCGCTCGCCGGGTAGACCGGTGCAAAGTCGGCGGTCGCTCGGGCCTCGCCGAGGTCGTACGACTTGACGTCGAACCCGTGGCGCCCGAGCTTGCCGCGCAGCCGGATCGGCGTCCCGGGCTTCAGCCGGTCGAGCAGCCACGGCTGGTTGAACCACGAGGCGGAGATCGACCCGCTCGAATCCTCGACCCGCGCGGTGACGATCGTGCGGCGGCCGCCGAGACGGCGCGAGCGAACGTCGCGGACGACGCCCTCGATTGCCACCTCGTCCGTCCCCCACAGCTCCGCGATCGGGACCTCGTCGGCGGCCCGCTCGTAGCGGCGCGGAGCGTGCAGCAGGACGTCGCCGACCGTGGTGATCCCGAGTGCCCGCAGCCGTTTCGCGACGGTCGGCCCGACTCCCGGCAGCGTGTCGACGCCGGTGTCGAGCGCCGCCGGGTCGCCGAAGCCACGCGGCCGCGCGAAGCGGTCCTGGTCCACGCCTGCAAAACCCGCGTGCCGGGTCTTCGTCAACACCCGCTCACGAGTATAGGACCCGGACCGGCGGGTACGGTGTCGTGCCGTGAAGGCCCTGCTCCTGACGCGCGAGTATCCGCCCGACGTCTACGGCGGGGCGGGCGTCCACGTCGAGTACCTGGCGCGCGAGCTCCAGAAGCTCATCGAGATCGAAGTGCGCTGCTTCGGGGCGCCGCGTGACGGCGCGGAGGCCTTCGAGCCGTGGGGCGCGCTGGCGGACGCGAGCAGCGCGCTCCAGACGATGTCGGTCGACCTCGCGATGGCGGCCGACCGCGAAGGCGCCGACCTCGTCCACTCGCACACGTGGTACGCGAATCTCGGCGGCCACCTGGCAAAGCTGCTGCACGGGATCCCCCACGTCGTAACGACGCACAGCCTCGAGCCGATGCGACCGTGGAAGGCGGAGCAGCTCGGCGCCGGCGGCTACGCCCTGTCGTCCTTCTGCGAGCGCACCGCGGTCGAGGCAGCCGACGCAATCGTCTCGGTCTCGACCGCGATGCGCGCCGACGTCCGCGCCGCGTACCCCGCGGTCGATCCGGGGCGCATCGAGGTGGTCTACAACGGCATCGACACCGACGAGTACGCCCCCGATCCGCACACCGACGCGCTCGTGCGGCGCGGCGTCGATCCCACGACGCCGATCGTGCTCTTCGTGGGGCGGATCACGCGCCAGAAGGGAATCGTCCACCTGCTCGACGCCGGCCGCGAGATCGACCCTCGCGCCCAGCTCGTCTTCTGCGCGGGTGCTCCCGACGAACCGGAGGTGGAGCGTGCGACCCGAGAACGCGTCGAGCGCCTGCGCGCGCAGCGGGACGGCGTCGTCTGGATCGAGGAGATGCTGCCCAAGCCCGATGTGATCCAGCTGCTCTCGCACGCGAGCGTGTTCTGCGTGCCGTCGATCTACGAGCCGCTCGGGATCGTCAACCTCGAGGCGATGGCATGCGGCGCCCCCGTCGTCGCCTCGGCGGTCGGCGGCATCCCCGAGGTGGTGGTCGACGGCGAGACGGGCCTCCTCGTGCCCGTCGCGCTCGGCGCGGACGGGAGCCCGGTCGACCCCGCACGGTTCGCGTCCGACTTCGCGCGGGCCGTCAACGAGCTGCTCGCCGATCCGGCGCGCGCGCGGCGGATGGGAGAGGCGGGCCGCCGGCGCGCGGTCGACGACTTCAGCTGGCGCGCCGTCGCCGAGCGGACCGTCGCGCTCTACGAGCGCTTGACGGCGCCCTGACGCCGTGTGATAACCCCGCTCCCGCCGGATTCCCGGCGGTCTGAGCAGGAGGAATCCATGAACAGGATGAGCTGGCGGCGGCTCACGATCGTGCTCGCAGCCGTGGCGGTGATCGCAGCGATCGCGACGGTCTCCGCCTCGGGCGGCTCGCGTGCGGCGGCGACGCCCGCAGCGACTCTGACGGTGTCCGGAAGCAGCTCCGCCTCGTACGCACCGGACATCGCGACGCTCACGTTCGGCACGAGCTCGCAGCGGAAGACCGCTACCGCGGCGACAGCGGCCAACGCGACCGTGATGAACGCCGTCCTCGCAGCGCTCCGGAGCGCGGGCGCGCAGAAGATCTCGACGAATCAGCTCTCGGTCGGCCCGGTGTTCGCGCAGGGGAGCTCCGCGATCGTCGGTTTCGCGGCGAGCAACGCCGTGCAGGCGTCGACCACCGTCGATCGGATCGGGGCGCTGATGGACACCGCGGTGGCGGCGGGCGCGACGTCGATCCAGGGGCCGACCTTTTCGTCGTCGAAGGACCAGAGCGCGCTCTACGCCACGGCGCTGAAGGCGGCAATAGCCCAGGCGAAGGGGCAGGCACAGATGCTGGCAGGCGACGCCGGCGTCACGCTCGGCCCACTCGTCAGCATCTCGCCTCTCTCGGAAGGCGGAGGCGTGCCCGCCTCCCCGGCGTCGACCGCGCCACCCGGGTCGACACCCGTCGTTGCGCCGACGCAGACCGTGTCGGCGACCGTGACGCTCGTCTTCAGCGTGAGCTGAGCGTCGAGCCGGTGCCTGGCGCCTCCGCCGAGGGGTCAGGCACCTTCGGCGTCCTCGAACCAGAAGAACCCGACCGTGCCCGGGCCTGCGTGCGTGCCGACCACCGCGCCGAGGGTCGTCGCGATCTCGACCCGCGCGTGCGGGCGCACGTGGGCGACGAGCTCGCGCAGCGCCTCCATGCGGTCCGGCGCGGCGGCATGGGCGATCCCGATCACCAGCTCCGGCGAGTCGGTCGACGTCTCCTCGAACATGGAGCGGAACTCGGCGTAGGCCTTCGCGTTCCCACGTACGCGCTTGAGCGGCACGACCTCGCCGTCGCGGATCGTCAGGATCGGCTTCACGTTCAGCAGGTTGCCGGCGAGCGCAGCGGCGCGGCCGATGCGCCCGCCCTTCGCCAGGTACTCCAGCGTGTTCACCGTGAAGAGCAGCCGATGACCCGACCGGTAGCGGGCGACGAACGCGTCGACCTCCTCGTCCGTCGTCCCGCGCTCGAGCATCCGCTGAATGCCGATCGCGACGAGTGCGAGCGACGCAGACACGGTCCGCGAGTCGATCACGCGCACCGCGTCGCCGCCGAGCAGGCCGGTCGCAGCCTCGGCGCTCGCGAAGGTGCCCGAGAGCGTCGAGGAGATCTGCACGGAGAGGATCCGCTCGTACTGCGGTGCGAGCTCTTCGTAAACGGCGAGGAAGTCGCCCGGCGTCGGTTGCGACGTCGTCGGCAGCTCGGCCGTCGTCTCCAGCCGTGCATAGAACTGCTCGGGCGTGATCTCGACGTAGTCGCGGTAGCTCTCGTCGCCGAAACGGACGTAGAGCGGGACGACGCGGAAGTTGGGGAAGCGCTCCTGCGCCGTCGGAAAGTCCGCGGTCGAGTCCAGGACGATCGCCGTGTTCTCGGCGGTCAGCCTCACGCCGCAGCCTCGCACACCGCCGACACGAGGCGGTCGAGCTCCTGGTCCTTCGTGATGCACGCGACCGCCCCGGCGGCGCGGAGCTCTTCGATCTCGTCGGCCGCGACCGATGCAGTGAGGCAGATCACGCTCGCGCCCGGGGCCGCGGCAAGCACGGCGCGGGTCGTCTCGGCGCCGTTCATGCCGGGCATCCGGTAGTCGACGAGCACCACGTCGGGCTCGAGGCGCGCGCAGAGCTCGACCGCCTCGTGGCCGCTCGCGGCGCTGCCGACGACCGCCACCTCCGTCCGAAGCGAGAGCAGGAGCTCGAGCGTCTCACGGAACATGTCGTTGTCCTCGACGAGGACGACACGGGCCGGCCCGTCCTTCACTCGGCGGAGAGGAGCAGCGCGTAGTGGGGTTGTCCGCCTTCGTGCACCTCGACCTCGAGATCGGGATGCGCGGCGCGGACCTCGTCGAGCAGGCCGTTCAATTGGGGCGGCTCGTCGCCGGTGAGCAGCGTGAGCACGCCGCGCGGCTCGTCGAGCAGCCGGGCAAGCACGGCTCGCGCGACCTCGTCGAACGCCTCGCCTCCGGCGACCGGCGTCTCGCCGGCGAGGCCCAGCCACTGACCCTTGTGCACGTCGATCCCGTCGAGGACGACGTCGCGCGACGCGATCGTGATCGCGCCCGTGGCGACCGCGTCGACCACCTCTGCCATCGCCTCGGCGTTGACGTCGGCGCCCTGCGTCGGATCGAACGCGACCAGCGCCGCCAACCCGGCCTGGACCGAGCGCGTCGGCACGACGCGCACGGGCTCCGCCGCGTGCTCGGCCGCCTGCTCGGCGCTCATGATCACGTTGCCGTTGTTGGGGAGCACGACGACCTCCTTCCCGCCTGCCGTCTCGATCGCCGCCAAGAGATCCGCGGTCGACGGGTTCATCGTGCGGCCGCCCTCGACGACCGTGGCGCCGAGGCTCTCGGCCAGCAGGCGGTTGCCGTCGCCCGACACGACCGCGACGACGGCGCAGGCCTGGCGGGCGACGACCGGGACCGCGTGCAGCAGCCGCTCCTCTCGCTCCAGGGTCTGCTCGTGCATGTTCGCCACCTCGACCCCGCCCACGATCCCGCGCGCGACGCCGAGCGAGAGGGCGCGACCGGGATCGTCGGTGTGCACGTGCACCTTGAGCGCGCTCGAGTCGCCGACGACGAGCAGCGAGTCGCCGAGCCGCTCGAGCTCCGCCTCGAGCGCGTCGGCATCGAGGGCCTCTCCTTCGACGACGAAGACGGTGCAGTAGCGGAAGCGCGAGAGCTCCCTGTGGATCGCGCCGAGCCCGAGCTCGCCATCGTGCTCGGGCGCCTCGGGCAGCGGCGTCCCCTCCAGCGCCGCGGTCACGCCGCGCACGATCTCGACGAGCCCGGCGGCCCCCGCGTCGACGACGCCTGCGTCGCGCAGCACGGGCAGCATGTCGCGCGTCCGCTCGACGGTGTCGTCGCCGCGCACGAGGATCGTCTGCAGGTCGCCGCCGTGCTCGGCGGTGTCCGCCATCGCGGCGATCGCGGTCAGCATCGTCCCCTCGACCGGCTTCTTGACTGCGCGGTAGGCGGCGTCGGAGGCCGAGCGGAAGATGCGGGCGAGGTCGTCGCTCTCGGCGAGCGCCTCGGTCGCGCCGCGGACGATCTGCGAGAGGATCACGCCCGAGTTGCCGCGGGCTCCCATCAGCGCCGCACGCGAGACCTCCTTCGCGAGCGCGGCGCGCTCCTCGGAGCCGTCGGCGGCGAGCGCCTCGGCGACCGCACGGACGGTGAGCGTGAGGTTCGTGCCGGTGTCGCCGTCCGGCACCGGATAGACGTTCAGGTCGTCGATGCGCGTGCGGCTCGCCTCGATCGCCGCCTGCGCGCCGGCGACCAGCTCGCGCACGCGGTCGCGCCGGGTCACGCGCTCTGCCTGACGCGCTGGATCACGACCTCGACCGCCGCGACGGTGAGCCCGGTCAGCCGCTCGACCTCGTACGCCACCTGCGAGCGGATCGTCGACGCGACCTCGGCGAGGTTCAGCCCGTGCTCGATCACCACGTGGATTCCGATCCGGAGCGCCTGGGCGTCGCCGTCGATGGTCACGCCGTCGCGGCGCAGGACGCGCCCGATGCGCGTGCCGGCCGAAAGCCCGACGACGCCGTAGCAGGCGAGCGTCGTCTCGCCGACGATCTCGGCGACGGCATCCCGCGCGATCGTGAGCCGCCCGTGCTCGAGCTCAAGCGTCAGGTCGTCCGCCACAGCGTGCGTTAGACCCTAGTCGAGCGCTGTCGGTTGCTCAGACGGCCTTGGTGACCTTGCCGCCCTTGAGGCAGCGCGTGCAGACGTAGGCGCGGGTCGGCTTGCCCTTCAGGAGCACGCGGACGCGCTGCAGGTTCGGGTCGAAGCGGCGCTTGGTCGCGACCATCGAATGCGAACGGTGGTTGCCGAACGCGGGCTTCTTCCCACAGACTGCGCAAACCTTCGACATCGCGGGCGGCAGTGTAGCTATTGGCGGGCGCTCGCACGAAGACGCGCGAACAGATCGGCCATCTCGAGGGCCGAGCGGACCGCCTCGGCAGCCTTGGGGATCCGCGCCTCCGCCTGCGCGACGGTGTCGACCGTGAGAACGCCGAACGACACCGGGATGCCGGTCTCGATCGCCGCGAGCTGGAGGCCCGAGGCGCACTCGGAGGCCACGTAGTCGAAGTGCGGCGTCTCCCCGCGCACGATCGCGCCGAGGGCGACGATGCAGGCGTAGCGGCGGGTCTTCGCCAGCGCCATTGCGGCGAGGGGCAGCTCGAAGGCGCCCGGCACCGGGAGGATCGTGATCGCGTCCTTGGCGACACCGGCCGCCTCGAGCGCCTCGAGCGCGCTCTCGAGCAGCTGGGTCGTCACGCCGCCGTTGAAGCGCGAGACGACGATCCCGACCGAGCGGCGCTTGCCGAGCGGCATCCCTTCGAGCACGACGAACCCGTCGGGGACGTCGATCTCGCCGCGGACGTGCTCGACGCTCACCTCGGCAGGCATCTCCTCGATCACCGCCGACGACTGCGCGGCGGGCCATCCTTCGAAGGCCTCGCCGCCCTGGGCAGGCTCGGCGTCGGGAAGGGTCTCGGGCGGCGCGATCTGCGTCTCCTCGAGCGCGATCGGCGGCGGGTCGGCCGGATCGGCGGCGACCGAATAGATCTCGGTTTCCGCGGGCGCCTGCTCGTCCTCGGGCTCGAGCCCGCTCGGCACCACCGTCTCGTGCCGCTCGTCGATTCCGTCGCTCACTCGGCCTCCCCTTCGTAGTCGAGGTTCTTCAGGTCCTGGTGGTGCAGGCGGTGACCGAGCTTAGACCGCTTGGCGGCCAGATACCGGCGGTTCTCGTCGTTCGGCGGGACCTCGATCGGCACCTGTTCGACGACCGTGAGGCCGAATCCGTCGATGCCGGTCAACTTCTTCGGGTTGTTGGTGAGGATACGGATCGTGGTCAGGCCGAGGTCGGCGAGGATCTGGTTGCCGATGCCGTAGTCGCGGGCGTCCGCCGGGAAGCCCAGCTCGAGGTTCGCCTCCACCGTGTCGAGCCCCTGCTCCTGCAGCTCGTAGGCGCGCAGCTTGTTGATCAGCCCGATGCCGCGCCCCTCCTGCGCCATGTAGAGGAGAACGCCGACGCCCTCGGCGTTGATCTGCGCCAGTGCCTGCTCGAGCTGCTCGCCGCAGTCGCAGCGCAGCGAGTGGAAGACGTCGCCGGTCAGGCACTCGGAGTGGACGCGCACGAGCACGTTCTCGGCGCCGTCGACGTCGCCGCGCACGAGTGCGACGTGCGTCTTGCCGGTCAGCTTCTCGCGGAATGCGACGGCGGTGAACTCGCCGTACTCCGTCGGCAGCCGCACGGAGGCGCCGCGCTCGACGAGCCGCTCGTGGCGTCGCCGGTACTCGACGAGGTCGGCGACGGTGATCATCTTCAGCCCGTGCCGCTCGCAGTAGGGCACGAGGTCGGGGACGCGGGCCATCGTGCCGTCCTCGTTCATGATCTCGCAGACGACGCCGGCCGCGGTCAGCCCGGCGAGCCGCGCGAGGTCGACGGCGGCCTCCGTCTGGCCGATGCGCTCGAGCACCCCGCCCGGCTTCGCGCGCAGCGGGAAGATGTGCCCGGGCTGCACGAGGTCGTGGTGCGTCGAGTCGGGGTGGATCGCGACCTGGATCGTTCGGCTGCGATCGGCGGCGGAGATGCCGGTGGTCACGCCCTCGCGTGCCTCGACCGAGACGGTGAAGGCGGTACCGAGCGGCGCCTCGTTGTGGTCGGTCATCGGGCGCAGGCCGAGGAAGTCGGCGCGCTCCTCGGTGAGGCAGAGGCAGACGAGCCCGCGGGCGTGGGTCGCCATGAAGTTGATCGTCTCCGGCGTCGCGAACTGCGCCGCAACGACGAGATCGCCCTCGTTCTCGCGGTCCGGGTCGTCGACGACGACCACGAGCCGCCCTTCGCGGATGTCCTCGATCGCCTCCTCGACGGTCGCGAACGGCGTGGTGACGGCCATGCGAGAAGGCTAGCGAGCGAGCAGCTTCTCGACGTATTTCGCGAGGACGTCGGCCTCGAGGTTGACGCTGTCGCCCGGCTCGAGGCCGCCGAGCGTCGTCTCGCCCAGCGTGTGCGGGATCAGGGCGACGGCGAAGCCGCCCTCGTCGAGGTCGGCGACGGTCAGGCTCGTGCCCTCGACGGCGACGGAGCCCTTCTCGACCACGTAGCGCATCAGCTCGGGCGGGGCGTCGACCCAGATGCGGCGGCCGTCGCCCTCCGGCTCGACCGAGCGGACGCGGCCCACGCCGTCGACGTGGCCCTGGACGTAGTGGCCGCCGAGTGGCTCGCCGGCCCGTAGGGCGGGCTCGACGTTGACCCTCGACCCCGGCTCGAGGGTTTGCAGCGAGGAGCGGGCGAGCGTCTCGGGGACGGCGTCGAAGGCGAGACGGCCGTCGGAGCAGTCGACGACCGTCAGGCAGACGCCGCTCAGGGCGATCGAGTCGCCGAGCCGGGCCTCGCGGGCGGTCTCGGGCGCGTCGATCGTCAGCCGGACGCCGTCGGCGCCGCCGTCGACCGCGGCGACTCGCCCAACCTCGCGAATCAGGCCCGTGAACATCGCGCTGTGAACCGTACTGGTGCCAGGCGCCGTTGTGACTCTGCGCCGAAAGTGCGCCAAGTCAGAAACGCGCACTGGCCGGCGCCCGTCGGCTGCGCGACGATTTCCCTGCAGACCGGCCGGGACGGCCGACAACGGGGGCGCTGAACATCGTCCGGCCGCGGCATGCGCCGTGGTGGACACGACCGGTGCCAGCCGTCGATACGGAACCGTCACGCGCGGGCGCCCCGCCCGCGGCACGAGCCCGCTCAGTCGCCGTAGACGAGCGTCTCGACGGTTTCGCGCACGACGACCTCGAGCATCCCCCGCTCGCCCGGCGCCGCGTTCCTGAGCTCCGCGAGCAGCTCGTTCACGGCATCGCGCTGCGCAGGCGCGAGCTCGTCCGTCCCGATCTCTTCCACCTTCCGCCGCAGCTCGTCGTTGCCGAGCTGGCGCGTGAGCCAGTGCGAGAGGAGCGTGACGATCTCGTCGTCGGCGCGGCGCAGGGATTCAGGGTTCGTGGACATACGCGTCGAGGAGCACGTCCTCGCCCACCGGCCGAGCCGAGAGGTGCGAGAGCGCCCGCGCGGAGGGTAGCGGAGCCGCGAACCTAGGCCCCTCGCCGCCGAGGATCGGGGCGACGAACAGCAGCAGCCGGTCGACGAGGTCGGCTTCGAGGAACGCTGCCGCCAGGGTCGGCCCGCCCTCCAGCAGGAGCGACTGGACGCCCTCCCCGGCCAGCGCGCGCAACTCCTCGGCCAGCGGCTCCGTCCGCAGCTCCAGGTCGACGCCGTCCGGGAGCGGCCCACGCGAGAAGGCGAGGCGCCGCGGCTGGCCGCGCGGCGTCGGGACGTCGCGGGCATCCAGCCGGGGCCGGTCGGCCCGCGCCGTTCCGCCCCCGACCGCCACCGCGTCGACCTGCGCACGCAGCTCGTGAACGAGCTTTCGGCTCTCCTCGCCTGACAGCCACCGGCGACCCGGCACCGCCATCGCGCCGTCGAGCGTCACCGCCGCCTTGAAGACGACGAACGGCCGGCCCTCGACGACCCACGTCCGCCACGCACCGTGCAGCACGCGCGAGCCCCAGTCGTCCGCCACCTCGACCTCGACCCCGCCCGCGCGCAGCCGATCGGCGCCGCCCGCAGCTTCCCGGTTCGGATCGCGCACCCCGACGACCACGCGCGCGACGCCTGCGGCCACGATCGCGTCGGCGCAGGGCGGGGTCGTGCCGTGGTGCGCACACGGCTCGAGCGTCACGTACATCGTCGCGCCGCGCGCACGCTCGCCGGCGGCCGCCAGCGCCACGACCTCGGCATGGCGCCCGCCCGCCTCGGTCACGCCCTCGCCGACCGTCTCGCCGTCCCGCACGAGCACGGCCCCGACCGTCGGCTTCGGATACGCCCGCTCTCCCGCGGCGCGCGCGAGCTCGACGGCGCGCTCGAGGCTCATCGAACGATCGGCCCCATCGCCCCGATCCTAGAAAGGCCGCCGGAGCCGGGCGATGAAGAAACCCGACGTACGGTCACGGGTCGGCAGCGTGAGCACGAACTCGGGGCGCCGCGGATGTGCGTACTGCGGCCACTCGATCAGCGGCACCACGTCGAGACCGGACGCGTCGACGACGGCCTCGTTCTCGTCGGCGTTCAGCGTGCACACTGCATACACGACGAGCCCGCCCGGCTTGACCCGCTCCGCGGCGGCCGCGAGCAGCTCGCCCTGCAGCTCGGGCAGCGGCTGCGCGCGCCAGCGCAGATCGGGCCGGCGCGCCAGGACGCCGAGCCCGGAGCAGGGCGCGTCGACGAGCGCCCTGTCGAAACCGTCCGCGGCCAGTTCTCGCACGTCGGCGGTGACCACGTCGACGCCGGGCAGGCGCTGCTCGGCGAGCGCGGCCGCCCGGCCGGGGTGGATCTCGACCGCGGTCACCTGCGCCCGCTCGGCCAGGATCGACGACTTGCCGCCCGGCGCCGCGCACGCGTCGAGCACCCGCTCTCCCTCGCGCGCCCCGACGACGAGCGCCGCGAGCTGCGAGGCGCGGCTCATCGGGCGCATGCGCCGCGGATCGACGCGGTCGACGACGTACGCGCCCGGCACGTCGGTCGCCGTTCCGACCGGCGTCGCCGCGCGCACCTCGAGCGCGGGCGGCTCGTTCTGCGCCCGCATCAGATCGAGCGCCTCCTCGGCTCCGAGATCGCGCGCCCAGGTCTCCGCGATCCAGTCCGGGTACGACTCCTTGACCGGCCCGGCCGGAAGCGACGCGACCAGCCCGCGCAGGCCGCCCGCGAGCCGGCGCATCACTGCATTTGTGAACGGCACCGCGCGCTCGCGGCCCGCAGCGCGCACGAGCTCGACCGCGTCGTCGACGATCGCGTGCTGCGGCAGGTCGGTGAAGGCGAGCTGGTAGGCGCCGAGGCGCAGCGACGCCCGCACGGGCGGGTCGAGCTTGCGCACGGGACGCTTGCCGAGCTGCTCGATCCCGAAGTCGAGCACGCGGACGCGCTGCACGGTGCCGAACGCCAGCCGCTGCGCGAGCGCGCGGTCGCGCGCATCGAGACTCTCGACCGCCGACACGAGCGCACGGTCGGCGTACGCGTCGTCCTCGAAGGTGCGGCGGACGACGTCGAACGCCGCGCGACGCGCCGGCGCGATCACCGGACGCCACGCAGGAACTCGTCGTACGTCATCTGCCGCCGGCCCTCCGGCTGCACGATCTCCGGGACGAACGCGCCGCCCTCGAGCCGCGCGCGCCACACGGTCACGCGGCGGCCGTGCATCGTCGTCCAGGCGCCGATGTGCGGCGACAGGGCCCGCACGCGCCGCCAGGCATCGACGGGGTCGGAGAGATCGAGCTCGCGGTCGGCGGGTGCGATCTTCTCGGCGTACGTCGCGCCTTCCTCGGGCTGCGGCGTGAACACCGGGTCGTCGAGCACCTCGGCGAGCTGCCGCGCCGCCACCTCGGCCGAGCGCTCGTACACGCCGCCGGCGTCCAGGTCGCCGATCGCGAACGCCTCCTGCGCGGCGATCGGCCCGGCATCGAGCTCCGCCACGGTCTCGTGAATGGTCACGCCGGTCTCGGCGTCGCCCGCGAGAATTGCGCGTTCGACCGGCGCCGCGCCCCGCCAGCGCGGCAGCAGCGACGGGTGCACGTTCAGCCAGAGCGACTGCTCGAGCAGCCGCGGCGGGATGTAGAGCCCGTACGCGCACACGACCACGCGGTCGACCGGCTTCGGCAGGTCCGGCCGCTCCGGCTGGTGGACGGCGATCCCGAGCCGCTCGGCCGCCAGCTTCGCGGGTGGAGCGCCCGGCCGCCGTCCGCGGCCGCGCGGTGCATCGGGGCGGGTGAGCAGGTAGGCGATCGGCCGCGTCGCGGCGAGCCGCTCGAGCACGCCTGCGGCGAGCGGTGCGGTGCCCGCGAAGGCGACCGTCACCGCAGGACGACGCGCGGCCGCAGGATGCGGAGCGCGTTTCTGCGGTGCTCGTCGTCGGTGCGGTCGATGATCAGCACGCCGTCGAGGTGGTCGAGCTCGTGCTGCACGACGCGGGCGTCGTAGTCTGAGAGCTCGTAGCGCACCGGCTTGCCGTTCGCGTCGAGCCCTTCGAGAACGACGCGCACCGACCGCTCGACCGGCACCTTCACGCCCTGGAGCGAGAGGCAGCCCTCTTCGTCCGAGTCCGTCTCCTCCGCCCGCTCAATGATCGTCGGGTTGACGATCGCCTGCGGGCCGTCGTCGCCGTTCACGAACACGAACAGGCGCCGCAGGATGCCGACCTGCGTCGCCGCGAGACCCACCCCTTGCGCGTCCTCCATCAGCGACGTCATGCGCTCGACCAGCCTGCGCACGTCGTCGTCGACCTCGACGACCTCGTTCGCCTGCATGCGCAGCACCGGGTCGCCGTACTGCCGGATCTGGGCGAGCGCGAGCTGCCGGCGCGCCTCCACCTCCGCCTCGGCGGCGGCGTCCTCGTCGAGCTCGTCGTCCTCGTGGTCGTGGTCGTGCCCGTGGTGGTGATCGTGATCCGACATCGGCCCGGCAGTCTACGGAACGGCCGGAAACTGGCCGAGGATCCAGGTGGCGTCGAGCGGTTCGCGGCGGTAGTCGCGGCCGCCGATCTTGACGAAGTCGCGGGTGCGCGGGTTCATCGCGAGGCGCGCCTCGACCGGGTACCAGCGGTTGTGGCGCTCGATCAGGTCGTTGACCTCGCCGAAGTCCCAGCGCTCGGCGATCCGGCGCCAGTCGCCGGGATCGGCCTCGGCGTAGGCCTCGCGCAGCCGCTCGCGGTGCCGCTCGGTCTCCTCCTCGATCTGGCGCAGCCGCAGCATGTACGGGAGCGGGCCGCCGACCGAGGTGATGAAGTTGTCCGCCTCGGTCCGGAAGTTGCGGAGTCGCCGCGGCAGCGGCCGGCCGCCGAGCGGGTTGAGATCGCGGTCTGCGGCGAGCCGCTCCCGCTCGACCTGCGACGGCGGCGTCACGTCGCGCACGCCCCACTCGCCGATGATCTCCTCGGGCCGCCTGCTCTTCACGGCCCCATCGTGCCAGCGCTAGAGGCTCTGCGGATCGACGTCGACCACCGCGGTCAACCCGGCCCGGCGCATCGCCGGCGCGGCGGCGGCAAGCAGCCGGGCGGCCTGGGCGGCGAGGCGGCGCGGCTGCTTCGTCTTCGCCACGAGCTGGGCGCGGTGGCGGCCGCGCAGACGCAGAAGGGGCGCCGGGCCGAGCAGCTCGGCGCCCTCGATGCCGGCGCGCACCTCCTGCAGCGCGCGCAGCACCGGTTCCGGCGACGGCCCGCTGACGACGATCCGGACGATGTGCGCGAACGGCGGGTATCCGAGCGCCTTGCGGCGCTCGAGCTCCTCCGTGAGGAAGCGCGGCACGTCGTGGCGGGCCGCATAGACGATCGGGCGCGCATCGGGCTGGAAGGTCTGCACGATCACGCGGCCCGGCGCATCGCGCCCGCTCCGCCCCGCGAGCTGCGTGATCAGCTGGAACGTGCGCTCCTCGGCCCTGAAGTCGGGCAGGGCGAGCCCGGTGTCGGCGTCGACGACCGCCGCCAGCTCGACGCCTTCGAAGTGGTGGCCCTTGGCGACCATCTGCGTGCCGAGGAGCACCGCGCCCTCCGCTTCGCGGAAGCGGCGCAACGACGCCGCGAGCTCCTCGGGGCGCGCCACGGCGTCGGCGTCGAGCCGGATCAGCTCGAGCTCCGGCACCTCGCGTGCGAGCTCGCGCTCGAGCCGCTGCGTGCCCGCGCCGAGGCGCGCCAGGTCGGGCGAGCCGCATGTGGGACACGTCTCCGGCGAGACGACGGCGAAGCCGCAGTGGTGGCAGCGCAGGTGCGAATCGGCGTGCAGGACGAGCGCGACGTCGCAGTTGGGGCAGCGGATCGTCGTGCCGCACGCGCGGCAGTGCAGCGCGGGCGCGACCCCACGCCGGTTGAGCAGGAGGATCGCCTTCGACCGTCGCTCGGCGACGCCGCGCAGCTCGGCGAGCAGCGGCGCCGACAGCGGATAACCGGCCTCCCGTCGCAGGTCGACGATCCGCACCGGCGGGAGCTCGGCGCCGATCCGGCCCCCGAGCGTGAGCCGCTCGAGCGTCGCCCAGCTCTCCGGCCGCGGCGTCGCGGAGCCGAACACCGCGACCGCATGCTCGAGCGCGGCGCGCTTTGCCGCGACCGTGCGCGCGTCGTAGCGCGGGTCGGCGTCCTGCTTGTACGACTGGTCGTGCTCCTCGTCGACGACGATCAGCCCCAGCCCGCGGACCGGCGCGAAGACCGCCGAGCGCGCGCCGACGACGACGCGGGCCTCACCGCGCATGACCCGCTCGCGCTCGTCGCGGCGCTCCGCCTCGGTCAGCGCCGAGTGCAGCACGGCCACGCGGTCGCCGAAGCGCGCACGGAAGCGCCCGACGGTCTGCGGGGCGAGCGCGATCTCTGGGACGAGCACGATCGAGCCCAGACCGCGCTCGAGCGCCGCCGCGCACGCCTGGAGGTAGACCTCCGTCTTCCCCGAGCCGGTGGCGCCGTGGAGCAGGAAGTTGCCGCCGCCCGCGTCGATCGCGGCGACGATCCGCTCGACGGCGGCGCGCTGCTCGGGCGAGGCCTCCGGCGCCGGAGCCGCGTCCGCGAGCTCCTGCCGTTCGCCGGGCGGCGCCTGCTCCTTCCGCCGCTTCGGCAGCCGTGGCGCGACCAGGGCGAGCGCACGCGCGGGCGTCGAGCCGTAGTAGTCGGCCAGCCAGCGCGCGAGCTCGACCAGTGCCGGCGGGATCGCACCCACGACCGCCTCGGCCGCGCGTGCGTCGACGCCCGGCGGCGGTGCGTCCTGCAGCTCGACGACGATCCCGCGGGCGCGCGAGCGCCCAAACGGGATCACGACGATCGAGCCGACCTCGACGTCGTCTCCCACCTCGTAGGTGAACTCGCGCGCGACCGCGCGCGCCGCGACGAGCGGATAGACGGACGCGTATCCCACGTCAGGCAGGCTTCGCCGCCTGTTCGCGGTCGGCGGCCTCGGCGGCGCGCAGCCGCTTGAAGGAGAGCGTCCGCGCCATCAGCACGATCGCGATCAGCCCACAGACGAGGTTCGTGACCACGAGCGCGAGGTTCATACCGACGCTGAACGCGAGCAGCAGGCTCTTCGAGATCGCCTCGCCGCGGAACAGGTAGACGATCAGCCCCTGCTTCGTCCCGGCCCCGCCCGGAGTCGCCGGGAAGAGCGTCGCGAGCGACTCGACCGCCTGGGCGAGCAGCGCGTTGTGCAAGGTCGCGTTGACGTGGAAGGCGCGCAGGAAGAAGAAGACGCAGGCGATGCGGAACACCCACGAGAGCGCCTGCGGCACGAACACGCCGGTGACGAGCCGTCGCGGGTCGCGCATGATCGTGAAGCCCTGCGCGACGCGGGCGCGGAAGCGCCGGTAGTGCTGCCGCGCGATCACGAAGACGATCAGCGCCGCGACCAGCAGCGCCACCACGAGGACGCCGCTGAACTTCTCGTGCTCGACGAACCAGCCCCAGTCGACGGTCGGGATGCGCGCGTACACCTCGTGCGCGGGGAGCACGCCGATCGAGAGGACCCAGATGAGGATCGCCCCCGAGACGACGAAGTCGAACAGCGTCTCGACGATCAGGGTCGGCGTCAGCGTCGCGTACGTCGAGCCATCGACCCGCTGCTTGAGCAGGTAGAGCTTGACGACGTCGCCGCCGCGCGCCGGGACGACCGAGTTGACCCCGACCCCCGCCGCGTACGCCCCGAGCGCGCTCCGGTAGCGCGGTGGATTCTGCGGATACGCGGCTTTGACGATGTTCTGCCAGGCGCGCGCCCGCAGCAGCAGTTTCACGATGTGGCAGGCGATCGCGAGCCCGAACGCCGTCCATCCGACATCCGTGAGGTGGTCGAAGAAGACGGTGACCGCATGCCAGAAGGCGCTCAGAACGCCCAGGGTACGTCAGGGGTCTGCCGGGCCCCAGGGCGGCGCAGGTCATCTACGATCGACGGCATGACGAGCCACGGCGTCGACGACTACCTGGAGACGATCTACTTCCTCGCGTTCCCGATCGGCGAGTACCGGCCGGCCACCACCGGCGCGCCGACACTGGCCTCGCGCGTCGCCGAGATGCTCGGCGTCTCGCGCGCCTCGGCCGGGGAGATGCTGAAGCGGCTCGAGGCCGACGGGCTCGTCGAGCGCGGCGAGCACAAGGAGGCGATCCTCACCCCGGCCGGCCGCGAGCGCGCCGAGCACGTCGTGCGCAAGCACCGGATCATCGAACGGCTGCTGACCGACTTCATGGGCTACACCGCGGCCGA
>DATIXY010000027.1:0-23746 GCA_035518115.1 Gaiellaceae bacterium | reverse complement strand
CTTCCCGTTCACCTGCAGCACGAGCTCGATCGTCTCGTGCCGGAGCAGCGCCTCGTCCGCCTGCGGCCAGGGCGTCTCCCACAGGCGGCTGTGGCCGAGCACGCCCCACAGCTCCTCGGCGACGTGCGGCACGTACGGCTGCAGCAGGGAGACCGCGGTCTCGGCGGCGAACCGGGCCGCCGGGTCGTCGGGGGCCTTCGACAGCTCGTTGATCAGCTCCATCACGGCCGAGATCGGCGTGTTGAAGACGAAGCGGCGGTCGATGTCGTCCGTGACGCGGGCGATCACCTCGTGCGCCTTGCGGGCGAGCGGCGTGTCGACGCCCTCCGGCGACGGCAGGCGCGCGGCGGCGTCGTGCACGACGCGCCAGAAGCGCCTGACGAAGCGGACCGTCGCCTCGATCCCGTCCGGCGTCCAGTCGATGTCCTGGTCGGCCGGCCCCTGGACCAGGATGTAGATGCGGATCGGGTCGGCGCCGAAGCGCTCGATCAGCTCGTCGGGCGTGACGCCGCCCTGCGACTTCGACATGCGCTTGCCGTCGAGCAGCACCCAGCCCTGGTGGAACAGGCGCTGGAACGGCTCACGGAACCCGAGCAACCCGAGGTCGTTCAGCGCCTTCACGAAGAAGCGTGAGTAGAGCAGGTGGCCCTTGGCGTGATCGATGCCGCCGATGTACTGGTCGATCGGCATCCAGTAGTCCGCGACGCGCCGCTCGAACGGGGCCTCGTCGTCGTGCGGATCCGTGTAGCGGAGGAAGTACCAGGACGAGTCGACGAAGGTGTCCATCGTGTCGGCCTCTCGCCGCGCGGGCTTCCCGCATCGAGGGCACGGGACGTTGATCCACTCGGTCGCCTGCGCGAGCGGCGGCTCACCCTTCGGGCGGTAGTTCTCGACCTCGGGCAGCAGCACGGGCAGCTCGCTCTCGGGGACCGGGACGATGCCGTCGTCGTCGCAGTAGACGACCGGGATCGGGCAGCCCCAGTAGCGCTGCCGCGAGAAGCTCCAGTCGCGCAGGTGGTAGTTGATCGCAGGCTTGCCCTTCCCGCGCTCGGAGAGCCACGCGACGATCGCGTCGATTCCCTCGCGCCACGGCAGGCCGTCGAACCGGCCCGAGTTGACGAGCGTGCCGTTCTCGCCGACCACGGGCACGATCGGCAGGCCGTACGTCTCCGCGAACTCGCGGTCGCGCTCGTCGTGCGCCGGCACCGCCATGATCGCGCCGGTGCCGTACTGCATCAACACGTAGTCGGCGACCCAGATCGGGATCCGCTCGTCGTTCGCGGGATTGATCGCGTGCCGCCCCGTGAAGACGCCGGTCTTCTCGCGCGATGCACGCTCCTCGGTCGGCCGCGCCGCGGCGATCCGTGCGTACGCGCGCACCTCCTCCGCGCGGTCGGTGCCCTCGACGAGCTCGTCGACGAGCGGCGACTCGGGCGCGACGACGAAGAACGTCGCTCCGAAGACGGTGTCGGGCCGCGTCGTGAAGACGGGGATGTCACGGTCGAGCTCGTCGAGGCGGAAGATGAGCTCGGCACCCTCGGAGCGCCCGATGTGCTGGCGCTGGATCTTCTTCGTTCGCTCCGGCCAGTCGATCGTGCTCAGGTCGTCGAGCAGCTCGTCGCTGTAGGCGGTGATCTTGAAGAACCACTGCTCCATGTTCCGCGCCTCGACGACCGCCCCACACCGCCAGCAGCGCCCATCGACCACGTGCTCGTTCGAGAGCACCGTCTGGTCGTTCGGGCACCAGTTGACCGGCGCCTCCTTCCGGTAGGCGAGGCCGTGCTCGAACAGCTTGAGGAACAGCCACTGCGTCCAGCGGTAGTACGAGGGCTCGTGGGCCGAGACCTCGCGGTCCCAGTCGATCGCCCACCCCATCCGGCGCATCTGGTTCTCGATCGATGCGATGTTGCGCTCGGTGATCTCGAGTGGGTTGCCACCCTCCTTGATCGCAGCGTTCTCGGCGGGCAGGCCGAACGAGTCGAACCCCATCGGCCGCAGGACGGTGTAGCCGTTGCGGCGGCGGAAGTGCGTGACGACGTCGCCCAGCGTGTAGTTGAGGACGTGCCCCATGTGCAGCGTGCCCGACGGGTACGGGAGCATCTCGAGCATGTAGAAGTGGCGCCCGTCGCGCTCGCTCCCGGGCGCGGGGTTCTCGACGGCGAACGCGTCCTCGCGCGCCCACTCGTCCTGCCACTTCTGCTCGATTGTGTGTGCGTCGTACCGTTCCATGTGGCTCCAGAAATGAAAAAGCCTCTCATCCGAGAGGCCGTGGGAGGATGCCGCGGCTCCCGCCGCGCTCGCTCCCTGGGTCAGATAAGCAGGTTCACTGCCGTCAGTGTAACCATGGAGCAATGAGCGATCCAACCGTCACGCCGGGCCTCGACGGGCTGCTTCCCGAC
Source organism: Gaiellaceae bacterium (assembly GCA_035518115.1). Lineage (GTDB taxonomy): Bacteria > Actinomycetota > Thermoleophilia > Gaiellales > Gaiellaceae > PALSA-600. The sequence goes on along the minus strand of DATIXY010000027.1, from coordinate 21,347 downwards.
GGCGCCGCCGTCGCGGGAGCCGACCTCGTCCTCGGCGGCATCCCGGCTGCGGAGCTCGCCCGCACCTTCGGCACGCCGCTCGTCGTCTACGACGAGTCGACGCTTCGGGCGCAGGCTCGCACCTACCACTCGGCCGCACCGGGGGCCCTGATCGTCTACGGGACGAAGGCGTTCCCGTCGGTCGCCGTCCTCCGGCTGCTCGGCGAGGAAGGGCTCGGTGCCGATGTCTCGACCGTCGGCGAGCTCGAGTTCGCCCGGCGCGCCGGGATCGCGGGCGAGCGGCTGGTCGTGCACGGCAACAACAAGGAGGACGAGCTACTCAGGCTCGCCGCGGCCGAGGACGCGCTGCTCGTGGTCGACTCGCTGCCGGAGGCGGAGCGGGCCTCGGCGGCCGGGGTGCGCCGAACGCTCGTGCGCGTGACCCCGGGGATCGAGGCCGACACGCACGAGGCGGTCAAGACGGCCCACCACGGCTCGAAGTTCGGACTTGCGCCCGACGACGCGCTCGCAGCGGTGCGCTCGCTCCCGAGCTGCGTCGGGCTCCACGTTCACGTCGGTTCACAACTGCTGCATCTCGGCGCGGCACTGATGACCGTCGACTGGGTGGCGGCGTTCGCTGCGCGTCTCCGCGGCGAACTCGGCTGGACGCCGGAGATCATCGACCTGGGCGGCGGCCTGGGCGTCCGGCACGTGCTCGAGGAGCCGAACATCCCGATCGTCGACTTCGTCCGGGGGCTGACGGGCGAGCTGCAGCGCGCCTGGAGCCTGCACGACCTTCCCGACGTCGACCTGATCCTCGAGCCGGGCCGGTCGATCGTCTCGCGTGCCGGCGTGACGCTCTACTCCGTCGGCGGCGTCAAGGACACGGGGACGGCCACCCGGTACGTGACCATCGACGGCGGGATGTCGGACAATCCGCGGCCCGCGATGTACGGCGCGCGGTACACGGCGATCCTCGCGAACCGCGCCGACGAAAGCCCGTCCGGGGCGTTCGCGGTCGCGGGCAAGCACTGCGAGTCCGGCGACGTGCTGATCGAGCGGGTCGAGCTGCCGGAGCCGCGACGGGGCGATCTGATCGCGATCCCGGTCACCGGCGCCTATACGCTCGCGATGAGCTCCACCTACAACGCGGTTCCGAGGCCGGCGGCAGTGCTCGTGGCGGACGGCCGCGCGACGCTGATCCGCCGGCGCGAGACGGTCGACGACCTGCTCGCGCTCGAGGCCTAGCCCACCCGCGCTCGGTGCAGCCGCCGCGGACGCGGCAGCCGCGCCTCGTTGACGTGCGGGTTCTGCGGCTCGGCGAGCGGCGGCGCGCCGAACGATGCGCGCACGCGATCGGGATCGGGCTCGCCGTAGAGCGTTGTCCGCTGGCGCGGGACGCGGCCGGCGCTCCTGATCAGCGCCTCCATCTGCTCCGGCGAGAGCTCCTGCCCCCATTCCGCGCCGGCGGCGCGCGAGATCGACTCGTTCATCAGCGTCCCGCCGAGGTCGTTCACGCCGGCGTTGAGCGCCTCGACGACGCCGCGCGGCCCGGCCTTCACCCACGACACCTGCACGTTCTCGAACCAGGGATGCAGCGCGATGCGGCCGACGGCGTGCATCGCGAGCAGCTCGCCGAAGGTCGGCCCGCGACGCGCGCCGCCGCGGAGGTACAGCGGCGCCTCCATGTGCACGAACGGAAGCGGGACGAACTCGGTGAAGCCGCCGGTGCGGCGTTGCAGCTCGCGCACCGCAAGGAGATGCCGCGCCCAGTTGCGCGGACCGTCGACGTGGCCGAACATGATCGTGACGTTCGAGCGCAGGCCCGCGTTGTGCGCCGCCTCGTGCACCTCGAGCCACTGCGCGGTCGAGATCTTGTCGGGGCAGATCACCGCCCTCACCTCATCGTCGAGGACCTCGGCGGCGGTGCCCGGGAGCGACGCCAGGCCCTCGTCGCGCAGCCGTTCGAGGTACGCGCCGAGTTCGGCCTCGAGCGTCTCTGCGCCCTGCCACACCTCGAGTGCACTGAACGCGTGCACATGAAGGTCGGGGACCGCATCCTTGATCGCCCGCACCACCGACGCGTAGTAGTCGCCGTCGAATGACGGATGGATGCCGCCCTGGAGGCAGATCTCGGTCGCTCCCCGCTCCCACGCCTCCACCGCCCGCCTTACGATCTCCGGGTGAGGCACGAGGTAGGGCTCGCCGCGCAGGTTGGCGGCGAGCTTCCCCTTCGAGAAGGCGCAGAACCCGCAGCGGAAGTAACAGACGTTCGTGTACTGGACGTTGCGCGTGACGACGTACGTGACGTCGTCGCCGTTGACCTCGCGTCGGAGCGCATCGGCGCGCGCGAACACGCGCTGACGCTCGTCACCGCGAGCCGAGAACAGCCTGACGATCTCTTCCTCGCCGAGCTCGTCCGAGGTGTCGATCGGCAGGGCATCGCGGCGGACGATGAACGGTGCGGACGGGGAGACGCCGGCCGACCAGTCGTCCTCGCGTGCCAGCGACATCGAGTCGGCGAGGCGCAACACGTGTGGCAGTACGGCGCGGTCGATCCAGGGCTCTTCGACGAAGCGCGGATGGACGGTCAGCCGTGGCGCGAGCTCGAGGCCGCGCGAGGCGCAGGCGGCGCGGAGCAGCTCGACCTCGGGCCACGGGGCCGACGGGTTGACGTGATCGATCGTCACGGGCGAGACGCCGCCGAAGTCGTCGATACCCGCGTCGAGCAAGGCCGCGAAGTCGCCGGTCAGGTTCGGCGGCGCCTGCACGGCGACCTCCGCCGGGAGCAGGAGGCGCGCGCACGCGATCGTCCAGACGAGCTCCTCGAGCGCCGGCTCCGGCGCACCTTCCATCTTCGTGCCCGGCCACGCCCGGAAGTTCTGGACGATCACCTCCTGCACGTGGCCGTGCTCGGCGTGCGCCGTCGCGATCGCCTCGATCGTCGCGAGGCGCTCGGCGCGCGTCTCGCCGATCCCGATCAGCAGGCCGGTCGTGAACGGCACACGCGCCTCACCGGCGAGCCGCAGGGCGCGCACGCGCGCCGCCGGATGCTTGTCGGGGGAGCCGAAGTGCGGCCCGCCGCGCCGGCAAAGGCGCTCCGACACGCTCTCCAGCATCAGCCCCATCGAGGCCGACACCGGACGCAGGCGCGCGTAGTCGCCGGCCTCGAGGAGCCCGGGGTTCAGGTGCGGCAGCACGCCTGTCTCGCTGAGAACGGCCTGCGCGGCCCGCTCCAGGTACTCGAGCGTCGTCGAGCAGCCGAGCGCGGCCAGCTCCTCGCGCGCGGCCCGGTAGCGGAGCTCCGGCTTGTCCCCCAGCGTGAAGAGCGCCTCGCGGCAGCCGGCTGCGGCTCCGGCTCGCGCGACCTCGAGCACCTCGTCGATCGTCATGAACGCGCGCTCGCCGCGCCTCGGCGGACGCGCGAACGTGCAGTAGTGGCAGACGTCCCGGCACAGCTTCGTCAGCGGGACGAACACCTTCGGGCTGAACGTCACCAGGCGGCCGCGGGCTTCCTCCCGAATCGCGCGCGCTTCTGCCTGGAGCTCGTCGAGCGGGCGGCCGAGCAGCTCCACCCGCCCATGTTAGAGACGCGACCCCTACTCGCTGCGCTACATGCGCTGAGCGAGCGCAAGCACGTCGTCGACGAACGGCGTCGAGACGTTGTAGATGCCGTACTTGCGCACGGCGCGCTCGCCCTGGTACCACGCGGCCAGCGCGAGCCGCTCGTTGCCGTCGAACGACGTGAGCAGATGCTTCAGCAGCGTGACCCCGATCTCGACGTCGCCGTCGACGCTGTGCGGGACCGCCCGGCCGAGCAGCACGGTCTCGACGTAGTCCCTGGTCGACGGCAGCGTCTGCATCACACCGACCGCGCCCGATGACGAGACGAGTCGCGTCTGGTAGCCGGATTCCATCCATGCGACGGCGCGCACGAGGTGGGGATCGACGCCGAGCCTGGCCGACCACGAGTCGAGGATCGCCTGCACGTCCTGCTTCTGCGCGACGAGCGACGGCGCGGGCGGCCGCTCGGGGACGATCAGGCGCTTGCCGATCACGATCGGCTGTGCCGGGTCGAGGTGGTTCTGCGCCGCGAGCGCCGGGACCGTCGTCCCGTACCGCGCGGCGATCTGCGTGAGGTTGTCGCCCGCCTTGACGACGTAGACCTGCGAGGAGATCGTCGTGTGAGAGCGCACGGGGACGCTGTCGCGGTGGACGATCGCCGCGAGCGTGTGCGGTCCGACGATGCCGTCGGTCGTCAGCCGGAGGTGCTTCTGGTAGCGCCGTAGCGCTGCAGAGGTCTGCTTGCCGAAGTACCCGTCGAGCGCTCCCGAGTACACGCCGTCGCGCGTCATCAGGAACTGGAGGACGGCGACGTCCCAGCCGAAGTCGCCGAGCTTGATCGTGCGCGCGCCGAACAGCGGACGCCCGAGAGGGCCCAGGGCGAGACGCGTCCTGACCGTTGCCACGCCGACCGGCAGCCCCACCTTGCGCTGGAACGCGTGGACGGCTGCGGCCGTCCTCGGGCCGGCGACGCCGTCGATCGGGCCGAGGTAGAGCCCGTGCGCGCGCAGCGCCACCTGCAGGCCCGCGATCTGCGGGTTGGCCGCGGCATGCGCCGCGGCCGGCGCGAGCAGGAAGACGAGTGCAATGAGTGTCGCGAAGCGGCGCACCAGAACCGAGACTTCGGCCGGTGCGCGCGACCTCCTTCTACGGAGCGGCCGCGAGCAGCGGCCCGAACGGCACCCAGTGCCCGTGGTGCCAGCGCTGCAGCCGCACCTGCGTGATCGGGAAACGCGCCGTCGGCGTGGTCTGCACCACGATCCCCGGGGCGAGGAACGGGTTGGTCGTCTCGTCCATATGCGTGACGGCGGTCATCAGCCCGGCGCGGGTAAGGCTCTTCCCTGCCGTCCGCAGCGCATCGACGAGCGAGTACGCCTCGGCCATCCCGGCGACGACGAAGCTGTCCGACGTGCTGCCGCCGGGCAGGAACGCCTTGACGATCCGGCCCGCGAGCCGGATGCCTGCGTCGTTGGTGAAGCTCGGCGTGGTCGGGTCCTTCGCCCAGAGGATGGAGATCGCCCCGTCGGCGGTGTCCGCCGGGTTGAGCCGCATGATCGAGGACGCCGCCGCCACGTCGTTGACGTAGATCTGCGGATGCCAGTCGAGCTTGTCGGCGTAGACGAATGCCTGGATCGCGAACTTGCCGGACGCGAAGATGCAAAGGGTCGTTGCGCCGCTCGCCTCGAGCCGGTCGATCTGCGCCTTCACGTTGGCCGACGTCGGGTCGTAGCCGAGCGCGCGCGCGATCAGCTTCCCGGCGCTCGCGCCGAGCCCGGTGCGGAGCCCCCGCAAAAGGTCCCAGCCGTACGGGTCCGACTGGTAGAGCACGGCGACCTTCGTCTTCGCCGTCCGCCGCGCGAGGATGTGGCGGCCGTACACCGCGCCCTCGCCCGCGTAGGTCGGGAGGTAGCCGATCGTCCACGGGTAGCGGGCGTAGTCGCTCCCGAGCGTCGTCGCGCCCGACGCAGAGAACACCTGCGGCACGCGCGCGCCGTTCGCGACCGGGCGGACCGCCAGGTTGCTGTTCGTCCCGACGACGGAGAAGAGCGCGAACACCCCGTCGTCGGCAATCAGCCGCTGCGCGTTCGCTGCCGCACGCTGCGTGCTCGAGGCGTCGTCGAGGTACGCGAACTGGATCTGCCTCCCGAACACGCCACCGTGCGCGTTCACATATCTGAAATACGCGCTCGCGCCGCGGAGGAATCCCGACGACGCGGTCTCGCCGGTCAGCGGCCCGGTCGACCCGATGAGGATCCTCGTCGCCGTGACGCCGGGCGTCGCCGGTGGCGCCGTGACGGCGGCACGGGCAAGGACGAGCGCGAGCAGCACGACGGCCGCGCCGAACCAGAGGACCCTCCCCATTTCGGGACGAGGGTAGCCGGGATCGGGGCCCGGTCAGGAGCCGGCGAGGAGCCGGCCGCGCAGCCGGCCGATCTGGGCGTCGTCGAGCCCCGCGCGGCGCAGGTACTCGTCGACGGCGCCGTAGCGGCGCTCCAGCTCGTCGAGCGTCTGGAGCATCGCCTCGGCTGGCGTCAGCATCAGTTTTCGACGCCGCTCTCGCTCGAGCTCGTCGTCCACGCCGTCGATCCACGCGGGCCCGTTCGGCGCGAGGTTCTCCTCGGACACCGCGTAGTCGGCCGCGACCACGGTCCGGTCGACTCCGGCGAGCCGCAGGAGCAGCGCCGAGATGAGACCGGTGCGGTCCTTGCCGCCGGCGCAATGCACGACCACGGTGCCCTCGACCTCGGCAACCGCGCCGAGCGCGAGGCCGAACCGGTCGCGAAAGCGCTCGAGGAAGTCGACATACGACCAGGCGTAGTGATCGGCGACGTCGGGCGACGCATCGAGGCTCGCATTGAGCTCGACGAGGTAGTCGTCGTCGAGCGACTCGCCGAGCAGGGGAATCGACACGATCTCGACCTCGACCGGAGGCGGCGACTCGCCTTCGCGCTCGGCGGGCCAGCGCAGGTCGACGATGCGAACGACGCCGTGCTCGGCGAGCGAGCGCCATCCGCGCTTGGTGAGGTCGCCGAGGTTGTCGGAGCGGATCACCGAGCCGTGCGCCGTCGTGCGGCCGTCCGCCGTCGGCAGGCCGCCGAGGTCGCGGACGTTCACACAGCCTTCCCAGTCGAGAGCCGTCAAACGTCGGTGCCGAGATACGCCTCGATCACGGCTGGGTCGCGCTGGATCTCCTGCGGTGTCCCCTCGGCGATCTTCCGTCCGAAGTCGAGCACGTGGATACGCTCGGCGATGTTCATCACGAGCCCCATGTGGTGCTCGACGAGCAGCACGGTCAGGTTGAAGTCGTCGCGCAGCTTGCGCACGAACGTGCCGAGCTCGCCGACCTCCTCGTGGTTGAGGCCGCCGGCGGGCTCGTCGAGCAGGAGGAGCCGCGGCTCCGAGACGAGCGCGCGCGCGAGCTCGACGCGCTTCAGCGTCCCGAACGGGAGCCCGGACACCGGGCGCTCCGCGACCCGGTCGAGGCCGACGTAGCGCAGCACCTCGAACGCACGCGTCATTGCGACACGCCCGCCGAAGGGCTTGCTGCGCGTGTGGCCGCCCACAAGCACGTTGTCGAGCACCGTCATCGTCCCGAACAGCTCGACGTTCTGGAACGTGCGTGCGATCCCGCGGCGGGCGATGCGGTGCACCGGCGTCCTGAGCAGGCTCTTGCCGTCGAAGCTGAGGTCGCCCGCGTCGGGCTTGTAGAGGCGCGTCACCACGTTGAAGAGCGTCGTCTTGCCTGCGCCGTTCGGCCCGATCAGACCCACGATCTGGCCCGCCTCGACGTCGAGCGAGACGTCGTCGATCGCGACGATGCCGCCGAAACGGCGTGTGATGTTGCGAATCTCGAGCAGCGGCATCGGCCCGCCCAGCTTACGCAAGCTCCTGCGGATCGGTCACCGGCAGCCGGCAGGCGAAGCGCTCGCACGGGTAGACGGCCGGCCGGCCGCCGACGAGCCCGCGCCCGGCGAGCAGCGGCACGTCCTCGGCGGGCCCGAACGCGATCACGTCGGTCGCGGCCGCCCGGGCCACCGCGGCGCGGGCGACCGGTGCGTCCGGCGGCCCCGCGATCGCGACCTCGCGGTGCGGGGCGAGATGCTGGTCCAGCGCAACGAGCGCCCAGCCGAACGCCGTCGGAACGCGCGTCAGCGCATCGCGCACGAGCCTCAGCACGGCGACGCCGTCGCGCTCGAGCTCGTCGTCGCCCCAGATCCGTGCGAGGCGGAGCAGGACGTAGGCGAGCATCGCGTTGCCGCTCGGGGTCGGGTGGTCGTCGAGCTCGACCTTCGGCACGATCAGGCGCTCGCCGTCGGCGGGCACCTGCACGTAGCCCGCGCCATCCGGCGCGGCGAAGAGCTCGACGGCCGTCGTGGCGAGCCGGTGCGCCTGGCGGAGCCACTCGGGATCGCCGGTCGCGACGTGGAGCTCGAGCAGGCCGTACGCGACGTCGGCGTAGTCGGAGAGGTAGCCGGTCCCCTTCGCGACGCCGTCGCGCCAGGTCCGGCGCAGGCGCCCTTCACCCGTCGAGAGCGGACCGAGCAGGAAGCGGCCGAGGCTCTCGGCGGCGGCGAGCCAGTCGGCACGGCCCAGCGCGACCGCGCCCTGAGACAGGGCCGCGAGCATCAGGCCGTTCCACGATGCGATCGCCTTGTCGTCCCGTGGCGGCTTCGGTCTCTGCTCGCGGAGCGCGAACAGCCGGGCGCGTGTCTCCTCGTCCAGCTCGCCGCGCAGGACGAACCGTCCGTGCTCGAACGGCCGAAGGAGCTCCTCCGGTACGCCTTCGCCTGGCGCCCAGGTGAACGTCAGTCCTTCGACGCCGTCGGTGTCGGCGTCCTGCGCCGATGCGAACCCGCCGCCGTCGAGCGACAGCTCGCGCAGCACGTAGTCGATCGTCTGCTCGGCGACGCGCCGGTAGCGCTCGTCGCCGAACCGCCGCCAGGCGTGCAGGTAGACGGAGGCCAGCAGCGCGTTGTCGTAGAGCATCTTCTCGAAGTGCGGCACGAGCCATTGGCCGTCGACGGAGTAGCGGTGGAAGCCGCCGCCGACGAGGTCGTACAGGCCACCGCGCGTCATCGCGTCGAGGGTCGTCCTCGCCATCTCCTCCTCGCCGCGCCGGAGCAGGAACTCGAGCACCGGGCCGGGCGGGAACTTCGGGGCGGCGCCGAAGCCGCCGTCGCGCGGGTCGAAGCTGCTCCTGAGCCCACGCTGCGCGTCGGCGAGCAGCGACTCGGTCAGCGGCTCCTGCGATGCATTCAGGCGCGCACCCGCCTGCAGGTGGCCGGTGAGCTCGCTGCCCGCCACCTCGATCTCCGGCCGGCGCTCCTCCCACGCCTCGACGACGCCGTGCAGCACCTGGCGGAACGAGGGCAGGCCGTGACGCGGCTCCGGCGGGTAGTAGGTGCCGCCGAAGAACGGCTTGCCTTCCGGCGTCAGGAACACCGTCATCGGCCAGCCGCCTCCGCCGGTCAGGGCGATCACGGCGTCCATGTAGACGGCGTCGACGTCGGGTCGCTCCTCGCGGTCGACCTTGACGCACACGAAGTGCTCGTTCATCAGCGCGGCGGTCGCCGCGTTCTCGAACGACTCGCGCTCCATCACGTGGCACCAGTGGCACGCCGCGTAGCCGACGGAGAGGAGGAGCGGGCGGTCCTCGGTGCGCGCCCGCGCGAGCGCCTCCTCGCCCCACGGGTACCAGTCGACCGGGTTACCGGCGTGCTGGAGGAGGTAGGGCGAGGTTTCCTGCGCGAGCCGATTCACCTCGCTAGCGTAGGCCGGTGGCGCAGCTTCCCGGCGGGACGGTCACCTTCGCCTTCACGGACATCGAAGGCTCGACGCGGCTGCTGCAGGAGCTGGGCGACGAGGTCTACGGGACCGTGGCCGCCGACCACCGGCGGATCGTGCGGACGGCGTTCGGCGAGCGCGGCGGCACCGAGATCGACACGCAGGGCGATGCCTTCTTCTTCTCGTTCCCGCGCGCCCGCGATGCGGCGGCCGCGGCGGTCGACGCCCAGCGCGAGCTGCGCAAGCACGACTGGCCGGGTGGCAAGGAGCTCCGCGTGCGAATGGGGCTTCACACCGGTGAGCCGCAGGTCGGCGACGAGGGCTACCTCGGCATCGACGTCGTCCGGGCGGCGCGGATCGCGGCGGCGGGCCACGGCGGCCAGATCCTCGTCTCCGAGACGACGCGCGCGCTGCTCGGGAACCAGCTGCCCGAGGGCGTCGCGGTGCACGACCTCGGCGAGCAGAATCTGAAGGACATCCAGCACGAGCACATCTTCGAGCTCACCGTCGACGGGCAGAGCTCGTCGTACAAGCCGCTCAACGTCCCGAAGGCGGACAAGCGGTCCGACGACTTCGCGGAGCGCTTCGAGCAGCGGATCCAGAACATGGTCGAGCGCCGCCTCGAGCGGGTGTTCGCCGCCGACGGCGAGTCGGCGCAGATCGAGGCTCAGGGGCTGACGAAGATGGCGCTCGGCGGGCTGGGGATCGCGTTTGCCGCGCTGGCGGGGCTGATCGTGATCGCGGCGCTCGTCGCTCTGCTCGTCAAGCTCGTTCTCTGAGCTTGCGGATCCCCTCGACGAGGATCCCGAGCCCGAACGCAATGCCGAGCGCGACGAGCAGCGCGAGCACCGGCCGGTCTTCGAACGCCTTGCCGCCGAAGTAGCCGAGCAGGCTCGCGTAGAGCGACCAGAAGACGGCCGCGACCGCCGAGAACGCCGCGAACCGCCGCCACTCGTAGTGCGTCAGGCCGGAGGTGAACGTCGTCGCGGTGCGGCCGCCCGGGATGAAGCGCGAGACGAGGATGATCACGCCGCCGCGCCGGTCGAGCTGGGCTCGAGCCCAGGTGAGCGTGCGCGTGCTTCGCTCGCCGGTGAAGAAGCGGCGGCGCATCGGCTCGCCGGCGAAGCGCCCGAGCGCGTACGAGGTGTTGTCGCCGATCCATGCGCCGGCTGCGGCGGCGGCGATCACCCAGCCGAGCGTCAGCTTGGGGCCGGTCGTGCAGAGGACGCCGGCGAGGATCACCGCCGTCTCGCTCGGAAGGATCGGCAGCACCGCGTCGCCGATCGACAGCGCGAAGACGATCAGGTACGCCTGCGGCGCGTCCCAGAGCAGGTTGAGCAGCGAGTCGAACACGCGGCCCGCAAGCGTAGACGCGGTCTGACGCTGGTCTGACCAACGGAAGTGCGACCAAACCGTCGCCGAAGGCGCACGCGAACCCGCGGATACCGCTTCCTCCGGCCGTTTGCCGGGCATCCCGCCATACGACTTGCAAGCGGGAAAACGAAGGGCCGGGGTCAGACCCGGGTCTGACCCCGGGGCCACTGCGCTGCGCGATAGACCTGCCCGTCGAGCTGCCGCCCGAGGACGCCCGCGAGCCACTGCGAGACGCCGACGAGCGCGTCGAGGTCGACGCCGGTCGCGACCCGGTCGCGCTCGAGCTGCCACACCAGATCCTCCGTCGCGATGTTGCCGGTCGCCTCCGGCGAGAAGGGGCACCCTCCCAGTCCGCCCACCGACGCATCGAGCAGCGACGCGCCCGCCTCCAACGCGGCCCACGCACACGCGTACCCCGTGTTGCGCGTGTTGTGCAGATGCGCGCCGACGGGCGGCCCGAGGATCGAGACGCGCTCGACGAGCCGCCGCACGCGGCGCGGCGTCCCGACGCCGATCGTGTCGGCGAGGACGAGCTCGTCTGCACCCGCAACCCGCTCGCACAGATCCGCGACGACGGCCGGGTCGACCTCACCCTCGAACGGGCAGCCCCACGCGCACGAAACCGTCACCGTGACCGGGACCGAGGCGCGCGAGACGATCGCCTCGACGCGGGCGACCGCCTCGTCGAGCGACGCGTTGGCGTTGCGGCGGTTGAACGTCTCGGTCGCCGCGAACCCGCAGTTGACGCGGTCGAGCCCGGTCGCGGCGAGCCGCTCGTACCCCCGCTCGTTGAGCACGAGCCCCGACAGCTCAGTCCCGGCCCGCCGCACGACGCCCGCCACCACCTCCTCCGCCCCGTCCATCTGCGGAACGAGATCGCCGCGCACGAACGACACCGCCTCGACCCGCGGCAGCCGTGCGGCGGCGAGCCGTGTCACGAGCTCGGCGCGCACGGGCGGCGCGAGGATCTCCGGCTCGTTCTGGAGACCGTCGCGCGGCCCGACGTCGCAGATCGTCAACGGCACGGGGCCACCGCCCGTCGCGGCTAACCGATGCGCTTCCAGGCCTCGGCGAGCACGTCGCCGAGGATGCCGACGATCTGCGAGAACTCCTCGTCACGCGCGACGAGCGGCGGGGAGATCTGCACCACCGGATCGCCGCGGTCGTCGGCACGGCAGATAAGCCCGCGCTCGAACAACTCGGGCGAGAGGAAGCCGCGCAGCAGCGTCTCCGCCTCGTCCGCGCTGAACCCGGCGCGGGCGCGCGTGTACTCGGACTCGACCCCGGCCAGCGTCTTGCGCCGCTCCTTGTCCTTGACGAGCTCGATCGCCCACATGTAGCCGGCGCCGCGCACGTCGCCGACGATGTCGAGGTCGAGCAGCGTCTCGAGCTGCGCGCGGAACGTATCCTCGCGTTCGGCGACGCCGGTGACGATCCCGTCGCGCTCCATGATCTCGATGTTCTTGAGCGCGACCGCGCACGAGACCGGGTGGCCGCCGAACGTGATGCCGTGCGACAGCATCGCGGTCTCCTCGGCGAACGGCTCGAACACGCGCTCGCCCGCGAGCACCGCACCGATCGGCGCGTACGCGGACGACAGCCCCTTCGCGCAGGTGATCAGGTCCGGCCTGATGTCGTACTTCTCGCTCGCGAACCACCACCCGAGACGGCCGAAGCCGGTGATCACCTCGTCGGCGCAGAGGAGGATCCCGTAGCGGTCGCAGATCTCGCGGACGCCCTGGAAGTAGCCGGCGGGCGGAGTGAACGAGCCGCCCGCGTTCTGGATCGGCTCCATGATCACCATCGCAACCGTTTCCGGCCCTGCCTGCATGATCGCGCTCTCCAGGTCGTCGAGCAGAAACGCGGTGAACTCGCTCTCGGTCTCGTCGGGCGGCCGGTGGTAGCGGTTGGTGTTGCGCACGTGCAGGACGTCCGGCACCAGCGGCTCGAACGGCGCACGCAGCGCAGGGACGCCGTTGATCGACAGCGCGCCCATCGTCGTCCCGTGGTACGCCGTCCGGCGCGCGACCGCCTTCCAGCGGCGCTCGCCGCGCGCCATGTGGTACTGCCGCGCAATCTTCCACGCCGATTCGACCGCTTCCGATCCGCCCGAGACGAAGAACGCGCGGTCGACGGTGTCCGGACTGAGCTCTGCGAGCTTCGCCGCGAGCTCGATCGAGCGCGGGTGCGCGTACGACCAGTTCGTGTAGTACGGCAGCTCGCGCATCTGATCGTGCGCCACCTGCCCGATCTCGTCGCCGTACGAGTAGCCGATGTTGACGGCGAAGAGGCCCGCGAGCGCATCGAGATAGCGCTTCCCGCGGTCGTCGTAGAGATAGCAGCCCTCTCCACGCACGATCACCGGGACCTCGTAGTTGCTCATCCGCGTGAAGTGCAGCCACAGATGGTCGCGCGCGGCTGAAGCGTGATCGGTGCCGGTCATCGATTGAGGATACGCCTTGGTCACGAATTCACCTCTAGTCGTCGTCGTAGTCGTAGATCCGCCGCGGCGTCACGCGCACGATCAGCCGGTCGACGGGCGTGTGGAAGTCCTTCCCCGTGTACTTGCGCGACATCGCGTGCATGTGGTTGCCGCCGACGTCGTCCTCGAGCTCCGCGACCCCTTCCACCTCGACGTAGCGGTACGGGTTCTCGTCGTCCCAGACGAGCACGCTCACCCGCGGGTCGCTGCGAAGGTTCCTTCCCTTTGCACGGCGGTTCGTCGTGTTGAACACCGGACGCCCGTCCTCCTCGTCGACCCAGACGATCGTCGACTGCGGCGACCCGTCGGGGCCGAGCGTCGTCGCGACCGCGCAGTTCTTCGCGCGAAAGAGCTCCAGCTGTTCCTCGGTCAATGTGGGCATCGGCCGCGCTACTTGACGGTCGTCGGGATGTCGGTGATCTTCCCCGCCTTCATCTCCGCCTCGACCTTCCTCACGGCGGCCGGGATTCCCGCCGGCGCCCGGGGCGAGAACTTCCCGATCCCGACGCCGTTGATGTCGATGCCGTAGACGACGTCGCGGCCGCCCTGGAACTTCCCGGCCTGCGCGCTCTGGATCGCGTCGAACACCGCCGTGTCGACGCGCTTCAGCGCCGACGTGAGGACGTAGGGGCCGATGTAGCCCTGGTCGGCGTCGACGCCGATCCCCCAGACGTTCTGCTCCTTGGCGGCGTCGAGCGCGCCGAGCCCGCAGCCGCCCGCAACCTGGAACACGACCACCGAGCCGGCCGAGATCTGGTTGAGCGCAACCTCCTTGCACTTGGACGGGTTCGAGAAGTCCTGCGAGTAGCCGTTCAGCGTCTGCACGCCCGGGAACGCCGCCTTGGCGCCCGCCTGGAAGCCCGCGATATAGCGGTCGACGGGCGGCTGCTTCTGGCCTCCGACCGTCGACACGACCTTGCCGCCGCGATCCTTGGCGGCGAGGCCGGCGGCGTAACCCGCGAGGTAGCCGGCTTCCTGTTCGCGGAAGAGCAGCCCTTCGACGTTCGGCAGGTTGTTCTCGTCGGCGTTCGAGACGTCGACGATCGCGAAGTGCTTCTTCGGGAACTGCTTGGCGACCGTCGCCATCGCCTGGATCTCGGTGAACCCGACGCCGATGATCAGGTCGTAGCCCTGCTGCGCGAGCGCGGTCAGGTTGGGGACGTAGTCGGCCGAGGAGTTCGCGAGGATCACCCGCCCCTGCACGCCGAGCTGCTTCTCGGCACGCACCATCCCGACGTAGGCGAGGTGATTGAAGCTCCGGTCGTTGAGGCCACCCGTGTCCGTCGAGAGCCCGATCTTGAAGCTGCTCGACGTAGTGGTCGTCGTCGACGACGTCGCCTGTCTCTTGGAGCCGCAACCGGCGGCGACCATTGCCAGCGCGCACGCAACCGAGACGAGTGCGATCGACCTCACGCGGCCGATTCTACGGTCGGGCCGCATCGGCGAGGATCTCCTGCCACCGCTGGAACAGCAGCTGGTGCGTTCCCTCGACGAGCCGGAGCTCCCCGCCCTCGAGCCGCCACTCGTAGTCGCGGGCGATCGACGGCGGCGTGACGGTGTCCTGGTCGCCCCACCACAGCGACACCGGCGCGCGCACGTCCGCGAGCCCGAAGCCCCACGGCCGCCCGAGGTACGCGAGCTCGCGCGCGAGCCACTCGCCGCCGCTGCGGAACGACTCCGCCCGTCCGCGCGCGTAGGCGGCGTCGGTCTCCGGCGCGCCGGTCGACGGCGTCCGCGACCTTCCCCAGCGCTCGAGACCGGGCGCGGCGAGCCGCGGCGAGATGCGCGCGAGCCGAATCGCGGTGCGGACCGGCTGCGGCATGTCGCGGAGCCCGTCGGGGACCGGCATCGACGCCACCAGCACGACGCGCGTGACCCGCTCCGGGGTGGCGGCCGCGACGGCGAGCGCGTGCGGGCCGCCGGCCGACCAGCCCACGACGGCGAAACGGTCGATGCCGCGCTCGTCGACCGTTGAGAGGAGGTCGGCGGCGAAGCCGAGGAGCGTCCGCCCCGGCACCGCAGGCCCGGAGCGGTCGACTGCAAGGAGGCGGACGCCGAGGCCGGCGGCGATGCCGTCGTCCGGGTGGCGCGAGAGGCGCGAGTCGCCGCCGCCGTGCAGGTACACGACGGGAACGCCGGCGGGATCGCCGACGTCGTCGACGATCAGCGGGCCGTGACGATCAGCGTCGCCGTCATCCCGAGGGCGCGATGGTTCGCGAGCGAGCACCAGAGCGAGTATCGCCCCGGGACGAGCTTGAGCGAGAGATCGCGGTAGCTGCCCGACGGGACCGTTCCGATCCCGGCGATGTGCCGCGCCCCCTGCCGCTGGATCCGGAGATCGTGTGCGTCCTGGCCGTCGTTGACGAGCTCGAGGATCGCCGGCCCGGCCTTGACGCGCAGGCGCGAGAGCACGAACGAGTACTCGTGGGCGACGACCTGGATCCGCGTCGGCGACGGCGCGGGCGCCGCTTGTAACAGACTGTTACTTGCGAGGAAGAGCGCCGTGGCGAGGGCGGCGGCCGCTGCGATCGCTCGCCTCACTTCACCAGCGTCGGCCGCGGGAAGCGCTTTGCGTTCGGGATCACGCGCGTCGCGTCGGTGTGCAGCCACTGCTCGAGCAGCGACGAGTAGACCGCGCGGAAGTCGGACGTCGGCTTGAGGTTGCCGTCGGCGTCGAGCGCGTTCAGGCCCGGGAACTCCCCGACCTGCTGGCCGGCGGCGTGCGTCCCGATCAGGAACCCACACCCGGCGGCGCCGTGGTCGGTGCCGCCCGACCCGTTCTCCTGCGCGCGCCGGCCGAACTCGCTCCACACGAGCGTCAGCACTCGGTCGGCGATCCCGCGCGCCTCGAGGTCGCGCTGGAACGAGTAGAGCGACGCCGCCGTCGTCGTCAGCGCCGGCACGAGCTCCGATGTCTGGTCGGCGTGCGTGTCGTACGAGCCGGTCGCCTCGAGCGCGACGCAGTGGAGCGGCAGGCCGGCGGCGATCATCGCCGCAACGCCCTGGAGCTGCGTCGGGAACGAGTCGCTCGACGTCGGGTACGTCACGGGAGGCGCGACCTTCTTGTTGGCGAACGGCAGCAGCTGCCGGCGCAGGCGGTCCGACTGCCGCGCGACGTTCGCCGCGGTCGCGAACTGCGCGTCCTGCGACTTGATCGAACCGAGCTGCCCGATCGCGTCCATGAGCCGGTTCTGCACGGTTCCCCAGACGCCCGGCGTATAGAAGTCGTACTGCCCCGGCGCATCGATCGTCGCGACCGGCACGTGCGTGGTGGCGAGGCTCGGCAGCAGCGACCCGCCGAGCGAGAGTCCCTGCAGCGGGTTGTCCGGGGAGCCGATCGAGTCGAGGTACCGCCCCAGCCAGCCGGTGAGCAGGTGCGCATCCGTCGCGCCGACCTCCCAGTAGTGGCGCGACGTGAAGTGCGACTGATCGGGATGGTCGTAGCCGATCGACGGGAACACCGTGACCTTGCTCTCGTCGTGGAGCTGCGCGATCGGCGCGAGCGCCGGATGCCACATCAGCCGAGTGTCCTCCGTGAACGGCGTGCCGCCGGTCACTGCGAGGTCGGTGCGGTACTTCGTGTACAGCGGGTCGCCCTGCGGATAGAGCAGCGACAGCGAGTCCGCGCCGCCCTGAAGGAACACGCTTACGAGGATCGGCTTCGGGCCGGCGGCAGCTGCCTGCGCGATGCCCTCGTCGAAGATCGACAGCTTGCCCGCGCCGTAGACGGCCAACGCCATTCCGAGCGAGCGCGAGACGAACCCGCGGCGCGAGAGGCCCGTGCCCGCCGGCACCGGCATGCCGGGCTCGATCGCAGGCAGGCCGCGGCCGGCGGCCGCGCGAACCAGGTCGGCGCGGGAGCACTCGTCGCAGACGAAGCGCCTCGTCATGCGGTCTGCAGGTCGGGGGACATGGCGACGAGCTGCCGGAGCGCGTTCTGGGTGAGCACCGGGTACTGCTGCTGCTTCCAGCTCGCGTTGCCCGCGTCGCCGAGCGAGCGCTTGGCGAACGTCGTCAGCTGGTAGACCGTCCCTTCCGAGAGCGGCGGGTTGTTCCAGAAGCTCACCGCCCGCGCAACGAGCTCCTTGGCGTCGTAGGGCTCCTTTGCCTTCTGCGGGTCGAGCGTCTGGTCGCGCAGCATGCGCTGGACGGCGTACCAGCGGCCGCGGAACGTGGCCGTGTCGAGCCAGCGCGTGTCGTCCCACCCGGCGACGTTCGGCGGATAGAAGAGCTGCTGGCCGCAGAGGTCGCCGATCCACGCCCAGTCCGTGGTCGTGATGCCCATGCCCAGGCGGCGCAGCAGTCCGGCCGTGTGCACGATCGGCGGCTTCATCAGCCGCGGGCCCAGGTACAGCGTCGGGTGGCTGAGGATCGCGGCGACCACCGGCTTCACCTGGTGGCCGTTCTTGTAGATCGCCTCGAGCGACGCCTGCGTCCCGCGGTCGGGCGGCGTCGGGACGAAGTAGCTCCAGAGCTTCTGCACGAAGAACGACGCGTGCAGCGGGTGCGAGATGCACATGTTCACGGCGTCGCGCCAGTCGAAGTTCCCCGTCTTACCGAAGACGCGCTTGCCGCCGGTGTCGTGCTTCGACGCGTCGAAGTGGAAGTCGTACTGGCCGCGCCCCCTGCTCCAGCGAGAGTCCCACCCGGTGAGCGACCGCGCCTGCTCGCGCACGTCGCGCTCGGTGTAGGCGCCGCGATCGGCCCCGAGCGTGAACAGCTCCATCATCTCGCGGCCGTAGTTCTCGTTCGGCGAGCCCTTCTCGTTCTGGAGCCCGTTCAGCCAGATCAGCATCGCCGGGTTCGCGGTGACGTCACGCAGCATGTCGTGGAACCCTGCGAGGGCGTTCCGTCGGAACATCTGGTTCTGCTCGATCATCAGCTTCTGGCTGCCGACGCCCGCGTTCGAGGTCGCGAACCAGTCGTGCCAGATCAGCGTCATGCGCTCGATCAGCGGACGGCTGGTGCGCACCATGCGGTCGAGCCACCAGGCGTGGTCCTCGCCCCATGCCGAGTAGGGCGCGAGCGAGTGGCCCTTGTCGTCGTGCGGCTTCGGCCCGACGAAGTGCTCGCCGCCGGGGTTGGTCAGCTGGTGCACCGCGCCGGCGAGCCCCAGCTTCGCGAGCGCCTCGGCCTCGCCCTTGCGCGGCCCGAAACCGGCACGCCACAACAGGCGCTCGGCCTGCGACCTGCCGAAGGGACCACGGTAGACGGGCGGCACCGACACCTCCCCCGGTTCGTCGGCCGCCCGCGACGACCTTCGGATCCCCCGAACGGGTACGGTCAGGCCGGGCGGCGCCAGAGGAGCAGCACGCGCGGCTCGCCGCGGCCGTCGTAGCTCTCGTCGATCCGGTCGAGCTCGAACCCGATCGCGCGGTGAAACGCGACCGATGCCTCGTTCACCGGCGAGGTGACGGCGCGCACGATCGTGCGCGGGGCGACCGCAGCGAAGAAGCGCTCGTAGAGGGCGCGCGCGACGCCGCGCCCGCGCGTCGCGGGATCGACGCCGACGAAGTGGACGTACGCCTCGTCGGCGAACGTCTGCGAGCGGAAGCCGCAGAGAAATCCGAGCAGCCGGCCGTCCTCCTCCGCCGCGAACGAGGTGTCGGCGAAGTGCACGAAGAAGAGCTTCGGCAGCATCGCCGCCATCGCCCGTCCGCCCCACCATTCGTCGACGACCGCGATCACGCGGCCGTAGTCGGCCGGCTCGAGCCGACGGATCACCGGCGCCACTCGATCACGTCCGGCAGTCCGATCGCGGCCCAGCCGTCGAAGTCGTAGCCGAGGAAAAGCGCCAACACGGTCGCGTGCGTGACGACTGCAGCGTCGTCGATCTCGTCGAGCGCCGCGGCGAAGCGCCTGCGCGCAGCGGGTGCGGGCTCCCAGCCGTCGACCTGGGCTCCGCCCAGGTACGCGCGCACCGCCGCGCGATGTGCGTCGGCGTCCGGGAGGTTGACCTGGCGCTCGACCTCCCGCAGCCGCTCGTCGAGCTCGACCTGGACGCCGGAGCGACGGGCGATCGGCTCGGCCGTCGCGACCGCCTTGGGCTCGGGGCTCGAGACGACGCGCGTCAGCGGCGCGAGCCGCCGGGCGAGCTCGTCGGCCGAGGAGCGGCCCTCGGCCGACAGGTGCCACGACGACGCCGGGCGGGCGAGATCGATGTCAACCTGCGCGTGACGGACGAACCAGACCATACGCTTGAGCGTATGCAGATCCTCGTTCTCGGAGGGACCCAGTTCCTCGGGCGGCACGTCGTCGACGTCGCGCTCGAGCGCGGGCACTCGGTGACGCTGTTCAACCGCGGGCAGACGCGGCCCGAGCTCTACCCGGAGGTCGAGAAGCTGCGCGGCGACCGCGACGGCGATCTCGACGCGGTCGCGGGACGTTCCTTCGACGCAGTCGTCGACACGAGCGGCTACCTCCCGCGCGTCGTGTCGGCGACGATCGACGCGCTGGGCGACGTGGGCCACTACAGCTTCGTGTCGTCGGTCTCGGTCTACGCGTCGCTCAGCGAGCCGGCGTCGGAGGACGCGCCGACGGCCGAGCTCGAGGAGGAGACCGAGGAGTACCGATCCGCGGCCTACGGGCCGCTGAAGGCGCTGTGCGAGGCAGTCGTGCGCGCGAGGTATCCCGGCGCGTTCGTGCCGAGGCCGGGCCTGATCGTCGGTCCCTGGGATCCGACCGGCCGCTTCACCTACTGGCCCAAGCGCTTTCTCGACCCCGGCCCCGTGCTGGCGCCTGCGCCGGAGTCGGCGGCGGTGCAGGTGATCGACGTGCGCGACCTCGCCGCCTGGATCGTCGACGCGGGCGAGCGGAACCTCGCGGGCACGTACAACGCGGTCGCGCCCCCTACGACGCGCACAGATTTGATCGAGACCTGCCGCGTGTCCGCGGGCTCCGAGGCGGAGATCGTGTGGGTCGACCCGGACTTCCTCGCCGAGCAGGGCGTCGGCGAGTGGATGGAGCTCCCGCTGTGGCTGCACGACCCGGCGTACGCGTCGATGCTGACGACCCCCGTCGAGCGGGCGCTCGCGGCCGGCCTGACGATCCGGCCGCTCGTCGAGACGGTCGCCGCCACCCTGGAGTGGATCGCCTCGGGGAACGACGACCCCGCCGATCCGAGGCCGGCAGGGCTGGCCCGCGACAAGGAGCAGCGGGTGCTCGAGGCGTGGGCCGACCGCAGCCCGTTGCGATAGGTTCCGGCCGCAGTGACGCTCGCGTTCTCCCTCCTGGTCGCCGGCCTGTCGACGGGCCAGAAGCTCGGCATCGCCGGGATGGGGGCCCTGTTCATCGTCTTCGCGCTGATCTGCTCGTTCGTGCTGCCGGGACGGAACGCGAACTTCCCGGGCCGCCACGTCGGGTGGTTCATCGTCGTCGTCGCCTGCTTCGTGATCGCGATGCTCGCCGCAGTGCTCGTATTCGGGAAGGAGAAGCCCGAGGCGAGCGCCGCTCCGCCGCCGACAACCACGACGACGACCACCGGGCCGACCGTCCAGGGCGACCCCATCGCCGGCAAGCAGGTGTTCGAGACGGCCGGCTGCAAGTCGTGCCACACGCTGAAGGCGGCCGGCGCGACCGGCACCGTGGGCCCCGACCTCGACCAGCTCAAGCCGGCGGAGGCGAGAGTCGTGCTGCAGGTGACGAACGGAGGCGGCGTCATGCCGTCCTTCAAGGACCAGCTGACGCCGAAGCAGATCCAGGACGTCGCGGCGTTCGTCTACACCTCGACACACTGAGCGGGCGAAAAACCGCCCCAGAAAACAGCGAACCCGCTCTCTCGAGCGGGATCGCCGCAGGTCATACGGTGCCGGACAGTGTCAGGGGGAGCCGGCAAACCGCATCGTGGGTGAGATCGAGCGAGCCGGCCATCACTCGGAAGGGTGATTCTCCGCCGGACGGAGCGGAGAAGGAGGGATTCGAACCCTCGAGGCAGGGATTTCCCCACCTAACGCCTTAGCAGGGCGCCGCCTTCAGCCACTCGGCCACTTCTCCCGGGCGCGCGAATCGTAGATGAACACCCCTGCGGATGCCCGGTACGCTGTCGCCCGCGCGGAGGGGTGGCAGAGCGGTCGAATGCGGCGGTCTCGAAAACCGTTACCGGCGGTTCCGTCGGTCGAGGGTTCAAATCCCTCCCCCTCCGCTCTCCTCGCCTCGGCTGGACGAG
>DATIXY010000026.1:0-62941 GCA_035518115.1 Gaiellaceae bacterium | reverse complement strand
TAGCCCGGGTCGGATCCGGGCGGGACGAGATGGAACGCGTCGCACAGGCGACGGCCGATCGAGCGCTCCGACATGTCGATCCCGACCAGCCGCACGTCGCGCTCGCCGTTCTCGCGCAGGCCTCGCAGCAGCGCCGCCGTGCCGGGCGCGCCCGAAGCCGTGACGAGGACCGTCGTCATTCGCCCATGTCGATCCGGTCGTTGGCGAGGTAGTCGAGCCACTCGCCCCGCTTCGCGTCGAGCATCGCGAGCATCGTCTCGCGCATGGTCTGACCGTCGTAGACCCAGATCTCCGGATGGACGAGCAGCTGCAGCCATTCGAACGAGCCGGCGGCGAGCTCGTCGTGCGGGCAGCCCTCGCGCCAATGCTGGTTCGAGTCGGAGCGATAGTGCTCCGGGTCGAAGAACCGCGGCTCCATGACGTTGACCGCTCCGGGGATCCCCGCCTGCATGTACTCGGGATCCGGGTTGTGCCACGCGACGATGGGATCGAAGCGGCCGTCGAGATCGACGTGCGGCCACACGGCGTGGTGCGCGACTCGGTGCCCGAGCTCGCGCAGCCGCGCGATCGCCCGTTCGCCTTCAGGCGACGCGAGGTTGTAGAAGACCGACCGCGTCATCAGGAACCACGTCGACCATGCGTCGAGCTCCGACTCGAGCTCGGCCATCGTCTGCGCCGCCGCGAGCGAAAGGTCGACGTCGTGGCGCAGGATCAGGTCACCGGCTTCCGGTGCCCGGTCGAAGCCCGCGAATCGATACCCGCCCTGTCTCGCCGCCTCGAGCAGCTCGCCGTAGTGCGCGAGCGAGAACTCGCACGTCATTCGACGTCCACGTCGAGCAGTCTCGCAGCAGCCTCGGCCCGCTCGAGCGCGTTCAGGTTCGTGTCGGCGGTCGCGATCACGTAGCCGCGCCGGTCTCCGTCGAGCCTGACGGGCCGGATCACCTCGCCGACCTGCAGGTAGACGTCCGCCTGGACGACCCCGGGGAACGCCCGCACCTTGTCCAGCGACCCGATCCGAGTGACGCGCCCGGTCGGCAGCGGCCCCGGAGCGGCGGTCAGGAAGCGGATCGCCAGCGGCTGGCTGAAGCGGGGCTTGACGAGCTCGTCCGGCAGGTCGTCGCCGAGCACCATCCGGAGTTGGACGTCGACGAGATCCACGCCGACGGCGACCCGCACGAGGTCGGCCATCTGGCCGCCCGGGATGCGCGCAGCGCACTCGACGACCACGACGCGCCCGTCGGTCGCGGCGATCAGCTGAGGAAAGGCGATCCCCGTCTCGAGCCCGAGCGCATGCACCGTGTGCGCGGCGACGCGCTCCGACTGGACGAGCTGCTCCGGCGGGATCGTGGGCGGGTAGACGTGGATCCAGCCGACGCCGAACCCGATGCCGGGCGGGCGGAGGCGGTCCGACAGGGTCAGCGGGATCGTCTCGCCGTCTCGCGCGATCACGATCCCGTTCAACTCGATGCCGTCGACGAACTCCTCCAGGATCGCGTCGCCGGTCGGCGACGCAGCGAGCGCCTCGTGCAGGTGGACGTCGACGTCGTCGAGCGACTCGACGCGGAAAACGCCGCGCTGCCCGCCCGAGTCGGCGGGCTTCAGCACCGCCGGGAACCCGACGGAGTCGGCGGCGCGTCGCGTCTCCGACAGGTTGCGCACGGCCGCGAACCGCGGCTGCGGCACTCCGGCGTCGGCGAGCCGGCGCCGCATTGCGACCTTGTGCGTCATCAGGTGCGCGGTCTCGGTCCCGATCCCCGGGAGGTCGCGCGCCTCGGCGACTGCGGCGACGACGGGAACGGCCCGGTCGGCGCTCACCGTCAGCACCCCGTCGATCCGCAGCCGTCTCGTCGCCCGCAGCACGGCATCGACGTCGCTGAAGTCGACGACCCTCGCGATGTCCGCCTCCGCGAGACCGGGCGCGTCGGGGTTCCGGTCGACGGCCGCCACCCGGAGCCCGCCCGCCTTCGCCTGCACGATCGCCCGGCGCTGATGGCGGCCGGCGCCGACGAAGAGGACGGTTCTCACGCGCGCGATGCTACTGGGGCCGACTCGCGGTCTCAGACCGCACGCCGCGGCTCGTCGGCGTGCCGGCGGTCGCGGACCGCGAGGCGGAGCCGCGCGCCGAGACGCGCCGGGCGCAGCTCGGCGCAGAGCACCGCCGACGCGCCTGGTCCGCGTTCGCCGTAGCCCGCACCCGAGAGCGTCGTCACCGATCGCCAGCCGTCCGCGCCGAGCTCGTACAGCTCGTCCTCCCACACGAGGAACCCCGCGTCCTCGAACCGGCCGACCCAGGTTCCCGGTGCGAGCACGGCCTGCTCCGGTCGCAGCTCGTCGTCTGCCGATGCGGGCACCGTGACGAGCAGCCGGCCGTCGCCGTCGAGCACGCGGTGAAGCTCGCGGAGCGCCGCGTCGAGCGATCCGTCGTCGCGCTCTGCCGCCAGCCCGTACTGCGAGTTGTCGCGGCCGACGTGTTCGAGGGTCGAGATCGCGATCACGACGTCGAACGCTCCATCCTCGAACGGCAGGCCGCGCAGGTCGGCCGTCACGCTTTCGAGGCCCGGCACCTCGGCCGCGGCGAGATCGACTCCGACCAGCCGCTCGGCGCCGAGCCCGCCGAGCGCTGCGAGGTACGCCGGCTCGGCGAAGACGTAGCCGACGTCGAGCACGCGCGGCTCGCCTCCGTAGCGCGCGAGGCACCACGGGATCTCGATGGGGCGCTCGTCGGTGCCCGGCGGAGCAACGAGGTTCCGCGGCCGCTCGCCGGCTGCGCGCTGCGCTGCAGCCCAGGCGGCAGCGTCGTCGAGCAGCCGCACGCGGCCGAACTCGGCCGAGCCGGCGAGCTCGGCGACGAGCGCCGACCGCGACATGCCGGCACGGAGGCGCGCGACGGTCTCGTCGAGCTCCGCGGGCTCGACGGGGCGGCGCAGCACCGACCGCCACAGCCGGCCGACGAACGCGTCGTCCGGTCCCGCGGCGGCGTCCAGCCAGGCTTCAAGCGTCGGATCCAAGCCGCGCAACGATACGCTGCCGCCGTGGCAATCGAGGGCAAGCGCGTGTTCGTCACCGGGGGCGCCGGCTTCATCGGCACCACGCTGGCGCGAGAGCTCGTCGAGCGGAACGAGGTGGTGGCGTTCGACAACCTGCACCGCGACGCGCTGGCCGCGACCGGTCTCGCCGATCACCCGAACTTCACGCTCGTGCAGGGCGACGTGCTCGACGCCGATGCGGTGCGCGAGGCGGCGCGGGGGGCGACGCACATCGTCCACTGCGCCGCGATCGCCGGCGTCGACACGGTGCTCGAGAGCCCGGTGCGAACGATGCGCGTCAACGTGATCGGCACCTACAACGTGCTCGAGGCCGCCCTCGCCACCGGTACGACGGTTGAGCGCTTCGTCGATTTCTCGACCAGCGAGGTGTTCGGGACGCACGCGTTCCGCGTGCAGGAAGGGCAGGTCTCGACGATCGGCTCGGTGGGGGAGGCGCGCTGGACCTATGCCGTGTCCAAGCTCGCAGGCGAGCACATGGCGCACGCCTACCACGACGAGCTCGGCCTGCCGACGGTCACCGTGCACCCGTTCAACGTCTACGGGCCGGGGCAGATCGGCGGCGGCGCGATCCGCGCGTTCATCGAGACCGCGCTCCGTGGCAACGAGCTCACGATTCACGGCGACGGCTCGCAGATCCGTGCGTGGTGCTACGTCACCGACATGGTGAGCGGTGTGCTCGCCTGCCTCGAGCGGCCCGAGGCCGTCGGACAGGCGTTCAACATCGGGAATCCGCGCTCGGCGGTCACGATCTACGACCTCGCGCAGCGCATCAAGCGGCTGATGCACTACGACGGCGAGATCGTGTTCCAGCCGCTGCACTATGCCGACGTCGAGCTCCGCATCCCGAACGTCGAGAAGGCGCGCGAGCTGCTCCACTGGGAGCCGGAGGTCGAGCTGGACGACGGCCTGCAGAAGACGATCGCGTGGTATCGGGAGAGACTCCCCGTCTCCGCCTAGGCTGGCCCGACCTGGGCGAGCCCGAGCTCGCCGAGGTGGCCGAGGTCCTCGAGAGCGGCATGCTCACGATGGGCCCGAAGGTCGCCGAGTTCGAGCAGGAGCTCGCGCGCCTCTGCGAGGTGGAGCACGCGCTCGTCGTCTCGTCGGGCACTGCGGCGCTGCACGTGGCGGTGCTTGCGCTCGGGCTCGATCCGGGCGACGAGGTGCTCGTCCCCGCCTACACGTTCCCGGCGACCGCCAACGTCGTCGCGCTGGCCGGGCTCGTGCCCGTGCTCGTCGACGTCGATCCGGAGACGATGAACATCGACGCCGGGCAGATCCGCGTCGGCCCGCGCACGAAGGCGATCCTCCCGGTGCACCTGTTCGGCCGCCCGGCGCGGCTCGAGCAGCTGCCCGACCTGCCGGTCCTGGAGGACGCGGCCGGCGCGCTCGGTGCGCGCCGCGGCGGGCGTGCCTGCGGCGGGCTCGGCCTGCTCGGCTGCCTCAGCTTCCATCCGCGCAAGATCGTCACGACCGGCGAAGGCGGCGCCGTGACGACGAACGACGAGCGCATCGCGGCCGAGGTACGGAGGCTGCGCAACCACGGCTGGCGGTCGCTCGCGCCGCCCGACATGCCCGCGCCCGGTCTCAACTACCGCCTCTCCGACATCCTCTGCGCGGTCGGCCTGCCGCAGGCGCGGCGGCTCGACGAGCTCCTCGCCGAGCGCACCCGGATCGCGGACGGGTACACCGATCGCCTGCGCGGGCTCCCGCTGCTCCTCCCCGGAGCCGACGAGGGCGACGTCCATGGGTGGCAGGCGTACGTGGTGCAGGTCGACGACCGCGACCGCGTGCTCGGCGAGCTCCGCGCCCGCGGCATCGAGGCCCAGATCGGCACTTATGCCCTCAACCTGCTCGGCGCCTACCGCGACCAGGGGGCGTTCCCCGGGGCGGCCCGCGTCTTCGAGCGCGCGCTCGCCCTGCCCCTCCACACGCGCCTCTCGGAGGACGATCTGGATCTCGTCGCCGAGACCCTTGACAAGATTGTGAGTAATCACTAACCTACGCGACCATGGTCGCACAGGAGCGCAAGACGAAGGAGATCCGGCGCGAGGAGATCCTCGACGCCGCCCTCGTCGAATTCGCGGAGAAGGGGCTCCACGGGGCGTCGACGGACGACATCGCGCGCCGCGCCGGCATCTCGCAGCCCTACGTCTTCCGCCTGTTCGGGACGAAGCGGGAGCTCTTCAAGGCCTGCTGCGCCCGCTGCTTCCGCGACACCCTGGAGCTGTTCCAGCGCGCCGCCGAGGGCAAGCGGGGCGAGGCCGCGCTCGAGGCGATCGGCGAGGCCTACCGGGACCTGCTGGCCGGCGACACGCTCTACCTGCGGGCGCAGATGCAGGCCTACGCGGCCTGCGGCGACCCGGAGATCCGGGCGGTCGTCCGCGACGGCTTCGGCGACCTCGTCGCATACGTCGAGCGCGTGTCCGGTCTCGGCGATCCCGAGATCGCGCTCTTCTTCGCCCAGGGGATGCTGATGAACGTCATCTCGCAGACCCATCTCGGGGACGCGCCCGAGCCGTGGGCGGTGCAGTTGCTCGAGGGCTGCGGGAAGGCCTGAGGCGTCTTTTTTTCGATCGGAGGTAAGTGATGGCTCACAAACGAAACATCGGCTGGACGTTCGCGATCACCTCGGTCGCCCTCTTCATGGTGACGCTCGACAACCTCGTCGTGACCACGGCGCTGCCGGTGATCCGCAAGGACCTGCACGCCTCGCTCTCACAGCTCGAGTGGACGGTCAACGCCTACACGCTGACGTTCGCCGTGCTGCTCCTGACCGGTGCCGCCCTCGGCGACCGCTTCGGCCGCCGCCGCATGTTCGCGATCGGGCTGACGATCTTCACGCTTGCCTCCGCCTGGGCCGGCCTCGCCACCTCGGCGACGATGCTCGACATCGCACGTGCCGTTCAGGGCGCGGGCGGGGCGATCGTGATGCCGCTCACGCTCACCATCCTGTCCGCCGGAGTCCCGAAGGAGCGGCGCGGCCTCGCGCTCGGCCTGTGGGGCGGGATCAGCGGGCTCGCGGTCGCCTTCGGCCCGCTCGTCGGCGGCGCCGTCGTGTCAGGCATCTCGTGGCACTGGATCTTCTGGCTGAACGTGCCGATCGGCCTCGTCCTCGCCCCGCTCGCGCTCGTGCGGCTCGACGAGAGCCACGGCCCGGCGTCGAAGCTCGACCTGCCCGGCGTCGCGCTCGCGAGTGCCGGCCTCTTCGGGATCGTCTGGGGGCTCGTCCGCGGAAACGAGCTCGGCTGGAGCTCGCCGGAGATCGTCGGGGCGCTCGCCGGAGGGGCCGTCCTGATCGCGCTGTTCGTGCTCTGGGAGCTGCGCACGGCGGAGCCGATGCTGCCGATGCGCTTCTTCGAGAACCGCACCTTCGCGCTGGCGAACGTCTCGAGCCTGCTCATGTTCTTCGGGATGTTCGGGTCGATCTTCCTGCTCAGCCAGTACTTCCAGACCGTGCAGGGCTACACGCCGCTCCAGTCGGGTCTGCGGATCCTGCCCTGGACGGCGATGCCGATCCTCGTCTCGCCGGTCGCGGGTGCGTTCTCGGACCGGATCGGTGGCAACCGGTTGATGGGTGCGGGGCTCGCGCTGCAGGCCGTCGGGCTGGCGTGGATCGCGTCCGTCTCGACGCCCACCACGCCGTACGTCGACCTGGTCGCACCGTTCATCCTCTCGGGCGCCGGCATGGCGTTGTTCTTCGCGCCGGTCGCGAACGTCGTGCTCTCCGCCGTGAAGCCGCAGGAAGAGGGACAGGCGTCGGGCGCGAACAACGCGATTCGCGAGCTCGGCGGCGTGTTCGGCGTCGCGGTGCTCGCATCGGTGTTCGCCCACTACGGCGGCTACCGCACGGGCGAGACGTTCGTCCACGGGATGACCGTCTCCGTCTACGTCGGCGCAGCGGTCGTCGGGCTCGGCGCGATCGCCGCGTTCGCGATCAAGCGGCCTCGCCGCACGCAGCCGGCCGTCGCCGCCCAGCCGGCGCTCGAAGCGGCCTGAGCCGCGCGCCCGTCGGGCACCCCGTCCCGGGCCCGGTCCGGGGCGGGGCGCCTTCGCGCCGCCATAGACTCGACCGGTTGACCGCGGCTCTCTCGAGGCTCAGCCCGAACGCCGTGCTCGGTGCGTCGGCGCTGATCACGGTCCTGATCGAGGGGCTCGGCCCGCACCGCGCAGCCCGCTACGGCCCGGAGTGCGTCGCCGCCGCGATCGCGCTGGCGATCGCATGGCGCTCCCGCGACCGGCTCGACACCAGAGCCGTCGTCGCGCTCGCCGTTGCGCTGCCGTCGGCGCTCGCGCTCGTTCACCTCGCCCGCGGGATCGCCGGCGACGTCGACGTTGCGTCGGTCTATCCGGCCGAGGGCGGGTCGCTCCTCCACGGGACCTACCCCCACAGCGAGTATCCGCCCGGCGCGGTCGTGCTGTTCGCCTTCGAGACCTGGGTCGGGAGCGCACGGTCGGTCAATCCCTTCCTGATGGCCGCCTGCCAGGGCGCCGTCGTGTGGGCGATCGCTTCGCTGCGCACGGGCGATGCGCGCTGGTTCGCCGGGGCGGTCGCGATCTGGCCGGCGAATGCCTTCTTCTGGGAGTTCAAGTACGACGCCCTCCCGGCGGCGCTCCTGGTGGTCGGGCTCGTCTTCGCCCTGCGCGAACGGTGGGCGGTCTCCGGCGCGCTCCTCGGTGTCGGCGCCGCGGTGAAGTGGACGCCGGGCCTGGCGTTCCTGATCCTCGTGCTCTGGCTCGTTGCAGTCGGCCGGCGCCGCGATGCGTTCCGTCATGCGGCCGCGTTCGTCGTAGCGGCCGCGGTCGTCGTCGTGCCCTTCCTCGTCTGGAGCCCGCGCGCGGTCTGGTCGTCCGTGACGCGGCAGGCTCCGCGAGGGCTGACGCCGGAATCGCTCTGGTACCTGCCGCTCCGTCTCGTCCATCATGCGTCGCAGCCCGGGGCGGTCTACGACGCTGCCGCCGTCCCGTCGTGGGTGAACCGCGCCGTCGTGGTCATCCAGGTGCTCGCGCTGCTGGCGCTCGCCGGCTACGTGTTGTGGCGGCGACCGCCGTCGCCGCGCGCGGTCATTGCGGCTGCGGCTGCGCCGGTGCTCTTCCTGCTGCTCAACAAGGTGTTCAGCGCGCAGTACCTGCTCGTGATCCTCGCGGCCGGCTGCCTGGCCGCCGGGCTCGTGGAACGCGGCCGGATCATTGCCGTGCTGCTCCTGGTCGCGGCGACCGCGAACGTCCTCGTCTACCCGCTCGGGACCGCCTGGCGGCCGGCCTCGGTCGTGCTGTTCGCGTGCGGGCTTGCAGCGGTCGTGCTGATCATCGCCGGGATCGACGGACGTGAGCGCAGCGTCACGGCTGCTGCAGCCTGAGCCGGGTGGCGGCCGCGGCCACGAGCGCCGCGATCACCGCCAGGACGACGAATGCGCCGCGCAGGCTGCCTGCCGCTGCGAGGCCGCCCATCAGCGGCGGCCCGAGCGCGAGCCCGAGGTACGCGAGCGTCGTCACCACGGCGACCGCGCCGGCGGGGTCGACCTTGCGGCGGCCGGCCGCGCCGAAGACGACCGGGGCGTTCAGCGAGATCCCGGCGCCCGCCAGCGCAAAGCCGACGAGCGCGGTGCCGGGGTTGCCGGAGACGGCGACGACGGCGCAGCCCAGGGCGGCGGTCAGGGCGCCACCGGCGAGCAGGGTGCGGTCCGGGACGCGGGTCGCCGACTGTCCCATGAAGCGGCCGAGTGCCATCGATGCGCCGAAGAAGCCGGGGCCGAGGGCGCTGACGGCGGCCTGTGCATCGAGCTGCCTCGCGAGGAAGAGCGCGCTCCACGTCTCCACGGCGCCCTCGACGACGAAGGCAGCTGCGCCGACCAGAGCGATCGCGGCGAGCGCGCGGCCGAGCGGGACGCGGCGTCGCCCCCGAGGGCGGGCGCTCTCGTTCGGGGCGATCACCGATCGCCCACGGGCGAGCAGGAGGGCGGTTGCACCGATCACGACCGCGACGCCGGCGAAGATCGTCTCCTTCCCGGCGCCGGCACTGCGTGCGACACCCGCGGCGACGGCGCCCACAAGGACGCCCGTCGAGTAGAGGCCGTGTGCGAGGGGCATCAGCCGCCGGCCGGACTCGCGCTCGATCTGCGCCGCCTGGGCGTTGATGCCGACGTCGAGCACGCCGGAGGTCGCCCCCATCAGCACGAGCGCACCGGCGAGCGCGGGGAGCGAGCCGGCGAGGCCGGGCAGCAGCGCAGCCGCCGCGAACGCACCGCACGTCCACGCGACGGCGCGGCTGCCGAAGCGCCCGATCAGCGGGCCTGCGAAGAACAGCATCGCGGGCAGGGAGCCGACGGCGACGAAGAAGAGCGCGACCCCCAGCGCGCCCTTCGACGCGTCGAGCGCATGCTGCACGCTCGGAAGCAGCGCCGCCCACGCCCCCCAGAACAGCCCGAGCGCGACGAACCCTGCGAGCGTCGGCGCCCGCCGCGAGCTCACCACGCCGGATCCGGCGTCCAGTCGGCCCAGCTCGCGGGCCACCAGCGGCGGCCCGCATCGAGGTCGGCCGCGATACGGGCGCCCTCGGCGCGGATCTCCACCGCCTGGACGGCGGTGAACCGGCCCTCGCGCACCCGCTCGTCGAGCAATTCGTCGTCCTTCCATTGCCATGGCCCGTCGAGCGGCACCCAGATGTCGAGCTCGAGGTCCTGGGTGTCGTAGCCGGCGGCCGTGCGCCGGAACGGCTCCTGGAGGTTGATGTACCACCCGCGGAAGTTCCGCTCGGGCCCGTGCCAGAAGAGCCAGATCGCGTACGCATCGCCGGGCCGCTGGAGCATCAGGAGGCCGTTCCCCTCCCAGCGCTCGCGTCCCCGCCAGGGATGGACGCCGCCGGGCGCGGGCCAGTCGCCGTCTGGGAACTCGAACGGCGTGCCCTCGGCGATGTAGGTCGCGAGCAGGTCGGGCCGGTCCTCGACCACGACGACCGGCACGCACAGCCACGCCCTGCCGTCGTTCAGCACCTCGCGCCTGATCACGATCTCCCCGGGCGGCCACATCTCGCGCCCGGACTCTAGGGTGGGCCGTCCGTACGATGGCGGCCGAACGGATGCGCCTGCTTCGGCGGAACCTCGTCTCAACGTACGTCGTCTACGGCGCAGCCGTCCTGGCTGCGCTCGTCACGACGCCGGTGATCGTGCACGGGCTCGGCAAGGACGAATACGGGCTCTGGGTCTTCATCGGCTCGATCACCGTCTTCGTCCAGCTGCTCGACCTCGGCGTCGGTCCGTCGGTCGTCCGGTTCGGCGCCCATGCGCGCGGAGCGCAGTCGCCGGAGGAGGTGAACACGCTCGCGTCGATCGGGCTCGTCGTCTACGCGATCATCGGCGCCGTCACGGTGGTCATCGGGCTCGTGCTCTCGGTGATCGTGCCGTACCTGATCGACATCCCGAACGACCTGGTCCAGGCGGCGCGCGCCGCCACGCTGCTGGTCGTCGCGGGCATCGCGGTTCGCTTCCCACTCGGCCTGTTCAACAACCTCCTGCTCGGCCAGCAGCGCTACGACATCGTCAACCTGGGCAGCCTCGTCGGCCTCGTCGTCTACTTCGCGCTGATCGTCGGGGTCTTCCCGTCGTATCCCGGGATCGTGCTGCTGGCGTTCATCACGCTGCTCGCAACGATCGTGCGGCTGGTTTTCCCGCTCTTCTGGCTGCGGCGCGAGCTTCCGTTCCTCGAGCTTCGCCGTGCGCTTGTCAGCCGGACGCGCGTGCGCGAGCTCCTCACGTTCAGCTGGCACAACTTCCTGATCCATCTCGCGTCGAAGGTCGCGTACTCGAGCGACCTGATCGTCGTCGGCATCGTGCTCGGTGCGAAGGCGGCTGCGCTGTACGGCGTGCCGTCGAGGATCTTCGGGCTCGTGCTCGGCCTCGGAACGGGAGCGACCGATCTGCTCTACCCCGCCTTTGCGGAGCTCGAGGGCGCAGAAGAGCCGGTGCGCCAGCGCAGCCTGCTGCTCGCCGGGCTTCGCCTCGGGATGGCGCTGATGCTTCTGCTCGCACTGCCGCTCATCCTGATCCCGGACCAGCTGATCTACGGCTGGATCGGCCCGGGGTGGGGGCCGAGCTCGGCGGTGATGGCCTTGCTCGGCATCGTCCTGCTGCTCCATCAGCCTGCCCAGCTCCTGTCGCAGTACCTCGTTGCGCGCGGCTACCAGCGGCGCCTCTCCGTGATGCTGCTGTTCGTCGTCGGTGCGAACCTCGTCCTCTCGATCATCCTGGCCCGGGCGGTGGGGATCTGGGGCGTTGCACTGGCAACCGTCGTCACCGAGGCAGCCGCGACGGTCGTGCTCGTTCCGCGGCTCGTCCACGAGTCGTCCGGGCCGTCGTACCGTGCGGTCGCCGCCGCAGCCCTCCGCCCGGTCGCCCCCGCGATCCTCGCTGCGGTCCCGGTGCTCGTGGTCTTCAGCCGCCTGCTCGATCCGAAGACGCTTCTCGCTCTCGTGCCCGTCGGGGTGCTCTGGATCGCCGTGTTCGCGGTCTCCGTCTGGTTCCTCGGACTCGAGGATGCGGACCGCGCAAGCGTCTCGGCGCGGCTCGGGATCCGTCGTCCGCGCCGCCCGCTCGCCTCCGCGCCGGAGTGACGCGGTCAGCCGCGGGGCGGTAGGTGCCGGTCGAGGATCTCCTCCTCGTACCGCCGCCCGAGCACGTCCCAGTCCAGCTCGCGGCCCGCGCGGTCCGCCGCCTCGGCGAGGGCGGCGCGCGCGATGTCGTCGCCGGCGAGCCGGACGACGGCGTCGACGAACGCACGCCGGTCGCCGACGAGCACGCCTGCTCCCGTGTCGCGCAGGACGGCGGTGACCTCGAAGTCGTAGGAGACGGTGGGGACGCCGACTCCCATGTACTCGGCGACCTTCGCCGCCTGGATGCCCTGGTCGGCCGTTCGCGGGTAGAGCGCCAGGTCGAAGTTCGCGGCGTGATCGAGCACCTGGTCGCGCGGAACGCGCCCGAACAGGACGATGTCGTCGCGTCCGGCGCAGCGCGCGCGGACGCGGTCGCTCGGCCCGCCGAGCAGCCACAGCCGGGCTCGGGGCTCGCGGGCGTGGATCTCGTCCCACAGTTCGAGGAGGTGGTCGACGTTGTAGAGCGGGCTCTCACCGCCGCGATCGCCCGCGCTGAGCAGGTGAGCCGCCATGTAGCCGACGACGATCTCGCCGTCCCGTTTCGCGTCGCCGACCCGCGCCGTGCCCTCCTCCGAGAGCGACGACAGGCTCACGCCCTGCGGGATCACGTACCACGGCCTGTCGACGCCGAGCGACTCGAATCGCCGCGCGGCCCGCTCGGCGGTGACGACGTAGGCGCTGACCTGCGGCGACGACAGTAACGCGACCTCGCGCGGGCTGAACACCGGGTCGTCGACGTCCGAGACGATCGGGCCGCCGAAGTGGCGGATCTGCTCGTTGTCGGCCGTGAAGAGACCGGGATAGGACCGGGCGAGCGCACGCAGCACCACCGGGTGCCAGGCCGGGCGGCCGCGGTCGAGCGCCCTGAACTGCACGCCGCGCGTCACGCGCCGGTCGGAGAGCACGAACAGGTAGCCGTCGAGCCGCCGGAGCCGGGGGAGCAACTCGGCGTAGCGCGGGTTGTTGTGGTGGCGAAACCAGATGCTCGTGAACGCGATTCGCTCGGGCGACGGGCGAGGGCCCGTCAAAAGCCGTGCAAGCGGGACGCGTTGCATGGCGCGCCAGTCTAGGCGACGCCGCTTCCGCCCCTGTCGGCTTCGCCCCTGTCCACGCCGCCGTTGGATTACGGTCTCGTCGTGCTCGTCCGGCAGGCCCGTTCGGTGCTCCACCGACTCGGCATCGAGGCCGTTCGGTACTCGCCCGCGAACTTCGCGCACCTCCGCCTAGTCGACGTGCTCACCTCGGGCGACGTCGACATCCTGATCGACGGCGGCGCCAACGACGGGAAGTGGGCGCTCCAGCGTCGTGCGGAGGGGTTTCGCGGGCGGATCGTCTCGGTGGAGCCCCAGGCCGAGTCGTTCGCGGCGCTTCAGGCTCGAGCGGCACGTGACCAGCAGTGGTCCGTGGTGCATGCCGCGATCGGAGCGAGCGACGGTGAGACGACTCTCTACGTGGACCCCGATCCGACGAGTAGCTCGCTCTTCGGCTCGGACCGCGGTTCGCGTCCGACCGAGCGCGTGCCGCTCCTCCGCCTGGACACGATCTGTGCGGACGGCGTCGGGCCGGGCGACGCGGTCTTTGTCAAGCTGGACCTCGAGGGCAACGAGTTGGAGGCGGTTCGAGGAGGCGAACGCACGCTGCGGCAGGCTGTCGGGCTCATGGTCGAGCTCGAGCTTCAGCCGGTCGAGGGGGCCGCACGGATCGAGTCGGTGATCGGAGAGCTCCGGACGGCCGGCTTCGTCATGGTCGCGTTCGAGCCGAACAACCGGGACCCGGCCGGGAACGTTCTGCTCGCCAACGGGCTGTTCCTGCGCGCATGAGCCCGGCCTCGTGAAGGTCGCCTTCGTCTATCCCAACTCGCGAAGCGCAGTCGTCGATCGCATCGCGCGCGGCGAGGCGCCGGACACGACGCTGCTCGGGCAGAACCATCTCCGCGAGCTCGGCATCGACGCGACCATCCACGATTCGGCGCTGCGCCGCCGGAACCGCCGGTCGGGCCTCATGCATCGGATCACCTGGAACGCACGCGAGGTGACGCTTCCCTGGGAGCTTCGTGGTGTCGATGTCGCGTGCACACCGCTGGCCAGGGTCTTCCCCCTGATGGCACGCGCCCGTCGAGCGCCGCGCGTTCTCCTCGTCAGTTATCACCTGTGCGCCACCTTCGAGCGGAGCACGCCTGCCGCGCGGCGGTTGCTCCGGGCCTCGATCCGCTCGGCCGCGGCTGTCGTCTGCGTCTCGGAAGCGGGCGCCGGCCGGCTCGTCGAGCTCGTCGGGCTGGACGCGAGCCGGGTGCACGTGGCGCAGCTCGGGGTCGACGAGCGGTTCTGGGCGACGATGCCGCCTGCACCCGACGGCTACGTCCTGACCGTCGGGCGCGATCTCGCGCGGGACTACGCGACCTTCGCGCGCGCGATGGCGGAGCTCCCAGTGAAGGCGGTCCTGGTCGCGAAGCGCGAGAACCTCACCGGCATCGAGCTGCCGCCGAACGTCGAGGTCAGGCTCGACATCGGCGCCGACGAGGTGCGGAGCCTCTACGCCGGCGCCGCCTGCGTGGTCGTCCCGATTCACGGCGAAGGCTACGTCCACGGGACCGAGAACTCCGGCACGATCGCGCTCCTCGAGGCAATGGCGACCGGACGGCCGACCGTCGTCACCGATCGCCCGACCCTGCGCGACTACGTTCGGCCCGGCGAGTCGGCCCTCACCGTCCCCGCCGAAGATGCCCGAGCGCTCGGGGAGTCGGTGTCACGCGTGCTCGGCGATCCGGAGCTCGCGGCGGCGCTCGGCGGCTCAGCGCGGCGCGCGGTCGACGAGCGATTCACGACGCGCGCGCTCGCCGCACGGCTGGCCCGGGTGATCGAGGGGCTGGACCGCTGACGGGCCGGCGGGTCGGATCGTCGCCCGGAAGGCGCTCGCCCACTCGCGCGCGAGCGTCTCGCGCTCCTCGTCGCCGCGCAGTCGCCCGAGGTAGGCCCGGCCCGTCCAGGCGGCGTAGTGCACCGACGCCTTCGCGCTCCAGAGCACGGCGTAGAGAGGCCAACCGCGCGGATAGTGCTTGCGCAGGTAGATCGCCCGGCTCCGGTGGTACTGGGCGAACCAGCGCTGCGTCGCCCCGTTGGATGTCGAGCCGCCGCCGACGTGCACGGCCTCGGCGTCCCAGTCGATCGCCTGCTGCCAGCCCGCCTGAGCGAGCCTGAGCGACACGTCCAGGTCCTCGTAGTAGAAGACGAACCGCTCGTCGAAGCCGCCGATCTGCTCGAGCGCGTCGCGGCGGGCGAGCGCGCACGTCGGGAGGACGGCCTCGGTGAGCTCGAGACCCTGCCCTTCCTGGGCGATCGGCTGCCACACGTGCACCGTGTCGGCGATCGCCCGGCGGTACGTGAACAGGAACGTGTGCGTCTTGGTGCGCGCGCCGTCGGTGCCGACGAGCGCTGCGCCGCAGAGGGCGAGCCGGGGGTTCTCGTCGAGGCGGCGCCCGAGCCGCACGACCGTGTCCGGCCTGACGAACGCGTCGCTGTTCAGGAGCAGCAGCCTGTCGCCGGCCGCTGCCGCGATGCCGGCGTTCATCGCCGCGGCGAAGCCGCGTCGCGTCGATTCGACGATCCGGACGCGAGGCTTGCCGGCAGCGCGTTCGACGCTGCCGTCGGTGGACGCTTCGTCGGCGACGATGATCTCGTCGACTCCCTCCGCGGCGACGAGCGCGTCGACGCACTGCTCGAGCAGCCGTCCGCTGTTGCGGTGCGGGATCACGGCCGAGACCGACATCGGGTGGAGTGTACGAGCGCTCGGCTGCCGGCCGGTCAGGTCGTGACGCGACCGCGAAACGCGCGCAGCAGCGGCCGCTCGACGACGTGGAGCAAGGGGATGCGCTGCTGCAGGCGATAGAAGTTCCAGTAGAGGTAGGTCGGCTGCAGGATGCCGCCGTAGCGGCGTGCGACGGCGGCGAGCTCGGACTGGCGCGCCGTGCCGCCGGTCAGCGACTTGTTCAGGCCGGTGATGCCGTACCAGGCCAGGTCGAGGTCGAGGAAGCAGAACGGCGTGACCCGGCTCGCCCGGATCAGCCAGTCCCAGTCGAAGCCGTAGTCCAGCGTCGTGTCGAGCGGGCCGACCCGGTCCCACAGGTTCCGCCGCCAGAAGCACGCCGGCTGGAGGATGTAGTCGCGCGTCAGGAGTAGCCGGCGATCGTACTGCCGCACCGGGTAGTCCGAGCGGCGGGTGCCGTCTGGATCCGCGTAGTAGCCGCGGCCGTAGACGAGCTCCACGTCGGGGTAGCGATGGAACGCTGCGACGACGTGCTCGAGCGCGCCGTCCTCGAGCCCGTCGTCGGCATTGAGCCAGCCGAGGATCTCGCCGCTCGACCTGCTCAGTCCGCGATTGATCGCATCGGCCTGGCCCTCGTCCTGCTCGCTCACGACCAACAGCCGCGGGTCGGCGAGCGAGACGAGCACCGCGGCCGTGTCGTCGGTCGACCCCGCATCGTGGACGAGGAGCTCGACGTCCTGGTGCGACTGGGTGAGCACCGACCGGACTGCAGCGCCGACGTATCCGCCCATGTTGCGGATGGGCATTGCGAGCGAGACCTTCATTGCGCGCCCGCCTCGATCGCCTGCTCGTAGACGGCTGTCGTCGCCGACGTCATGCGCGCGACGGAAAACTGCGTGCGTGCGCGCTCGAGGCCGGCCTCGCCGAGGGAGCGCGCGCGGGCCGTGTCGGTGACCAGCGCACCGATCGCACCGGCGACCGCGGGTGCGTCGCCCGGATCGACCAGCGAACCGGTCTCACCGTCGACGACGATCTCCGGGACGGCACTGACGCGTGTCGCGACGACCGGGAGACCGGCCAGCATCGCCTCGAGCAGCACGATGCCGAAGCCCTCCCAGCGCGATGTGTGCACGAACACGTCCGCGCGCTCGAGCCAGTCGCGCGTCTCGAGCCGGCCCGGGAGCACGACGACGCCGTCGAGGCCGAGGGCGCCGGCAAGGGATCGTGTGTCGGCCGCGAGCGGGCCGTCGCCGAGGATCGCGAGCCTTGCGTCCGCGTGTTTCGCGTGGACGTCGGCGAAAGCGTGCAGGAGGGTTGCGTGGTCCTTCTGCGCGATCAGGCGCCCGATCGCCAGCACGAGCGGGACGCCGTCGGGGACGCCGGCCTGTGCGGGCGTGAGCTCCGACGGCAACGAGGGCATCGCGTCGAGCCCGTAGTGGATCGTCTCGAACTTCGCGGCCGGAAGCCCGGCAGCGATCAGGAAGCGCCGCACGGCGTCCGAGATCGCGATCAGCCGCCCGGCACCCGAGGCGAATGCGCGGTCGACGTAGCGGAACGGCCCGAGCTGGTAGCGGTCGTCGTTGTGACGTGTGGACACGTAGGGCGTGCGCGTGAGCCGCGCGGCAGTGGCGCCGTAGACGTCGGCGTGAACCAGGTGCGTGTGGACGAGGTCCGGTCGGAGCCGGCGCAGCACACGAAAGAGGTCGCGCTCCATCAGCGGGTTGACGTCGTGCGTGCAGCGAACGTGCTCGACGGGAACGCCGGCCGGCGCGAAGCCGTCGTACAGCCGCTCCGCGTCCGTGTTCGCGACATCGAGGCCGATGAACTGCGCGTCGACGCCGCGGGCGCGCAACGCGGGCAGCAGACGGAGGAGGTGCTGCTCGGCGCCCGCGACACCGGTCACCTTCATCACATGCGCGACCCTCATCGCGCGAGCAGGCTCCGGTACAGCGCGTCGATGTCGTCGACCATGCGCTCCTCTCCGTAGAGTTCGTGCATGCGCGCCGCGCCGTCGGCGGCCATTCGGGCCCGTACTGCCGGGTCGGCGGCGAGCCCGGCTAGCCGTGCGGCGAGCGTCGCGACGTCGCCCTCGTCGGCGAGGTAGCCGCTCAGGCCCTCCTCGACGACCGCAGGCGTTCCGCCGACCCGCGTCGCGACGACCGGCCGTCCGGCGGCCAGCGCCTCGATTGCCGCCACGGGCGTCCCCTCGTTCGCGGAGGTGAGGCAGAAGGCGTCGAAAGCCGCGTACCACTCGCCGAGGCGCTCGCGATACCCGGCGACGTGAAGCCGGTCCGCGACGCCGAGCAAGGCTGCGAGGGCTTCCACGGCCTCGCGCTCGGGGCCGTCGCCGACGATGCAGAGCCGCGCGTCGGTCCCTTCCGCCACGAGGGCGGCGAGGACGCGGACGAGGTCGAGCGGCCGCTTGATCGCCGTCAGGCGCCCGACCCACCCGACGACGAACGTGGTCTCATCGGCGCCGAGGTCGGCGCGGATGCGCGCCCGGTCGGCCTCCGTGCCGTTCGTGCGCGCCGAGAGATCGAAGCCGTAGGGGATCACGACGAACTTCGAGCGTGGGGCGACGCCGAGCGAGACAAGGTCGTCGCGCACCTCTTCGCTCACCGCGATCAGCCGGTCGGTCGCGTGGGCGAGCACCCGCTCGAGCGTGCGGTAGAAGGTCTCCTTGCCGCGTCCGAAGTACCCGCGCAGCACGTGGCCGTGATACGTGTGCACGACGACGTCCGGTCGCGCGCCGCGCGTCAGGAGCGCGGCGACCCGTCCGGTGCCGCCGGCCTTTGCCGTGTGCGTATGCAGGACGTCGGGCCGCTCGGCGCGGATGATCGCGATCAGCTCGCGCACCGCCCTCGCGTCCCCCGGCGGTGAGAGCTCGCGCTGCAGCGCCGGCAGCCGCCGCAACGGGACATCGAGCTCCTCGACCAGGTACTCCATCGACTCCTCGCCGGGAGCGAGCGTTCCCGCGACGACGAGCACGTGATGGCCGCGCCGGCGCTGCTCGGCCGCGAGCTGCAGGACGTGCAGGGCCGCGCCGCCGACGTTGAGACGCGCGATCACGTGGACGATCCGGAGCGGCCGCTCGCACATTGGGGGTCAGCGTACGGAGAGCTCGCGCACGCGCGCGCGTTCGCGCACCGGCGGAACGAGTGTCGGCGCGACGGCCGTGACGCCGAGCGTGAACCAGAAGATCGCCGTCAACGGGATCCCGCCGAACAACGCCGCACCTGCGAGCGCGCCTGCGAGCGACGCGACCCACGAGACCGGTAAGAACGCAAGGGCATCGTCCGGATCGCCGCGCGGCCAGCGGCGGCCGACCTGGATCGCGGTTCGGATCGTCACCACCCCGAGCGCCAGGAACAGCACGGCGCCCACGAGGCCGAGCTCGTAGAGGATCTGGTCGTACGTCTGTTGCGGGATGAAGGTTCCGTTCGCGGGCGGGAAGTACGTCGGGGGCTGGTCGGAGAACCTCCGCCGCGCTGCCGGAAGGTACCGCGCGTAGATCTTCGGCGGTAGCAGCCCGTACCACCCGCTGCCGAGGATCGGATGGTCGAGGAAGATCCGGCCGCCGATGTAGGCGTAGATCAGGCGCTGGCTCCAGCTGCCGGCGTACTGCCCGGGCGCTTCGGGCTTCTTCGAGCCGAACCACGACTGCAGGAACCCGAGCTCGCCCGAGCGAAGCGACAGCGTGCCCGCCGTCACTGCGGCGGTGATCGCCAGCGTGACGACAACTGCCCGCACCTTCACCGACCTGCGCGCCGCAGCGATCGCCAGGATCGCCGCCACCGCGAGGTAGAGGCCGACGAGCTGCGCGAGCGCCGCACCGAGTGTGATCCCGAGCGCTCCGACGACCCCTGCGGCGACGAGCAGGCGGCGGCCGGGCGCGTTGGCGTAGAGAGCGGCAAGTGCTCCCGTGAGGGTCATGGTCGACAGCGCCGCGAAGTCGTGCTCGCCGAGAAACGCTCCCTGGCGCGATCCGGGATGGTGCGCGAAGTCGTACAGCGCGCGCAGCAGGCCGGCAGCGTCGACGACGACGAGGACGCCGAAGAGCATCCAGAGCTGGCTGCGGCGGCTGACGAACAGGATGATCCCGAGCGCCAGGACGCCGTACTCGAGGAGCTTGGCCGCTCCGATGAAGGGCGCGCTGCCCGAGGCGGCCGACGAGATCAGCAGCCAGAGGCCGAACGCGGCGCCGGTGGCTGTGATCGCCCGCGCGGGACGCGGAAGCGTCCGCCGGTCGAGCAGGCGCCAGACGCAGAGCAGCGCGAGCACGGCGAGCGCGACGTCGGCGGGGACGAAGGTGATCGAGTTCCCCGCGGTGTGAACCGTCAGCTCGGGCTGGTTGATCGAGCGGACGAGGCTCAGCCCGAGGGCGACGCAGAGCACGAGAAAGGGAACGTCGCGCCCCGGCAGCCGCGGCTGTTCGTGCCGGAGGCGGGTCATCGAAGGCGCCTATGATACGCCCGTCCCTTTACGGCGGGCCGCACGTCCGCGCGGCCGGACATACATGCGCATCCTCCTGCTTCCCGGTATCTGGCCGCCCGATGTCGGCGGTCCCGCAACCCACGGCCCCGACTTCGCGCGCTTCCTCGTCGGTCGCGGGCACCAGGTTCGCGTCGTCACGATGGCGGACGACGACGTGACCGACCGCCCGTGTGCCGTAGAGACCGTCTCGCGCCGGAATCCGTTCCCCATCCGCTATTCGGTACTCGCGGCGCGAGCGGCACAGTTCGCCCGGCAGAGCGACGTGGTCTATGTGAGCGCGACATACGCTGCAGCCGCTGCCGCGACCGTCGCAGCCCGCCGCCCGCTCGTCGCGAAGCTCGTGTCCGACCCGGCGTACGAGCGCGCGTACCGCTACGGCCTCTTTCGCGGCACGCTCGAGGAGTTCCAGTCGGCCGGCGGTGCCGCGGTCGTCGGTCTCCGGCGCGCACGGACCCTCGCGCTCTCCCGCGCGCGCACGATCGTCGTGCCCAGCGAGTACCTCGCACGCATCGCGCGTGGCTTCGGCGTCGACCCGGCCCGGGTGCTCGTCGTCCCGAACCCGGCCCCGGACGTGCCTCCGTCCCGGCAGGAGCCTCGCCCGGGCACGTTCGTCTACGCGGGCCGGCTGACGAGGCAGAAGGCGCTCGGCATCGCGATCGACGCTGTCGCCCTCGTGCCCGGTGCGCGGCTGGTCGTGGTGGGCGACGGCCCCGAGCGCGCCATGCTCGAGA
Organism: Gaiellaceae bacterium; assembly: GCA_035518115.1. Taxonomy (GTDB): domain Bacteria; phylum Actinomycetota; class Thermoleophilia; order Gaiellales; family Gaiellaceae; genus PALSA-600. The sequence continues at coordinate 42,263 of DATIXY010000026.1, read as the reverse complement.
ACCGGGCGCTGCGCGCCGGGCTCGAGGGCCGGATCGCCTTCCTCGGAGCCCAGCCGCGGGAGCGGGTCCTCGAGGAGCTCGGCAGCGCCTGGGCCTCCGTGCTCTCGAGCGACTGGGAGAATCTGCCCCATGCCGCCGTGGAGTCGCTCGCCGTCGGGACCCCCGTCGTCGCCACCAGCGTCGGCGGCGTTCCCGAGGTCGTCCATGACGGTGCGAACGGGCTGCTCGTCGCCCCGGGATCGGTGGACGCGTTCGCCGAAGCGTTGCAGCGCCTCGCCGACGATCCTGCGCTCCGCGCGCGGCTTGCGGCTGCGGCTCCTCCGTCCGTCGCCGCCTTCTCCCGCGACCGTGTCTACGGCGAGCTCGAGCGGCTGCTCGGCGAGGCGGGAGGCACGTGACCGAGACTGAGCAGCGGCCGCGCGTGCTCTTCGTGGGCCGGAACCGCTACTCGCTGCCGCTTCCCGAGTGGCTCGCGAAGAAGTGGAATGCGCTCGAGCGGCAGATCGACTACCGCGTGCTCGCCTCGGCTGCGAACGGCAGCCCACTCGCCGACGAGCGGTTCAGGCTGGTCCCGCCGAGCAGGCCGCGGCGGCTCGACGGATTGCTCTTCTACGTGCGGCTGCCGTTCCGCGTCCGCGGCCAGATCAGGGACTTCCACCCCGACGCGATCATCGCCAGCGATCCGTACATCGGCGCCGCTTCGATGGTCGGCCGGGCGCTCTCGCCGGGGCTGCGCCCGCAGGTGATCCTCGAGGTCCACGGCGACTGGAGGACGTTCACGCGCCTCTACGGCTCGCCGCGCCGGAAGTTCTTCTCGCCCGTCGCCGACATGGTCAGCCGTGTCGCCGTGCGCCGCGGTGACGCGGTGCGCGCGCTCTCGCGGTACACGGAGTCGCTCGTCGAGGACGTGCGCGGTGTGCCCGTCGCCGCCTCCTTCCCCACGTACACCGATCTGTCGGCGTTCACCGCGCGGCCGATCGAGCCGCTGCCCGAGCGTCCGACTGCCCTCTTCGTCGGGATGCTCGAGGCGTACAAGAACGTCGACGGGCTCGCGGCCGCGTGGCGCCAGGTCGTCCAGCAGCTTCCGCAGGCCAGGCTCGTGCTGGTCGGGAAGGGCGCACGCCAGAGCGTGATCGACGAGCTCATGGCCGAGCTCCCCGACCAGGTCGACCACGTCAGGGAGCTGTCGCCCGAGGGTGTGGCCGAGCGGCTCGACGAGGCGACCGTGCTCGTGCTGCCGTCGCGGTCGGAAGGCCTCGGACGCGTGGTCATCGAAGCGTTCGCACGCGGACGCGGCGTGGTCGCGAGCCGCGTCGGAGGCATCCCCGATCTCGTTCGCGACGACGTCGAGGGCAGGCTCGTCGATCCACTCGACGGCGATCAGCTCGTCGAGGTGCTCATCGAGGTCCTCTCCGACCGAGCGCTCGCCGAGCGTTACGGCGAGGCGGCGGCCGAGCGCTACCGCGACTGGCACACGACACCGACCGAGTTCGCAGCCCAGGTGCGAGGCCTCGTCGAGGCCTCGCTCCGTGACGCCGGGGAGATCCCCGGCGAGCGCCCGCGGGTGCTGATCGTGGCGGACGCCGCGCAGGGCGCGCCTTTCGAGGGCTCGACCGATGCAACGCTGGCCGCGCTGCGCGAGGAGCTCGACTACTGCGTGCTCGGCCGCGCGGAGCGGGGCGTCGCGCCGCGCAGGACGGTGCTCGCCCCGGGATCGGTGCTGCTCGTTCGGCGCTGGCCCGGCCCGCTCGACTCGCTGATGTTCTACGGGTCGCTCCCGTTTCGCATCGCCTCGCTGGTCCGGAGGTTCAAGCCGAGCGTCGTGATCGCGGAGAGCCCGTACATCGGCTTCTTCGTCCTGATGGCGCTCGCGTTCCGGCGCCGCCGTCCATCGCTCGTGATCGAGACGCACGGCGACTGGCGGGCCGCGACGCGGCTCGAGGGCTCCCGGATGCGCATCCTGCTCGCGCCGTTCGCAGACCGTGCGGCCCGTTATGCGCTGCGGCGCGCGGATGCCTTGCGTGCCCTCTCGCCGTACACCGCGGAGCTCGCCGAGCGGGAGGCCGGCGTGCCCCCGCTCGAGTCCTTCCCCGCGTACATCGACCTCTCGATCTTCACCAGCACCGAGCCCGCGCTGCTTCCCGCGAGACCGTCGGCCCTCTTCGTCGGGATGCTGGAGCCGAACAAGAACATCGATGCGCTCGCGCGTGCCTGGCGTACCGTCGCCGCCGAGGTTCCCGATGCGCGTCTGGTGATCGTGGGCAGCGGCGCGCTCCTCGATGTCGTCGACCGGTTGCGCGACGACTTCCCCGAGTCGGTCGTCCATCATCGCGAGCTCGCGCCCGTCGACGTCGCGCGGGAGATGGACGAGTCGACGTGCCTCGTGCTGCCGTCCCGCTCGGAAGGGCTCGGCCGCGTGCTGATCGAGAGCTTCGCCCGGGGTCGCGGCGTCGTCGCGAGCCGTGTCGGCGGTATCCCCGACGTCGTGCGCGACGGCGTCGAAGGGCTGCTCGTCGACCCGAGCGACGACGACGACATCGCGCGCGCGCTCGTCGACGTGCTCTCCGATCCGGAGCTCGCCGCCCGCCTCGGCGACGCCGCGCGCCTCCGCTACCGCGACTGGGACTCGACGCCGGACGACTACGCCGCGCGCGTCCGCCTCCTCGTCGACCGCGCCGTCGCGGCGACCGAGCGCTGACTTGCGGCTCGTCTTCGTCACGCAGACGATCGACGCCGACGATCCGAATCTCGCGGTCGCGGTCGACTGGGTGCGCGCGCTCGCCGAACGCTGCGAGGAGGTGCGCGTGATCGCCGACCGCGTGCGCGCGCACGACCTGCCGTCCAACGTCACCTTCCAGACGTTCGCGGCTCGGTCGAGGCTCGAGCGGGGGGCGCGGTTCGAGCGGGCCGTCGCAGAAGCGCTGAGCGAGCCACGTCCGCAGGCGCTGATTGCGCACATGGTCGCGCTCTTCCTGGTGCTCGCAGCGCCGATCGCCCGCGCGCGGCGAGTGCCGCTGCTCCTCTGGTACGCGCACTGGCGCGTCAGCCCGACGGCCAGGCTCGCCGACCTGCTGTGCGCGGCGGCAATGAGCGTCGACCGCGACTCGTATCCGATCCGGAGCGCGAAGCTGCACGAGATCGGGCATGGGATCGACCTGAGCCGGTTCGTACCCAGGAACGGGCATGCGCCTGACGGCTCGACGCTGCGCCTGCTCGCGCTCGGGCGCACGGCGCCGTGGAAGGGCTACTCGACGCTGCTCGACGGCTTCGAGGAGGCACTCGGGTCGGGGCTCGATGCGACGCTCGAGATCCGCGGCCCGAGCACCAAGGCCGAGGAGCAGGCGCACCGGGCCGAGCTCGCCGCGCGGATCGCCGGCAGCGAGGTCCTGTCGACGCACGTCGAGCTGGCCGAGGCCGTTCCGCGCGATCGCGTCCCGGGGCTGCTCGCCGGCAGCGACGCGCTCGTCACCGCCGCCGACAGCGGCCACGCGACCCAGACGCTCGACAAGGTGGTCTACGAGGCCTCGGCCTGCGAAGTTCCGGTGATCGCCTCGAATCCGGCGCTCGCAGGGTTCCTGGGCGGCCTGCCCCTCCGGCTCGACTTCCGGCCGGGCGACGAGCACGACCTGGCGCGCGCCCTGGTCGAGTTCGGGGCGGCCGCGCCCGCGGTGCGGGAGGAGGTTGGCGTCGAGCTGCGCCGGCGTGTCGAGGCCGGGCACTCGGTCGACACGTGGGCCGAGGGCGTGCTCGACGTCGTCCGGGAGGTCAACCGTGGGTGACCGGCCCGACGTCTCGGTCGTCGTGACGATGCTCGATGAGGAGGGCGCGGTCGACGAGCTCCTGGCCCGAACCGCGGGCGCGCTCGACGGGCGGGCGTGGGAGGTGATCGTCGTCGACGATGGTTCGACGGACGGGACCTTCGAGCGGCTCCGGGCCGCGCACGCGCGCGACACGCGTATCCGCGCCGTCCGCTTCAAGCGCAACTTCGGCCAGCATCCCGCGATGCACGCAGGTCTTGTGCGCGCCCGCGGCGACCGGATCGTCACGATGGACGGCGACCTCCAGAACGAGCCGGAGGACCTCCCGAAGCTCCTGGCCGCCCTCGACCGGGCCGACGTTGCGTCGGGTCGGCGCGTCGAGCGGCGCGACTCGCCGGGCCGAACACTGCCGAGCCGCGTCATCAACGGGCTGCTGCGCCGCTTCACGGGCGTGCGGATCTCGGACTTCGGCTGCGCGTTCAACGGGTACCGGCGAGACGCGATCGAGCCGATGCTGGGCGCGATCGGACGGCAGAAGTTCACGAAGGCGCTCGTGCTCTCGACCGGCGTCACGGTGGAGGAGGTCGACGTCTCGCACGCACCGGCGAAGACGGGATCGCGCTACTCGCCCTTCCGCCTGGTGCGGCTCGCACTCCATGTGGTTGCCGGGTTCTGGCCGCAGCCGGTCCAGTGGATCGGCGTCACGCTTGGCACGGTCTGCACGCTCGCGGCTGCGGCGCTGGGTGTCTATGGAGTCGCCTACTGGATCGCGAACGCGAACTTCCCGGGGCCGCTGTTCGCGGGTGCGGGCATCGTGCTCGTGCTCGGTGTGCAAGGCTTCGTCCTCGCGCTGATCGGCGAGTCTCTCGGCCGCATCCAGCGAGACGTCGAGCAGCGGCCGTTGTACCGGATCGAAGAGGAGTTGTAGCTTTGAGCAAGCGAGTGCTGGTGACGGGTGGAGCGGGGTTCATCTCGTCGAACTTCATCCGCCACCTGCTCGAGTCGACGCCGTACGAGGTCGTCACGCTCGACGCGCTGACGTACGCGGGCAACCTCGAGAACCTCGCCGACATGCTCAGCCATCCGCGCCTCTCGTTCGTGCAGGGCGACATCCGCCACGCTCCGCTCGTCCGCGACCTCGTCGGCAACGTGGACGTCGTCGTCAACGCCGCGGCCGAGTCGCATGTCGAGAAGTCGATCGCCGACGGCGCCTCCGAGTTCGTGACGACGAACGTCGAAGGCACGCAGATTCTGCTCGACGCCATTCGCGAGCGGCCCGTCGAGCGCTTCATCCTGATCTCGTCGTCGGAGGTCTACGGGACCGCGGAGTCCGCGCCGATGGACGAGGAGCATCCGCTCAACCCGCGGTCGCCGTACGCGGCGACGAAGGCGGGCGCCGACCGGCTCGCCTACTCGTACTGGACGACGTACGAGCTTCCGATCGTGATCGTCCGCCCCTTCAACAACTACGGGCCGCGCCAGCATCCGGAAAAGCTCGTGCCGCGTTTCATCACCCAGGCGCTGGACGACGAGCCGCTCACCGTCCACGGCGACGGCCATGCATCGCGCGACTGGCTCTACGTCGGCGACCATGCCGAAGCGATCGAGCAGGTGATCGCCGCGCCGATCGACGATCTCGCGGGAGAGGTCGTGAACGTCGCCACGGGAGTCGACGTCTCCGTCTCCGAGGTCGCCGAGCTCGTGCTCGACGTCCTCGGGAAGCCGGGCTCGCTCACCGTGAACGTGCCCGAGCGCCCGGGCCAGGTGGACCGTCACATCGGGTCGACAGGGAAGGCCGAGCGCCTGCTCGGCTGGCGGGCGCGCACCTCGTTCGCTGATGGCCTCGAGCGGACCGTCGGGTGGTATCGCGAGAATGAGGCGTGGTGGAGAGCGATTCTCGCTCGCGAAGCCCGCGCCTACTCGTCCTAGGCGCAGGGCCGGCACAGCTCGGGCTGATCGAGGCGGCGCACGCACGCGGGATCTGGCTCGCCGTCGTCGATCGCAACGCCTCTGCCCTCGGCCTGCGCCTCGCCGACCGGCGTTGCATCCTCTCGACCGATGACGAGCCCGCGATCGACCGCCTGGTCGGCGCGCTCGGCATCGACGGGCTGATCGCGCCCGGCACCGACTCGCCGCTCGGGCTCGCGGCGCGGATCGCGGAGCGCTCCGGCCTGCCGCATCCGCTCTCGCCGCGGACGGCTGTGCTCGCGACCAACAAGGTGCGCCAGCGCGAGCGATTGGACGAGGCGGGTGTCGCGCAGCCGCGGTGGTGGGTCGTGGCGCCGGACGACCCGCTGCCGGAGGTCGAGGCCCCGTGCGTCGTCAAGGCGCCCGACCGGCAGGGGCAGAGAGGGCTGACGCTGGTTCAGCGCGCCGGCGACCTCGAGCCGGCGGTCGAGACGGCCCGCGCCGAGTCGCGCGGGAACCTCGCGCTGATCGAGGAGCTGGCACCGGGACCGGAGGTGACCGTGATCGGGTTCTCGCGCGCCGGCGTGTTCACTGCGCTCGCGGTCACCGATCGCCTCGTCGCCGAGCCGCCCGCGTTCGGGGTGGCGCTCGCCCACGTCTGGCCCAGTGACGCCGCGGCGGTGGCGGCGGCGGTGGCGGAACGGGCAGTGACGGCGCTCGGGATCGACGAGGGGCCGTCGTACGCGCAAGTCCGTGTCGGGGCGGACGGCGCGCGCGTGATCGAGGTGGCGGCGCGTCTCGGCGGCGGGCACGATGCCGAGCTCGTCGAGCGGGCGACGGGCGTTCCGCTGAACGACCTCGCGATCGACGCCGGGCTCGGACTCCCGATCGGGCCCATCGAGCCGTCACCCCGGGTCGGCGGTGCGGTGACCCGCTTCCTCGTCGCCCGGCCCGGGGTTCTCGAAGGGGTCGACGTCCCCGACGACCTCGAGGGCGTCGAGCGGGTCCGCATCTATCGGGAGCCCGGTTTCGTCGTGCGCCCCTTCCGGCGCGGCTCGGACCGCGTCGGGGCCGTGCTGGCCGTCGGCGCGTCGCGCGCCGAGGCGGCAGAGCGTGCCGAGCGCGCCGCCGCTTCGATCGCGTTCCGCGTCGAGGCCGCGAGAGTCGCATAGCACCGCCCCCGCTAGAGTGGGCCGCCATGGACGGCACGGCTTCGCCCGAGGTGATCAAGGACTACAACGAGCGCGACTACCGGACCGTCTGGGCCCACGGCGCCCGCTCCGACTTCGAGGACCGGTTCGAGACCGCGCTGATCAGGCGGCTGCTTTCGTCCGAGCCCGGCTGGCTGATCGACCTCGGCGCCGGCTACGGACGCCTCTATCCCGTCTATGCGCAGCCCGGCCGTTCCGTCGTGATGGTCGACTACGCGGTGAACCTGCTCGAGATCGCTGCGAAGACCTACGGCGATCGGGCCGACGTCCACTTCGTCGCGGCAAATGCGTACCACCTGCCGTTTCGGCCGGCCACGTTCGCGGCCGGGTTGAGCAACCGCACGTTCCACCACATGGCGCATCCCGAGCTCTTCCTCGACGAGCTCGCCAGAGTGATGCAGCCCGGCTCGCACGTCGCGCTGGAGTACTCGAACAAGCGCAATGCGCTGCGCGTCGCGCGGTACGGCCGGAGGAGCCTGCGTGAGGACCACGAGCACTACGGCGAGCTGCTGTTCGGCACGCATCCTCGGCACTTCGATCGGCTCGCGCGGTCGGCCGGCTTCGAGCCCGGCGCCCGGTACGGGACAGGGTTCTTCAGCCGGTTCCTCTTCGAGCGCACGAAGCGCGCGTTCGGGCCTCTTGCCGTCGCCGAGACCGCGGCGGACGCGTCGCTCGGAAAGCTCGACCTTGCGCCGATGCACTTCGTCGATCTCCGCCGCGCGAACGGGACGGCGGTTTCTGCCGATGTTTCGCCCGGCGCGCTCGTGGACGTCCTCCAGTGCCCGGCGTGCGGCGGCGGCCTCGAAGAGGCGTCCGACGGCATCGGCTGCGTGAGCTGCGGCAGGCACTTCCCGCGGCTCGGCGCGGTGCTCGACCTGCGGCACGTCGGCGAGCTCGGCTGAAGGCACCATCGTGCGCTCGAAGGCGCTGCTGCGCGACGCGCTGATCGGCGTCGTCGCGCCGGCCGCGAGTGCCGCGTACCGTGAACGGCCGCGGGTGCGCGTCGTCTCGTTCCACGACACTCCCGCCGACCGCGAGCAGGAGCTGCGCGATCGCATTCGCTGGCTCGCCGGGCGCTGCACGATCGTGCCGCTCGCAGATGCAGCGCAGGGCACGGGCCTCGACGAGCACGGGCTGAACGTCGTGCTCACGTTCGACGACGGCCTGAAGGAGCATCACTCGGTCGCGGCGCCGATCCTCGACGAGCTCGGTGCTTCCGGGACGTTCTTCGTCCCGACGGGCGCAATCGACCTCATCGGCGAGCGGGCTGCGGAATACTCGCGGGTGGGCCTCCGGCGCAGCAGGACGTTCGCGTTCATGAGCAGTGACGACGTGCGCGAGCTCGCCGCCCACCCGTCGTTCACGATCGGCGGGCACACGCATTCGCATCGCAATCTGGGCGGAGCGGCCGACCTCAACGCCGAGCTCGTTGCCCCCAAGCGGGAGTTGGAGAAGCTCACGGGACGCCCCGTCACCTGGTTCGCGTACCCCTTCGGCAGCCCGGAGCACGTCTCGGCTCCGGCCGTGACCGCGATCCGCTCGGCGGGCTACGAGCTCGCGTTCACGATCGTGCCCGCGTTCTGGTCGCGGCGCGCAGATCCGTTCCTGCTCGGCCGCGACGCCCTTTCACTCGACGATTCACTCACGGTCTGGAGCGGGTTCCTGCGCGGGGGGTACGACGCGCTCAGCGCCCTCAAGTACCGCGCCCCGCTCGCTCGGGTGCGGGGCGAGCTCGCGCGTCAACCGAGGTAGCGGTCGAGGAACTTCGCCGCGTGGCGCCGGCCGAGCTCTCCCTGGCGGCCGGGCCAGTCGTGCGTCCCGTCGACCGTGATCTGCTCCGGTCGCGAGCCGACCGAGCATGGCCCGAAGGTAGCGCGGACTGCGGGAGCGACCGGCGCTCCCGCAGTCCGCACGTCAGGTTCGGCTCAGCCCTGCGCTGCCTTCTTGTAGGCCGCCGCCGCCTCGGTCTCCAGTTGATGCTGGATGCCGCTCACCGCGGACGGGCTCTTGAGGAACGTCTGGAAGAGGCCCCACTCGCCCTGTCCGACCGTTGCCCCGAAGGAGCCGGGCTGCTCGTCCGACATGTCGAAGACGATGCTCGTCGCCGACCGGACGGCGTTCTGGTTGGCCTTCGAGATCGCGTCGGGGAACACGGCGGTCGAGACGTGGGTGTTGCCGGTGGCGAAGCCGCCGTACTTCGCCCAGGCCTCGCCGGCCGCCGGCGTCGCGAGGAAGGTCTCGAAGGCCTGGATCGCCGGTGTCGTTCGGAAGGTGACGATCGAGTCGCCCGCGACCTCGACCGCCGGCTTCGAGCCGTCGATGCTCGGGAACGCGAACACGTTGTAGTCGACGCCCGGCTTGGCCTTCACGGTTGCGGATCCGGGCACGAAGTCGCCTTCCATCACCATCGCGCCCTTGGGCGGTGACTGGAACACGTTGTTGACCGAGGTCGGGAAGTCGGTCTGCAGTGCGCCCGAGGTCCCGCCGACCATCAGCGAGGGCTGCAGGATCTTGGCCATGAGCTGCAGCGCCTTGGTGACCGACGGATCGGTCCACTCGATCCGGTGCGCGCTCAGCTGGGTGTAGAGGTTCTGGCCTGCAGTGCGCAGATAGATGTTCTCGAAGAGATCGGTGAGCGTCCATCCGTCGGCGCCGCCGATCGAGTACGGCACCGTGCCGGAAGCCTTGATCGTCGATGCGTCCTGGAGGAACTGGTCCCAGGTCGTCGGCGGCTTCACCCCGGCGTTCTTGAAGGCGCTGACGTTGTACCAGACGAGGGATTTGTTGCTCGCCTTGAAGACGACGCTGTACAGCTCGCCGTTGTACGTCCCGAGCTGAAGCCACGCCGGCGCGAAATTCCTGACGAGCGTCGGCTTCGCGTACGTGATCGGCTGCAGCGCTTTCTGGTTGACGAACTCCTGGATCAGGCCCGGCTGTGCGATATCGGCCATGTCGGGCGGCTTGCCCCCGGCGACGGCGGTCGACAGCACCGTCGGCAGGTTGTCGCCGACGGGCTTGTAGATGACGTGCACGTTCGGGTAGCTCTTGTTGAACACCCTGATCACGTTGGCGAAGTGCGCCGCCTCGGCTCCCGTCCACACCCCGTCGAACGTGATCTTCCCCGTCACGCCCGAGGTCGTCGTCGTGCCGGCGGCCGGCCCGGAGGAGGACGACGAGTTCCCGCCGCACCCCGCCGCGATCAGCACCAGTGCGCCCACGGCGAGGAGCGCGATCCGATCCCGCTTCATCCCGATCCTTTCGATAGACCGAGGCGACGATATCCCCAGCCGAGGCCCGGCGGTAGGGCGCGTTACCCTTGCCCGCGTGGAGATGACCCGCCGCGAGACCTTCCTCGGCTTCCAGCCGCCTGCCGTCGACGAGGACGAGGTCGCGGCCGTCGCCGAGACGCTCCGCTCGGGGTGGCTGACGACTGGGCCGCGCACGGCAGAGCTCGAGGCCCGGATGCGCGACTACCTCGAGGCGACGCACGTCCTCGCCGTCTCGTCGTGCACTGCCGCGCTGCACCTGTCGCTCGTCGCGCTCGGCGTCGGCCCGGGCGACGAGGTGATCACGAGCTCGCTGACGTGGCCGGCGACCGCCAACGTGATCGTGCACTGCGGCGCGACACCGATCTTCGCCGACGTCGACGAGGACACGCTGAACGTCGATCCGGAGCGCGTGCGAGAGCTGGTCGGCGAACGGACGAAGGCGATCCTTCCGGTCGACCTGTACGGCCAACCGGCCGACCTCGACCCGCTGCTCGCCCTCGGGATCCCGGTCGTCGAGGACGCTGCCCACGCGGCCGAGTCGCGCTACCGCGGGCGAAAGATCGGCTCGATCGCCGATGTGACGTGCTTCTCGCTCTACGCGACGAAGAACATCGCCGCCGGCGAGGGTGGGCTGATCGCGACGTCGCGCGACGATCTCGCGGCGCGGCTCGACGACCTCCGGGTGATGCGTCGCGGTCACGGCTCCCGCTACGACATCGTCGTCCCCGGCTACAAGGCGAACCTCTCGGACGTGCTCGCCTCGATCGCGCTCGTGCAGCTCGACAAGGTCGAGCGCCACGCCGAGATCAGGCGGCGCCACCACGTGCTCTACTCGGAGGGGATCGCCGGCCTCGACGGCATCAGCGCCGTCGGCCGCGATCCGCGCGACGTGCACGCGAATCACCTCTTCGTGATCAGGATCGACGCCGAGCGGGCGGGCGCGACGCGCGACGAGTACCAGCGCGCGCTCGCCGAGGAGAACATCGGCACGTCGATCCATTTCCTGCCCGTGCACCGGCTGAGCGCCTATCAGGATCGGCTCGCCCCTCAGCAGCCGCCGCTCCCGGTCACCGAACGCGCCGGGGCGGAAGTCCTCTCTCTGCCGTTCTCGCCGGCGCACTCCGACGACGACGTGGGCGACGCGATCGCCGCGCTGCGGCGCGTCCACGGGCGCTTCGCCGGATGAAGCGGCGCCTGCGCCTCGTAGGGACGCTCGCCGTCTCTGCGCTCGCGATCGGCTACATCCTCTTCAAGATCAACATCGGTCAGACGCTGCACATCCTCGGCAGCGCCGACAAGAAGTGGATCGCGGTCTCCGCGCTCCTGATCCTGATCACGATCCTCCCGATGGCGTGGCGGTGGCAGCAGCTGCTCGGCGTGCGCGGCATCCACGAGGGGATCGAGTGGCTCACGCGCGCCTACTTCGTGTCGTACGCCGTCGGTCAGGTCCTACCGACCTCGCTCGGCGGCGACGCGTCGCGGATCTACGAGACCTCGCGGCGGCATCCGGGCGAGATCACGCCGATCACCGGTTCGGTGCTGCTGGAGCGTGCGCTCGGCGGCGCCGTGACGCTTCTGCTCGCAGGCATCGGGTTCCTGCTCGCGATCGGCCGCTACGACATCGGCGCGTATCTCTGGATCGAGTTCCTGTTCGTGATCGGCACGATCTTCGCGGGCATCGTGTTCTTCTCCCGCACGGTGCGCAGGCGGCTCGCGTTCGCCGTACCGCTCGCTCGGCGGCTGCGCGTCGAGCGGATCGCGCGCGCGGTCTACGACGGCATCCACGGCTACCGCGACCACCCCGGGACGCTGCTCGTCGTCTGCCTCGCGACGCTGGTCGTCCAGCTTGGGAGGATCCTGTCGATCTACGCCGCAGGGCGCGCCGTCGGCATCGACCTGTCGCCGCTTCCGTACATCGTGCTCGGCCCGCTGCTCTTCCTGGTGATGCTGGTGCCGTTCACGATCAACGGCCTCGCGGTGCGCGAGGCGTTCTTCGTCAGCTTCCTGGGGAAGCTCGGCGTCGGTGCCGACCAGGCCTTCGCGTGCGGGTTCCTGTTCTTCCTGCTGACGCTCGTGCTCTCGCTGCCCGGCCTCGCCATCGTGGTCTGGGAGAACCTGCGGCGGGCGCCGGTCGTACCGGATGGCTCGGGAACCTGACGTCTCCGTCGTCGTCGTGACGCTGAACGCGCTGCCCTGGCTCGAGCGGTGCCTCGAGTCGGTACGCGGCCACGACGTGATCGTGGTCGACCACGGCTCGACGGACGGGACGCTCGAGCTCGTGCGCGAGCGCTTCCGAGACGTGCGGGTGCTCGAGCAGGCAAACCGCGGGATGGGCGGAGGGAACAACGCCGGCATGCGCCTCGCGGCCGGCCGCTACTGGTTCCTGCTCAACTCGGATGCGTGGGTCGTCGGCGACGGCCTCGAACGGCTCGTCGCGTTCGCCGACGCGCATCCGGAGGCGGCGGTCGTCGGCCCTCGCCTCTCGAACACCGACGGCACGCTGCAGCGCTCGGCGCGAGCCGAGCCGACCGTCTGGCGCCTCACCACCGAGTACGCGGGAGTGCGCAAGCTCGCTCCCGGGTCGCCGCTCCTGAACCCGCTCTACCTCGGCGGCTTCGACCACGCCTCGGTGCGCGAGGTCGACTGGCTCTCCGGGGCCGCGCTGCTCGTTCGGCGTGCCGCCGCCGACGAGGTCGGCCTCTTCGACGAGTCGTTCTTCATGTTCAGCGAGGAAGTCGACTGGCAGACGCGCTTCCGCCGCGCGGGCTGGAGCGTGCTCTTCTATCCCGCGGCGGAGGTCGTGCACGTGGGCGGCGCGAGCCACGGCGGCCGGATGTACGCGGAGAACCTTCGCGGCCACCTGCGCTTCCTCGACAAACACCACGGCCGCGACGAGGCCGAGCACGCCCGGCGAGTCCTGCTGTGGTCGCTGCGCGCACGCGCCCTGGCGTTCCGCGGGGAGCGCGGCGACGCGTACCGGGAGGGCGCCGACTTCCTCGCATCGGGCGACGTCGAAGCGCTCCTCCGGTGATCGAGTACCTGAGGCTTGCGGTCGGCACGATCGTCGTGCTGGCGCCGGGCGCCGTGGTCGCCCGCGCACTGGGCCGGCGCTCGGCCGCGTCGCTCCTCGCCTGGGCGACGGCGGCGCTGTTCGTCGCATGGGCGATCGTGTTCATCGTCCACGGCACGATCCGGATCGCGGCGATCGTGCTCGCGGCGATCCTCGTCGCCGGGGTCGTCCTCGCGGTCGTGCGGCGCCGGACGCCGGAAGCTGAGCCGCGGTCGTTCCACGCGGCGTGGCCGTGGCTCGCCGGCCTCGTGCTCGGCTGGTTTCTGTGGCGTACCGCCGGCGCCGTCACCGGTGACGCGCTCTTCCACGAGGCCCGCGTTCGGAAGCTCGTCGAGCTCGGCGACCTGCACCTTCGCACCGTCGACGAGTTCAAGGACGGCGGCCTTCACCCCGGCTACGCGTTCCCGCTCTGGCACGGCTTCCTCGCGCTCGTCTCCTGGGTCTCCGGCGTCGATCCGGCGAACGTCGTCCGGCACGAGCCGTCGGTGCTCGCGCCCCTCGCCTGCGCGCTCGCGTGGGAGGCCGGGGCGACCGTGTTCGGGTCGCGCTGGGCCGGTGCGTCGGTCCTGCTCGCGGCGCTCGGGATGTTCGTCTTCGCCCCCGCGCACGGCGGGGCGTTCGCGCAGCTCGCCCAGCCGGCGACCGTGGCGCGGCAGCTCTTCGTCCCGGCAGTGATCACGCTCTTCTTCGCCGCGCCGTCGTGGCGCGGCCGGGTGGAGCTTGCGGCCGTTTTCGGCGCTCTTGCGCTCGTGCACCCGACCTACGCCCTGTTCATGCTCGTTCCGCTCGCCGCCTGTGTCCTCTTCCAGCCGCGGACATGGCGATCGTCGGCGCCGGCGTTCGCCGCCGCCCTCGTCCCGCTCGGGCTTGCGCTGCTCTGGTTGAGGCCGATCGTCGACGAGACCGTCTCGCACGACCCGAGCGCGACCGAACGCGCGCGTGCGCTCGTGCAGTACGGCGACCAGCTCGTCGTCACGAACCAGCACCACTACCGCCTCGCGCCGGAGGTCTTCGGCCGCAGCGGCGCGGTCGCGGTGGCGGCGCTGTTCCTCCTGCCGGTGACGGCCTTCGCCTGGCCGCGACGCTGGGTCGCGTTCGCCCTCGGCGGCACGCTGCTCGTGCTCGTGCTCCTGGAGGTGCCGTGGCTGTTCGTCCACCTGTCGAACGCCGTCTCGCTGTCGCAGTCGCGGCGCGCGGCCGGGTTCGCCCCGCTCGCCTTTGCGCTCGCCGGTGCACTGGCGCTGCTCGCTCGGTCCCTGCTCGTCGTCCCCGCCGCGCTGTTCGCCGGCATCTTGCTTCAGCGCGCCTGGCCCGGCGACTTCGAGTACGGCCTCCGGCACGGCGGCCCGGCTCTCGCGACCTGGGTCGCGCTCTTCGGCGGTGCGGTCGCCCTCGCGCTCGCGCTCATTCTCCGGAGGCGGCCGGCCCGGGAGAACCACCGGCTCGGGGCGGTCGCCATGTTCGCCTTCGTGGTGCCGATCGCCGTCCACGCCGCCTGGCACTGGAGCCCGAGTAGTCCGACGGATCCGCGCGCCCTCCCGCCGCGGCTCGTCGAAGAGCTGCGAACCCGCGTCCCGAAAGGGGCTGTTGTCCTGGCGCCCCTCGAAGTCGGCTACCGCGTCGTCGCGGACGCGCCCGTGTACGTCGTCGGGCTGCCGGTCACGCACGTGGCGGACACGAGGGCGAACAACCCGTACGGCCGGGCGAAGGCGGTGGCCCACTGGGTGGCGACCGGCGATCCGCGCGTCCCCCGGCGCTACGGGGCGACCTGGGCGATCCGGGACGGGCGCCTCTATCGTCTCCCGCGGTGAAGGTGCTGCTGGTGACGATGTACTTCCCGCCGGCGGGCGGCGGGGGAGTGCAGCGCTCGTTGAAGTTCGCGACCCATCTGCCGGAGCTCGGGATCGAGACCCACGTGCTCGCTCCGGACGATCCGAAGTGGATCCATCGCGACGACGAGCTGCGGCCGCCGACGCTCGCCTGGGTGCACCGCGCCCGCTACATCGGCCCGAAGGGCCGGAAGCCGGCCGAGGAGCTCCACGGCACGACCGGGCTCGAGCGCTTCACGCGGCAGGCCCAGCTGGCGGGGCGGAGGCTGCTCGTCCCCGACGAGAACGTCAGCTGGAACCTGACGGCGGTGCCCGCGGCGATCCGGATCGCGAAGCGCGAGGGGATCGACGTCGTGATCACGTCGTCGCCGCCGTCCTCGGTGCACCTGGTCGGCGCGGCGGTGAAGCAGGCGGTCGGGATCCCGTGGGTTGCCGACCTGCGCGACTCGATCGTCGCGCACCCGCACCGTCGCGCGGAGTCGCGGCTCGTTCGCGTGAAGGAGACCGGCGAGCACACCGTCGCACGGCTCGTGGCGCGCTCCGCCGATGCGATCGTCTGCGTCTCCGACGCGATCGCGGACGAGATGCGCGATCGCTCACCGTCGGGAACGGTCGCGACGATCGCCAACGGCTCCGACTTCGACGACTTCGCCGGGCTCGAGCATCACGCCTCGAAGCGCTTTCGGATCACGCACGCGGGCTCGTTCTTCGGCAAGCGCGACCCGCGCCCGTTCCTGACTGCCCTCTCGCGATCGGGGCTCGACGTCGTTGCGCGGTTCCTGGGCGACTTCCGCTCCGCCGACCGGGAGTGGGCGGAGACGCTCGGGCTCGGTGACCGGCTCGAGCTGATCCCCTACGCTCCCCGGCGAACGTCGCTCGAGCTGCAGCGCGACTCGGAGGCGCTCCTGCTGCTCATCCCGGACGCGGGCGGCCGCGGCAAGGGCGTGCTCAGCGGGAAGGTCTTCGAGTACCTGGCGGCCGCCCGGCCGATCCTCGCGCTCGTCCCGCCCGACGGCGCTGCGGCCGAGCTGATCCGCGACGCGTCGGCCGGCGTCGTCGTCGCTCCGGACGACGTCGACGGGATCGAGAGCGCGCTGCGCGAGCTGCACGGCCGGTGGTCGGCGGGGGACCTCGACGACGAGCCGCTGTCGCCGGAGTGGCAGCGCAGGGTGGCCCGGCGCACGCGCGTCGAGGAGCTCGCACAGCTGCTCGAAGAGGTGACCGGATGAGGAAGGTGACGAGCTTCCTGTTCCTGGCGAGCGTGTTCTGCGTGACGTTCGAGAAGATCCACTGGACGTTCGCGGGCACGGTCGGGATCGCCGACTTCCTGGCGATCGGCTTCCTGATCGCGTTCGTGGCCGGGACGCGGCGATTCCTGGTGCCGCAGACGACGGTCGTGCTGCTCGGGTTCTTCGCGGTGTTCCTGATCGCCTACCTGCTCGGCTACTTCGACCTCTCCGACGCCGACGCGCTCGGTCAGTGGGGCAAGGGGATGACCAAGTGGCTGATCCACTTCCTGTTCCTCGCCGCGGCCGTCGTCTGGCTCTCGCGGCGCGGCCAGCGGTACTTCTGGAAGACGCTCGCCTGGTTCACGGCGGGCTTCGTCGTCAACGCGGCATACGGCGTCCTCCAGCTGCTCGACGCGCGGCGGGGCGGCAACCTCGACGCGCTGGTCCTGTCTCCGATCACGGGTGGAGCCAGCCAGATCAACATCTACGGCGCGATCAACGGTGCGAACGTCTACCGGCCGAACGCCCTGACGGGCGATCCGAACCACCTCGGGATCATGCTGATCGTCCCGCTGCTCGTCCTGACCCCGCTCTACCTGCGGCTCGAGAAGGATCATCCGGCCCGCCGGTGGCTGATGTTCGTGATCGGCTTCCTGCTCGTCGTCGAGGCGACCACGCTCTCGCGGAGCGGTCTCCTCGGCCTCACCGTCGGCGCCCTCGTGCTTCTGCTCCCCTATCGCCATTACCTGAGGACGGCGCAGCTCCTCGTGCCGATCGGCGCGGCACTCGCGCTCCTGCTCGCCGTCGTGCTTTCGCGCCGGAGCTTCTTCACGACCGTGCTCAAGTCGCGCATCCAGACGGGCGGCAACTCGGAGAACGCGCACTTCCAGGTCTATTCGTTCATCCCGCACGTGCTCCATGTCGACCCGTTGTTCGGGCTCGGGCTCAACACCTTTTCCGTCTACTACGAGTTCGTCACCGGGAAGACCAACTGGGGGCCGCACTCGTACTACGTCGCGTTGATCGTCGAGACGGGCCTCGTGGGCACCGCGCTCTTCGGGGCCTTCGTGCTCTGGGTGTTCAAGCGATTGAACGCGGCGCGCGCGCTCGGGCGGGCCCTCAGCGCTGCGCGCGATCCGCTCGCGGCGCGCGTGCGGCCGTTGGCGTGGGGCTTCACCGCCGCGCTCGCCGGGACGCTCGCGGCGAACGCGTTCTACCTGACGATGCAGTTCTACTACTTCTACGCGTTCACGGCACTCGCGCTCTCGATCCCGGTGGTCTTCGCGACACGCGAATGAAAGTCGTCGTTCTCACGACGTCGTATCCGCGGGACGAGCGCGACGTCGCCGGCAGATTCGTCGCAGACGCGGTTGCCGGCGTGCGCGCGCTCGGAGTCGAGGTCGACGTGGTCTCGCCTGCGACCTTCCACGACTTCGGTGTCGCATACGGCGACGGCATCGCACAGAACCTGCGCGCCGCCCCATGGAAGCTCGCGCTCGTGCCTGCGTTTCTCGGCGCGTTCGCGCGCGCGGCACGCATCGCCGCGCGCGACGCCGACCTGGTACACGCGCACTGGATCCCATCCGCCCTCGCCGCCGAGGCGGCGGGGAAGCCGTACGTGCTCCAGGTGTGGGGCACCGACACCGAGCTGGCGCGGCGGGCTCCGGCCGTCGTGGGCCCGCTGCTGCGGCGCGCACGGGCCGTCGTCGCCGCGTCGCCGTACCTGGCGGACGAGGCGCGGCGCCTCGGGGCGCACGAGGTTCGGATCGTCCCGGCCGGTGTCGACGTCCCCGCCGCCGTCGGCGAGCCCGCGGAGCCGCCGCACGTGCTGTTCGCGGGCCGGCTCAGCGAGGAGAAGGGCATCCTCGAGTTCCTCGATGCGACCGACGGCCTGCCAAGGGTGATCGTCGGCGACGGTCCGCTTCGCGATCGCGTCCGCGAGTCGGTCGGTTTCGTCGCGCCGTCGTCGATCGGCGAGTACTACGACCGGGCTGCCGTCGTATGTGTCCCCTCGCGGCGCGAGGGCTATGGGATGGCGGCCCGCGAGGCGATGGCTCGCGGGCGTCCGCTCGTCGTGACGCGGGTGGGGGGCCTCGCCGACCTCGAGGGCGACGGGGTCGTGTTCGTCGAGCCCGGCGACACCGCAGCGCTGCGGGTCGCGGTGGAACGCCTGCTCGCAGACCGGGAGGAGCAGCGCCGTCGCGGTGCGGCCGCACGCGACGCCGCCCTGCTCTACACGCCCGCGCGCGCGGCGGCGGAGCTGCACGCCCTCTACGAATCTACACTCGCTGCGTGATCGTCCTTCTTGTCCTCTTCTGGGCCTCGCTCGCGGCGCTTGCCTGGACGCACGTCCTCTATCCGCTCGTCGCGATCGGCCTGTCGCGCGTGCTGCCGCGTCCGGTTCGAGAGGGCGATGTGCAGCCGACGGTCGCAGTGATCGTCGCTGCGTACAACGAGGAGACGGTGATCGCGCGCCGGCTCGAGAACCTCCTCGAGCTCGACTACCCGCGCGAGCGTCTCCAGATCGTGGTCTCGTCGGACGCGTCGGACGACCGGACCGAGGCGATCGCACTGCAGTTCCCTGGCGTCAAGGTGATCTCGAACCCGCGCGGCGGCAAGGTCGCGGCTCAGGACAACGCAGTGCGCCAGACCGACGCCGAGATCGTCGCGTTCACCGATGCGAACGCGACATGGGCGCCCGACGCGCTGCGCGAACTCGTTCGCCCCTTCGCAGATCCGGACGTGGCATACGTCTGCGGACAGCTGCACATCGTCGGCTCGAACGGCGCGAACCAGGAAGGGGTCTACTGGCGCTACGAGCTCGGCGTCCGCGACGCCGAGTCGCGGCTCGGGTCGGTCACGGGCGGCAACGGCTCGATCTACGCTCTGCGGAGGCCGGACTACGTCGAAGTCGATCCGCGCTTCGGCCACGATCTCGCGTTCCCGTACCTGATGGTGCAGCACGGCCGGCGCGCCGTCTACGAGCCTGCCGCGGCTGCGTACGAGAAGGCGACGCCGACGAACGAGACCGAGTACCACCGCAAGGTGCGCATGTTCGAGCACTGCTGGTTGATCGTCGCCCGTGGGCGGATGCTGCACCGGCTCGGGCTGCGGTACGGGGTCGCGATCGTGTCGCACCGCCATCTTCGCTATGCGTCCGGCGTCCTGCACGTCGTCCTGCTCGCGACGTCGGTCGCGCTGATCGCCCACGGTTTCGTGTACGACCTCGTCCTCGCCGCGCAGCTCGGGCTGCTGCTCGCGGCGGCGGTGGGTGTGGGAATCGCGCGCTACTACGTGCTCGTCACGTGGGCGACGCTCGTTGCGTTGTGGAACTACGTGCGCCGCGGCGTGCCCGCGACGTGGGAGGCAGCGGAGGGGACCCGCTGAACCGGGCGCTCGACGTTGCGATCGCCGGCACCGGCCTCGTCGTCACGTCGCCCGTGCTCGCGGCGGCCGCGCTGGCCGTGAAGCTCGAGGACGGAGGGCCGGTTCTCTACCGGCAGAGCCGCGTGGGCAGGGGCGGCGTCGACTTCGAGCTCCTCAAGCTGCGCACGATGGTGGTCGGTGCAGAGAAGCTCGGGGCCGGCTACGCGGTCGATCGCGGCGATTCGCGCATCACGCGCGTCGGCCGGATCCTGCGCAGGCTGTCGATCGACGAGCTGCCCCAGCTCTGGAACGTCGTGCGCGGCGAGATGTCGGTGATCGGGCCGCGGCCGACGCTCCGGTACCAGGTCGACCGCTACGACGAGCGCCAGCGCCACCGGCTCGACGTCAAGCCGGGCATCACCGGCTGGGCGCAGATCCACGGGCGCGCGTCGCTGCCGTGGTCGGAGCGAATCGATCTCGACCTCTGGTACGTGCGGCACCGCGACTGGAAGACCGACCTGCTGATCCTGCTACGGACGCCGCTGGCCCTGTTCGGCGGCACGTACAAGGGGGAGACCGGCGGGTGGCCCGGCTAGGGTGAGCCCGTGCCCGAGCCGATCCAGTTCGTCGACCTGAAGCGCCAGTACGCGTCGCTGAAGGACGAGGTCGACCGCGCGGTGATCGATGCGATCGCCTCGACGCAGTACATCCTCGGCGAGGAGGTCCGCCGCTTCGAGGAGGAGTGGGCCGCGTACTGCAGCGTCGCGCACGTCGTCGGCGTCTCCTCCGGGACGGCGGCGCTCGCGCTCGCGTTCGACGCCCTCGACATCGGCCCGGGCGACGAGGTGATCGCGCCGGCGAACACGTTCATCGCGTCGATCCTGCCGCTGGTGAGGCTCGGGGCGACGCCGGTGCTCGTCGACTGCGACCACTACGGGCAGCTCGACGTCACTCTCGCCGCCGGCGCGGTGACGCCGCGAACGAAGGCGATCGTCGGCGTGGATCTCTTCGGCCATCCGTGCGACGCCGATGCGATTCGGGCGATCTGCGACGAGCACGGCCTCGCGTTCGTCGAGGACGCGGCGCAGGCGCACGGCGCCGAGTACCGCGGGCGGCGGTGCGGCTCGCTCGCCGACATCGCCGCGTTCAGCTTCTACCCCGGCAAGAACCTCGGCGCATACGGCGACGCGGGAGCGATTGCGACTGACGACGAGCGGCTCGCCGAGGCGATCCGCGTCCTGCGCGACCTGGGTCAGAGCCGGAAGTACGAGCACGTGGCGATCGGCGGGAACGAGCGTCTGGACACGCTCCAGGCCGCGGTGCTGCGGGTGAAGCTGCGCCGTCTCGACGGCTGGAACGTGCTGCGCCGGCAGCATGCGGCCGCCTACACCGAGCTGCTGGACGGGCTCGTGACGACGCCCGAGGTCGCCGAGTGGGCCGATCCCGTCTGGCATCTGTACGTCGTCCGCTCGGCGGAGCGGGACCGGATTCGCGAGGCACTCGGCGCCGACGCGATCGCGAGCGGGATGCACTACCCGGTACCGTTGCACCTGCAGCCGGCACTCGCGCCGCTCGGCCACGGCGCAGGCGCGTTTCCGGCCGCGGAGGCGTGGGCCGAGACCGCGGTGTCGCTGCCGCTCTTCCCGGAGCTCGAGCCCGCGGAGATCGAGCGGGTCGCCGCTGCGGTCGCCGAGGGCGTCCGGTGAGCGGCGACCCGGCGAACGAAGCCCCCTACCGGATGCTCGTCGACGTCGACTTCGGCGACGACGTCGTCGTCCACTCGTTCACGAACCTCTATGGGTGCCGCATCGGAGACGGGACGCGGATCGGCACCTTCGTCGAGATTCAGCGCGGCGCGGTCGTCGGCGCCCGCTGCAAGATCCAGAGCCACACGTTCATCTGCGACGGCGTCGAGATCGGCGACGGCGTGTTCGTCGGCCACGGCGTCCTGTTCGTGAACGACAAGACGCCCCGCGCGACCGCGGCGGACGGCGCCCTGGCCGGGGTCGGCGACTGGGAGCTGCTTCCCGTCCGCGTGGGTGACGGCGCCTCGATCGGATCGGGCGCGGTGATCCTGGGCGGCGTCACGATCGGCGAGAACGCGCTCGTCGGTGCCGGTGCGGTGGTCACCCGTGACGTGGCGCCGGGCGAGGTGGTGGCCGGAGTTCCCGCCCGCCCTCGCTACGCTGCCCCCTCGTGACCGCGGTTCTGTTCACGTGCGCCGGCCAGCGCGTCGACATCGTCACTGCTTTCCGCGAGGCGGGGGCGACGACGATCTCGGCCGACCTCGATCCGCTCGCGCCGGCGCTGTACCACTCCGACCGGCGCGCGATCGTCCCTCCGGTCGACGACCCGGGCTACGTCGCGGCGCTGCGCAACCTCGTCGAGCTCCACGAGGTGAGGCTGATCGTCCCGCTGACGGATCTCGACCACCTCGTGCTCGCCGAGAGCCGCAACGTGCTGGGCGGCGCCGGTGCGACCGTGCTCGTCCCGGAGCCGGAGACGATCCACCGCTGTGCCGACAAGTACCTCGCCCACCTCTTCTTCGAGGAACAGCGGATCGGGACGCCGCCGACGTGGCTGCCGGACGCGCTGCCGGACGACGTCCGGTACCCGGTGCTGGTGAAGGCGCGGCGCGGCTTCGGCTCGCGCCACATCTATCGCGCCGCCGACCGGGCGGAGCTCGACTTCTTCCTGCGCTACACGACCGCCGAGTCGATGGTGCAGTCGCAGTGCCTCGGCGAGGAGTTCTCGGTCGACGTGTTCTGCGACCTCGACGCTCGCTGCCTGGCCGCGATCCCGCGGACGATGATCGAGTCGAAGGGCGGCGAGTCGATCAAAGGGGCGACGATCGCCGATCGCGATCTGATCGAGCACGGGCGTCGGGTGTCCGAGGCGTTGCGCATCATCGGACCGGCGAACGTGCAGTGCTTTCGAGAACCGGATGGACATCTGGAGGTGACCGACGTCAACCCCCGCTTCGGCGGCGGGTTCCCGCTGCCGACGGCGGCGGGGTCGCGCTACCCGGAGCTGGCCCTGGCGCTCGCGGTCGGCGAGCGGCCCGAGCCGCGCTTCGGCGACTTCCGCGAGGGAGTCGTGATGACGCGGTACTTCGCCCAGGTGATCCTGGAGGACGCGGGCGGCACGCTCGAGCCGCTCGGCGAGCAGGCGGAGGAAGCGATCACGCCGGAAGCGTGAGGCGCGCCGCCTGCCTGATCGTCCTGGCCGTGCTCGCCGCCGGCTGTGGCTCGCGCGAACAGGCCGCACCGAGCCAATCGGGGTCAGACCCGGGTCAGACCCGGGCCAGACCCCACGTGCCCGCGCAGACCCGGCCGCACCGGCCGAAGGCGGTCCAGGTGACGGTCGTGGACGGCGACCTCGGGACGGTCGTCGGCGGCGCCGTCGTCCAGATCGGGCGGCGCGCGGCGCGCAGCAACGCCCGCGGGGTGGCGTCGATCCCGATCGGGCCGCGGAAGGCGCTCGTCACGGTCGCGTCGAAGCCGGGCTACAACGCCCGCGCCGTCAGGCTCTCGTTCCGGACGCACCCGAAGTCCACGATCAGGATCTTCCGCCGTGCCCTGCAGTGGGCGATGTACGGGGCGGGGCCGGCCCGGACCCAGCAGCAGACCGGGATCCGCCTGCGCCCGCCCTTCAAGATCGTGTGGACGCACGGGCTCGGCGGGCTGATCGAGTTCCCGGCAGTCGTCGCCGACGGCGTCGCGTACATCGGGAACGCGACCGAGACGATCCGCGCGCTCGACATGCACGACGGCAGCGTGATCTGGCGCCACGACACGGCCGGCGGGAAGATGGCTTCCTCGCCGGCGGTCGCCGGAGGCGCCCTGGTCGTCCACGGCATGGACGGCTTCGTCCAGGTGCTGCGCCGCTCCGACGGCCGGCTGCTCTGGCGCTTCGACGCAGGGTCGCCGATCGAGTCGTCGCCGATCGTCCTGCCGGGCGGCGTCGACGTCTTCGGGACGTGGGGTGGCTGGGTCACCGCGCTCGACCTGACGACGCACCGGGTGCGCTGGGCGTACCACGACGGCTGCAAGATCACGTCCTCGGCCGCCGTCGCGAACGGCGTCGTCTACATCGGGGACTACTGCGGCCGCCTGGTCGCGCTCTCTGCGGCGACCGGCGCGTATCGCTGGTCGGCGTCGGTCAACGGCCGCATCTACGGGACGCCGGCCGTCGCCGGCGGGCGCGTGTTCGTGCCGAGCTCGGACGGGGGGTCGATGACCGCGTTCTCGGTCGACGGCACGCGCCTGTGGTCGCGGCTGACCGGCTCGTACGTCTACTCGTCGCCGGCCGTGGCAAGCAGCCGCGTGTTCTTCGGCTCGTACAACGGCGTCTTCTATGCGCTGTCGGCGCGCACCGGCGCGACGATCTGGGAGCACGGGACCGGCGGCCCGATCTCCGGTGCCGCCGTCGTCGTCGACGGCATCGCCTACGCCGGGTCCTTCGCGCACCGCATCCTCGGCGTCGACGCCGTGACCGGCAAGGTCGTGCTCGACTTCCCGCACGGCGAGTACGTCCCCGTCGCCGGAGGCGGCCAGACACTGCTGCTCCACGGCTACTCGCGCCTGTTCGCGGTCGAGCGGCGATGAAACGCTGGATCCTGATCGGCGCGGGAGCGCTCGTGCTGCTCGTGCTCGGAGCCGGGGCGGCCTACTACGTCCACATCAAGCACGCTTCGCGCAACATCCACGGCTCCTCGACGATCGAATTCGTCGCGACACAGCCGCCGCCCCCGAAGCCGGTCGAGCCCGGGATCGCCTGGCCGGTGTACGGCCACGATCTCGAGGGGCAGCGCTTCGGGCGCGGGATCTCCCTCGCGCCGCCGTTCCGCGTCGCCTGGACGTACCGCGCGCACACGCTCGTGGAGTTCCCGCCGGCGGTCGCCTACGGGCGGCTGTTCTTCGCGACGAACAACGGCAACATGCTCGCGGTCGACAACACGAACGGCCGGCTCGCGTGGGCGTACGGCTCCGGCCGCTGCGTCGCCGCTTCGCCCGCGGTCGACGACCACCTCGTCTTCGAGTCGTTCCTCAACCAGCCGCCGTGCAACCGCCCGCCGAGCTCGACGCTCACCGGGGCGCTGATCGCATTCGACTCCAAGAGCGGGCGCATCGTCTGGCGGCGCACCCTGGCGCCGTCCGAGTCGTCCCCCCTCGTCGCCGGCGGCAAGGTCTACGTCGGCGACTGGAGCGGGAAGGTCGCCGCCTTCGCCGAGCACACCGGCCGGCTCCTCTGGACGGCCACGCTCGGCGGGCAGGTGAAGGGCGGCGTGTCGGCGTCCGGGAACCGGCTGTTCGTCGGCGACTACTCCGGCCACGTGTACTCGCTCGACGCGCGCACCGGCCGAATCCTGTGGCGCGCGAGCGCGCAGCCGCGGTTCGGCTCCACCGGCACCTTCTACGCGACCCCTGCCGTCGCCTACGGCCGCGTCTACGTCGGCGCGACCGACGGCAAGGTCTATTCGTTCGGCGCGACGAGCGGGGAGCTGCGCTGGTCGCAGTCGACCGGCGGCTATGTCTACTCCTCTGCGGCGGTCTGGCGCGACCGCGTCTACGCGGGCTCCTACTCGCACCGCTTCACGTGTTTCGACGCGGCCACGGGGAACGTGATCTGGCAGTTCACGGCGAACGGGCCGATCTCCGGCTCGTCGACCGTGATCGCCGGCCGCGTCTACTTCGCCACGCTCGCCGGCCGGACGTATGCGCTCAACGCGACGACCGGCGCGCCCGTCTGGACGTTCCCCGACGGCAAGTACACCCCGGTCGTCGCCGACTCCGACCACCTCTTCCTCACCGGCTACACGCGGGTCTACGGGCTCGTCGAGCGGCGCGGGTAACCTGCGGCCGTGCGTTACGGGGTCACCGGCGCGGCGGGCTTCATCGGCTCCCAGCTCGCCGACGAGCTGGTCCGGCAGGGTCACGAGGTGGTCGGCTTCGACTGCTTCACCGACTACTACGACCCCCGGCTCAAGGAGGAGAACGCCGCCGACCTCGACGTGCGCCGGATCGACCTCGCCGTCGACGACATCGACTTCCGTGGCCTCGACGGCGTCTTCCACCTGGCGGGGCAGCCGGGCGTCCGGAGCTTCGGCGACGTCTTCCCGGTCTACGTGAGCCGGAACGTGGTCGCCTCGCAGCGAGTGTTCGAGGCGGCGGTCCGCGACGGTGTGCGTGTGGTGTTCGCGTCGTCGTCGTCGATCTACGGTGCGCCCGAGCGGTTCCCCACGCCCGAGGACGCGACGCCCCATCCGCTCTCTCCGTACGGCGTCACGAAGCTCGCCTGCGAGCTGCTGCTCGACGCGTACGTCCGCTCGTTCGGCCTCGATGCCGTCGTCCTGCGGTACTTCAACGCCTTCGGGCCGCGCCAGCGCCCCGACATGGCTTTCACGCGGATCGCCTTCGCGCTCGCGGCCGGGTCGACGTTCGAGCTGTACGGCGACGGGTCGCAGTCACGGAGCTGGACCTACGTTGCCGACATCGTCTCTGCCACCGTTCGCGCGATGGAATCCGGCGTGGGCACCTACAACGTCGGCGGCTCGGTCGAGGCGTCGATGGCCGAGGCGATCGCGCTCTTCGAGCGGCTCTCCGGCAGGACGCTCGACGTCCGGGTCGGCGCGGCCGTCGCCGGCGACCAGCAGCGCACGGTCGCCGACACGACCCGCATCCGCTCGGAGCTCGGCTGGGACCCCGCGGTCGGGCTCGAAGAGGGGCTCGCCCGGCAGTGGGAATGGGCGTCGGCTACAGTCGCCGCGCGATGACGGCGCCCGCAACCGACCCCGACGCCGAACGGGAAGTCGATCTCGGGCGCTGGCGCCGCGCGGTCGTCCGCCTCTGGTGGCTGCCCGTCGGCGGCCTCGTGGTCGGGGCGATCCTGGGCGGCGTGTACTCGCTCCGCGGCGGCAACGACTACAAGGCGGCGACGCTGATCTCGCTCGGGCAGCCGGTCTCCCCGGGTGGCTCGCTGGTCAACGGCTTCTACACGAACCCGCGCGCGATCGCGCTGATCACGAGCTCTGCGTCCGCGCAGTCGGGGGCCGAGGCGGCCGCCGGCCTGCCGAGCGGCGCGCTGCGCGGGAACGTCTCGGTCGCCCAGGTCGGCAGTGCGACCGGAAGCGGCGCGACACGCGCGACGCCGCTGATCTCGCTCACCGTCACGGGCTCGAACCCGACGAAGACGCAGGACGCGGCGAATGCGCTCGCGACCACGGTCGTGAAGCGCACGACGGCGCCCTACGTCGGCACGAAGATCGCGACGTACAAGCTCGTCCTGCGCACCACGCAGACTCAGCTCAAGTCGATCAACGACCGGATCGCGGCTGCCGACCAGGCGATCAAGGTCGCCAACCTCGACCCGCTCAACAAGCTCGTGCTCGTGACCCAGCTCGACACGGCGCTCCAGCGCCAGGGCAACCTGCTCAACCAGCTGTCTTCGACGCAGACGAACCTTGCATTCTCGGAGAACGTCGAGAGCGCGAAGGTGATCACCCTGGCCCAGGCGGTGAAGTCGTCGGCGCACTCGCGGAAGTCGTCGATCTTGATCGGCGCGCTGATCGGCCTCTTGATCGGCGCGATCGTCGCCGTCGTCGGCGACACGCGTATCGGCTGACCGCTCCCCGCCGTACGATCGAGGCATGCTCGAGGGAAAGAGCGTGGCGGTCGTCGTGCCTGCGCACGACGAGGAGCAGCTCGTTGCGGCGACGATCCAGGGGATTCCGGGCTTCGTCGACCGGATCTTCGTCGTCGACGACGCGTCGGCCGACGCGACGGCGGAGCGGGCGCGCTCGACCGACGATCCGCGCGTCGAGGTCGTGACGCACGACCGCAACCGGGGAGTCGGCGCGGCGATCGTCACCGGCTACAAGCTCGCACTGGCCGCCCGGATCGACGTGGTCGCCGTAATGGCGGGCGACAACCAGATGGACCCGGACGAGCTCGAAGGGCTGGCGCTGCCTGTCGTGCGCGGTGAGCTCGACTACGCGAAGGCGAACCGGCTGTTCACGGGCAGCGCGTGGAAGCTGATCCCGCGCAGCCGCTACCTCGGCAACGCGGTCCTCAGCCTGCTCACGAAGGTCGCGTCGGGCTACTGGCACGTCGCCGACTCGCAGGCCGGGTATACGGCGCTGTCGCTGCGGATGCTGACGCTGCTCGACCTCGACCGCATCTACACGTCGTACGGCTTCCCCAACGACATGCTCGTGCACCTGAACGTCTGGAACGCGCGGGTGCGCGACTTCCCGTCGCGGCCGATCTACGGAGTCGGCGAGCGGTCGGGGATCAAGATCAGGAGCGTCGTCCCCCGCATCTCGTGGCTCCTCTGGAAAGGGTTCTTCTGGCGCATGCGGGAGAAGTACGTGATCCGCGACTTCCACCCGCTCGTCTTCTTCTACTTCCTCGGCTTCCTGATGACGACCGCCGGGCTCGTGCTCGGCATCGCCGAGACGATCTTCCGGATCGGCGGGCACGGGATCCCGACCGCCACGATCGTGCTGGTCGCCCTGCTCCTCATCTCGGGCAGCCAGTTCACGCTCTTCGCGATGTGGTTCGACATGGAGTCGAACAAGGACCTGCGCTAGCCGGCGGAGCGCCGGGCATCTCGCGTACCCTGGCCGGCCGTGGTGCTGGCGAGCCTGAGCCAAAGCGACTGGATCGCACTCGGTGCGGTCCTCATCGCCGGCGGCGCGCTGATCCTCGCGCTCTTCGCGCTCGTGGTCGCGCTGCGCGGGGAGACGACTCCGCCGCCGCCTCGGAAGCCCGGCGAGCCTCCGTCGGAACGGCCGACCGAGGTGCACGACACCCTCGTCACGGCGGCGGTCGTGAGCCGGGGCGCCGACCTGAAGGTCACGCCGGGCCTGGCGGTGCCGGACGGCAGAGACCGTCGCCGCTACGGGGTCGTCGTGCGGAACGCCGGAGCCGGACGCGCGGACGGCGTCCGCCTCACCGTCGAGGACGAGCAGGGCGAGACCGTCTCGCTGCCGTCGTCGTCGGAGCCGATCACCCTGGCCGGCGGCGAGGAGGGCCAGACGGCGGTCTGGATGGCCAAGGATGCCGCCCGCCCCGGGCTGTGGTTTGCGGTCGGCTGGCGCGACCACGACGGCGACCACCACGTCCGGACGGACGCCGGCCTCCCCTGGTAGCGGGAGAGAAGAGACCCCGCCCATGCGGCTCGGGCGGGGCCTCTCGGGGGGACCCGAGACCGCTCGTTCGAGCGCCTCGGGGTGGGACGAGGGCACGTCCAGGAGCCACCGTACCGAACCTCGCCCCATCCGCGGGCACTATGCAAAAGGTTCGTAAGCGAAGCCGACGCCTGCCGCTTCTCGAAGTACATTTCACCGATGCCTACCTCCGTCGTGACCGGCGGTGCCGGGTTCCTGGGCTCCCACCTCTGTGACTTCCTGATCTCCGAAGGTCACAAGGTCGTCTGCGTCGACAACCTCGACTCCGGGACGCTCGAGAACATCGACCACCTGCGCGGTGAGCGCTTCACCTTCCTGTACCACGACGTCGTCGAGCCGATCGAGGTCGCCGGCGATGTCGACTTCGTCTTCCACCTCGCCGCCCTCGCGAGCCCCGTCGACTATCTGCGCGCGCCGCTGAAGTCCCTCAAGGTCGGCTCATACGGCACGCACAACGCCCTCGGGCTGGCGAAGTGGAAGCGCGCGCGGTTCCTGATCTCCTCGACGAGCGAGGTCTACGGCGACCCGCTCGAGCACCCTCAGGCCGAGACGTACTGGGGGAACGTCAATCCGATCGGGCCTCGCGGCGTGTACGACGAGGCGAAGCGGTACGCCGAAGCGCTGACGATGACCTACCACACGCAGCAGGGCGTGAACACCTGCATCGCGCGGATCTTCAACACGTACGGGCCGCGCATGCGCAGGAACGACGGGCGGGCGTCCGTCAACTTCCTCCACCAGGCGCTGGCCGGGAAGCCGCTGACCGTGTACGGCGACGGCTCGCAGACGCGGTCGCTCTGCTACGTGGACGACCTGATCCGCGGCCTGTACCTGCTCGCGGGCAGCGACGAGCACCTGCCCGTCAACCTCGGCAACCCGACGCACGAGCTGACGATGCTCGAGCTCGCCCAGACGGTGATTCGTGTCACGGGGTCCCCGAGCGAGATCGTGTTCGAGGCGCTGCCGATCGACGATCCGCAGGTGCGGCGGCCGGACATCACCCGTGCGCAACAGGTGCTCGGCTGGGCGCCGGAGATCGACCTCGAGGAGGGGCTGCGCCGGTGGCTGGACGCCATCGGTAGAGAGCCGGTCGCCGTCTGATGCGCCTGAAGCTCGGGGTCGTCGCCGCCGCGCTCGCGGTGGCAGCGGTCGCTGCGACCGCGCAGCCCGTCTCCGCGTCGCGCTACCTGCGTGTCGGGATCTACGACGAGGCACAGACCCTCTACGGTCCGATCCCCCAGACCTTCTCGCTGCTGAACACGCTCCACGTCCAGGAGATCCGCGAGAACCTCTACTGGGGCGGCCCGTACGGCGTCGCCACCAAGCGGCCGGCCAATGCCAAGAACCCGAACGACCCGGCGTACAACTGGGCGCTCTATGACCGCACCGTCCAGTACGCGCAGCAGTACGGCATCCACGTCCTCTTCTCGATCTACGCGACGCCGTCGTGGGAGAGCGGTCGGATCTCGAAGAACGTCGTGCCGAAGAACCCGACCGACCTCCGCAACTTCGCGTACGCGGCGGCGAAGCGGTACAGCGGGACGTTCCTCGCCCCCGACGGGCAGGTGCTGCCGGCGGTCAAGGACTGGGCTGCGTGGAACGAGCCGAACAACCCGATCTTCCTCTCGCCGCAGTACCGGAAGACGGCGAGCGGTGCGTACGTGATCCAGAGCGCGAGGGACTACGCGCTGATCTGCAACGCCGTCTACAACGGCGTTCACGGCACGCTGATCGGGGGCGAACGCGTCGCATGCGGCGAGACCGCGCCCCGGGGCAACAACAACCCGCGCAGCACGCGTCCCTCGATCTCTCCGATCGCATTCCTGCGGGCCGTCAAGAAGGCCGGCCTGAAGACGTTCGACGCGTGGTCGCATCACCCGTATCCGGCGGGGCCGACGGACACGCCGACGACGAAGCCGACCGGCGCTCGGGGCGGCCCGGCCACGGCCGTGACGCTCGGCAACCTCGGCGACCTGATCAAGGTGCTCACACAGCTCTACGGCAACAAACGGCTGTGGATCACCGAGTACGGCTATCAGACGAATCCGCCCGACAAGCTCGTCGGCGTGTCGTGGGCGAAGCAGGCGCTGTACTTGACCGAGTCGTTCGACATCGCGAAGAAGAACCCGCGCATCGACATGATGCTCTGGTTCCTGCTCAAGGACGACCCGAACCTCGGCGGCTGGCAGTCCGGGTTGATGACGATCGCCGGCAAGAAGAAGCCGTCCTTCGCCGCGTTCGAGAAGCTCAACGCCTAGCGGTAGTGTCACGCCGCGAATGGCGGTGAGCTCCGAGTCGTGGCCGGGCGCCAACCGGCGGTACCCGAGTCCGTCGTCGGCGACGTGGGTCGTCCGGTCGGCCCTCGCCCGCTGGCTGCAGGCACAGGCGGCCGAGCTCGGCGATCGCGGTCCGGTGCGCGTGCTCGACGTCGGCTGCGGCGTGAAGCCCTACTACCCGTTCTTCTCCGGGATCGCATCGGAGTACGTGGGCGTCGACGTCGTCGAGAGCCCGTACGCCGATCTGATCGGGGCCGTCGAATCGCTGCCGGTGGACGACGAGAGCTTCGATCTCGTGCTCTGCACCCAGGTGCTCGAGCACGCCGACGATCCCGCGCAGGCCGTGTCCGAGCTCCGCCGCGTCACCGCTGCGGGTGGGCGCGTCCTCGCATCGACGCACGGCGTCCAGGTGTACCACCCGTCGCCGAACGATTACTGGCGGTGGACGCACACCGGGCTCCGGCTGCTCTTCGAGCGGAACGGCGACTGGTCGTCGCTCGCAGTCGAGCCGGCCGCCGGCTCCGGCTCGGGCCTCGCGATGCTCATCGGCACCTACATCGAAGCCGGCCTGCGCCGCACCGCACTCGCGCGTGGCCCGGTCTGGCTCGTGAACCGCGCGGGTGCGGCACTCGACCGGTATCCGCCCCTCTCCGACACGCGGCCGGGCTCGCTGATCCCGAACTTCCACGTCGCCGCCGACCGCTGAAGCTCGGCAGTCAGCGCGGCGGGAGCACCACCGCCTTCGCGGCGCCGATGAAGTCGCTTGCGCGACGCGGCCGGCGAGCGGTCTGCACGATCGCGTAGGGAAGCCACACGGCGGGGAATGCCACCCAGCGCGACGGGTAGCGCCGCCGGAGGTAGCGCGCGAGACTTGCGTAGTACTGCCCGAGCCACGGTCCGCCGTCCGCCTCCGACGACGCGCCCTCGAGGTGAACCGCGCCGGCGTCCCAGAGCACGGCGATCTGCCACCCGGCTGCGCCGAGCCGCCAGCACAGGTCGTAGTCCTCGAAGTAGAAGGCGTAGCCGGTGTCGATGCCGCCGACCGAGTCCCAGGCGGAGCGGCGCGCGAGCGCGCACGCGAGCGGCACGAACTCGCAGTGCTGGAGCCCGGAAGCCAGCCGCTCGGCGCCGCGCCCGGTGCTGCCAGTGAGCAGCGCGCGGACGGCCCCGTCGAGCCCGAGTAGGACGCCGTGCGACTTGGCCGGGCTTCCGTCGGGTGAACGCAGGCCCGCGCCGACGAGCGCGAGGCGCGGCTCGGAGTCGAGCGCGGCCGCGAGCTGCGAGACCGCGTTCGCATCGAGGAAGCAGTCGCTGTTCAGGACGAGGACGTACTGCTCGTCCGTCGCTGCGAAGCCGGCCGCGACGGCGGCCGCGAACCCGCGCCCGGGCGAGCGGAGGAGACGCGCGCCCGCGGTCTCCGCCTCGGCAGGGCTCGCGTCCTGCGAGCCGTCGTCGACGACGACGACGTCGGCGGCGCCGGCACGCAAGGCCGCCTCGACGCACGTTCCGACGAAGCCGGCGCCGTTCAGGTTCGGGATCACCGCCGCCACGCGCTCCATGCGCCGACCGTACCGCTTGATGGAGCCGGACCCCCTCCGAGGTACGATCGCTCCGTGGCAGTGCCCCAACGGAGCGACGGCGTCCGGCCGGAGTCCGGCCAGCCGCCGCCCGAGGATGCCCGTGCGACCCGGGCGCACCCTCTCTCGGCGTCATCGCTGAAGGCGGCAGCCCGGCGCACCGCGAGCGTCCTCGTCCTCGCCGCGATCGACATCACCGGGCTCGTGATCGGCCTGTACGGTGCGCTCGCGCTCCGGGCGGCGATCGTCGACCCGATGCCGATCCTGTGGGGCCTCCTCTGGGACCAGACGGCCGACTGGCTGCCGTTCCTGATCCTCGTGCTGCTGCTCGTCTTCTGGCGTGCCGGCCTCTACTCGCGGCGGGAGTCACGGGAAGGCGCGGGACGGATCGTCCCGAGCGTGTTCCTCGTCGCCGCGCTCACGCTCGCTTTCGCGATCGGCAGCGGCCAGCACGTCACCACCTTCGGGCTCTACATCGCCGGGGCGATCTTCGTCTCGGGCGCGATCGCGTTGCTGCGCGCCAGCTACTCGGTGCTCACCAGCGCGATTCTCAGAGCAGCGGGTGTGCGCCGCCGCGCGCTGATCGTCGGACGCGATCCGAAGCAGCGCTACCAGCTCCGCACGAGCCTCGGCGCATCGCGCGCGGGGATCGAGTACGAGTTCGTCGCCGAGACCGACCCGGGCCCGTCGGTCGAGCAGTTGCTGGCCGAGGCGAAGCTCGAAGAGGTGATCGTGGCCGACTCGGGCGTCTCCGACGAGCGGCTGCTCGAGATCCTCGATGCGGCGGAGCGGCGCGGCGTGAAGGTGAGGGTCGCGCCGAGGACGACCGAGCTGCTGATCGAGCGCGGCGAGTACGTCGCCGGGCTCGGTGCGCCGCTGTTCGATCTGCGGTCGCCGATCTTCGCGGGGACCGACTGGGTGATCAAGCGCGTCTTCGACATCGTCGTCGCGGCGCTGATCGTCCTGATCGGCCTGCCAATCTGGCTGTTGATCGCGCTCGCGGTGAAGTGCACGTCGCGGGGCCCGGTGTTCTACGCCGACCCGCGCATCGGGCTCGGCGAGCGCGAGTTCCGGATGCTGAAGTTCAGGACGATGGTCGCCGGCGCGGCACGGCAGCAGGAGCTGCTCGAGCGTGCCAACGAGGCGACCGGAGCCCTGTTCAAGATCCGGCGCGACCCGCGGGTGACGCGCGTCGGCCGCGTCCTGCGCCGTCTCTCGCTCGACGAGATCCCGAACGTCGTCAACGTGCTCCGCGGCGAGATGTCGCTGGTCGGGCCGCGTCCGCTGCCGCTGCGCGATTTCGAGCGGCTCGAGCCGTGGCACCGCCGCCGCTACAACGTGCTCCCCGGCATCACCGGTCTCTGGCAGGTGGCGGGGCGCTCCGACCTGACGTTCGACGACCTCGTCCGGCTCGACTTCTACTACCTCGAGAACTGGTCGATCTGGCTCGACATCTCGATCCTCTTCCGGACGCCGGGCGCGATCCTGAGCCGCCGCGGCGCGTACTGACCCGCGTCCCCGTCAGCGCAGCGTCTGGTTGTGCGCCTCGTACGCGGCCCGCGCCCGGCTGTCGCGCCGGTGGATGCGCATCCAGATCACGAACGGCAGCGCCAGCACGAAGATCCCGATGGCCGCCAGCACCGCGAGGAACGTGTGACCACTGACGCGCGTCGAGGTGTTACCCACTGCGCTCGCAGCGCCCTGCGGCCCGTAGTCGGCGGGACCGCTGATCGCGCAGTCGGACCGGCCGCAGCTCCCATGGTTCTGCGAGCCCGACCGGAACACGGCCGCCGAGTAGAACGCGTTGATCACCCAGCGGCCGGAGACGCGCCGAGCGTCCACCGTCACTGCTGTCTGGTCGTACCGGCTGCCCGGCTTCGGCTGGAGGATGACCGCGCCCTCGAAGTGCCCGGGGCCGGCAAGGTGCCCGGTCCAGGCGTTGCGGAAGCTCGAGCCGCTCGCCGGGAACGC
This sequence comes from Gaiellaceae bacterium, assembly GCA_035518115.1. Lineage (GTDB taxonomy): Bacteria > Actinomycetota > Thermoleophilia > Gaiellales > Gaiellaceae > PALSA-600. Next base: position 7,609 of record DATIXY010000026.1, on the reverse strand, counting down.
CGCGACCGTGACCCCGTCGCCGGCGATCCACGCCGCCCGTGTCGTCCCGCCGCGGAGATCCGGGCCGGCGAGCGTCCAGCCGTCCTTCAGGTCCTGGCGGAGCACGACGTCCTTCACGAACCGGTCGACGAGGGTGCTGATCGCGTTCCGGTCGGCCGGGGTCATCGGCGTTGCCGCCGCACGGGTTGCGCCGGCCAGCGCTGCGAGGGCGAACACGAGCGCGACGAGTGCGCGCGAGCGAGCCGCGGTGGGACCCATGCTCGGATGTTAGGCGCCGCGGGTTGACAGCGGCAGGCGCGAGACGGGAGCGTGCTCACCGATACGGCCTCCGCCGCGCGCGCCTCGACCCAGATCGTCGGTGCCCCGCGCTACTCGCGCTGGTTTGCTCACGCGTACCTCGGGATCGACTCCTAGCCCTCGAGGCGGGCGCGCAGCGCGTCGCGCCGATGGGCGAGCGCCGGGGAGAGCGCGGCGGCGAGCACGAGCACCGTGGCGTAGATGACGAGCCAGAAGAAGATCGCGAGCACGATGCCGAGCGCGCCGTAGGTCTTCGAGTACCAGTTGAGCCAGTTCTTGAGGACGAGGGCCGACACGAGGCGGAGCACGATGAAGCCGACAACCGTGAAGACGGCGCCCGGCAGCACGTTGCGCCACGGGACCTGGCGGTGGAGGAGCAGCCACGGCGCCCAGGTGAAGAAACCGACCAGAAGCGCGAGCCAGCCGATGTCGAGCACCCAGCCGATCCAGGACGGCGAGTTGCGCAGGGCACGCGTCTGCACGACGAAGACCGCCGACATCACGACCATCGCGGCGAGAATCCCGTAGTACGTCCCCTGGTCGATGAGCGCGTTCTTGCGAAGGTCGAGCCCCCAGGAGCGGGCGTGAGCGAGTTGCAGCACCCGCCCGAAGCCGACGCCGAAGAAGAACAGGTTGATGATGGCGATCACCGCGGCGGAGAGCTTGTGGCCGCTGGTGCCGGCGAGCACGCTTTGGAGCAGGTGGCTCGTGTTACCGCTCAGGTGCAGCCTGTGACCGAGCCGGGTGGCCAGCGCTTCCGGGTTCTTGTACGCGTAGCTCGTCTCGATGATCAGCAGCGGGACGAGCGTCAGAAAGAGATATGCCGTCAGCAGCACGGCGTAGAGCTGACCGTCGGCCGCGCGGTAGCGCTTGAACCAGCCGATCGCCGCACCGTGCACCGACGCGGGGTCCCGCGTGTCGACCCAGAACTTGCCGCGATTCGCGTAGTCCGTGCCGCGCGCGTGAGCCGAGCGGTAGAGCTGCTTGGACCGGGCGAGGCGCTGCGGTGGGCTGGGGTCGGTGTTGGGAGTCTCGCCGTCGCTCATCGCTCTCCGTCCGAGAGTGCGAAGGTGACGTTAATGCCTCGGGGCCGTCTACGCTGAGCGTATGAACGGTCGGAAGGTGGCAGCGCTCGGCTCGGCGCTCGTCGTGCTCGGGCTTCTCACCGGCGGTGCCGCCGGAGCGGCGCTCGCGGTCGCGCCGGGCTGGAACGTTCTCGTGGCCGGCGCGACCGGCGCCCCTGTGAATGTCCCCGGGCTTGCGCGCCCGATCGTCCCGGATGCGTCCCACGTCAAGAAGGCGGCCACGACGGTGAGTCGCTGCCTCGCGCGCTGGAATGGTGGTGCGCCCGCCCTGACGCGGGCCTGGGCGGCTCATCACGGAACGCGCGTCGACGTCACCGTGATGCGCACCCCGACCATCGGGATCGGCGGCGCCAAGCGCTCGGTGATCGCGCAGTGCGCGTTCGGGGTCGAGGTCGGAGTCGGCCAGCTGGCACTGGTCGTCGCGCCGCTCCCGGGCTCGAAGGCCGTGTGGCGGGGCGAGCTCGTCCGCTACCGGACACGTGGCGCCCTCGACGGGCTCGCGCGGCGCTTCAACGCCACCGTCACCACGGCCGGCAAGCTCCGCCTCCGCTGACGAGCGAGCGCGTCACCCCGATCGGAAACGCGGTCTGGCCGGTCATCGAGCGCTTCCGGGACGACGTCGCAGACATCGCTGTCGTCACCGACGAGGCAGCCGGTCCTGGAGTGCGAGAGCTCACATTCCAGCCCGTGGGCCCCGGCGGCGCCCCGGTCCGGCTGATCGTCGGGGACACCTGGGTCGTCGCGGTCCTCGGCGAGGCGAGCCGCTTCGAGCTCGGAGTCTCGAAGACCGACCGGCGCTTCCTGGCCGAGCTCCTCGAAGCCACGGTCGCCGGAGGCCTGCGCGAGGTGACCGACATGTTCGGAACTGCGTACACGGTGCGGTACCCGGACGGCACGGTGCGGCGGGGGCGGGTCCTCCAGATCGCGTGGCGCGGCCGCTCGTCTCGCGACTACGGGCCTTGGCGACCTCGCCCGTGACCGAGCCGGTTACCCGACGTCGACCGCGCCCGGGCCGAGGCGGCTCATCGGGTTCAGCGCCGCGCCGCTCAGCGAGCTCGTAAAGGTCGCGCCGCTGACGCGCAGGATGTGGACGTGGCGGACGGGAGCGGGTCCCGGGCGAGTAGGTTCGATCACGCGTGTCGCCGCCGCGCTCGACGCTGCTGCGAGCGGGGCCACGATCGCGGTCGCGGTTGCGAACCAGGTCTTCATTCTCCGGCGGTGGCGCTTCATCTCAGTCCCTCCTGTCTTCCCGGTGGTTCTTGCCGTCATGACCAGGAGACGGAGGCGGCCGGTGGTCTCTTGCCTTCTGTGTTGCGCTTGACACAGCGAGTGTCGCGCGCGTCACTTTCGCCTACGAACCGCTGCCTCGCCGTTCGTCCCGCGGGGCGTGCGAGGCTCTGACCCGAGGTGGCGCTCCAGTTTCCCACTCGTGCCGAGCGGCCCGGCTCGCTCCCGCACATCGCCGGGCTCCGCGCGCAGGTGTGGCCCGAGTTCATGTACCACGATGCCGTTCTCAATCGGCTCTTCGACCGCGTGATCGCCGACTACGCCGAGTTTCACTTCTACGCCTGGGACGACGAGCGGGAGGAAGTCGTCGGCGTGGGCAACGCCATTCCCGCCGCGTGGGACGGAGACGTGGCGAGCCTTCCCGACGGGGGCCTCGACGCCGTTGTCGAAGCCAGGTTCGCCGAGGGCGCTCCGGAGCCGACCGTCCTGTGTGCGATGCAGATCCTGATCGCCCCGGAGTACCGGGGCCGGGACCTCAGCTGCCGCATGATCGAGCGCATGTCCGAGATCGGCCGCGACCACGGGCTCGGCACGCTGATCGCCCCGGTGCGGCCGACCCTCAAGCACCGCTATCCACTGACGCCGATAGAGCGCACCTCGCGTGGCGGCGGCACGACGGGACGCATCTCGACCCGTGGCTGCGAACGCACGAGCGGCTCGGCGCCGAGATCGTCAAGGTCGCCCCGGAGTCGGTCACGGTGTCGGGCTCCGTGGCGGAGTGGGAAGCGTGGACGGAGATGGCGCTTCCCGAGAGCGGCGCCTACGTCGTGCCTGGAGCGCTGGCGCCGGTCGAGATCGATCGCGAGCGGGACGAAGGCACCTACAGAGAGCCGAACGTCTGGATGGTGCACCCGCCCGCGCCCTAGCCGGCGGCGCGCCTAGCCGCCGGGACGGCGGTGATACAGCCAGCGGCCGCCGCGGTACAGCGGAACACTCCAGTCGTGAATGGAGAGCTCGGTTCGCACTCGCTGCCGCAGGTCATGATGGCTTCGAACGACCTCGTTCCCTGCGAGCGTGTGCGTCGCGTCGCGCATCGACAGGCTTTGCCCGAGACGGAGAAATGACCGGTTCGCGTCGCCCTCCGGCCCCCACCACGTGTGCGAGGACGTCTGAACGTGCTCGTACCCGTGCCGCTGGTGAACGACCGGCACCGCGCCAGTGAGGTCGATCAGCTCGAGCCTCAGTTGGCGCGCACGCCAGATCATCCACTTGTCCCACCAGGGGCGTCCGACCGCGAATGCCGGCAGTTCACCCAGTATGTGATTCGGAAACACGAAGTAGTCGATCCAGTGGCGGCCTCGCAGCTCGCCGTCGTCGCGGAGCCGCAGCGCTTCGATGCCGTTCGCGTCGAGCTCGTCCGTCACCTCCAGGTCGTAGCACTGCCCGACGAGCATGAACCGGTCGCTGCGGGCACGCGCCGTCTCGATGGCCGAGATCAGCTCCGGGAAGAAGATCAGGTCGGCATTCGTGTACATCACGACCTCGTGACGAGCATGGATCTGACCGGCCGAGAAGGCCGAGTCGAGCAGCGGCGTTCCGAACTCGTTGACGGCGATCGTGGCGATGTGGTCCACGCCGAAGCCGGCGGCTGCCTCCGCGACGCCGGGGTCGTCGCCGAGCAGGATCACCTGTACGTCGTTGCCCAGGCGCAGCCAACTCCGAACCGCGTTGCGCTGTATGACACCCGTGTGGCCCTCGAAAGCCTTCGGGATCGCGAACACCGTCAGCACCGCGTCGGAGCCTACGCAACGCGGGCGCTGGAAAGCAGCCGCCGCGGCGTGGCCTCAACGCAGCGAGAGTTCACCCTGTCGTCGACGACGAGGCGGTGACTACCTGGTGCCGGGCGGTGCCGAGCCCAAGCTTGTCGTGACCGCCCTCGGGGACTCGATCACCGCGGGTGCGCCGCTGTGGGATCCGGACCCGTCGGTGCGAGAGCGTGCGAAGTCAATCGACGAGCGCAGCCAGTGGATGTACTGGGCGCAAGTCAAGCACCCGCATCTGGTGTTTCGGAATCACGGCGTGAACACGCAGGAGACGAGCGAGATCGCCGAACGCCTCGACGAAGCCGTCGCGGGCGCCGACGCGCTCGTGATCCAGGGCGGGGTGAACGACCTCGTACACGGAAAGGCCGGCGACCGCGCCCTCGAGAATCTCGACGCGATGGTGCTCCGGGGTCAGGCCCTCGACCTTCGCGTTGCGATCGCCGAGCTCGTTCCGAACGACAACTTCGAGGAGATCCTCCCCGGGATCGCCCAGATGAACCGGGGCCTCCGCGCGATCGCCGCCAAGCGGGGCGTGCCACTGCTCCCGTTTCACGCAGCGCTCGACAACCCGGGCCGCCCCGGGCGATTCCGTCCCGGCTGCACGGACGACGGGAATCACCCGAACGTCGACGGCCATCGGCGAGTGGGGGAGCTCGGCTTCCAACTTCCGGAGTCGTGGAAGACGACGTAGCGCCTGACCGAGTCAGTCGACGGGCGTAGGCGGCCTTCGACCATGCCGACGGCGCACCTCGAAGATCGCGCCCGCGACACAGAGACCGAGCGCCCCGGCAAGTCCCGCGACCAGGAGGACCGGCGACGTCGCCGACCCGCCCTCGGTCGATGCCGGCGGCGGCGGCGCGGTTTCATGCGCGATTTGACGTGGCGTCGGTGCGGGGCCGTTGGCGCCCGCCGGGATCGTGACGTGCGGGCGCTGCTTCGGGCTCGGCGCGTGGCTGACGAGGTGGCGTGCCGCGAGGAGCTCGCGAAACACGTAACGTGCCTCGCTTCGCAGCTGCGGCTGCGTCGGCAGGTTCGGAGTCACCGGCCGCGGCGCGACCGGGTGGCTCACATGCTTCCAGCCGTTCAGGTACGTGGTCGGATCGACTGCCCCGTTGTAGCCCAGGCGGAGCAGCTGTCGTGGGTGGACCTCGAAGTGCAGGTGCGGTGCGGTCGTGAACGCGTCGCCCGTGTTCCCGACGAAGCCGATCACCTCGCCGGCGCGCACGCGATTCGAGTGCAGGTCCGTGGGCGCGTAGCCGGAGAGGTGCGCGTAGTAGAACTCGTCGCCGGCGTCGTCCCGGACCCAGAGCCGCCAGCCTCCCAGTTTCTCCCAGCCAACTCGGTTGATCGTTCCGTTGGCGACGGCGACGACGGGCGTGCCCAGGGTTGCGAAGATGTCGTCGCCGTGGTGCCAGTTACCGGGGACGTCGCTGCGGAACGCGCCGTAGGTGTCGATGTACTCGGAGGTGCCTGCGACAGGGAAGACGTAGTGCCGGAACGCGAGCGGCGGCGTCACCTTCAACGGCTGTCCGGATGCCGCCGGATTGCTCATCTTGCGCTTCGCGTGGCGAGTGGTTGCGTGCAGCCGCACCGCCGGCCTAGCCGGCGTGGAGGGACGAGCGAGGACCGGTAGCCCGATCGCCGCGACGAGCACGACCGTCCCGGGCTGGAGACCGTCGTGTGCGGAGGTGAGGTGCAGAGCGAGCGCGCCGACGGCGATCACGTCGCGGGAGACTGGGATGTGCGCCTCGGACCCGAGGCTCAGGTAGCCGATGCCGGGTACGACGATCCTTGCTCCCGAGCGCGCTGATGTGTGCGTGCCTCCCACGGCGAGCCCGGTGACGGCTGCTGCGACCAGGCTGCCGCTTGTGAGCGTCACACGGGACGCCGTGACCGCGCCCTGGAAGAGCGACAGCGGCCCGATCGTCGACCGCGCTCCAGACGGGCCGGAGACCGTGCAGCCGTGCTCGCTCATCTTCGCGTCCGAGCCGGTCACGATCGCGCCGCCAGACCGATAGACGAGCCTCGGCATCGCCGCAGCTCGAGCCGACGCCCTGGCGAACGCTCCGAGTACGAGCGGGCCCCGCCCGGGAGTCAGCAACACGACGGCCGCCACCGGGCACCCGAAGACGAGCGAGCGCTGCCGGACACCGGCGACCGGTCCAACCTGCGCTGGAGTGTGGGTCGGCGGCTTTCGGGGCGGTGCCGGCGTGGTCGGAGCTGTGGTTGCGGGGACGGTCGTAGGTGTCGGCGTAGTGGTCGTCGTCGGCACGGTCGTCGTTACCGGTGGCGTCGTTGTTGTCGACAGCGTTGTGTCAGGTGCAGTCGTCACCGGTGCCGTCGTGACCGTCGAGGTGACTGGGGTGGTCGTAGCGTCGCCCGCCGTCGGCCGGCCGGCAGGGGCAGTTGCGGCCCCCACGGCGAAGAGCACGACTCCGGCGACGCCTGCCATCAGCTTCCGCGATGGCACCGCCGGGATTATCGCCCGTGCACCGGAACTCGTCTGACTCGGGTAGGAGGTGCAAGAGGCCGCGGGGCCGCACCAACCCGCCGGGGCCGCGTGACCTAGCCCGGAACGGTTCCTAGCGCGAGCCAGGCGCGCGCGGGCAGCGTGAACGGGCCGTCGGGCAGGGAGGCACGCACGGTGTCGCGCAGCGTCGCCTTGCCGGCATCATCGAGCGAGGCATAGAAGGCGCTGGTGACGGGACCGGCAGCGCCGGTGAACGGTTCCCAGTAGTCGTCGAAGTCGGCGTAGTCGACGCTCGTCTCGAGCGTGCCGCCGGTAACGCGCTGCAGGCCGGCGCGACCGAACCGCTCGACGAGGTCGCCCTCGCGCACGCCGGCGCGTGGCTCGTCGTCGGCGATGCTCGGATCGATGTCACGCGCAGCGCGCCAGAAGTGCGAGAGCATCTGCATCCCGCCGCCGGGGAAGTCCCACATCGCGGCAGCCACGGTGCCACCGCGCTTCGTCACCCGCGCCATCTCGCCGATGCCCTGGTCGGCGTCGCTCATCCAGGCGACGACCAGCGAGCACATCGCCGCGTCGAAGGTGCCGTCGTCCCAGGGCAGCGACTCGGCGACGCCGTCGCGCACGTCCGCACCCGGGACGCGCGCCCGGCAGGCAGCGGCGAACTCGGGAGCGGGATCGATCGCAGCGACGTTAGCCTCGCCGACGCG
>DATIXY010000025.1:0-36133 GCA_035518115.1 Gaiellaceae bacterium | reverse complement strand
GATCGGCGAGGAGCAGCTGTTCTACCTGATGTCGCGCGGCCTGTCCGAGGCCGAGGCCTCGGCGATGGTCGTGTCCGGGTTCGTCGAGCCGATCACGAAGGAGCTCCCGCTCGAGTACGCCGTCGAGATGAACCGGCTGATTCAGCTGCAGATGGAGGGCAGTGTCGGCTAGCCCTCGCCGGACAAGCCGGCTTCGGGGTGTCGGTTGATCGTCGAGCGCACGGACTTCGTGTCCGTGCCGGTGACGGACATGGAGCGCTCGATCCGGTTCTACGGCGAGACGCTCGGGCTCGAGCAGATCGGCCAAGGCGGCTACCCGGAGTTTCAGCTCGGCGAGAACGTCAGCCTGTACCTGATCGACCTCACGACCGTCGGTCGTGAATTCAGTGGACCGCACACTGCATACATCGCGTTGCGCGTTCCGGACGTGGCCGAGTCGCGTGCCGAGCTGGAGGGCAAGGGAGTCGCGTTCGCCGGCGACACGTACGACTCGGGCGTCTGCCACATGGCGTTCTTCCACGATCCGGACGGCAACTCGCTGATGCTGCACCGCCGGTACGCGCCGAGGTCATGACGACCGTCACACGCGACGAGGCCGCCAAGCTGGTGGCGGAGCTGCCGCTGCCCTCGACCTCCGACGAGCACTGGCGGTTCACCGACCTGCGCGGCTTCGACCCCGGCCAGGTGCCCGGCCCGTTGGTGCCCGGCACCGGGGGTGCGCCCATGCTCGACCTGGACGTCGCCGGTCGCGCGGCCGCTGACGAGAGCGGCATCGAGATCCTCTCGGCTCCCGCCGGCATCACCTTCGAGCCGCTGCCCGTCGACCACGAGGCGCGGCTGATCCCCGACGACGACCGCTTCGCGCTCGAGAACCTGGCCAGCTGGCGCCACGGTCTGCTGGTGCGCGTCCCGAAGGGCGTCGAGCTCGAGAAGCCGCTCTACGTGAAGGTGACATCGAATGGCGGCTCGCTCTACTGGCGCATGGTCGTGGAGGCGGAGGAGGGATCCCGCTTCACGCTGATCGAGGACCTCTCCTCGTCGGCGCCTGACCTGGTCGCCTACACGAACGCTGTGGTCGAGCTCTTCGTGCGTCCGGGAGCGAAGGTCGAGTACGTCTCGCTGCAGAACCTCTCGCAGGAGACGTGGCACTTCGGCCGCCACCGTGCGCTGCTCGAACGCGACTCCGAGCTCGACTGGGTGATCGGCGGCTTCGGCTCGAAGCGCGGCAAGGTCTGGGTGGAGAACGACCTCGCCGGTCCGGGCGCGACCTCGCGCGTCACCGGCGCCTACTTCGCCGACGGCGACCAGCACCTCGACTACGACACCTTCCAGGAGCACATCGCGCCGAACACCGAGAGCGATTTCGCGTTCAAGGGCGCGCTCCGCGAGCGCGCGAGTGCGGTCTGGCGTGGGATGATCCGGGTCGAGGAAGGCGCGCAGAAGACGAACGCCTACCAGGAGAACCGCAACCTGCTGCTCTCCGACACCGCGCACGCAGACTCGATCCCCGGGCTCGAGATCATGGCCAACGACGTGCGCTGCACCCACGGGGCGACGCTGGGCCGTGTCGACCGGGAGGCGCTCTTCTACCTGATGGCGCGCGGCCTTTCGCGAGCCGAGGCCGAGCGGCTGATCGTCCGCGGGTTCTTCCAGGACGTCCTCGACCGGATCGAGCTCGAGCCGGTCCGCGAGGCGCTGGGCGCCGCCCTCGAGGCGCGCATCCCGCAGGCGTAGCGAACTCTTAGGTCCCGGTGCGAGGATCGCTTCGACCCGAGCGAAAGGAGACCTGATGCTCGGTCGCAGAGCCGCAGTCTTCGCGGGCACCGCCGTCCTCGCCGTCACCGGCGGGGGCGCAGCGTTGGCTGCGAACCACGGCGGCTCGCACAGCTCGAAGCCGGCCCGCACGATGCCGAGTCACACGTTCTCGTACTCGGCGGGGACCGTGCCGAGGCACATGGGGAAGGGGAACTGCCCGAACATGGGCGGCCCGTCCTCCTCCTCGAACACCTCGTACGACCTCTAGGGCCGGCGCGAGCTGGCGGCGCCCGGCTTCGCGCCGGGCGCCGCCGTCCCTAGAGCTCGTGGTTCGAGCGGATCACGTTCTGCGGGTCGACCGCGTTCTTGATGCGCCGGAGGCGGTGGTAGCTCGTCTCGCTCCAGAGCGTCCTCGCATCGCGCTTGGTCTCGGCGAAGTTGAGGTAGGTGTGCGGTGACTCGAGCCGCTCGAGCGACGCCCGCAGCTCCGCGACCGTGCTCTCGACCGCACGCCCCATCTCCGGCGTCGCCGCGATCCCGATCGCGAAGAGCAGGAACGGCGCATCGAAGGCGGCGAGGGCTCCGTGCTCGGCGCGGCTGCGTCCGATCGCACCTTCGAGGTGCCTGATCTCGACCGACAGGAGCGGCGAGCCGACGACCCCGGAGACGATGGCGTCGATCGCGTCCGCGTCGAGATCGTCGAGCGCCATCCCGTCGCCGCTTCCGGGAACCGGGTGGTCCGGGTCCATGTGGAGGTGCGAGAGCGCGTGCACGGAGGTCTGCTCGACCGTGTCCATGACCGGGCCGAGCCCGCGGAGCGGCGCCACGATCTCGCGCCCCTCCCCCTCTGTTCCGGCGTGGATCACCTCGACGACGACGAACGACTTGCCGCGCACCGGCTCTGGGATCTCCTCGAGCGGCGGAAGCTGCAGGATGCGGCCCACCGAGGTCGTCTCGTCGGAGAGACCGTCCGTCCAGGCGCGCCACTCGGCGAGGATCTCCGCCGCGCGGTCGACCGGGAACCAGAGGATGCCGGCGTACACCTCGCGGATCGGGAAGAGGTTGAACTCGATCGCCGTCACGACGCCGAAGTTGCCCCCGCCGCCGCGCAGCGCCCAGAACAGGTCGGGGTGGTTGTCGCGGTCGACGCGCCGTAGCCGGCCGTCGGCCGTCACGAGCTCGATCGCGGTGACCTGGTTCGCGCCGATGCCGTGCTTGCGGCCGAGCCATGACAGCCCGCCGCCGAGCGTGTAGCCGACGACGCCGACGTCGGGAGAGGAACCGGCCAGGGCTGCGAGCCCGTGGCGCGCTGCCTCTTCGACGACCTCGATCCAGATCGTGCCGGCGGCGGCGCGGGCGGTCATCGATTCTGGATCGACCGCGACGCCGCGCAGGCGGTGCAGCTTCACGAGGATCGTGTCTGCGAGGTCGCCCAGCGCGGCTCCGCCGTGACCCGTGCCCTGTGGAGCGACGCGGAGCCCGTTCTCGCTTGCGAACGCGACGATCTCGACGACGTCGCCCGCGCTCTCCGGGACGGCCACCGCGGCCGGCCGCTGGTCGACGGCGAGATTCCATGCCTGGCGTGCCTCGTCCCAGGCCTCGTCGCCGGGGACGACGACTGCTCCGTCGATCCGCCCTGCGAGCTCGTCCGCATCGATCGCGCCCGACTGTTCTCTGCTCCGAACCTGCGTCATCTCGATCCAGCCTCCTGCGAGTGGTGTCACTCGCGATCGTGCTGGAGCCGGGGCTCGGACGCGTCGGCACACATGGCGATCTTGCGGTCGCCCACATGGAGGAGGGACCGGGGGCGCGGGTCGTCCGCGCGGACGAGTCAGCCGGGCGGGCCGGCCGCCGCGAGCAGGCGTTCGAGCTCTGCGACGCGGTCTTCGAGCCGGGCAAGCCGAAGCTCGAGCGGCGCCGGCTCACCGGGCGGCTCCGCGGGCGCCGGCTCGGCGTGCACGTCCTCGAGCAGGTGCGCCCACCGCTCCTCGCGCCGGCCGGCCTGCCGCGGCAGCTGCCGGACGAGCTCCTTGCCGGCGAGCCCGGCGAGCACCGGTGCGGCGTCGTCGATCTCGAACAGCCTCGCCGTGCGCGTCTTCAGCTCGGCGGCCGTCTGGGGGCCGCGGAGCATCAGCACCGCGAGGATCGAGACCTCCGCCGGCATCAGGTCGAGCGCCTCCTGGAACAGCTGCCGGTACTTCGGCGTCCGGGAGCCTGGGCCGGTCGCGAGCCGCGCGTAACCGCGCGTGCCGAGGCTCTGGGCAGCTGTGCGGACGGTCTCCTCGTCGTAGTCCGTCACCGGATCGCGGCTGGTCGACTGATTGCAGGCGAGCCGCAGGGCGTTGAGGGTGAGCGGGTACTGCTCGGGGGTCGTGCGCTGCTTCTCGATCAGGCAGCCGAGCACGCGCAGCTCGGGCGCACCGAGACGCTGGACGTGCGCGCTCACGTCCGGACCAGCGGCTTGTACTTGATCCGGTGCGGCTCGAGCGCCGCCGGCCCGCGCGTCTCGCGCACCCACTCGGCGTACTCGGCCCAGTCGCCCTCGAACCACGTCACCTGAGAGTCGCCCTCGAAGGCGAGGATGTGCGTCGCAACGCGGTCGAGGAACCAGCGGTCGTGCGTGATGACGACCGCGCAGCCCGCGAAGTCGAGCAGCGCCTCCTCGAGCGCCCGCAGCGTGTCGACGTCGAGATCGTTCGTCGGCTCGTCGAGCAGCAGCACGTTTCCCCCGCTACGCAGGAGCTTTGCGAGATGGACGCGGTTGCGCTCGCCGCCCGAGAGCATCCCGACCGGCTTCTGCTGGTCGCTGCCCTTGAAGTTGAACCACGACGTGTACTGCCGCGAGTTGACCTCGCGCTTGCCGAGCAGCACGACGTCCTGGCCGCCGGAGATCTCCTTCCACACGGTGCTCTTGGGGTCGAGGTCGGCGCGCGACTGATCGACGTAGGCGAGCTGGACGGTGTCGCCGATCCGGAGCTCCCCGGAGTCGGGCGACTCCTCGGCGGCGATCATCCGGAAGAGCGTGGTCTTGCCTGCACCATTCGGCCCGATCACGCCGACGATGCCCGCCGGCGGGAGCGAGAAGGTCAAGTTCTCGAAGAGCAGACGCTCGCCGAACCCCTTCGAGACGTCGCTCGCGTCGATCACCACGTCGCCGAGGCGCGGGCCGGCCGGGATGTGAATCTCGACCCGGTCGAGCTTCACGCTCTGCTCCCCCGCGAGCAGCTTCTCGTAGGCGCCGAGGCGTGCCTTCGACTTGGCGTGCCGCGCGCGCGGCGCCATGCGCACCCACTCGAGCTCGCGCTGCAGGGTCCGCCGCCGCGCCGACTCGGTCTTCTCCTCGTGCGCCAGGCGCTCCTGCTTCTGCTCGAGCCACCCGGAGTAGTTCCCCTGGTATGGGATCCCGCGGCCCCGGTCGAGCTCGAGGATCCAGCCCGCGACGTTGTCGAGGAAGTAGCGGTCGTGCGTGACGGCGACGACGGTGCCCTTGTAGTCCGCGAGGAACCGCTCCAGCCAGAGGACGGACTCGGCGTCGAGGTGGTTGGTCGGCTCGTCGAGGAGCAGCAGGTCGGGCGCCTGGAGGAGCAGGCGGCAGAGCGCGACACGGCGGCGCTCGCCGCCCGAGAGGGTCGTCACGTCGCGGTCGCCGTCCGGGAGCCGCAGGGCGTCCATCGCGTGGTCGAGCTGCGCCTCGAGCTGCCAGGCGTCGCGCCGGTCGATCTGGTCCTGGACGGTCGCCTGCTCGGCGAGCAGCGCATCGAAGTCGGCGTCCGGCTCGGCGAAGCTCGCCGAGATCGCGTTGAAGCGGTCGAGCAGGTCGCGGACCTCGCGGACGCCGTCCTCGACGTTCTCGCGCACCGTCTTCGCGGGGTCGAGCTCGGGCTCCTGCTCGAGCAGGCCGACGGTCGCGTTCGGCGCCAGCTCGGCGACCCCCGACGACGTCTCCTCCCTGCCGGCCATGATCCGGAGCAGCGTCGACTTGCCGGCGCCGTTCGGCCCCAGCACGCCGATCTTCGCCCCGGGCAGGAACGAGAGCGAGATGTTCGCCAGCACCTGCCGGTCCGCGCCGTAGAACTTGTCCGCCCGGTACATCGTGAAGACGTAGTCGCTGCTCACCGGTGGGCCACGATACCGCCGGGCGGCGAGTCTTCAAGGAGAGACGCGACGGTACAGTTGGCTCATGGCCGTGGAGGCTTCCCGCGCGCTCGACGTGCACAGGCTGCGCGCCGATTTCGCCGTCTTCGACGAGCTCGTGAACGGGCGCCCGTTTGCGTACCTCGATTCGGCCTCGTCGACGCAGAAGCCGCGGCAGGTGCTCAACGCGATGCGCGAGTTCTACGAGCACTCCTACGCCAACGTCCATCGCGGCGTCTACACGCTGGCCGAGCGGGCGACGGCCGGCTACGAGAGCGCGCGCGAGAAGGTGCGGGCGTTCGTCAACGCGCCCTCGAACCGCGAGGTCATCTTCACGCGCAGCGCCACCGAGGCGCTCAACCTGGTCGCGTACGCGTGGGGCCTCGACAACCTCGGGCCGGGCGACGTCGTGGTCGTGACGGAGCTCGAGCACCACGCCAACTTCGTGCCGTGGCAGTTCATCGCCAAGCGGACGGGGGCGGAGTTCGCGCACATCCCGATCGACGACCTCGGCGAGCTGCAGCTGGACGCGCTCGACGGGATCGTTGCGCGCGGCAACGTCAAAGTCGTCGCCAACAACCTCGTGTCGAACACGCTCGGCACGATCAACCCGGTCGAGCGGCTCGCGGAGTGGGCGCATGCGCAGGGCGCGATCATGGTCGTCGACGCGGCCCAGGCGGCGCCGCACCGCGCGATCGACGTCCAGGCGCTCGGCTGCGACTTCCTCGCCTTCTCGTCGCACAAGCTTTGCGGGCCGAGCGGCGTCGGCGCGCTGTGGGGCCGTCGCGAGCTGCTCGAGGAGATGCAGCCGTTCAACCTCGGCGGCGAGATGATCCGGTCGGTCGCGCTCGACAGGACGAGCTGGAACGAGCTGCCGTACAAGTTCGAGGCCGGGACGCCGGCGATCGCCGAGGCCTACGGCTTCGGTGTCGCGATCGACTACGTCTCCGCGATCGGGCTCGAGGCGATCGAGCGGCACGAGCACGAGCTGCTCGTACAGGCCATGGACCTGCTCGCCGAGATCCCGGGGGTGCACGTGTTCGGGCCGCCCGCCGACCGGCGCACCGGCATCGTGAGCTTCGAGCTCGACGGCGTGCATCCTCACGACGTCGCGCAGATCCTCGACTGGGAGGGCGTCGCCGTGCGCGCCGGCCATCACTGCACGCAGCCGCTGATGACGCGCCTCGGTGTGGCTGCGACCTCGCGCGCGAGCTTCTACCTCTACACGCTGCCCGACGACGTCGACCGGCTCGCGGCCGGTCTCCTGAAGGTGAAGGAGACCTTCGGTGTCTGAGTTCGACCAGCTTTACCGCGAGGTGATCCTCGACCACTACAAGAACCCGCGCGGGCATGGGATCCTCGACGACGCCGACGCGCAGGCCGAGGGCGCGAACCCGCTGTGCGGCGACGAGGTGACGATTTCGGTCCGCTTCGCCGGCGACGGCGAGACGATCGACGAGATCGGGTTCGAGGGCCGCGGCTGCGCAATCTCGCAGGCGGCCACGTCGATGCTCACGGAGATGGTGAAAGGGCGGAAGGCCTCCGAGGTCGCCGAGCTGCCCAAGGAGGAGCTGCTCGACGAGATCGGCATTCCGCTGACCCCGATCCGGCTCAAGTGCGCGATCCTCGGCCTCGGCGTGCTCAAGGTCGCGCTCCATCGCGCGAAGGGGACGCCGCTCCCGGAGGAGTGGCGCGGGCTGTCCGAAGGCCTCCAGTTCGACTAGTGCCCGAGGTTCACGTCGCGCCTCTGGCCGAGTTCGGCCCGGGCTCCGTGAAGATCGTGACCGTCGGCTGGACGTCGATCGGCGTCTACAACTGCGGCGGGGAGCTCTTCGCGCTCGAAGACCGCTGCTCGCACGACGACGGGCCGCTGTGCGAGGGGGAGTGGGAGGAGGACGCCTGCCGCGTGATCTGTCCACGCCACGGCTCGGCCTTCGATCTGCGGACCGGGCGGCCGCTCTCGCTCCCGGCGTTCGAGCCGGTCGACACGTACGAGGTGGTCGTGCGGGACGGCGTCGTGATGGTCGTCCTGGTGGACGTGCACCCGTGATCCGCTGCTGGGAGGCGACCGACCCCCTCTACCTCGCTTACCACGACGTGGAGTGGGGCCGCCCGGTGCGCGACGAGCGCGGCCTCTACGAGCGGCTGACGCTCGAGGGCTTCCAGTCCGGGTTGTCGTGGCACACGATCCTGCGCAAGCGTGAGGGATTCCGCGCGGCGTTCAGGGACTTCGACCCGGAGCGGGTCGCCCGCTTCGGCGAGCGGGACATCGACCGGCTGCTCGCGGACGCTTCGATCGTGCGGCACCGCGGCAAGATCGAGGCTGCGATCGCCAACGCGCGCGCGACACTCGCGCTCCGCGACGCGGGGACGCTGCTGCAGGACGTCGTCTGGGCGGCCGCGCCGCGCCGGCACAAGGCGCCGCGCTCGCATGCCGACTGGCTTGCGTCGTCACCGGAGTCGACGGCGCTCGCGAAGCAGTTGCGCGCGGCCGGCTTCCGGTTCGTCGGCCCGACGACGGTGCACGCCACGCTTCAGGCCTGCGGCGTGATCAACGACCACCTCGCGACCTGCTGGGTGCGCAAGGACGTCGAGGCGCAGCGGGCATCCGTCCTGGCCGATCCGCTAAGGTGAGCGCAACCGCGGAAAGGAGGTGGTCCGGCGTTGGAGACTTCGAGTACGGGCAGTGGAGGTACCGGCTCGTAGAGGCGTGTCCCCGGGACCTGACGGGGAATCGCCTAGCCAGCGTGGGGGACTCGCGTGAACGCGCCGCCTGATCGGCCGGAAGCGCCTCTACGAAATTCAAGCTGGTAACCGGATCGAGGGTCGCCGTATGGCGGCCCTCGCTCTTTCTGGAGCAGGTAGAACCGTCCCGTGGCCGGCGTGAGCCTGATCGCCGATCCCTCGCTCGCCGTCGCGGGCGCTGAGCGCGCTGCCTGGACACGCGCGAACATGCCGCTGCTGGCGGAGCTGCGCGACGCATTTGCAGCAGAGCGGCCGCTCGACGGCCGGCGGCTCGGCATGTGCCTCCACGTGGAGCCGAAGACGGCTGTGCTCGTCGAGGTGCTGCTCGCGGGCGGTTGTGAGCTCGCGCTCACGGGGAGCCCCGCGACCACCGACGACGGGATCGCCGCCCTGCTCGCCTCGTGGCCCCGAGTCACCGTCTGGGCGTGCAACGCGGACGACGTGACCGCCCACCGCGAGCATCTCGCGCGGGTGCTGGACTGGGGGCCCGACCTGCTGCTCGACAACGGCGCCGAGCTGATCGGGGGCGCCGCCGGACGTGGTCTCCCCGTGACCGCTGCGACCGAGGAGACGACGTCGGGCGCCAACCGGCTGAAGGCGGAGCTCCGCGGCGGCGTTCCGTTCCCGGTGGTCGTGATCGACGACTCGCCGCTGAAGCGCCTGATCGAGAACACCTACGGCGTCGGGCCGACGGTGGTCGAGGGATTCATGCGCGCGACCAACCTGCTCGTCGCGGCGACGGTGTTCTGCGTCGTCGGTTACGGAGCGTGCGGCCGCGGTGTCGCGCGCGCGCTTCGGGCGGACGGCGCCTCGGTGCTGGTGGTCGAGCGCGATCCCGTGCGCGCGCTCGAGGCGGCATTCGACGGCATGGCGGTGCGCGAGCTCCACGATGCCGTCGCGGATGCCGATGTCGTCATCTCGGTCACGGGCACGACGGGCGTGATCGGGGCGCGTGAGCTCGAGCTTCTGCGTGACGGCGCGCTGCTCGCGAACGCGGGTCACTTCTCGGAGCTCGACCTTGCGGCGCTCGGCCCCGGGACGCGTCTGACCGACCAGGTCACGGAGCACGAGGTCGGCGGGAAGTGCGTGCGCCTGCTCGGGCGCGGCGAGATGCTCAACCTGACCGCGGCCACCGGCAACCAGATCCAGGTGATGGACCTCGGCTTCGCCCTTCAGGCCCATTCGCTCCGTGCTCTGGCCGGCGATCCGACGCGCTTCGCCGCCGGCCCGCAGCCGGTCCCGCCCGAGATCGACGACGTCGTCGCGCGGGCGATGCTCGCGGCGCTCTCGCCGGCGCGCTGAGCGCGCCCGGCGGCTCAGGAGGTCGCCCGCCGGAGCTGGTCTTCGAGCGGGACGAGCTTGAGCCCGAAGGTATCCACGGCGTCGGAGTCGGTGCAGACGTTGTCGCCCGCTTCGATCATCGCGACCTGGTCTGCCGTGAGCGGCGCGCCCGGAAGCCGCTCGGTCAGGCGCGCGCCGGTGCGTGCGAGCGCGAAGGGAACGTGAAGGAGCCGCCGCTTCTTGCCGAGCGCCGCGGCGATCTCGAGATAGAGCTCGTCCCAGGTCACGACGTCCGGGCCGCCGAGCTCCCACGTGCGGCCGGGTGCGCGGTCGTCGTCGACGATGGTCGCGAAGAACTGCGCGACGTCCTCGAGCCAGACGGGCTGGATGCGCTGGGTCCCCGGTCCGATCACTGTCACGACGGGCGAGAACCGCACCTGCCGGACGAACGTCGACAGCGCGCCGCCGCGGCCGAAGACGAAGCTGGGGCGAACGAGGACGTATTCGAGCCCGGAGCCTTCGACCGCCCGCTCGATCGCCCACTTCGCACCGTAGTAGGGGACGAGTGTGCTCGACTTCTCGGTCGTGCCGAGAGCGCTCATCTGCACGAAGCGCTCGATGCCCGCGTGGCGTGCGGCTTCGAGCAGCGATTCGGTGCCGCGGGTCATCACACGCTCGAAGTCGGCCGGCGCGCCCTTGATGATCGCGACGAGGTTGACGACGTGCGTGCAGCCCTCGATCGCGGGGGCGAGGCTGTCGGCGTCGGTCAGGTCGCCGCGGACGAGCTCGACGCCGAGCGTCTCCAACGACGCGGCGCGGACGGGGTTGCGGGCGAGCGCGCGCACTTCGAGGCCGCGGACGCGCAGCGCGTGGATGACCGCCGTCCCGACGAAGCCCGTCCCGCCTGCGACCAGGATCCTCATTGCTCGAAGTTCTGCCAGTAGCGGCTCGGGGTCGGCCCGCGCTGGCCCTGGTACTTCGATCCCAGCGTCGAGCTGCCGTACGGCGCCGACGCGGGCTCGGACAGCTGCATGAAGGAGACCTGGCCGATCTTCATCCCGTGGTAGATCGTGATCGGGAGGTTGGCGACGTTGGACAGCTCGAGGGTCACGTGCCCGTCCCAGCCCGGGTCGATGAAGCCGGCGGTCGAGTGGATGAGCAGGCCGAGGCGGCCGAGCGAGCTCTTGCCCTCGAGCCGCGCGACCAGGTCGTCGGGCAGCGTCACCCGCTCGAGCGTCGATCCGAGCACGAATTCGCCGGGGTGGAGGATGAACGGCTGGTCGTCGCCGATCTCGACCTCTTCGGTCAGCTCCTCCTGCGGCTGCTTGACGTCGATGAAGGGGTAGCGCGCGTTGTGGAACACGCGAAAGTAGCGGTCGACGCGCACGTCCACGCTCGACGGCTGAAGGAGCGACGCGTCATACGGGTCGATCGCGATGCGGCCCTCGCCGATGAGGCGCTCGATGGTGCGATCGGAAAGGACCATCGGCGGATTCTTCCATCAGGGCGTCCGCCAGGGTGTGCAGGCCCTTGAGGAACGCCTCGCGTTCGTCGGGCGTCAGCGCCGAGAGCGTCCGGACGAACGGCCGGTCGCGCTGCTCGAGCCAGGCGCGCACCCGGTCGGACGTGAGCGCGTTCAGGTCGACGACCGTGCGGCGCCGGTCGTCCGCGTGCTCGCGCCGGTGGACGAGGCTCAGCTTCTCGAGCTCCGTCGTCAGCTTGCTGGCCGCCGGGAGCGAGAGGTCGAGCTCCTGGGCGAGCTCGCCGACCGTGCGCTCGCCCTCCGTTCCGATCTGGGCGAGGACGGCGATGTGGCGCCGCGAGAGGCGGTGCAGGCGGGGGAGGCCCTCGAGGAACTCGTCGCTCGGCCGCCGGCGGTGCCAGAGGCCGCGCACCACCCGGCGCAGGTCGCGCCGCAACTGGTCGAGCTGTCCGCCGTTTGTTACCATCCGAGATCAGTTATCATCTGATAACTATTATCGAGTGACACGCGAAAGGAGGTGAGCGTATCCATGTGTGAAGGACATCATCACCGCCACCATCGCCGCTTCGGCCGCCGCGGGCGCGGCTTTCCGAACCGCGAGCAGCTGGTCGAGCGGCTGACCGGGTACCGGGAGCACCTCGAGAGCGAGCTTCAGAACGTCCAGGAGCTGCTCGAGCGGCTCGGCGACGCGGCCGGCCCTGCCGACCCGCAGCCCGAGATCTAGCGGCTCGAGGCGTCGGCCGGCACGTAGTACCGGTCGGTGTACTCGATCACCGCGCGGAGCATCGAG
This sequence comes from Gaiellaceae bacterium, assembly GCA_035518115.1. GTDB lineage: Bacteria > Actinomycetota > Thermoleophilia > Gaiellales > Gaiellaceae > PALSA-600. The sequence goes on along the minus strand of DATIXY010000025.1, from coordinate 23,945 downwards.
AACCGTGGAGCAAGTTCGGCGATCGAGGCCCGCATCATCGCGGCCCAGTCGTCCCGCGCGGCGAAGCGCGGGACGACGTCCGTCGCGAGCAGGTCGTAGAGCTCGGCTGCGTCGGCCTCGTCGGAGACCCCCTCGATCGCCCAGCCGTAGGCCGGGTCGTAGGCCTCGGCCCACCAGCCGTCGAGCACCGAGAGGTTCAGGACGCCGTTGACGGCCGCCTTCATGCCGCTCGTGCCCGACGCCTCGTACGGGCGCAGCGGGGTGTTCAGCCAGACGTCGCAGCCCGGGATGAGCGTGCGCGCCAGGTCCATGTCGTAGCCCTCGAGGAACACCACCCGGCCTCGAGCGGCGCCGCGGGACAGCTCGACCACTTCCTGGAGGAGATCCTTGCCCGCGGCGTCCTGCGGATGCGCCTTCCCCGCCACGACGATCTGCACCGGCAGCGCGAGCAGCCGCTCGAGATCGCTGAACACGAGCGACGCGCGCTTGTAGGTCGCGAAGCGGCGCGCGAACCCGATCGTCAGCAGCGAAGGATCGAGGCCCGTGCGGGCGGCGAGCCGCTCCCGGAGCGCTGCGCGCACCGTGCGGAGCACGTCGAGGTCGAGGTCGCGGACGGCCTCCCAGCCGCCAACTGCCGGGGGCGCATCCAGCCGGATGCCGGCATCGCGCAGGACGCTCGCCAGCTCGGGTGCGATCCACGTGCCCAGGTGGACTCCGTTCGTCACGTGCCCGATCGGCGCCCGCTCGCCGGCCGGGAGGCTCGCCCACATCCTGCGGGCGACCTCGCCGTGGAGCTCCGAGACACCGTTCGCGTGGGCGGACAGCCGCAGGGCGAGCGGCGTCAGGCCGAAGTTCGCGGCGCCGTTCGAGCGGCCGAGGGCGAGCAGCTCGTCGGCCGAGATCCCTGCCTGCTCGGCGGGGGCGCCGACGTAGCGCAGCACGAGCTCGTCTGCGAAGACCTCGTTCCCCGCGGGCACCGGCGTGTGCGTCGTGAACACGCTGGTCGCCGCCACCTGTGCGAGCGCGGCGCTCGGTGCGAGGCCCCGCTCGACGAACCGCCGCGCTCGCTCGATCGACAGGAACGCGGCGTGACCCTCGTTGACGTGGTACACGCTCGGGTCGAGCCCGAGCGCGTCGAGCGCCCGCACGCCGCCGATCCCGAGGATCAGCTCCTGCCGGATCCGGTGCTCCCGGTCTCCGCCGTACAGGCCGTCGGTGATGCCCTCGGCCTCGAGCAGGTAGAGCGGTACCGACCCGACGTCGTGGCGCCAGATCGTGACGTCGACCGGCGCGCCGGCGAGGTCGACCTGCACCGCGACAGGCTCGCGCGCGAGCCCGAACGCGACCGGGTCGAAGCCCTCGTGCGCCTCGACCTGCCGGCCGGTCCTGTCGAGCGACTGGCGGAAGTACCCCTGCCGGTAGAGCAGCCCGACGCCGACGAGCGGAAGGCCGAGCTCCGAGGCCGCCTTGAGGTAGTCGCCTGCGAGCACGCCGAGGCCGCCGGAGTAGATCGGCAGCCGCGCATCGACGCCGAACTCCATGCTGAAGTAGGCGACCAGCATGTCTCGGCCGGCGCCGTGGCTCTCCGACCACCAGGTCGTGGCGTGTGTCTCGGTCTCGGAGGTCGGCATTCGTCTGCCCTGGGACTGGCGGAGGCTAGCGAAGGGCGGCCGTCCGTCGCACGACGAACCCGGCCGCCTTCCTGGCGACTCGCTACCCTCGCTGCACGGATGGCCACCACCCGCACCAGTCAGATCGTCACCGAGATCCCCGGTCCTCGCTCGCGCGAGGTGCTCGACCGTCTGCGCGCGACCGTCGCATCGCCGCTCGACCTGACGTTCCCCGTGGTCGCCGCCGAGGCGCGCGGCGCCACGATCACCGACGTCGACGGCAACGTCTTCATCGACTTCGCCGGCGGGGTCGGGTGCCTCAACGTCGGTCATTCCCATCCCCGTGTGGTGGCGGCCGCGCAGGAGCAGCTCGAGCGCTTCACCCATACCGACTACACCGTGGTGCCGTACGAGGTCTACGCCGAGCTGTCCGAGCGGCTGCTCGCGGTCGCGCCGTTCACCGGCCCGGCGAAGGCGGCGTTCTTCAACGCCGGGACCGAGGCGGTCGAGAACGCGGTCAAGTTCGCGCGCGCCTACACCGGGCGGCCCGCCGTGATCGGGTTCGAGGGCGCCTTCCACGGGCGCACGCTTCTCTCGCTCTCGCTCACCTCGAAGACGCACCCGTACAAGGCCGGGCTCGGGCCCTTCGCGCCCGAGGTGTACCGCGTGCCCTTCCCGAACGCCTACCGCGGGCCGTCGGCGGCCGACGCGCTCGCCGCGCTCGAGCGCGCATTCGGGACGCTCGTCGCCGCCGAGACGGTCGCTGCGATCGTCGTCGAGCCGGTGCAGGGCGAGGCCGGCTTCATCCCGGCCGGCGCCGAGTTCCTCCACGGGCTGCGTTCGATCTGCGACGAGCACGGAGTCGTCCTCGTCTGCGACGAGGTGCAGTCGGGCTTCGCGCGCACGGGCCGCTTCTTCGCGGTCGAGCACTTCGGCGTCGAGCCCGATCTGATCACCGTCGCGAAGTCGATCGCCGGGGGTCTGCCGCTGTCGGGCGTCCTCGGCAAGGCGGAGATCATGGACGCGCCCGTGGTCGGCGGTGTCGGCGGCACCTACGTCGGCAACCCGGTCGCCCAGGCGGCCGCGCTCGCCGTTCTCGACGTGATCGAGGATGAGGGGCTGGTGGAGCGGTCGGCGGTGATCGGGGACGTCATGCGGGCGCGCATGGAGTCGTGGCAGCGCCGCTTCCCCGCCATCGGCGACGTCCGCGGGCTCGGGGCGATGCTCGCGATCGAGCTCGTCGAGGACCCGCAGACCAGGGCGCCCGCGACCGCGCTGGCGGGGCGCGTGCAGGAGGCGGCGCTCGCGCGCGGGCTGCTGCTGCTGCGCGCCGGTGTGAGCTCGAACTGCATCCGGGTGCTGGTGCCCCTCGTGATCACCGACGGGGAGCTGGCCGAGGCGCTCGATCTGTGGGAAGACGCGCTCGGCGCGACCGTTTGACGGCGCGGAGGGCTACCCTCCACCGGGGATGGTCGGGGAGGTTCTCCTAGACCGCTACGAGCTCGAGGAGCTCGTCGGCACCGGCGGCATGTCGAGCGTGTATCGGGCGCACGACCGCCTTCTCGACCGCACCGTCGCGCTGAAGGTGCTCCACGAGCACCACCTGCGGGACCCGGAATACGTCGAGCGGTTCCGGCGGGAGGCCCGATCGGCAGCCGTTCTCTCGCACCCGAACATCGTGACCGTGATCGATCGCGGCGAGCAGGACGGCCGGCAGTTCATCGTCTTCGAGTACGTCGGCGGCGAGAACCTGAAGCGACTGATCGAGGAGCGCACGCCGCTGCCGGTCGCGACCGCGCTCGAGCTGGCGATCCAGATCGCCCGCGGGCTCTCGTTCGCCCATCGCAGCGGGCTCGTCCACCGCGACGTCAAGCCGCAGAACGTGCTCCTGAACGGCGACGGGCAGGCCAAGGTGACCGACTTCGGTATCGCCCGGTCGCTCGACGTGCAGCGCGGGATGACCCAGACGGGGACCGTTCTCGGGACGTCCGACTACATCGCGCCGGAGCAGGCCCAGGGCAAGCACGTCGACGAGCAGACCGACGTCTATTCGCTCGGCGTCGTGCTGTACGAGCTGCTCACGGGCGAGGTGCCGTTCCCGGGAGAGAACTTCGTCGCCGTGGCGATGCAGCACATCAACGACCCGCCGCCGTCGGTCCGCGACAAGCGGCCCGACGTTCCGCCTCGGGTCGACGCCGCGGTGCAGCGTGCGATGGCCAAGGACCCGGCCGACCGCTTCCCGACGATGGCCGACTTCGGCCGCGAGCTCGAGACGTGCGCCGCCGGCGCCGACGACGGTACGCAGATCATCGCTCCGGCGAAGCCGGCGCGCCGCCGGCGGTCGAAGGCGTGGCCGCTCGTCTTCTTCCTCGTGGGCCTGATCGCGCTCGGCGCGGTCGGCGGCTACCTGCTCTTCCGTGGCAGCGGCGGCAGCCCGTCGACCGGCGGGGGGAGCGCGACGCTGCGCGCGACGACGGCGTACGACCCGTTCGGCACCGGCACGCCGGGCGAGAACAACGCGAAAGCGGGGCTCGCGACCGACGGCAACGAGGCGACCTTCTGGCCGACCGAGCGCTACTACGACGAGCAGCTCGGCAAGCCCGGTGTCGGACTGGTGTTGCAGGCGGGCGGCTCGGGAAAGCCGCCGACGATCGTCGTCTCCACAGACACGCCGGGCTTCACCGCCGAGATCAAGGCCGGCGACAGCGCGAGCGGCTTTCGCGACGTCGTCTCGGGCCCGCAGGTCGTCTCGGGGACGACGACGTTCGCGATCGGCGGCGGCGCTCACCGGTACTACCTGCTCTGGATCACGAACCTCGGCGGCCACCAGGTCGACCATGTGAACGAGGTCCGCGTCGGCTAGACCCGCTAGTAGCGGAGCTGCGAGCGCCGTTCGAAGCGCTCGACGGCCAGATCGGCGAGTCGTTGCAGCAGCTCGCCGTACGGGATGCCCGAAGCGGCGAACAGCTGGGCGTACACGCTCGTCGGTGTGAAGCCGGGGATCGTGTTCAGCTCGTTCACCAGCACCTCACCGTCGCGGCGGACGAAGCAGTCGGCACGCGCCATCCCTTCGCAGTCGGTCGCGACGAACGCACGCACGGCAAGCTCCTGCACGCGTTCGCACTGCTCGTCGGTGATCGCGGGGGGGATGCGGAGGTCCATCTCGCCCTGCTCGTACTTCGCCTCGAAGTCGTACCACTCGTTGCGCGTGACGAGAATCTCGCCGGGGAGTGACGCGATCGGCGTGAGGTTGCCGAGCACGCCGACCTCCACCTCGACGCCGTCGACGAGCTCCTCGACGAGCACCTTCTCGTCGTGCTCGAACGCGACCGCGACCGCGCTTCGGAGCTCGTCGTCGTCGTGGGCTTTCGTGATGCCGATCGACGATCCGAGCCGCGCGGGCTTGACGAAGCACGGATAGCCGAACGGATTGCGCGGCTCGTCGCCGAGCCGGAGCGTGATGTTGCGCGTCACCGGGATGTCGTGGTCGCGCATCACCGACTTGAAGACGTCCTTGTCCATGCACAGGGCGGACGCGAGCACACCCGCTCCCACGTAGGGCACGCCCGCGAGCTCGAGCAGCCCCTGGACGGTGCCGTCCTCGCCGAACGGTCCGTGCAGGACGGGGAAGACGACGTCGACCTGCGCGAGCGTTGCGGCAACGTCGCGGGGAGGCAGCCGCTCGAGGCTGCTCCCGGTCGCGGCCGGCTCGCCCTCGGTGCCTCGCTCGAGCGCAGCGCGGGCGGCCGGCAGCTGCCAGCGGCCGGTGCGGTCGATCTCCACCGTCACGACCTCGTCGCCGCCCTGCTCGAGCGCCGCCGCCACGCTCTTCGCCGATGCGACCGAGATCTCGTTCTCGCTCGAGCGGCCGCCGAGGATGACGGCGATGCGCCGCCTCACGGCAGCGTGGTCGTCGTCTGGGTCGTCGTAACCGGGGTCGTCTGCTGGCCCGTGGCACCCGTCGGGCCCGTCGGGCCTGTCGCGCCCGCGCCCGGCTGGAACTGGCCGATCGTGATCGTGATCACCTCGCCCTGCTGGCCCACGGAGTTCCCCTTCGGGTCCTGGCTGATCACGACGCCGTCCTGGCTCGGATCGGTGACCGGCTCCGTGATCGTCGCGACCGTGAAGCCGGCCCCTTGCAGGATGCTCGTCGCGTCCGCGGTGGTCAGGTTCGTCACGTCGGGCACCTTCGACGTCGCCGGGCCCTTCGAGACCGTGAGCGTGATCCGGGTGCCCGCGGGCTCGGAGGACCCCTGCGGCGGGTCCATCGAGATGACGACGCCCTGCGGCTGCTGGTCGGACGCCACGTCGACGCGCGTGACCGTGAAGCCGGCGCCGATCAGGGCGGACTGCGCGTTCGCGAACGGCTGGCCGGTGACGTCCGGGACGGTGATCGGCTTCGCGCCGCGCGAGACGTTGATCGTCACCGTCGAGCCCTTGTCGACCTTGTCACCCGCCGCCGGCAGCTGCGCGGTGACGGTGTCGGCCGGCTCGCTCGAGTAGACGCGTCGGACCTTCTGGTTGAAGCCCTTCTGGGCGAGCGCCTGCACGGCACTCGTCAGGTCGAGGCCCACCACCCCCGGGACGGCCACCTGCGCGATGCCGGTCGAGACGATCAGGACGACGGTCGACGTCTTGTTCAGCTTGGCGCCGCCTGGCGGGTTCTGCGCCGACACCTGGCCGGAGGGCACGGTGTCGCTCGGCGCCTTCTGCACCTGGGGCGTCAGCCCGGCCTCCTGGATCTTCGCCTTCGCCAGGTTCTCCTCGAGGCGCGTCACGTCCGGCACCGCCACCGGCTTCGAGTCGTTCAGCTGGTCCTGCACCTTCGTGTACAGGAACCAGCCGCCGGCGGCGGCGGCGAGGATCAGGAGCAGGGCGAGCAGCCAGGGCAGGAGCGACCGGCGCGGCGGCTGCTCCTCGTAGTCGTAGTAGGGCGTCGGCGGCCGGTAGGCCGGCGGGATCGGCGGCGTGGCGACCGGGCGCGGTTTCGTCACCATCGTCTGCGAGGCGGCGACGCCGGCGCCCGCGAGCACCTGGGTCATCGCATCCTCGGTCTCGCGCGAGACGGCCACGCCGCGGGCGACGCGCGCCAGGTCGGCGTCCATCTCCTCGGCCGATCCGTAGCGCTGGTCGGGGTCCTTCGCGATCGCGCGCATCACGACCGCGTCGAGGTCGTGCGGCACCTCCGGACGGAGCGTCGACGGCGGCTCGGGGACCTGCGACAGATGCTTCATCGCGATCTCGACCGGCGTGTCGCCGGTGAACGGAACCTTGCCGGTGAGCATCTCGTAGAGGACGATCCCGAGGGAGTAGAGATCCGAGCGCGGGTCCACGGGGGCGCCGCGTGCCTGCTCCGGCGACAGGTACTGCGCCGTGCCCACGATCGAGCCCGCCTCGGTCATCTGCGACGCGCCTGAGCGTGCGATCCCGAAGTCCGTGACCTTCAGCCGGCCGTCCTGGCGGACGATGATGTTGTGCGGCTTGATGTCACGGTGCACGATTCCGTTGCGGTGCGCGAACGCGAGCGCGCCGAGGATCTGCCGTGCGTAGTCGATCGCGATCGCGGGCGGTGTCGGCCCGTTCCGGATCAGCAGCTCCTTGAGCGTGCGGCCGTCCAGGTACTCCATCGCGATGTAGTAGGTGCCTTCCGCCTGGCCGCGGTCGAAGATCGAGACGATGCTGGGATGGTTGAGCCCCGCGGCGCTCTGCGCCTCGCGGCGGAACCGCTCGACGAACTGCTCGTCCGACGCGTGCCGGTCGTCGAGCAGCTTGAGCGCGACCCGGCGGCCGAGCTCCTGGTCCTCGGCGAGGTAGACGTCCGCCATCCCGCCCGAACCGAGCTTGCGCTTGATCACGTAGCGCGTGTCGAAGACCCGGTTGATGCGCGTGTCGGTCGAGGTCATGGTTCGGGGGCTACTGCTTCGACGCCTGCGGGAGGATCGCCTGCATCAGCTCGCGCGCGATCGGGGCCGCGACCGAGCCGCCGAAGCCGTTGAGCTGGTGCTCGAGGACGACCGCGCCGGCGACCTGTGGGTTGTCTGCCGGCGCGAAGAAGATGAACCAGGCGGTGTAGACGTGTGGGATGCCGGTCTCGGCGGTGCCGGTCTTGCCCGCCACCTTGATCCCCGGGATCTGGGCCGCGGTTCCCGTGCCGCCGGTCACGACCGCCTGCATCATCTGGCTGAGCGCTGCCGCGGTGCTCGGCTTCATCGCCTTGCGCCAGACCGTCGGCTTCGTCCTCGTGACGATGCTGCCGCCGGGGCTGCGCACGACCTTGAGCAGGTACGGCGCCATCACCTTGCCGTTGTTCGCGACGCCCGCCGCGACCAGCGCCATCTGCAGCGGCGTGACGAGCATGCGCTCCTGTCCGAAGGCGAGGCGCCCGGGATCGACCTGGGAGGCGTCGTCGATCAGCGTGTGCTTCTTGAAGTCGTAGAGGCCGCTCGGGGCGCGCTCGTCGGCGGGCAGTTCGAGCGGCGGCGTCGAGTAGAAGCCGAAGTCCTTCGCCTTGTCGAGGATGCGGCGGGCGCCGATCTTCTGCCCGATGTTGCAGAACACGGCGTTGATCGAGTGCTGGTAGGCCTCGATCAGGTTGACGTTGCCGTACATCTCCGGCCCGTTCTGATCGGGGTTGCCCGAGTTGTAGACCTTCTGCCCGTACTCGGTGCAGTAGCCCGGGTCGTAGAACCGGGACTCCGGCGTATAGATGCCGGCGTCGAGCGCGGCCGCAGCGGTGACGGTCTTGAAGGTCGATCCCGGGGCGTAGAGCCCTTGCGTCGCGCGGTTCAGGAGCGCCGAGGACGAGCCCGGGCACGCACTCGGCGAGTGCAGGATCGACGCATAGCCCGACGCCGACTCGATCTTGTTCGGGTTGAAGCCCGGTGAGGAGGCCATCACGTACACGGCGCCCGTCTTCGGGTTCAGCGCGACCGCCGCGCCGCACGATCCCGCGAGCGCCGACTCCGCGAGCTTCTGTGCGTTCGGGCGGATCGTCAGCGTCAGGTTGTTGCCGGTGACGGTCGTCCCGCGCAGCTTGTCGGTGATCTTGTCGATGATCGTGCCGAGGTTCGCGTTCGACGCGGTCAGGTAGCCGTTCAGCTGGCGCTCGATGCCGGAGCGTGACCGGCCCTGCGTCGAGTAGCCGACGACCTGCGAGGCCAGCCCGTTCGTCGGGTAGCGGCGGAAGTAGTAGGTCTGGCCGGCGCGCGTCACCTTCTTGTTCGCGGCGAGCACCGTGTGCCCGTCGGAGGCGTAGATCAGGCCGCGCTTGATCTGGAACTCGGCCACCCGCTGGATTGCGTTGTCCTGCCGCGCCGCCAGCCCGGCCGAGGCCCAGGACTGCCAGTACGTCGTGGCGACGATCAGCGCCGCCAGGAGCAGCAGCGCAACGATCGAGAGGCGGGAGATCTGCTTGTTCACGTCGGTGCGTTCGCGCGGTTGGAGACCAGGAGCAGCCCGGCCAGCACGAGGAAGTTGGCCACGACCGATGATCCGCCGTACGAGATGAAAGGAAGCGTGATCCCTGTGAGCGGGATCAGCCGCAGGACGCCGCCGACGATGATGAACGTCTGCAGCGCGAACCCGAAGGTGAGGCCCGTCGCGAGCAGCTTCGAGAAGCCGTCCTCGGCCTGGAGCGCGACCCGCATCCCGCGCGCGACGAACAGCATGAAGACGAGCAGCAGCGCCGCCGCTCCGATCAGGCCGAGCTCCTGCGCGAGCGCCGAGTAGATGAAGTCGGTGTTGATGTACGGGATCAGCGCGTGGCCGTCGGCGGAGGTGAAGACGCCCTTGCCGAGGCCGGCGCCGCCGAAGCCGCCGTTGCCGATCGAGTAGAGCGACTTGACGAGCTGGTAGCTCTCGCAGTCCTGGCGGAGCGCGAGCCCGCCCGTCACCGGGCAGTAGACCTTGTTCGTCGTCCAGGGCTGCAGCCAGATCGTGACCCGCTCGTGGACGTGCGGGATCTTCTCGTAGGCGACGAAGCCTCCGGCCGCGAACAGCCCGATGCCGACGAGCACGAACGAGAGCCGGTTCGTCGCAACGTAGAGCATGGCCAGGAAGATCCCGAAGTAGAGGAGGCCCGACCCGAGGTCGTTCGTGGCGACGAGGACGAGCATGCAGCCGCCCCAGATCACGAGCAGCGGCCCCAGGTCCTTGGGCCGCCCCTGTGCCAGCACCTCGCGCTTCTCGCGCAGGTATCCGGCGAGGAAGACGATCAGGAAGATCTTCGCGAGCTCGCCCGGCTGAAAGCGGAACGGGCCCGCCTCGACCCAGAGGCGGGCGCCGTTCACGGATGCGCCGATCCCGGGGAGACGCGGCAGATAGAGGAGCACGATCGCCCCGATGCCGAACAGGTACTTGTACTGCTCGAGCACGCGATAGTCGCGGCGCAGCCGGAGCAGCGCGAATGCGAACAGCGCGACCCCGATCACGATCCACAGGCCCTGCTTGAATGCGTCGCTCGGCCCGAGGCGGTAGATCTCGGTCACGCCGACCGCGGTCAGCAGGGCCGCCATCGGCAGCAGGTACGGGTCGGCGTTCGGTGTCGCGTACCGGGTGACGAGGTGCGCCGCCAGGTAGAGGCCGAAGAAGAAGAGCGCGTACGTGAGCGAGTCCCAGCTCACCACCGCCTGGCGCGCGATGTACACCGATGCGAAGCCGAGCCCGGTCAGAACTCCGACGACGGAGAGGTAGAAGAGCTCGCGGTTCCGGTAGCTCAGCGTGCCAGCCCCCACCAGGCGAGCAGCACGATCAGCGCGACCAGCGCGAGGATGACCAGCGAGGCGAGCAGCCGCCGGCCCAGCCCCGCCTCCGGCTCGGCCGGTGCGGCCGCCACGGCCGCTGCGCTCTCCCGCGCCTCCGCCAGCGCCTCCACCGAGACGACCATCGTGTCGTCGATCGGGGCGTGCCCGTCGAGCGCCTCGGGCGGCAGCATGACGTTGTCCTCTGGATGGAGCGTGTCCTCGTCCTCGAGCGGGGCGTCGGGGGCCGTCGCGTACTCGCGCGTCCGCTCGTCCGGCTCGCCGTTCGTGCCGACGGCGAAGAGGACGGCGGTGATGTTGTCCTCGCCGCCGCCGCGGTTCGCTGCGTCGATCAGCGAACGGGCACCGGCCTGAAGGTCGCTCCGGAACTGGAACATGATCCGCTCGATCTCGCCCCCGTCGACGTACGACGAGAGGCCGTCGCTGCAGATCAGGAAGACGTCGCCGGGGCGTGCCTCGACCGAGAAGGTGTCGACGTCGACGTCCGGGTCGGTTCCGAGCGCCCGCGTGATCACCGACCGCTGAGGATGGACCTCCGCCTCGGCGGGCGACAGCTCGCCGCGCCGCACGAGCTCGGCCACGAGTGAGTGGTCGTCCGTGAGCTGGTCGAGGCGCCCCTCGCGCAGCAGGTAGGCGCGCGAGTCGCCGACGTGCCCGAACGCGACGCGGCCGTCCGGCTCGACGAGCGCCGCGGTGACCGTCGTGCCCATCCCGGTGGCGGCTGCGTCGGTGGTCGCGCGGTCGTGGACGCGCCGGTTCGCCTCCTGGATCAGCTGAGCAACGCGACGCTCGCCTGTGCCGTCGCCGCCGCCCTCGCGCAGCGCGGCCGCGGCGAGGCCGGATGCGACCTCGCCCGCCTGCGCCCCGCCCATGCCGTCGGCGACGGCAAACAGCGGCGGCTCGCACACGAAGGCATCCTCGTTGCGCCGCCGCTTGCGGCCGGTGTCGGTGCTGCCGAACGACTGCACGATCTCGATCACGACTCGAACCTCAGGTCGGTCTCCCCGATGCGAACGACGTCGCCCGGCGCGAGCCGGCGCTCGCGGGTCAACCTGATCCCGTTCACGAATGTGCCGTTCGTCGAGCCGATGTCCTCGAGCCACACGCCGTCGCGGCGTCGCTCGAAGCGCGCGTGGCGGCCCGATGCATACTCGTCGCCCGCGAGAGGCAGGTCGTTGTTCGTCCCGCGGCCGACCGTGATCGGCGCATCGAGCGTGAAGACGTCGCCGTCGTCCAGCGCGGGGCTCACGAGAACGACCAGCCGCCCGGCCGACGGCTTCGGCTGCGCGTTCGTCAGGCTCTTCGCGTCCAGCGGCGAGAGGATCATCGACTCCTGCGGCGGGCGGAGGTTGCGCGTCGCCGACCGGACGATCCGCCAGATGAAGAGATAGAGGAGGACGAGGAAGGCGATCTTCAGGGCGAGCAGCGTGGTCTCGACCTGCGCCGACGCGAGCACCGCTCCGGCCGTGGTCACCGCGTCTCCCGCGAGAACGTGACCTCCGTCGAGCCGATCGTGAAGCGGGTCCCGTCCTCCAGCTTGAGGCGCTTCACGCGCTTGCCTCTGACCTCGATCCCGTTGGTGGAGTCGAGGTCGACCAGCCAGTAGGTCGAGCCCTCTCGGCGGAGCTCCGCGTGCCTGCGCGAGACGTTCGGGTCGGGAACCTGGATGTCGGCGTCCTTCGACCGGCCGACGACGGCCCGCGGCCGCGTCGACTCCTCGCGTCCGCCGTCCCAGGTCAGCACGGCGACCTCCGACTCGACTCCGAGCGAGACCGGCGAAGCAGCCTCTGTTGGCTGGGCCACTGGCGGCATGGGCGCGTACACCATGGTTGCACCCCGTGCGGCCGCTTCGGGGGCTCCGGCTCCGGGCGAGTCGACCTGCGCGAGGCGGGTCGCGATCCCGAACATGCCGACGTCGAGGTCCTCGTCGGTTTCGAACAGCACGCGCGGCGGCGTCAGGAGCGCGTAGCCCTCGCGGCGGGCGTGCTCGGCGAGATACTCGGACAGTTCGTCGGTGAGCTGGGTCTCGTAGTTCGCGAACTGCTCGCGGTCGGGCGGCGCGAGATAGACGGTGTACTCGTTGGGGACGTAGACGCGCGACACCGAGACGTTGCGGTGGTCGTCCATTTCCTTGACGAGCTTGCGCGCCAGCTCGACCGGCTGCACGTTCGTGCGGAACGCGCGGCCGAACACTCCTTCGAAGAGTGATTCGAGCTTCGATTCGATGCTGCGGAGCACGGGCATGGGCGGGCAGGGTGCTTCCCCGGCAGACCAGTTTACGGTCTGGAATCGAGGGTCAGAGCGGCCGCAGACAGCCACGCGGCGACGATCAGCGGCAGGATCGCAGCAGCGGGCGCGGTCAGGGCCGTGGCGGCGAGCAGCGCGGCTCCGTAGCCCGCCGCAACCCAGGGGCCGCGGTGGCGGAGCAGGGGGAGGACGACGGCTGCCGCGGCCAGGATGAGCGCTTCGGCGAGCAGCGCGGGGTGGGCTCCGAGCTGGCCGATCAGGGCGTGCGCGACGGCGGTCGGGCGCCTCGACCCGTCGATTCCGAGCCCGAGCGGCGGCGCCGACAGCTCGAACGGCAGGCGGACGTGCCGGAGCCCGGCGACCAGCGCGGCGAGGAGCACCGCGCCGGCGGCCTGGGCGGCCCGCCGGAAGCTGCCGCGCGCGCACTGGGCGGCGAGCGGGATCAGGCCGAGGGCGGCGATCGGCGCCAGCAGCGGCCCGACGACGAGCAGGAGGCCCGCGCGGGCGTCGCGCCAGGTGAGCACGATCCAGGCGGCCGCGACGAGCGTGTAGAGGAGGGCGAGCCCGGACGAGATGTTGGCGAGCGGGAAGAACAGCGCGGCGAGCGCCGTGACCAGCCCGAGCCGCGGCCCGGCGAAGGTCGCGCCGGCGGCCAGCGCGCCCAGGCCGAGCGACCAGCCGGACGGATAGAACGAGAGCCTCGAGGTCGCCCAGCCGACGGCGATGCCGGCCGCGGCCGCCGGGAGGACGCGCTCGAGCAGCACGGCGCGGCGGTCGATCGGGGGCGCGGCGGGCCTTGCGCCCTTTCGCTTGCGCCGCCGGGCGGGCAGGGAGCGCAGCTCGGCCGCCAGCCGGCCAGCCGACGGCCGCCGCTCGGGGTTGAGCACCAGGGCGCCGGTGACCGTCTGGAGGATCCCGGCGGGGAGGTCGGGGCGCAGCGACTCGAGCGGAGGCGCGCCCAGCTCGATCCGCCGGGTCGTCTCGTTCAGGTCCCCGTGCCAGAACGGATGCTGGCCCGCCAGCGACTCCCAGAGCAGGACGCCGACCGCCCACACGTCGGCGGCCGCGGTCGCCACGGCGCCGCGCAGCCGCTCGGGGGAGATGTAGGCGAGCGTGCCCGGGACGTCGCCGAGTGCGGTGAGCGTGTCGAATTCGGCCATCTGGGCGAGCCCGAAGTCGAGCAGCCGGATGTCGATCGAGTCGGTTTCCGCGATCAGCACGTTCGACGGCTTGACGTCGCGGTGCACGATTCCGCGGCCGTGCGCGTGGGCGAGCGCGTCGCAGACCTGGGCCGCCACCTCGATCGCCGCCCGGTCGTCGAGCTCGCCCGACCGCATCGCCTCGCGCAGCGTGCGGCCCGGGACGTACTCGTACGTGATGTACACGTGCGACGAGTCGTGTGCGAGCGAGCGGATCCGCTGGCAGCGCGGATGGCGAAGCGCTGCCGCCGCTCTCGCCTCGCGCTCGGCCCGGTAGCCGGCCTTGCCCTCCCGGGCGACGATCTTCAGCGCGACGTCGAGCCCGGAGCGCTCGTCCCGGGCCAGCCAGACATGGCCCATTCCGCCGGAGCCGAGGGGCCGGACCGGCCGGTAGCGGCCGAGAAAGAGGTCGTTCGCGAACGCGGCCTGGGACACGTACAGGGGCTTACACCGCGGACCGGGCGACTCCTCCACCCGGTCGTTTCCGACCGCGAAGCCCTGTACCCTCGGGGGGTCGATGGGCCCCACCGACGACGACATCCATTTCGACTTCTTCGAGGACGAGCCCGCCACCACCGAGGTCCAGCAGCAGCCGACGAAGAGCAGGCTCCCGCGGCGCGGTGGCAGCGGGCCCCGCCGGCCGTCGATCCCTCACCGCAGCCTTGCGCCGCTCCTGCGCCTCGGCGCGCTCGTCGTCGGGCTGGTCGTCCTCCTGGTCGTCTTCGGCCTGCTGCTGCAGTCGTGCGCGTCGACGTCGAAGCACGACACCTACGCGCACTACATGGACAAGGTCTCCGTGATCGCGAAGAGCTCGGCCGACAACGGCGCGGCCGTCACGAACGCGCTCGTCACGCCGGGGATCAAGGCGTCGGAGCTGAGCCAGAAGCTCTCGGGGATCGCCGAGCAGGAGCGCCAGAACGTGGCAGCCGCCCAGGACCTCGATCCGCCGGGAACGCTGCGCGACGAGAACGGGCACATGATCGAGTCGCTGCAGCTCCGCGTCAGCGGCACCCAGGGCCTCGCGAACGCCTTCGCCAAGACGACCGCCGCGACGAAGCCGAGCGAGGAGGCGTCGATCCTCTCCGAGCAGGCGAACCGGCTCATCGCAAGCGACGTCGTCTGGGAGGACCTGTTCCGCGTCCCGTCGCTCGCCGAGCTGAAGGAGCAGGGTGTGGTCGGCGTCCCGGTCCCGCCGTCCCAGTTCGTCACCGATCCCGACCTGCTCGGCACGTCGTCGATGGCGGCGCTGCTGAACCGCATCAACTCGTCCGGCTCGGGCTCGACGCCGACCGGCCTGCACGGGACGAACATCGTGCAGACGAAGGCGCTGCCGTCGGGCCTCGTGCTCTCGCAGACGGCGCAGAACACGATCAACGGCGTCAGCACGAACCTCGCGTTCGCCGTCACGATCGAGGACTCCGGCAACTTCCAGGAGGCCGGGATCAAGGTCACGCTGACGATCCAGCAGAAGAACCCGATCGTGAAGACCCAGACGATCGACCTCATCAACCCGCAGCAGCAGAAGACCCTCACCTTCTCGAACCTCGGCGAGGTGACGTTCGCGATCCCGGCGCACGTCAACGTCGACGTGAAGCCCGTCCCGGGCGAGACGAGGGTCGACAACAACAGGGCCAGCTACCCCGTCATCTTCTCCCTGGGCTAGGGCTTTGAGCGTCTCGGCCTCAACCGCGCTCGTCGTTGCGATCGCCGGGCTCGCCGTCGGCGTGGTGTCGCTCTCACTCGCGTGGTGGGGGATGGTGCGCGTCCGGCGGGTGCGCGACGCGCAGCGGCTGATGCTGGGCGGCGGCCGCCGCGACCTGGTCGAGTTCGCCGTGACGCTGCAGGGGCGGGTCGACGACCTGCACCGCGCGGTCGACGAGGTCGCCGCCGGGCTGCAGCGGGTCGACCGCCGCGTCGACGGGGTCGTCGCGAAGAGCTCGATCGTCCGTTACGACGCCTACGAGAACACGGGCGGCCATCAGTCGGCGTCGCTCGCGCTGCTCGACTCGGCGCGCACCGGCGTCGTGGTGACGGCGATCCAGGGGCGCGACTACGCGCGGATCTACATGAAGGAGCTCGACCGTGGGCGCGCGTCGGTCGACCTGTCGCCGGAGGAGGCGGAGGCGGTCGAGCGTGCGATGAGCCGCTGACCCTGTTTGCAAGCGGTCTTCGCGGCCGCTTCGTCCGGTACATTGCGCCCAGGGTGCAGCAGGTTCTGGTCCTGAATGCGAGCTACGAGCCCCTGAACGTGTGCTCCGTTCGCCGCGCCCACGTGCTGATCTTCAAGGGAAAAGCGGAGGTCGTCGAGCAGCTCGACCGACCACTTCGCTCGGCCAGCGACACGTTCCGCTGGCCGCATGTCATCCGGCTCGTGCAATACGTCCGCGTCCCGCGGCTCGTCCAGCGCAAGATCTCGCGCCGGGCGCTGTTCGCGCGTGACGGCTGGCGCTGCGTCTACTGCGGTTCGACCGGCGGGCGGCTCACCCTCGACCACGTGATCCCGCGGTCGCGCGGCGGCGACTCGACGTGGGAGAACGTCGTGACCTCGTGCTCGCCCTGCAACCTGCGGAAGGGCAACCGCCTGCCCGACGAGGTGCAGATGGTCCCGGCGCGGCACCCGCGCCAGCCTGCGCCCGTGCTGTTCATCCGGCTGGCCACGCCGAAGATCCCGGATCGCTGGGAGCGCTACCTCGCGCCCTATGCGACGTCGACGCTCGGCGCCGTCGCGTAGAGGGCTTGTAACAGACTGTTACTTGGCCTGGCCCCGTTCGACCGGGAGATCCGGCCGCTGCTCCCACTCCGACCAGGATCCCGGATACAGCCTTCCGTCTCGGCCCGCGAGGTGCAGGCGGTGGAGCGGGACGCACGCGGTCACCCCGGAGCCGCAGTAGGCGACGAGCTCGCCCTCGGGCAGCGGCGGGAGCGGCTCGTTCCAGGGCGCGTTCACCGCGCCGGGGATCCGCCCCGGCACGCGGTCGGTCGGATTCGGCTCGCCGCGCCACCGCGAAGCGACGCGCGCGTCGACGACGACCAGCTCCGCGTGGCGCGCGGCGAGCTCGTCGAGCGAGACCGTGTCGTCCGTGCGCTCGCGCGCCGTAAACGTCGCCGGGGCGATCCGCTCGAGGCCCGCCTGCAATGGGCCGTGCCAGGCGTCGAGGTCGATCACGGCGCAGTCGTCGTGCCCGAAGTGCCGCAGCACCCACCACAGCCGTTCGGCGCCGCCGAACGATCCGTAGGCGACGACGAAGGTCCCCGGCCCGATCCCGGCCGCTCCCGCGGCGGCCGCGAACCGCTCGGGTGCCGGCAGCGGGTGCCGGCCCGCCGGCCCGGGCGGCGACGAAAGGTCGCGCTCGACGTCGAGGAACGCGGCGCCCGGAATGTGGCCTTCCTCGTAGGCGCGGCGCCCGTGGCCCGGCTCGTCCAGCGCCCAGCGGCAGTCGACGAAGCGGTAGTCCACTGTGACATCTGACCACGCGGCGGCGTATCGAGGGCATGAGACGCATTCTCTTTCTCTCTCTTTCGGCCGCCGCGGTGCTGTTTGCCGTCGCCGCGGTCGCGGGCGTCGGCAGGCCCGATCCGGCGAGCGGCGCTGCCGCGCAGGCGCAGCCCAGCGTGGTCACGACGACCGGCCACGGCGACGTCACGGCGGTGCCCGACGAGGCCGTGGTCTCGGCCGGGGTCAACACGCACGCCGCGACCGCGGCCGCCGCGCTCGCGCAGAACGCGCAAACCATGCAGCAGGTGATCGCGGCGCTGAAGAACGCGGGCGGGTCGGATCTCCAGACGCAGGAGGTCTCGCTCGACCCGCAGACCGACGATCAAGGGGCGGTCACCGGGTACGTCGCGCAGGACACCGTCAGCGCGAAGGCCAGGATCGCGGACGCCGGCGCGCTGATCGACGCGGCGGTCGGGGCCGGGGCGAACACCGTCGACGGTCCGACCCTCGACGTCTCCGACTCGGACGCGCTCTACCGCTCGGCGCTTCAGAAGGCGATGGCCGACGCGCGCGCCAAGGCGCAGGCGCTCGCTCAGGCCGGTGGGTTCACGGTCGGGCCGGTGTACTCGGTGACCGAGGGCAGCCAGGCGCCTCCGCCGGTCGTCTACTCGGCGGCGACTGCGAGCGGGGCGGCGTCGACGCCCGTCGAGCCGGGAACGCAGGACGTGACGGCCGACGTGACCGTCTCGTTCCAGATCCGCTGACGCCTACACTCGCCGTGTGAGCGACGTCGTCTTCGTCGAGATCCCCTCGGGCTCCCGCAACAAGTACGAATGGGACGAGGAGCTCGGGGGGATCGCCCTCGACCGCCGTCTGTTCACGTCGATGTCGTACCCGGCCGACTACGGCTTCCTCGAGGGAACGCTGGCGGCGGACGGGGATCCGCTCGACGCGATCGTCCTCGTCGGCGAGCCGACGTTCCCGGGCTGCCGGATCCGCGTCCGCGTCGTCGGCGTGTTCCACATGGCCGACGAGAAGGGCGAGGACGAGAAGCTGATCTGCGTGCCGCTGCACGATCCACAGTGGAGCGTCGTGTCGGACATCCACGACGTGCCGGCGCAGCTTCGGAACGAGATCGAGCACTTCTTCCAGGTGTACAAGGACCTCGAGGACTCGAAGCACACCGAGACGCGGGGCTTCGGCAACCGCGACGACGCCGAGAACGTGATCGCCGAGGCGCGCCGCCGCGCCCGCTGACGAATTTCTTGCGCATCGCGAGGGTGTCGCCTATCGTGGAGCGCGACATGTTCGGGATCGCCACGACGGATGTGACACCTCTCCGCTGACTGCGGCAGAGGTGCGTCCCCGTCCGGCTTTTCTTCCACGCGATCCAAGGAGCATGAGTGCAAGACCAGGCAGTTGTCGTCTCGGACCTTCGGAAGGTCTTCAACCGTAGAAAGGGAGTCTTCGGCCGGCGCCGCAGCCGGGCGGCGCTGAACGGCGTCTCGTTCACGATGGAGCGCGGCGAGTGCGTCGCGATCCTGGGGCAGAACGGCTCGGGCAAGTCGACGCTCGTGCGGCTGCTCTCGACGCTGCTCCTGCCCGACGGCGGCGAGGCGGCGATCTTCGGCCACGACGTGTTCTCGGACGAGCGCGCGGTCCGCCGGCTGGTCAACCGCGTCTCCGTCGAGGCGAGCTTCTTCAAGAAGATGAGCGCGGCCGAGAACCTCGCGTACGCGGCGCGGTTCTACGGGATGACGCCGCACGAGACGCGCGAACTGATCCCGCTCATCCTGGAGCGGGTCGGGTTCCCGCCGAGCCGGCGCGGCGAGGCGATGGAGAACCTCTCGCGCGGGATGCAGCAGAAGGTCGCGCTCGCCCGGGCGCTGCTGACGTCGCCGGTCCTGCTGCTCCTGGACGAGCCGACCACCGGGCTCGATCCGCGTTCACGCGCGGAGGTGCAGGCGTTCATCCGCGAGATCCGGCAGCGGCACGACTCGACGATCCTGCTCTGCACGCACGACATGAAGGAGGCCGAGGAGCTCGCCGACCGGATCGGGCTGCTCGACCGCGGCGAGCTCCTGTTCCTCGAGCCGGCCGAGGAGGTCAAGGCGCGGTACGCGGTGGAGACGCTCGAGGACGCGTTCTTCGCCGCCACCGGACGGGAGTTCGAGGACGAGAAGACCGAGGAGGACGAGGAGAGGGAGGTGTTCGCGTAATGGCATCCGCCGAACTGACCTTTACGCGCAGGCGCGTGCTCCGCGACGAGCTCGTCGGGCTCTATGGGGTCGTCGAGCGCAACGTGTACCTGACCAAGCGCTACCTGCTGTGGGACCTCGCGTTCCTGGTCTGGACGATCGCAAACACCCTGACGATCGTCTTCATCGCGCGCGGGGTCGGCGTCTCGCCGGCCGAGCAGAACCAGCTCGAGATGCAGCTGCTCGTCGGCGGCGTGATCTGGGCGTTCCTGGGGATCATCTTCGAGATCGTCACGGAGACCGTCGCGTGGGAGCGCTGGGAGGGGACGATCGAGTACACGTTCATGGCGCCGCTCTCGCGTCCGGTCCACCTGATCGGGATGGGCCTCTACGCGGTCATGTACGGGCTCGTGCGCGCGGCGGCGGTGTTCGTGGCCGTGGTCGCGTTCATCGGCATCCACGTGCCCAACGCGAACTACCCGGCGGCGGTCGCGCTGCTCGCGATCGCGTCGGTCTCGTTCATCGGCGTCGGGATGATGACGGCCGTCCTGCCGCTGATCTCTCCGGAGAAGGGCACGCAGCTCGGCTTCGTCGCGCAGGGCCTGATGCTCGTCGTCTCGGGTGTCTACTACCCGGTGAGCGTCCTGCCCGACTGGATGCAGTGGATCTCGAAGATCTCGCCGGCGACGTACGCACTGCGCGGCTGCCGCGCGTCGATCATCGACGGGGCCGGCCTCGCCTGGGTCGACGTCTGGCCGCTGCTCCTGATCGGTGTCGTCTCGATCCCGCTCGGCCTGCTCGTCTTCCGGTCGGGGGAGCGCTACGCGAAACGGAACGGAAAGCTGAAGCGGTCGGGATGATCGAGCTCCGCCGCGTCGAGTCGGCGACCGACCTCGAGACGTGGGCCCGCATCAAGAGCTCGGTCGTTCCGAACGAGCCCGTGACGACCGACCAGCTCGAGCGGACGGCCGAGCGCGGCCGTCTGCTCCTGCTGGCGTCGCTCGACGGGACGGACGCCGGCTGTGGCATCGGTGCGCTCTCGAACTTCGGCGGCCGGGCGTTCTGCGCCGCCCGCGTGCTCGCGCCGTACCGGCGGCGCGGCGTGGGAACGGCGCTCTTCCGGGCACTGGCCGACCACGGCCGGGCGCTCGGCAGGGACGGCGTGAACGCGTTCGTGCATGCGGACGACGACGCGGCGATCGCCTTCGCATCTGCCTTCGGCCTCGAGGAGACCGACTACCAGCTCGAGCAGCTCCGTGGGGTGTTGCCCGACGAGGAGGCTCCGGCGCCGCCCGGCGGCGTCGAGCTGGTCTCGCTGGTCGGCCGGCGCGAGGAGCTGCTCCGGGCCGCATGGGGCTCGGTCGCGGTCGAGGGCTACGACGACATGCCGCTCCCCGGGCCGGTCTCCTACTCGTTCGAGACGTGGCTGCGCGAGGAGGCGACCCGCCCGGACGGGTCGTTCGTCGCGGTGGAGAACGGGGAGATCGTCGGTTACGCGGGCCTGATCGAGCACGCCAACGGGCCCGCGAGCGCCGAGCACGGGCTGACGGCCGTGCGACGCGACCACCGGCGCCGGGGGATCGGGCGCGCCCTGAAGCAGGCGCAGCTCCACTGGGCGGCGGGAGCCGGCGTGCTGGAGCTGGTCACCTGGACGCAGCGGGGGAACGAGGCGATGCAGGCCCTGAACGGGAGTCTCGGCTACCGCGACGTGTCGAAGGTGCTGACGATGCAAGGCCCGCTGCCGTGAGGGCTTGACGGCCGACCGCCGCCGCCGCTACGTTCTGGAGGTGCCGCCCCGATGGGCGGCGCTGGGCGATGAGGCCTGAGGACTCGTGGAGTCCTTGGGCCTTTTGTCGTTCCTGGGCTCGATCACGACCACGAAACGGGAGAGACGGTGACCAAGTACAAGCTCGAATACATCTGGCTCGACGGGTACGAGCCGACGCCGAACCTGCGCAGCAAGACCAAGGTCAAGGCCTTCGACGCGTTCCCGCGCGTCGAGGAGATCCCGCTCTGGGGCTTCGACGGAAGCTCGACGCGCCAGGCCGAGGGGAGCGACTCCGACTGCCTCCTGCAGCCGGTGGCGGTCTTCCCGGACCCGGCCCGCCGTGACGGCGCCCTCGTGATGTGCGAGGTCATGCTCCCGGACGGGACGCCGCATCCGAGCAACGTCCGCGCGACGATCGAGGACGACCCGGGCACCTGGTTCGGCTTCGAACAGGAGTACTTCCTTTACCGCGACGGCCGCCCGCTCGGGTTCCCGGCCGAGGGGTTCCCTCTGCCGCAGGGCGAGTACTACACCGGGGTCGGCTACAAGAACGTCGGCGACGTCGCCCGCGAGATCGTCGACGCGCACATCGATCTCTGCATCGACGCCGGCCTGAGCCACGAGGGCATCAACGCCGAGGTCGCGAAGGGCCAGTGGGAGTTCCAGATCTTCGGCAAGGGCTCGAAGCGCGCCGCCGACGAGCTCTGGATCGCCCGCTACCTGCTCCTGCGCCTGTGCGAACGCTACGGCGTGGACGTCAACTTCCATCCCAAGCCGCTGGGCGTCGAGCTCGACTGGAACGGGTCGGGGCTGCACACGAACTTCTCGTCCGAGCACATGCGGGAGGTCGGCGGCAAGAACTACTTCCTCGAGCTGATGGCTGCATTCGACGAGTACAAGGACGAGCACATCGCGGTCTACGGGCCCGACAACCACATGCGCCTCACGGGCCTGCACGAGACGCAGTCGATCGACCGGTTCAACTACGGCGTCGCCGACCGCGGCGCGTCGATCCGCGTGCCACACGCCTTCGTCGCGAACGGCTACCGCGGGTATCTCGAGGACCGCCGCCCGAACTCGCTCGGGGATCCTTACCGGATCACAGGGCGTATCGTGGAGACGATCGGGAAGGTGCCGACGGGCGTCGAGGCCACCGGGCCTCTGGCGGTCCAGGCGGCGTAGCACGGGCTGTCTTCGAGGAGAGGAGCGGTGAGCAGATGGCGATGATTGAGAGCAAGTTCCGGGCGACGTCCGACCCGGCCGCCCGGAAGTCGGTGCTCGACGATGTGAAGAAGCAGCGTGTCGAGAACGTCCTGTTCTGGTTCTCCGACATCGAGGGGCACCTGAAGAGCTTCGCGATCACGCCTGCGGAGATCGAGGACGCGCTGAACGACGGGATGGGCTTCGACGGCTCGTCGATCACCGGGTTCAACGCGATCGAGGAGTCGGACATGGTCGCGATCCCCGATCCCTCGACCTACCGCCTCATGCCCGCGCGCACCGGCGAGGCCCGCGTCGCCCGGATGATCTGCGACGTCGTCACCCCCGACGGCGACCCGTACGAGGGCGATCCGCGGCACGTGCTCAGGCGGGCGATCGAGCGCATGCAGTCGATGGGCTTCGACACGTTCAACGTCGGCCCCGAGCTCGAGTACTTCCTCTTCCGCGACAAGAGCGGCACGGAGACGCTCGACGAAGGCGGGTACTTCGCGATGACGGCGCTCGACGCCGCCACCGAGCTCCGCAACGAGACGATCCGGGCGCTCGAGGAGATGGGGATCGGGATCGAGTACCACCACCACGAGGTCGCGCCCTCCCAGCACGAGATCGACATGCGCTATGCCTCGGCGCTCGACATGGCCGACCAGACGCTGACCTACCGGCTGGTCGTCAAGGAGGTTGCCGCGAAGAACGGCGTCTACGCGACCTTCATGCCGAAGCCGCTGTTCGGCGAGAACGGCTCGGGGATGCATACGCACATGTCCCTCTTCACCGACGGGCGCAACCAGTTCTTCGCCGGGGACGACGCCTATCACCTCTCGGAGACGGGCAAGCAGTTCATCGCCGGGCTGCTGCGCCACGCACGCGAGATCTCGGCCGTCTTCGCCCAGTGGGTGAACTCGTACAAGCGCCTCGTGCCGGGCTACGAGGCGCCCGTCTACGTCGCGTGGTCGCAGCGCAACCGGTCGGCGCTCATCCGCATCCCGCTGTACAAGCCTGGCTCGGAGCAGGCGACCAGGGCGGAGATCCGCTGCCCGGACCCCTCCTGCAACCCGTACCTCACCTTCGCGGCGCTCCTCCACGCCGGGCTCGAGGGCATCGAGAAGGGCTACGAGCTCGAGGATCCGATGGAGACCAACCTCTACCACCTGACGGCGGAACAGCGGCGCGAGCGCGGGATCGTGTCGCTCCCGGAGACGCTCGGTGAGGCGATAGACGAGTTCGCGGGCTCCGATCTGATGCGCCGGGCCTTCGGCGCGCACATCTTCGACAACTATGTGACGCTCAAGCGCAAGGAGTGGGACGAGTACCGGGTGCAGCTCACCCAGTGGGAGCTCGATCGCTACCTCGGAGTCCTCTAGAAGCGGGGCAAAACCTATCCTGGTCCCGGCTTGGCGAGGCCGGGGCCAGGCGCTACGCTCGAAAGACCCAGCGCGGTTTGACCCGCCGCGCTGCTGGCGGCAGATCGCGGGGCGTCGGATTCCGGCGCCCTGTGGTCTTTTAGAGG
>DATIXY010000024.1:0-15519 GCA_035518115.1 Gaiellaceae bacterium | reverse complement strand
ATGTCGTTCGAGAAGTAGACGTCGCTCGGGACGATCCGGATGTCGAGTTCGAGCCCGGTCTGCTCGGTGAACTCGGCCGCGTGCCGCTCGACGCTCGCCACGTAGGCGTCGGTGTCCGGCCCGAGGAACCTCACCCGCATCGGCGCGAGCCTAGCTTTGGCGCGCGTCCGTCGGCGCGAGTCACGCGCGGGCTGGCCGCGCAGGAGCGCCGCACCTTCCAGACCGACCGACTGAGCCGTCAGCCCGCGTCGGCCGCTCGCGTCAAGAACGCTCGACGTCGGCTGCCCCGGTCAAGGAGACGTGACGTCGGCTGCCTTTGTCAAGGACCCGCTACGTCGGCTGCCGCCTCCCCCAGGGCCGCCGCTATCGTCGAAGGCGGAGCGGGCGCCGTCGAAGCACAAGGGGGAACGATGAAGATCACGACGGTCGGCAAGGGATCGATCGGCGGCGGGCTCGCCGACCGGTGGGAGGCTGCGGGCCACGACGTCACGCGCATCGGTCGCGAGGGCGGCGATGCATCCGATGCCGATGTCGTCCTCGTTGCGGTTCCGTCCGGATCGATCTCCGATGCGCTCGAGAAGGTCACCGGGCTCGAAGGCAAGGTGGCGATCGACGCTGCAAACGCGTTCGACGGACGCGACGAGCACTACGAGTCGCTCGCGCACGAGGTAAAGGCGCACACGAACGGGCCTGTCGCGAAGGCGTTCAATGCGAACTTCGCCGCGCTCTACGACCAGATCGACGAACAGCGCACCCGGCCGGGCTGCCTCTATGCAGCCGAGGACGACGCGCGCGAAGTGACCGAGCAGCTGATCCGCGACGCCGGCTACGAGCCGGTTGGCGTGGGCGGGATCGAGAACGCCCGCGCGCTCGAAGACTTCGTCCCCGGCCTCCTCGGGAAGGTCGGCCGCGTCTTCTACCGCTTCGCGCCGCCCGGCGAGCTCTAGCGTCGACGGGGTCGCGGGCGCCCGGACGGGGCGGCCCCGCGACCCCGTCACGCTTACGACAGCGGCTCGACGACGATCAGCGAGTTCCCGTCCGGATCGCGCAGCCAGAACATCGGCGGCACCGGGTCGCCGTAGCGGGTGACCTCGTCGTCGACGTCGACCCCCGCAGCCTTCAACGCGGCGTGATCGGCATCGACGTCGGACGTGTCGAGGCAGATCCCCGTCTGCGAGCCACCCGCCTTCTGGTCGGAGGGCGGTGGTGCGAGAGCGATCGTCGTCTTCGTCCCCGGCAGCGCGACCTCCACCCAGCGCATGTCCGGGCCCATCGGCACGTCGACCACCTTCTCGAAGCCGAGCGTGTCGACGTAGAAGTCGATCGCGCGGTCCGTGTCGCCCACGGTCACACAGACGCGGCCGACCGTGTCGATCTTCAGCTTGGTCTTCAGGTTGGACATCGAACGCCTCCTACTCGTCGGGTCACACCTTCAGACGGTGCGCTACGGCGAGACTCATCGGCGCGATGAGTTTCGACCGCCACTACGGTCTCTACCACGATGGCCGAGCTCCAGAACCTCCTCGATGCCGAGGTGGCCGGCGGCGAGGTGCCGGGCGCCGCGGCTCTCGTCGCGCGCGGCGACGAGGTCGAGATCGCCGCCGCCGGGGACGTCGAGCCCAGCTCGATCGCACGGATCGCCTCGATCACGAAGCCGATCACCGCCGCGGCGCTGATGCTGCTCGTCGACGAGGGCGCGGTGTCGCTGGGCGATCCGATCTCGCGCTGGCTGCCCGAGCTCGCGGCGCCCCGGGTCGTGCGCACTCCCGAAAGCCCGGTCGACGACGTCGTGCCGGCTGCGCGTCCGATCACAGTCGAGGACATCCTCACCTTCCGTGCCGGCTGGGGCTTCCCTTCCGACTGGTCGCGGCCGGCTGTCGACGAGCTCTTCCAGAAGATGCCGGTGTTCGGGATCCGCGAGACCCCCGACGAGTGGCTCGCAACCCTGGCCGGCGTGCCGATGCTTCACCAGCCCGGCGAGGCGTGGCTCTACAACACCTGCTCCGACATCCAGGGCGTGCTGATCGCGCGCGCCTCCGCCCGGCCCCTGCCGGAGTTCCTCGCAGAGCGCCTCTTCGGGCCGCTCGGAATGAGCGACACCGGGTTCTATGTTCCGCCGGGGAAACTCGACCGGCTGCCGCCGCGTCACGGCCACATGCCGGTGGCGATCGACGCGAAACTGTGGACGGAGCCGCCGGTCTTCCCGTCGGGCGCCGGCGGGCTCGTCTCGACGCTGGCCGACTTGCATCGCTTCGCGCGGATGCTGCTTGCGGGTGGCGGCGGCATCCTTACTTCCGAGTCGGTCCGGTCGATGACGACCGATCACCTGACGCAGGAGCAGCGAGCCGCCTCGACGCTCTTCCTCGAGGGCAACGGCTGGGGCTTCGGCGGCTCCGTCGCGCCGGACGGCCGCTACGGCTGGGTCGGCGGAACGGGGACGGCCGCGCACCTCGTCCCTGCGACGCTCACGATCGGCGTCCTCCTGACTCAGGTGCAGATGACCGGCCCGACTCCGCCGCCGGTGATGCGCCGCTTCTGGCAGTACGCGTTCGGCGATCGCTGAGCAGCCGGAAGCGAGCGCGCCCGCGTGCTCGACGAGCGTGTTCCCGTCTTGCCGGCGAGCCGTCCCGCCTATTGTGGTCGAGGTCAGGACGCGCCGATCAAGGAGGCCACCATGAGCACCACCGAGGCGGGCAGCAAGAGCGCGACCGCCAGTCCGAGCGTCGCGAAGACGGACCTTCCGACGTGAGCGACTACGACGTCATCGTGGTCGGTGCAGGCTCGCCGGGCGAGCACTGCGCGGGCGAGCTTGCCGAGGGCGGGCTCCGCGTCGCGGTCGTGGAGCGCGAGCTCGTCGGCGGAGAGTGCTCGTACTACGCATGCATTCCTTCGAAGACGCTGCTTCGACCCGGCGAGGCCGTGCACGCGGCGCGCGAGGCGACGGCCGGCGCCGAGGTCGACGTCGCCGCGGCCCTGGCGTGGCGCGACTTCCAGGTGTCGAACTACTCCGACGCCGGGCAGGAGCGCTGGCTCGCCGACAGCGGCATCGACCTGCTGCGTGGGAGCGGCCGCCTGGCCGGTGTCGGTGTGGTCGAGGTCGACGGGGCCCGTCACACGGCGGAGCACGTCGTGCTCGCCAACGGCGCCGATCCCGTGATTCCGCCGATCCCGGGCCTGCGCGAGCTCGACGGCGTCTGGACGAACCGCGAGGCGACCGGGATGAAGGAGGTGCCGCGCCGCCTGCTCGTTCTGGGCGGCGGTCCGGTCGGCGTCGAGATGGCGCAGGCTGTTCGCCGCTTCGGCGGAGAGGTCGTGCTGGTCGAGGGCTCCGAGCACCTGCTCTCGCGCGAGCCGGCGCCGCTCGGCGATGCGCTCGCAGAGGTCCTTCGGCGCGACGGCGTCGAGCTCGTGCTGGGCGCCCGCGTGACCGGTGCCCGGCGCGACGGCGACGACTACGTTCTCGAGCTCGACGACGGCAGCGAGCTTCAGGGCGACCGGCTGCTCGTTGCCACCGGCCGGCGCCCGCGCGTCGACGGGATCGGCCTCGAGACGGTCGGCATCGAGGCCGGCCCGCACGGAGTCCCGGTCGATGAGCACCAGCGCGTCGCCGAGCGCCTGTGGGCGGTCGGCGACATCACGGGCATCTGGCCGCTGACGCACGTCGGCAAGTACCAGGGGGAGGTCGTCGCCGCGAACATCCTCGGCGAGGCGCGCAAGGCCAACTACGACGCGGTGCCTCGCGTCGTCTACACCGACCCGCAGGCTGCGTCGGTCGGCGCGGCCGAGGCGCGCTTCGAGGCGACCGCGCGGCTCGCGGAGATCGCCAAGACCGAGACGTACACGCGGGCGTACGCGGAGAGCAACGGCTTCCTGACGCTGCTCTCCGACGGCGAGCGCCTGACGGGCGCGTACGCGCTCGGGCCCGAGGCGGGGGAGTGGCTCCAGGAGGCGACGCTCGCGATCCGCGCCGGTGTCGGGCTCGACGTCCTGCGCGACACGATCCAGCCGTTCCCGACGTTCTCCGAAATCTACGTCGGCGCGCTCAAGTCGCTTCGCCGCGTGATCGCGGCGTCGTAGCCCAGGTCGGTTGTCAGTCGAGAGCGGGCCCGCAGATCGTCCCGCGGAGGGAGCCGCTCTCGACCGTGTGACGCTGAACCGGACACTGCTCGCGCGGCAGCTTCTGCTCGAGCGCTCCGACACTCGCCCTCTCGACGCGGTCGCGCATCTCGTGGGCATGCAGTCGCAGGTGCCGCTCGATCCCTACGTCGGTCTCTGGTCGCGCCTTCGGGACTTCGATCCGGACGCTCTCGGGCGGGCGATCCTCGAGCGCCGGGCGGTGCGCATGACCCTGCTGCGGGTGACGCTCCATCTGGTGACGAGCGACCAGGCGCTGCGGTTCCGCCCGGCGCTCCAGAAGGCGCTCGAGCGTGCGTTTGCATCGAGCGCGTTCGCCCGGGAGCTCGGCGGCCTCGATCTGGCGCCGGTGCTCGAGCGCGGGGTCGAGCTCCTCGACCGGGAACCTCTGACGACCGCGCAGCTGCGGGCCCGGCTCGGCGAGGAGTGGCCGGATCACGACGGGAACGCGCTCGCGTACGCCGTTCGCTACCTCGTCCCGCTCGTCCAGATCCCGCCGCGCGGCGTCTGGGGCAAGACGCTGCAGCCGACGATGACGACGCTTGCCGCTTGGCTCGAAGGCGTGCCGGCGCGCGCGGGAACGACGGACGAGCTCGTCCTCGCGTACCTGCGCGCCTTTGGCCCGGCCACGGCCGCCGACATCCGCGCCTGGTCGTGGCTGGCCGATGTCCGCTCGGCTGTCGAAGCCCTCCGCGGGCGGCTCCGCACGTATCGCGACGAGCGAGGACGCGTGCTGTACGACGTCGAGGACGGCGTGTTCGCCGATCCGTCGACGCCGGCCCCCGTGCGCTTCCTGCCGCAGTTCGACAACGTCTTCCTCTCTCACGCCGATCGTGGGCGGATCATGGGCGAGGTCGTCTGGGATCACTCGTTCATGCACCACGGCGCCTTCCTGGCCGATGGGTTCCTCGCCGGGAGGTGGAAGCTGACCAGGACGAAGGCCGAGGCATCCCTGGACGTCGACATTCGAGCCAACGTGCGCGCGGCGCAGCGGCGACGAATCCGCGACGAGGCGGAAGGGCTGCTCGCGTTCCTCGCTTCCGACGCGAGCGCGCGCCGGCTCGAGCTGTCAGCGCCGTGAGGCTCGTTCAGCCGCAGGAGCGCAGGGCGTCCGCGATCGCTCGCGCCCTTGCCTCGTACCCCGCAGCGGTCGGATGCACGTGCGCGGGGTCCGCGGCGAGCCATGCCGGGTGCGCTGCGGCCATGCGCGCCCAGTCGACCAGGCGGATGCGCCGGTCCTCGTGGGCAAGCGCCTGGAGCCGGGCGTTCGCCTCCCCGTAACCGACGCCGCCGAGCGCCGGGCGCGCGATCGTCGCGGTGACGAGACAGCCGCCGGCCGGAAGCCGGCGAAGGAGCGCGTGCAGCTCGCCGAGCAGTGCGTCGCCGTTCGGTGCGTCGTTCGTCCCGAGGAGAAAGGCGACGCGGCTCGGGAGCGGACCCGCGTCGTCGACGATTCGAGCCGCCTCCGACGTGGGACGGCCGATTCGTCCGTCGATGCGCAGCTTCCAGCCGTGCAGCAGCGCGGGCAGGTCGGGCTCGACCCCGACGGTCAGCGAGTCGCCGACGACGAGCGCCGACTGGTGCCGGCTCGACGAGTGGCCTCCGCACGCCGGCGCGGCCAGCAGCAGGCAGAGCGAGGCGGTTGCAGCGAGTGCGCGGGTCACGGCGCTCCGAACCATGATCCACGAGGCCGGGCCCGGTCCGCGGGCGTTGCTACCCTCGGCCGCGGGGCGCCTCTCGGCGCCGCGCGGGCTTATGCGGACGACGCTGAAGAGAGGCGTAGGGCGCTCGGCGGGCGCCGACGGGAACGGCCGGGCCGTGCTGCCGCCTGCTGCGGCGAGCTCGGTCATGCGCTACCGCCAGCCCGAGCCCGTCGCCTCGGGCGGAGGGCTCCGGCTGCTCGGCCGGATCCTGGTCGGCGTCCTGCTCGTCCTGACCTCGCTCGCCGTCGGCATCGCGGGCGGGTCGTACCTCTATTTCCACCAGTCGGTGTCAGACGTGCAGGCGCACACGCCGGCGGTGATCAAGGCGGAGAAGTCGCTCGACGTCGCCCCGGCGAATGCACCCGCGGTCGCGCTCATCATCGGCTACGACCAGCGCAAGGGCGCGGAGTTCTCGTCGACGTCGCGCTCCGACACGATCATGCTCGTCCGCGCCGATCCACGGACGAAGACGATCTCGATGCTCTCGTTCCCGCGGGACCTCGACGTGCCGATCTACTGCGGCTCGGTGTCGAGCGGCGTCGACCGGATCAACTCCGCGTACGCGCGCTGCAACGCCAAGGGAACGCTGTTGACCGTGAAGCACCTCACCGGCCTCCCCGTCAACTACCTGATCACGGTCAACTTCCATGGGTTCAAGGAGGTCGTCGACAAATTGGGCGGCATCTGGATGGACATCGACCGGCGCTACTACAACAAGAACACCGGCGCGAGCTACGACGACTACGCGAACATCAACCTGCAGCCCGGCTACCAGTTGTTGACCGGCCAGCAGGCACTCGACTTCGTGCGGTTCCGGCACACCGACGACGACCTGCATCGCAACGCCCGGCAGCAGCAGTTCGTGCGTGCGTTTCGCGATCAGGTGAAGTCGAGCTTCTCGCCGCTCAAGATCCCAGGGCTCGTGACCGCGGTCACGCACAACATCGAGGTGGGAGAGGGCGGTCGCAAGCTCTCCGGGAGCGAGGTCCTGCGCTACGCGCTCTTCGCGTACGAGCTGCCGAGCGGCCACGTGTTCCAGGACCGGATCGAGAACGTGCAGTGCACGCTCGGCTGCACCGCGTCGGCCGAGGACGTGCAGCAGGCCGTCCACGACTTCGTCTCGCCCGACGTCGACGCCTCCAAGAGCGCGAACGCTGCCGCACTCGGGCAGAAGCGCAAGCGCGCCGCTCCCGCGCCGTCGACGGTGACGCTGACCGTCCTGAACGGCAACGGCGTCGCAGGAGCCGCCGCCAACCTGTCGTACCTGCTGGCCCAGCGCGGCTACCAGACCGCCGCACCGGCGAAGGGGCAGGTGGCCGACGCACCGGGCCGCGTGTTCCACACCAAGATCTACTACGACGCGGCGCGCAAGCGCTCGCTCGCAGCAGCGAAGGCGCTGCGGAGCTCGCTCGCGCCCGCCGACGTCGAGAAGCTGCCCGCGCGCGGTCGTCTGCGCACCCTCGATCCCGGGTCGATGCTCGTCGTCGTCGTGGGCGAGACGTTCCACGGCACGATCGCGCCGCCGCCGACGGCCGCAGCCCCGGTTCATCACCCTGCTGCCGTCGTCTACAACGCGGGGCCGGGCAAGGAGCTCCTGCAGCCGCTGCAGCAGAAGGTGCGCTTCCCGCTCCTCGTTCCGACCATCGTGGAGAGCGGATCCGTCCCCGACCCGGCCCCGGGCGACAAGCCCGTCCGGATGTACTGGATCAACGGGCACGAGAACAAGGCGGTGCGACTCGTCTACCGCACCGGCGGGAACGAGTACTGGGGCGTTCAGGAGACGGATTTCGACGACGCTCCGGTCCTGGCCGACAAGAGTTTCCGCCACGACCTCGGCGGCCGCGAGTTCGACCTCTACTACAACGGCTCGCACCTGCACATGGTCGTGCTGCGCGCGCACGGGTCGACGTACTGGGTGGTGAACACGCTGCTCGACTCGCTCTC
Organism: Gaiellaceae bacterium; assembly: GCA_035518115.1. Classification (GTDB taxonomy): domain Bacteria; phylum Actinomycetota; class Thermoleophilia; order Gaiellales; family Gaiellaceae; genus PALSA-600. The sequence continues at coordinate 7,738 of DATIXY010000024.1, read as the reverse complement.
CAACGAGACGATGCTTGCGATCGCGAAGGGGCTCAAGCCCATGTCGGCCGCGCGCTGACGAGCTTTGTCAGCCCGAGGCGCCGGACGTGCCCGAACGGTGCCGCCAGCTCGTCAGGTCGAAGGCCCGGTAGAGCTGCTCGACGATCTTCTGCGCGACGATCTGGCCTCCGGCCGTCGAGAGGTGGACGCCGTCGGGCGCGCGCGCGTCGACCGTCTCGCCCGAGTCGAGCGTCAGGTACTGGGCGTAACCGCCGCTCTTGCCGGCGAGCAGCAGATCGGTCTGGATGTACGCAGCGGTGTCGGGCCGCTTCGCGATCTGCTGGGCGACGATGGTGTTGATCTGCTCGAACCGCGCCGACTGGGCCGGGTCGCGGGTGAACGGCAGGCCGATCCACACCGTGTAGGCGCCTGCGCGGCTGATCATGTCGAGGACGCCGCCGACGCGCCGCGCGTACTCCTGCATCCAGGCCGCATCCCCGAACTGCGTGACCGACACGCCCTTCGGCAGCCCTGTCATGTAGCCCTTGTCGTCGTTGCCTCCGAACGAGAGCACGACCACCGACGGCTTCAGCTTCTTGAGCTCCGACCGGATCGTCGTGAACCAGTTGAACACGTCGGGACGCTCGAGGCCGGTCGCGATCTGACCGTCGACGCCGCCGACGCTCCTGATCGACCGTGCGTGCTCGATGTCGTTGAGCAGGGCGTAGCCGGGGCTGACCACGAGCGAGTCGCCGGCGATCCAAACCCGTAGCGGATGAGATGGGGAGAACGCCCGCTTCGGAGGTGTCGAGGTCGCTTTGCCGACGGTCGGCGACACCGCAGGTTGAGGCGCAGCGGGCGGAGCGGCGACCGGGATGTCGATGTTGGTGTCGATCGTGTCGTCGTGCGAGCGCCCGATCGCCGACTTCAGCGCCGAGCGGGGCCGGTCGAGGTACAGCGCATGGCTCGCGTGCTCGAGCCCGCCGGTGAAGTCGAGCGCGACGGTTCGCTGCCACCCCGCCGGCTGGTTGAACGCCGACTTGTGGAGCCCGGGAGCGTCGAGGAGCAGCCCGACTGCGACCCCGAGACCGGCGATCGCGAATGCGCGCCACGCTGAGGTCGGGCGCCGCGGCCGCGGCGGCGAGGGCGGCGGCCCGTCGTCCGGCGCCGACCGCTGCTCGCGCGCCCGGCGGCGCAGCAGGCTCCGCTCGGCCGCCGGCTGCGACGAGGGAGCGGGGTCACGGTCACGAGTGATCACGGGGCTAGAAGCGGAAGTAGATGAACGGTGCGACCCCTTGCGGGCCCATCGCATTCGCGAGCATCAGTGTGGCACCGAGGGCGAGCGACTGCCACGCGATCGACAGCCTGCTCAGCCGCGCCATCACGCCCTCCGGGATCCGCGACGGCAGGTACTGGCTGCCGATGCCGACGACGATCCAGACGACGACGCCGGTGGTGATCAGCGGCGCCGGCTCACCCCAGCGCGTGAAGAGGCCGGTGATCATCTGCCAGGCGAGGGAGAGCGAGTCGGCGCGGAAGAAGATCCAGGCGAAGCAGACGAAGTTGAACGTCACGAGGCGGCGCAGCCAGACATGCCGCGCCTCGCGGGCGACGCCGCGCCGCCCGCGGAACCAGCGCTCGGTTGCGAGCCCGGCGCCGTGCAGCCCGCCCCAGATCACGAACGTCCACGCGGCGCCGTGCCAGAGGCCGCCGAGGAGCATCGTCAGCATGAGGTTGACCGTCGTCCGCGCCTTGCCCTTGCGGCTGCCGCCGAGCGGGATGTACAGGTAGTCGCGCAGCCAGCGCGACAGCGTCATGTGCCAGCGCCGCCAGAAGTCCTGGAGCGACAGCGCGGCGTAGGGCGAGTTGAAGTTCTGCGGGAACACGAAGCCGAGCAGGAGCGCGATTCCGATCGCCATGTCGGTGTAGCCGGAGAAGTCGGCGTAGATCTGAACCGCGTAGGCGTAGACGGCGATCAGGATCTCCGGCGACGAGTGGGTCCCGGGAACCGCGAAGACCGGGTCGACGATGTGCGTCGCGAGGTAGTTCGCGATCACGACCTTCTTGAAGAGGCCGGTGCCGATGAGGAAGAACGCGCGGCTCGAGTCGACGCTGCGTGGATCGCGCGGCGTCTTCATCTGCGGGAGCAGCTCCGACCCACGCACGATCGGCCCTGCGACGAGGTGCGGGAAGAAGGTCAGGTACGCGGCGAACCTGACGAGCCCGACGGGGCGGAGCTCTCGGCGGAACACGTCGACGACGTAGCTGATCGCCATGAACGTGTAGAAGGAGATGCCCACCGGCAGGACGATCGTTCGCGTCCAGTCCGGAAGCCCGACGCCCAGGGCGTGCGCGACGTTGTGCGACGAGTTGATGAAGAAGTCGAAGTACTTGAAGTAGCCGAGCGTTCCGAGCTGGCCGATCAGCGCGAGCGTCAGGAACGCCTTGCGCTGCGACTGTCGCTCCGCCCTCCAGATTCGGATAGCCCAGAAGTGCGTCCAGAGCGTGCAGCCGATCAGGAGGAAGACGAAGTGCCAGTCCCACCAGCCGTAGAAGACGAGGCTCGCGCAGATGATGAACACTCGCCAGAGGCGCACGTGCGGCATCGCGAGCCACGACAGTGGCATGACGATCAGGAAGAAGATCGTGAATGTCGCGGTCGGGAAGATCATCGGTCGGACGGGCGCGCACAGCCCCGGCCCGGGGTCATGCGGCCTTGAAGACGAACGGGCGAAGGAAGCTCGCGAGCGCGAGCGCGCCCGCGGACGTGAGGTGCAGTCCATCCGAGCCGAACCACGGCCTGCCGCTGCTGAACGCGTTCCAGTCGGCAACGACGATCTGCGGCCACCGCTTCGACGCCGCCTGGATCTCGGTGTTCGTGGCGCGGTAGATCGATGCGTAGCGACTCGAGCTCGATGCGCGGAGCGTCACCCAGACAACTCCCTGGACACCCTGCCTCAGGGCCGCACGCATGACCTCGTCGATGCGCGCGTTGTAGCCCTGCGACGACTCGTTGTAGCCGACGTCCACGATCAGAACGTCGCCGAGAGACGGCCCGTACGACTCGATCGCCTGCAGCGCGGTGGTGGGGGTCGATCCCTCGAACGAGCAGCTGGTCTGCGCGAGCCGCCGGCAGACCTTCAGGTCGAGCCGCAGCGACAGGCCGCGGGCGAGGCGGGCCTTCGCTGCCGAGACGTAGTCGAGTGCCGCCGGCACGGAGTCGCCGACGAACGTGACCCGGAGCGGCTGCGTCGCGGTCGCGCCGTGCGCGGCAGACGCGGGCAGGGCAAGCAGCGGCAACGCCGCGAGCACCATCGCCTTGTGGTAGACGCCCCTCACTGAAACGGCCTCGAAATCGCGCCTTTTGCCGCGGCGCGGGTCGGCGCGAAGGATACGCATCGTGCTCCTCGCCCGAAACCCATACATTTCTGCGCAAACCGCGTCGCTCCTTCTTCGGGTGTGGTACGGTCGCCCGGTGCTTGGGCAGGCACAGACGTCGCGGCGTCGGCTTGTCGCGTTAGCGCTGATCGGAGCAGTCGTCCTCGTGCTCCCGGCAATCGGGGTGGCGAACCCGCTCCAGCACCGGCACTCCGGGCAGTCCCAGTCGCTCACGTTCGCAAGCGGACCGCGCCCCGCGGCGCTCGATCTCTTCTCGCTCGATCACAACGTGGTCGCCGCGCAGAGCCGTGTCGGGACGCTGGACCAGCGCATCGCGGCACTGCGCTCCGAGCGCGCGTTGTTGAAGCTGCAGGAGCACGTCGCGCATCGCGGCATCTCGACTGCCCGCGCCGAGCTGTGCGCAGCGATGCGAACGCTGTACGAGCAGGGCGACGTCGAGCCGCTCGAGGTCATCCTCGGCGCCAAGAGCCTCGACCAGGCGCTGACGAGCCTCGACGAGCTCTCGCGCATGCGCTCACAGGCTCACGACCTCGCCGTGCAGCTGACCGCGATCCAGTCGCGCGCGAAGAAGACCGAGGCGTCGGTTGCCCGCCGCGAGGCGGCCCTCGTCGAGGCTGCGGCGCAGGCGCGAGCGGCGCAGGCAGCTGCCGAGGCAGCGCTCGAGGCGCGCCGCCGGTATCTCGCAAGCCTCGCGCAGCAGAACATGGCGAAGGCGCAGGTAGCGCAGGTGCAGTCCGAGGCGCAGGCCGCGGAGACGCGCAGCAGCAAGCTGACGACGGTCGTGTCCGCCTATGGGGAGTCGCCGTCGTCCATCGACGCGCCGCTGCCCCAGGCATCGGGCGGCGATCGTGTGCTGACCGTCAGCGCGACTGCATACTCGCTCCCCGGTTACACGGCGAGCGGGCTCCACGTCGGGTGGGGCGTCGTCGCCGTCGATCCGAGGGTGATCCCGCTCGGCACACGGATGACGGTGCCGGGCTATGGAGAGGCGATCGCCGCCGACGTCGGGACGGCGATCATCGGCGACCGGATCGACCTCTGGTTCCCGACCCTCGCGCAGGCCCAGGCGTGGGGGCGGCGCACCGTCACGATCGTCGTTCACTGATCTCACACGGAACGCCGCCGGCGCGTTCTACTTCAGAGATGCCGCGCTCCGTCGTCGACAGTCCGATCGGCCCCCTCGGCCTCGTTGCGACCGGCAACCGTCTCTCCGCGGTGCTGTTCGACGGCGGCACGATCCAGCCCGAAGGCAGCTCGGCGGTCCTCGCCGAGGCAGAACTGCAGCTCGCCGCGTACTTCGACGGCGACCTGATCGCGTTCGACCTCCCGTTCGAGCTGCACGGGACCGAGTTCCAGCAGCGGTGCTGGATCGCACTGGCCTCGATCCCCTACGGACAGACCGTGAGCTACGGCGAGCAGGCGCGGCGACTCGGCCTCGGGAACGACTCGGCGCGGGCGGTCGGCGCCGCGAACGGCCGCAACCCGCTGCCGATCGTTCTGCCCTGCCATCGCGTGATCGGCGCGGACGGGTCGCTGACCGGCTTCGGCGGCGGGCTGCACGTCAAGCGGTTCCTGCTCGAGCACGAGGGCGCGCTGCTCCCGCTGGACTGACCCGGCCGCGGTTGACGTCGGCGTCCCGGGTGGGCTAGACTTTATCTAGTTAGCTAGATAACTGTGAGATGATCCAGTTCCACCTCGAACGACGTTCCGGAGTCCCGACCTATCTGCAGATCGTGCAGCAGGTGCGTCAAGCGGTTCGGCTGGGCATCCTGAAGCCGGGTGATCGATTGCCGACGGTGAAGGAGGTCGTCGCACAGCTGACGATCAACCCGAACACGGTGCTGCACGCGTATCGCCAGCTCGACCTCGAAGGAGTGGTGGAGGGGCGTCGCGGCGTCGGGACCTTCGTCGCGAGCGACCGGATCCCCGTCGCGGCCGCTGACGTCAAGGGCCTCCGCATGTCGTTGCAGCGCTGGGTCGAGCGTGCACGGGCGGCGGGGCTGGACGAGGAGGACATGGCGGGACTCTTCGCGGACACGGTTCGACCGGCGTCGGCCTCGAGGGTCGCATGACCGAAGCGGCACTCAGCACGCAGGGCCTCGGCAGGCGGTACGGCTCGACGTGGGCGCTGCGCGACTGCGACCTGGAGATCCCTCCGGGAACGGTGACCGCGCTCGTCGGGCCGAACGGCGCCGGCAAGACGACGCTCCTGCAGCTCGCGGTCGGGCTCCTCGCGCCCACCGCGGGCAACGTCAGGGTGCTCGGGCACGATCCGTACAGGCAGCCTGCGCAGGTGCTGCCGCGTGTCGGCTTCGTCGCGCAGGAGCATCCGCTGCCGCGGCGGTTCACGATCGCCGAGACGCTCCGGCTCGGGCGTGAGCTGAATCCGACCTGGGACGACGGGCTCGCGGCCCGGCGCATCGACGAGCTCGGCCTCTCGCCGGCCCAGCGCGTCGGGACGCTCTCGGGCGGCCAGCAGGCTCAGGTCGCGCTCACGCTGGCGCTTGCCAAGCGGCCGCAGCTCCTGCTCCTCGACGAGCCGGTCGCCTCGCTCGACCCGCTCGCGCGACGCGAGTTTCTGAACACCGTCGTGCAGGCGGTGGCAGATGCCGGGATCGGCGTCGTGCTCTCGTCGCACATCGTCGCCGACCTCGAGCGCATCTGCGACCGCCTGATCATCCTGGCGCACGGACGGACCCTTCTCGACGGCGCGATCGACGACATCCTCGCCGGCCACCGTGTGCTCACGGGGCCGCGCAGCAGCGCCGAACGGGTCGAGCGCATCCACGACGTGATCAGGGAGAGCCACACCGAGCGCCAGACGACGCTGCTCGTGCGCGCGAACGGGCACGTGTACGACGCGTGCTGGGAGCTGCACGAGGTCGATCTCGAGGAGATCGTGCTCGCGTACCTCGGGCTGGATCGAGCCGGCCGGGGGACCCCGAGCGGGCGCAGGGCGGTGGTGTCGCGGTGATCTGGGTCGGCTGGCGCCAGCAGCGGACGGAGACGCTGATCGCGGGCGCCGTGCTCGTGGTGATCGCCGCGATCGTGATCCCGGTCGGCATTCACATGGCTTCCGTCTACACGCACGAGGGCCTCGCGGCGTGCGGCGCGAACGCACAGCCGGGCACCGCGTGCGGCCTCGCCATCCCCTCGTTCCAGATCCGCTTCAACCTCCTCGACATCCTCTTCACGTGGTCGACGCTGCTGCCGCCGATCGCGGCCTTGCTCTTCGCAGCACCGTTCATCCTCGACCTGGACAGCGGCACCTACCGCCTGCTGTGGACGCAGAGCATCACGCGCCGGCGCTGGATCGTCACCAAGCTCGGGCTGGGCATCGCCGCAACGGTGCTGGTGGCCCTCCTGCTGAGCGTCCTGGCCACCTGGCTGCGGGCGCCGCTCGACCACCTCAACGGCCGCCTTGGCTCGAGCACATACGACGCCGAGGGGCTCGTCCCGATCGCCTACGCCTTGCTCGCGCTGGGCGTCGCCGTCGCGCTCGGAGCGGTCTGGCGGCGCACGGTCCCCGCGCTGCTCACTGCCTTCGTCCTCTACGTCGTGGCACGCGCGTTCGTGGACAGCTGGCTCAGGCAGCGCCTCGTCGACGCGACGAGGGTGACGTGGCACATCGGCGGAGGAGGCGGCCCGAGCAACAGCACGCTCAATCGCGCCCTCGTCATCCATCAGTACCTCAGCGACAAGACCGGGCGCGCGATCGCAGGCGCGAACCAGATCTGCGTTCGGACGTCGGCGGGCGCGCTGCCGCACACGCGCATCTCCGGCCCGTGCCTGCTGCCGAGCGCGCATGGCTACATGACCGTGGTCTTCATCCCCGCGAGCCGCTTCTGGGAGCTCCAGGCCATCGAGTTCGGCATCGTCGCCGGCATCGGCGCTCTCCTCGTCGCCGCCGCCGGCTGGTGGACGTACAGGCGAATCGCCTGAGCGGCTCAGCTCTTCGCGTACTCCTCGGCCGTCTTCGCCTCGAACTCGAATCCGATCACGGGCTCGTTGCCCACGACCCAGGCATCGTGACCGGGCTCGATCACGTAAGCCTGCCCCGCACGGATCTCCTGCTCGGTTCCATCGTCGTGGACGACGTGCATCGCGCCGGACTGCAGGAGGCCGACGTGGTGTGCCTGGCACCGGTCTCCGCCGACGACCGGCTTGATGCACTCGGACCATCTCCAGCCCGGCTCCAGCCGCAGCCGGGCCGCCGTCGTCCCGCCGAGCCGGACGACGTCGACCGTCGTCTTGTCGGGCGTGCGAGTCTCGTCGGGTGAGCCGAAATCGCGTGCTTCTACGCCTGCCATGTGCGCCTCCTCCGTCGTGCTTTGGGGGTCGTTCGGCCAACGATCCCACA
>DATIXY010000023.1:0-32645 GCA_035518115.1 Gaiellaceae bacterium | reverse complement strand
TCGAGCAGCTGCCCGTCGGTCTGCAGCCGCCGTTCATCGCGGCCGTCGCCCACCGCTTCCGCGCGCGGCTGCTCGCCGACGATCCGGGCGCCGACCGGGAGTTCGCCACCGCCGGGCGGCTTCTGCGCGAGCTCGACCTCGTGTTCGACCTCGCCGTCGTGCAGCTCGAGCACGGCGAGTGGCTGGTCGCGCAGGGACGGTTCCAGGATGCCGAGCCCCTGCTCGGGCAGGCGCGGGAGGCCTTCGACCGTCTCCGCGCGGCGCCCTGGCTCGCGCGGCTCGACTCGGTCGACATACGCGCCCGCGTGCCGGCCTGAGATGTGCGGTGCCTGGCACCTAGGCGCCAGGCACCGCGGAAGTCGCTAGGAGGCCCGGACCTCGCCCGTCTCGAGCAGCGACTTGAGGCCGGTCAGAATCGTCATCCAGCCGCCGGAAACGGCTGCGGCCGTCTTCGGTGCGCCCTCGAGCTGGTCGTGCGTCACCGTCAGCGTGCAGGACCCGTCCCCCTGCGGTTCGATCTCCCAGGTGACGCGGCTCGCCTCCTCGACCGCCAGCTCCGGGTCGTAGAGCGACTGCCAGGCGTGCACGAGCCTGCGCGGCGGGTCGAACTCGAGGGTCGGCGAGTCGCCCCAGTTCTCTCCCTCCGGCCCGTACGCACGGTAGCGCGCAGGCGTGAACTCGACCCGGGCGCCGTGGAAGTAGCGCTCGGTGAACTCGGGCTTGGTGATCGCCTCCCAGATCGCCTCGGGCGTCGCGCTGATGGTCACCTGGAAGACCTGCGTCGTCAGGTCGGTGCTCGTCGTTGTGGTCATGATGCCTCCAGTTCCTGCTTGAGGTCTGCGAGCGCCGACACGCGGCGCTCCGTGTACTTGTCGATCCAGCGGTCGTGGATCAGCCGCACCGGGACGGGGTTCAGGTAGTGGTGCTTCTCGCGCCCCGCCCGGCGTGTGACGACGAGGCCGGCGCCCTCGAGGATCCGCAGATGCTTCATGACGCCGAAGCGCGTCATCTCGAGCCCCGATTCGAGCTCGGTGAGCGTTCGGCCGTCACGCTCGAAGAGCCGGTCGAGGAGGAGCCGGCGCGTCGGGTCGGCCAGCGCCTTGAACACGCGATCGTCGTCGTCCACGACCCGAGAATAGGTGACCATACAGTCACATGTCAACATCTTTCTTGGGTTTCTCTTGGGTTGGCCTGGGGACGTTCTTCGGTGCGGGCGGTGTGCTTTGACCCCGTCCAGTCGCGTGAAAGGAGCAATCCGTTGACGCAGCAGCCCGACACCAACTCCCTCCCGGCGCACGGCGGCCCGATCGCCGCCGCGGCCGCCTATCTCCAGCTCGACGAGTGGGAGCTCCGCGCACGGCTGGCCGGGGGGCGAACGCTCGGGCAGGTGGCGGCCGAGGAGGGCCTCTCGATCCGCGGCCTCGAGGACGCGCTCCTCGCCGACCTGAAGTGGCACCTGGACGCCGACGTCGCCGCAGGGCGGGTGGCGAGCGAGCGCGAGTCGCAGATCCTCACCGCTGTGAAGTCCCGGATCGACCGCATGGTCGAGTGCCGGAGCCGCCGGCCGCCGTCGGCGTCTGCCGCCTGACGGTCAGGCGGTCGGCAGGACGAGCCGGAAGCGGGCGCCCGCCGCCGAGTTCTCGACGGTCGCGCGGCCGCCGTGCGCCTCTGCCGCCTCGCGCACGATCGCGAGGCCGAGCCCGGCGCCCGGCTTCGAGCGCGCCGTCGCCGCCCGGTAGAAGCGGTCGAAGACGCGCGGCAGGTCCTCGTCCGCGATCCCCGGCCCGTGGTCGGCGACGGTCACCTCGCCGCCGCGGACGGACACCTCGATCGGCGCGCCTTCGGGGCTGTACTTGACGGCGTTGTCGAGCAGGTTGGAGACCGCCCGCTCGAGCAGCACCGGATCCGCCTTCACCTGCGTCGGCGACAGCGCCGTCACGAAGGTCACCTGCGGCGCGCGCGCCTGCGCCCGCTCCACGCTGGCGGCGACGAGGTCGTCGAGCTGCACGTCCTCGAGCCGGAGCTTGCGCTCCTGGCCGCGGGCGAGCTCGACCAGATCGGAGACGAGCCGTGTCAGCGCGTCGAGCTCGACCGATGCCTCCGCGAGTGCATGCTCGGCCTCCTCGGGCGGCAGCTTGCCCTCGCGCAGCACGTCGATGTTCGTGCGCACGGCGGTGAGCGGCGTCCGCAGCTCGTGCGACGCGTCGGCGACGAGCCGGCGCTGTGCGCCGACCGAGCTCTCGAGTGCCGCGAGCATCGCGTTGAACTGCGTCGCGAGGCGGCCGAGCTCGTCCTGCCCGGACACCTCCACGCGCTCCGCGAGGTTGCCCGTGGCTGCGACGTTCTCGGCGGCCGCGGTGAGCCGCCGCACCGGCCGGAGCGCAGCGGTCGCGACGACCGCGGCGAGCCCTGCCGCGAGGGCGATGCCGATGCCGCCGATCAGGAAGATCCAGAAGCGGATGCGATGGAGCGCGTGCGTCGTTGGGTTGAGCGGAGCGATCGTGACGACTGCGCCGCCACCGCCCGGCGGTTGCCAGACCAGCTGGCGAACCGGGGTCTGGGCCACGGACGTGTTGGCGTAGTAGCTCGGTGCGCTGCCGTTCGCGACCTTCAAGGCGCGCTCGGTGATCGGGATGAAGCGCGAACCGTGCCGCGAGCCGTCCGCGCCGATGATGACAGTGAACGGGTTCCCTCCGCCGAACGGGCCCTGAATCGAGCTGGTGGCCTGGAAGTAGAGCGTCGAGTCGAGCTGCGAGTACAGCTCGTGCTTCGCGACCATCCACACCGCGATCGACGCGCCGGTGACGGTCACCGCAATCGCCAGCGCGGTCAGCAGCGCGATGCGCGCGCGGAAGGAGAGCGCGCTCATAGCTCTTCGCGGAGCGCGTAGCCGACGCCGCGCACGGTCTGGAGCAGCCGCGGCTCGCCGCCCTCTTCGAGCTTGCGGCGCAGATAGCCGACGTAGACCCACAGGGCGTTCGAGGTCGCGCCGAAGTCGTAGCCCCACACGCGCTCGTAGATCTGCGAGCGCGTCAGCACCTGCCGCGGGTTGCGCAGGAACAGCTCGAGCAGGTTGAACTCGGTGCGGGTCAGCTGGAGCCGCCGGTCGCCGCGGAATGCCTCGCGCGTCGACGGGTCGAGCCGGACGTCGGCGAACGTGAGCTCGTCGCCCCCGGCTCCCGTGCGCCGAAGCAGCGCGCGGAGCCGTGCGCGCAGCTCCTCGATCGCGAACGGCTTGACGAGGTAGTCGTCGGCGCCCGCGTCGAGCCCTTCGACGCGATCGGAGACCGCGTCGCGCGCGGTGACGACCAGGACCGGGACCGCGTCGCCGCGGCGCCGCAGCGACCGGCACACGTCGAGGCCGCCGATCTCGGGCATCAGCAGGTCGAGCACGATCGCATCCGCCGCCGAGGTCGCATGGCGCGACAGGGCCTCGGCCCCGTCCGCGGCCTCGTCGACCTCGTAGTCGACGCGGAGCGCGCGCGCGATCGCCGCCCGAACGGCGGGATCGTCGTCGACGACGAGAACGCGGGACGTCACGTGGGAATTGTCACCCGATCGCCTAAGAGTCTGCTCAGATGCGCGGCCGGTAGTCTGGGGCCATGGCCATGATCTCGTTTGCACGCGGTATTCCCGCGCCCGAATGCCTTCCGGTCGCCGACCTCGCAGACTGCGCACGCGCAGTGGTCGAGCGCGACGGCACGACCGTCCTCTCCTACGGCCCTTCGTCTGGCTACCGGCCGCTGCTCGAGTGGCTCGGTGAGCGGCATGGGGTCGATCCGGCGCGGATCTTCGCGACGAACGGTTCGCTCCAGGGATTCGTCTTCCTCGCGCAGCGGCTTGCGCCGGGAAAGCGCGTGCTGGTCGAGCGCCCGACGTACGACCGTCCACTGAAGATTCTGCGCGAGCTCGGCGCCGAGATCGTGCCGCTCGCGTGCGACGACGAGGGCCTCGATCCCGACGCTCTCGAGCAGGAGCTCGCGGCCGGCGACGCGGCGTTCCTCTACCTGATTCCGACGTTCCAGAACCCGAGCGGGCGCACGCTGCCGCTCGACCGGCGCCGCAGGGTGGTCGAGCTCGCGGACGAGCACGACCTGCTCGTGCTCGAGGACGATCCGTACGGGCTCGTCCGCTTCGAGGGAGAGGAGCTGCCGTCACTCTTCGAGCTCTCCGGCGGCGCGACCGCATACAGCTCGTCCTTCTCGAAGACGATTGCCCCGGGGTTGCGCGTCGGCTGGTTCGTGCTGCCCGAGGCGCTGGCCGCCGAAATCGCCGCCACGGCGACGGGGACCTACATCACGCCGGTCCTGCTCGGCCAGGCGACGGTCTACGAGTTCATCGAGCGCGGGCTCTTCGAGCCGAACCTCGAGCGGGTGCGCGGGCTGCTCGGCGCCCGTCGCGACGCGATGCTCGCGGCGCTCGACGCACGGCTGCCGGAGTGCGAGTCGTCGCGGCCCGAGGGCGGCTACTTCGTCTGGCTCACGGCCGATGGTCTCGACAGCGGTGAGCTGCTCGGGCGCGCCGAGCAGGCGGGTGTCACGTTCGTGAAAGGCACGGACTTCGGCGGCGGCGCGGACTCGATGCGGCTCGCCTACAGCTTCGTTTCGCCGGCCGAGATCGCCGAAGGTGTCGACCGCCTGGCGTCAGCGCTTCTGGCTTCGCCTGCGACGGCGTAGCGACGGGAACAGCATCCCGAGCGCGAAGCCCAGCGCAATCGAGAGCAGGATCACCCAGATCACGGAGATGTTCGTCGACCCGAAGACGAGGTTCACCTTGGCGCTGTGCGTGTTGAGCACGATGAAGAGGATCGCGAAGAGCGCGACGATCCCGATCACGAGCAGCTTGACGTTCGACCCGGAGCTGCGACCGGTCTTCGGCTTCGCCTGAGGGCTCGGTGCGGGCGACGGGGTGGTCTGCGGGTCGGACACGCCGACCCGAGCCTACGCGACGGCGCCGGCGGCGACTGCCGAGAGCGGGACGAGCCGCGGAGCGGCCGGCGGGGAGAGCGTCGAGGCGGCGGCTCTGAAGGTCGGGCAGATGCGTTCCGGCCGCATCGCACAGAGGCCGCCTCGGCGGAAGTAGCAGTCCTCGCAGGTGGGCGCGTCCTTGGGGGTCAATCGGTCTCCGTCAGGGGGAGGGGTGAGGGCCGGGGGATGCTACGTGCCGTTCCCGGCCGCCGGAAAGGGCTTGCCTAAACGGAAAACGTGCAGTTTCCGGCGACTTCCAGCCGGCCTGCGGAAGGGCCTCAGTTGGCCTTGACCGGCAGTGTCGCCAGGGCGTGCAACGCCTGTGGAAAGCTCTTCACAGGCACGATGCGCAGGCCGTCCGCTTCCTTCTCGGCATCGTGCGCGTTCTCCCCAGCCGGCACGAGGAAGACGTCCACACCCGCCTCGCGGGCGCCGATCGTCTTCTGCTTGATCCCGCCGATCGGCCCGACGGACCCGTCGGGGAAGATCTCGCCGGTCGCCGCGACCCGGTGGCCGTGCAGGACGCCCGCCTTCAGCTTCGCGAGGACGTCGAGCGCGAACGCGAGCCCGGCCGAGGGGCCTCCGACGCCGCCGGCGTCGATCTTCACCGGAATGGGAAGGTGGACGTCGACGGCGGTCTCGAGCAGCACGCCGACGACGGCGCGCTTCGGCGGCGTGGGCGAGGCGACCGTCTTGATCGGGACGAGCAGCGTCTGGTTGCCGCGACGGACGGTGAAGCGCACGACGTCGCCGATGTGCACCTTCGCCATCGCGTTGAACACGCCGCGCGGATCGCGGACCGGCTTGCCGTTGACCGCGGTGATCACGTCGTCGGGGTCGAGTTTCCCGTCGGCCGGGAGACCGGCCTCGACGGCGTCGATCAGCGCACCGGTCGCGCGGAGCGTCACCTTCTTGCCGGCGGCCTTCAGCGCGACGGCGGCGGCGATCTCCTGCGAGCGGTGCATGTCCTCGAGGTCGATGCGTTCGCGGCCGGAGTCGGAAACGCCGGGCGGATCGATCGCCGAGGCGGGGTAGAGGTCGGCGCCGTTGTGCAAGCCGCCGAACAGGCGCTCGAGCAGCGTCGCCTTGCGCACGATCACGTCGACGAAGTAGACGCCGCCCTGCTTCGGGTTGTGCCCGCCGGGCACCGTCACGAGGGGGCCGACCGGGTGAGCCTTGTCCGGCAGGAAGATGTACTGGCTCGACGGCAGGACGACGAGCGCGAGCACGACGCCGAGCAGCGCGAGCCCGAGGATCAGCAGCCGTGCGGGAGTGACGATCCGTCTCATAGGAGTGAGTGCGAGGCGCCCCCGTCGACTGCGAGCGTGGTGCCGGTGACGTATGCGGCGCGATCGGAGGCGAGGAAGCACACGACGTCGCCGAACTCCTGCCGCGTGCCGAGCCGGCCGAGCGGGATGCGCTCGATCTCCTGCGGCGGCGGCCCGTCGTCACCGTAGAGCTCTGCCATGCGGGGTGTGTCGATCCGGCCCGGCGCGACGCAGTTGACGGTGATGCCTTCGCGGCCGAGGTCGCGCGAGAGCGTCTTCGCGTAGCCGGTGACGCCCGGGCGGAGCGTGTTCGAGAGGGCGAGGCGCGCCGACGGCTCCTTCACCGCGCCCGAGGTGATGAAGACGATGCGTCCGGCCGCGCTCTTCCGCAGCCACGGGAGCGTCAGGCGGACGAGCCGTGTGGCGGGCAGCAGCAGGAGCTCGAACGCCGCTTCCAGGCTCTCGTCGCCGATCTCGACGGCGGTCCCGGCGGGCGGGCCGCCGGAGTTCCAGACGAGCACGTCGATGCCGCCGAACGCCTGCACGGTCCGGTCGACGAGGCGCTCGAGGTCGGCGGCGTTGGTCACGTCACCGCGTACGGCGAGCGCGCCCAATCGGTTCGCATGGAGGTCGAGCTCCTCGCGCCGGCGCGCGAACATCGCCACGTTGGCTCCCTCTGCCGACAGCGACTCGGCCGCGGCCAGGCCGAGCCCGGACGAGGCTCCGCAGACCACCGCCGTCCTGCCGCGCAGACCGAGATCCATCGGCGCCAAGGTACAGCGCGGGCCGGGGGTCGGCTCCGGTCAATCCGGGTCATTTTCCCTGCGCAGGCCCCGCTCACCCGCTGTAGTCGAATCGGCTTGCAAAGGCGCAGTTGCCCGTGAGCTGCCAGTTGAACGGCCCGGCGTCGACGGTGAATCCGTCGGCGACGAGCTCGACGCCGGGCTGGTCGTAGCCCGGGATCCCGCAGCGCACCGTCCCCTGGCCGGCGTACGGCGTGGTCGCGACCAGCGAGACGTTCTGGGCGACGTGGAGCCGGTAGCCCTCGGGCCCGTGCTCGAGCGCGATCGGGCCGCTGCGGACGTCGAGCAGGTGCCGCGGCTTGCGTACCCACGGCAGCCGCAGGACGTGGTCGCCGCCGGCCTCACCCAGGAGGATGCGCCCGAGCTCGTGCCGCTGCTCCTCGGTTCCGCGCTCGTCGAGAACGAGCACGATGCTCCACGGCGAGTGGGGCTCGTCGTCGTCGTAGTGCATGAGCAGCGCGGCTGCGAGCCCGGCGAGATCGACGTCGCCCGCCGTCCCGTCGTCGACGAGCCACCCGAGCACGCCAAAGCACTCGCCGTAGGTCGAGCGTCCACCGGGTGACCCGTCGCTCATCCGGCAGGGGCAGACCGGGTCGCAGTTGCACGACTCGAAGTAACGGCCCGAGATGCGCCAGCTCACACGAGCACCAGCCAGCAGCCGAGGGTGACCAGGGCGAGCGCGATCGGCGTGACGAGCCGCTCGCCGAACGGCGCGATCCGCTCGGCGGCGATCAAGGCCGTCACGACGACCATCCAGAAGACGCTCATCATCCCGACGGCGAAGAGGACGAGCATCAGGCCCGCGCAGCATCCGACGCAGTAGGCGCCGTGGAGCGCACCGGTGAGCATCGGCCCGAGCGAGGCATGCCGCATCAGGAACGCGAGCGGGTTGCGGCAGTGGCGCAGGCACGCGCGCTTGAGCGGGGTCAGCCCGTAGAGCCCGGCCGCCACGATCAACGGGCCGGCGGCGCCGGAGTGGCCGACCCCGGCCGCGACCGCGAGCCGGGCGAGCCCGTAGGCCGCGAGGCCGTAGGCCGTCCACGCGACGAGGTAGCCGCCGAGGAAGGGGGGCGTCGCGGGAGGCGACAGCCGGTCGACGAGCAGCACGACCGGCGTCGAGGAGGGGAGCATCATCGCCCCGGTCATCGCCACCCACAGGCCCGTGTACCACGCGAGCCCGCCGAAGTCGGCGCTCGGCCCCATGTCCATGCCGTGGGTCTGGTGGATGACGATCGCCCACGCGACCAGGCTCGCGCCGATCAGCGCCGACCCGACGCCAAGCCCGCGAGCCGTCATCGTCGCGGACCTTACGTCGTCAGGACGCCGACGACCTCGCGGACCGCGGCGGCGGAGCTTTCGAGCGCGGCGCGCTCGCTCTCCTCGAGGTCGACCTCGAGGATCTGCTCGATCCCCGACCGCCCGAGCTTCACGGGGACGCCCATGTAGAGGCCGTCGATGCCGTACTCGCCCTCGAGGTACGCGGTGCACGGGAGGACGCGCTTCGCATCCAGCATGATCGAGTCGACCATCTGCGCGGCCGCTGCGCCGGGCGCGTACCAGGCCGAGGTGCCGAGGAGCTGCACGACCTCGCCGCCGCCCTTCGCCGTGCGCTCGACCATGGCCGCGATCCGCTCCTCCGAGACGAGCTTGCGGATCGGCACCCCGCCGACGGTGGTCGCCGAGACCACTGAGACCATCTGGTCGCCGTGCCCGCCGAGCACCACGGCCGCGACGTCCTGCACCGACGCCCCCGTCTCCCAGGCGATGAACGTCTTCAGGCGCGCCGTGTCGAGGATCCCGGCCTGGCCGAAGACCCGCTCCTTCGGGAGGCCCGAGACGTTCTTCGCGACGTGGCACATCGCATCGAGCGGGTTCGAGACGACGATCAGGATCGCGTCGGGGCTCTGGGCAACCACCCGTTCCGTGACGTCCTTCACGATCTTCTCGTTGGTCTGGACGAGATCGTCTCTGCTCATGCCCGGCGAACGCGGCAGGCCGGCGGTGATCACGACCACGTCGGAGCCCGTGGTCGGTGCGTAGTCGTTCGACCCGACGACGTTCGGCTCGTAACCGAGCACCGCGCCCATCTGGTTGATGTCGAGCGCCTTGCCCTGGGGCAGGCCTTCCTTGATGTCGACGAGCACGACATCGGCGTAGTCGGAGACCGCGAGGACCTGCGCGCACGTCGCGCCGACGTTCCCGGCACCGACGACCGTCACCTTCCGTCTCTCACTCACGATTCCCCTTTCAGCTTCTCGATGATCGCGTCGGCCACCTGGCTCGTCCCGACTGCCGTCGGGTCGTCGCGGGTCGGCTTCATGTCGTAGGTCAGGTCGCGTCCCTCGGCGATCACGGCCGCGATCGCGTTCTCGAGCCGGCGCGCCGCGTCGTGCTCCTCGAGGTGGCGCAGCATCAGCATCGCCGACAGGAGCTCGGCGATCGGGTTGACCTTGTTCTGGCCCGTGTACTTCGGCGCCGAGCCGTGTGTCGGCTCGAACACCGCGACCGACTCGCCGTAGTTCGCTCCCGGCGCCACCCCGAGGCCGCCGATCATCCCGGCGCACAGGTCGGAGAGCACGTCGCCGTACAGGTTCGGCAGCACGAGCACGTCGTATTCCTCCGGGCGCTGCACGAGCTGCATGCACATGTTGTCGACGATCCGGTCGTTGAACTCGATGTCCGGGTTCTCCTCCGCGACCTCGCGCGCGACGCGCAGCCACAGGCCGTCGGAGAACTTCATGATGTTCGCCTTGTGCACCGCCGTGATCTGCCGGCGGCCGTTCCTACGCGCCCAGTCGAACGCGAACTCGAAGATCCGGCGCGTGCCCGTCACCGAGATCGGCTTGATCGAGATCCCGGCGTCGTTCCAGCGAAGCGAGCCGCCTTTCGACTCGATCCAGGCGATGAGCTCCTCCGCGTCGGCCGAGCCTTCCTCGTACTCGATCCCCGCGTAGAGATCCTCGGTGTTCTCGCGGATGATCACGAGATCGACGTCGTCGAACCGCGTGCGCACACCGCGGTAGGTCTTGCACGGGCGCACCTGCGCGTACATGTCGAGCGCCTTGCGCAGGCCGACGTTGACCGAACGGAAGCCGCCGCCAACCGGCGTCGTGATCGGGCCCTTCAACGCCACGCCGTTCGCGCGAATCGACTCGAGTGTCTGCTCCGGCAGCGGATTGCCGCCGTGCTCTTGCATCGCCTCCTCGCCGGCGGGCTGCACGTCCCACTCGAAGGCGACTCCCGTCGCTTCGAGGACGCGGCGTGTCGCCTCGGTCAGCTCGGGGCCGGTCCCGTCCCCGTAGATCAGCGTCACGCGGTGCGCCATGGCAGCGCCCGAGCCTACCTATCGACGGGCGAGCACAGTCCGGTACTGTCAACGACTGGGTGAGCACGACGAGCGATTTCAAGCCCGGGCTCGAGGGCGTTGTCGCGGTCGAGACCGAGATCATGGAGCCGGATCGCGACGGCGGGTCGCTCCGCTATCGCGGGGTCGACGTCGAGCCGCTCGTGGGCCGTTATCCGTACGAGAACGTCTGGGGGCTGCTCGTCGACGGCGATCTCGACTCGCGCATGCCCGACCCCGAGCCGTACGAGCCGGCCGGCCTGACCGGGAACGCGCCGTCCGACCTCCAGGCCGAGGTAGCGCGGCTCTCGGGCGTCTGGAAGCTCGGAAAGCTGAACGAGATCACCGACGAACAGGCGCGCGAGGATCTCGGACGGCTCTCGGCGCAGGTCATGTCGATCGTCGCCCGCTCGGCCCGCGTCGCCGACGGCCACTCCGAGCCGGTCCCGGACCATGTGGTCGAGCAGGGCAAGACGGCCGCCGAGAAGTTCCTCCTGCGCTGGCGCGGCGAGGCCGATCCTCGGCACGTGCGCGCGATCGACACCTACTGGATCTGCACGGCCGAGCACGGCCTGAACGCCTCCACGTTCACCGCCCGCGTCGTGGCGTCCACCGGCGCCGACTGCGGCGCCGCGCTCTCGGCGGCAGTCGGTGCGCTGTCGGGCCCGCTGCACGGCGGCGCGCCCGCCTATGTCAAGCCGATGCTGGAGGAGGTCGCCGCATCCGGCGACCCGCAGCGGTGGGTCGACGACGCGCTCGCGAGTGGCCGCCGCATCATGGGCTTCGGGCATCGCGTCTACCGGGCCGAGGATCCGCGGTCGCGGATCCTCAAGCAGACGGCGAAGGAGCTCTCTTCGCCGCAGGTCGACGTCGCGGAGGAGCTCGAGCAGGTCGCGCTCGCGGCGCTGCAGAAGCGTCACCCCGAGCGCGTCCTCGCGACGAACGTCGAGTACTACTCGGCGATCGTCCTGGATGTCGCCGAGATCCCGCCACCGCTCGCGCCGGCGATGTTCGCGTGCTCGCGGGTTGCCGGGTGGTCGGCGCACATCCTCGAGCAGAAGCGGACCGGACGACTGTTCCGCCCGTCGGCCGTCTACGTCGGCCCGGCGGCGCGCTCCCCGGACGAGCTTTGAGCGCGGTCGCGCTCGCCGAGGCGGCGGTCCAGGCCGACGAGCTCGCCGAGCAGGGGAACGAGCGTGAGCTGTCGCAGCTGCGCGCCCGCTTCGACGACGAGCTGGAGTCGGCCGCCCGCTCGTCCGACTTCCGCGAGCGCGCGGTCGCATATCGCGCGATCGGCCAGTTTCGCTTCCGGGCGAAGACCGAGCTGCTTCGCCGCGGGCTCGTCGACGACAGCCCGGCGGTTCGCGGCTCCGCGCTGCTCGCACTCGAGCTGCTGTCGCGCGACCATCCGGGCGTCGTCAACGACGTGCGCTCGCTGCTGCACGAGATCGTCGCCAACGACGGCAACGATGCCGTCCGCCGTCTCGCCGTCGCCGCGCTGAGGAACGGCTCGGCGCGGCCCGACACGATC
The DNA here is from genome assembly GCA_035518115.1 of Gaiellaceae bacterium. Taxonomy (GTDB): domain Bacteria; phylum Actinomycetota; class Thermoleophilia; order Gaiellales; family Gaiellaceae; genus PALSA-600. Next base: position 20,733 of record DATIXY010000023.1, on the reverse strand, counting down.
CAGATCCTGTCGAGCCTCGGCGACGACGACGAGCAGCCGCGCGAGCTCCGCCAGGCGGCGGCGAAGGTCGCCCAGGAGCTGCGCCGCAGGACGGCGCGCTAGATGGTTGATCGGGAATTGAGTGGCGCCGCGCCGAATTCCTGATCAGCCATCGAGATCGCGCCGGCGTGCGTGCGGGTGCGCGTCGAAGTAGACGGCGCGGCGCCGCCGGTCGGAGACGTGCGTGTAGAGCTCGGTGGTCGAGAGGTCGGCGTGGCCGAGCATCTCCTGGACCGAGCGGAGGTCGGCGCCTCCCTCGAGGAGGTGCGTCGCGAAGGAGTGGCGCAGGAGGTGTGGATGGACGCGCAGCGGATCGAGGCCGGCCTTCTCGGCGAGGCGGCGGAGGATGAGGAACGCCCCTGCCCGCGTCAGCGCGCCGCCGCGCGCGTTCAGGAACAGCTCGGGCCGGTGGCGCTTGTCGAGGTACGGCCTGCCGCGGGAGAGATACCGGCGCACCGCGTCGACCGCGGGTCGGCCGACGGGGACGATGCGCTCCTTGCCGCCCTTGCCGACGACTTGCACGACGCGGCCGTCGAGGTCGATGCCGCCCTTCTCGAGCCCGACCGCCTCGGAGACCCTGAGGCCTGCGCCGTAGAGCAGCTCGACGAGGGCATGGTCGCGGAGGTCGCGCGGCTGAGTGCCGTTCGCGGCCGCGATCAGCCGCTCGGCCTCGCCCGCCGAGAGCGTCTTCGGCAAGGTGCGCGCGCGGCGTGGCAGCGCGACGGCCGCGGCGGGGTTGTCGGCGCGGTGTCCGATCAGCTGCAAGTGCCCGTAGAAGCTTCGCGCCGCCGCCGTTCGGCGTGCGATCGTCGCGCCGGCGAGGCCGTCGGCGCGGAGTTGCGCGGTGTACTGCTCGAGCTCGTCCACGGTCGCTTCCGCGAGCCGCTTGTCGAGCGCTGCGCCGAGCGCGCGCAGGTCCCGGCGGTACGCGTCGACCGTCGACCGGGCCCGTCGCGCGGCGAGCAGCGCGAGGAAGCTTTCGACGTCAGGATCGCGGGTGGGCATGGTCGTAGACGCGGCGGAGCCGGCGGGCGTCGACGTGGCTGTACATCTGCGTCGTCGAGAGGGACGAGTGGCCGAGCAGCTCCTGGATCGTGCGCAGATCGGCTCCGCCTTCGAGCAGGTGCGTCGCGAACGCGTGACGCAGCCGATGCGGGTGGGGGACGAGGCGGCGGAGGGTCGACGTGTCCAGCCTGCGGCCGCGCGCCGAGACGAAGAGGGCGTTCTCGGCGCCGCGGACGAGGTGCGGGCGCCCGTCGCGCAGATAGCGGGCGACCAGAAGGGCCGCCTCCTCGCCGAGCGGGACGACGCGGTCCTTCGCACCCTTGCCGTGCCGGACGTGCACGAGCTCCTGCTCGAAGTCGACGTCGCCCAGGTCGAGCCCAACCGCCTCGGCGCTGCGCAGGCCGGCGGAGTAGACGAGCTCGACGAGCGCGCTGTTGCGGCTCGCCAGGGCGGTCTCGCCGCCGACACCGGATACGATCGCGTCGACCTCGCTCGGCTTCGGTGCGTCCGGTAGGCGACGCGGACGGCTAGGTGCGAGCGAGCCGCCGGCCGGCAGCCGCTCCGGCCCGAGCGAGAACCGGAGGAGCGCGCGAACCGAGGCGAGCTTGCGGGCGATCGTCGCCGGCGCGAGCCTGCCGCCGGGCCGGGCGCGACCGAGCTCCGTGACCCAGTCGGCGAGCACGCGCAGGTCGACGTCTTCGAGCGGCGAGTCCGCCCCGAACCAGCGGGCGAACTCCTCCAGGTCCGACGCGTAGGCGCGCCGGGTTGCGGCCGACAGGCCCGCACGGTCGAGGAAGCGCGCGATCGCCAGGTCGACGGTCACGGTTCGGAGTTCGGCGCCGCGGGTAGGATCGCCTGCCGGTGGACGCCGCCCGATTCCGACCGCTCGCCGAGCTCGCCGTGTTCGGCGCGAACGTGCAGCCGGGCCAGATCGTGATCGTCAACGGCGATCTGGGTCACGCGCCGCTCGTGCGGGCGATTGCCGCGGCTGCGTACGACCGCGGAGCGGCGTTCGTCGACGTCGGGTATTTCGACCCACACGTGAAACGGGCCCGGATCGCGCACGCCGATCCCGACTCGCTCGAGTTCGTCCCGTCGTGGTACGGGCTGCGTGCCCGCGAGCACGCCGAGGGGCGCGGTGCGCGCGTCTCGGTCAGCGGCCCGACGGCGACCGGCCTGCTCGACGGCTTCGATCCGGAGCTGAGCGGCCGCGACCGGCTTCCGCACCTGGTCGAGATCCCGACGATCATCTCCGAGCGGACGACCAACTGGTGCGTCGTCCCGTGCCCGCACCCGGCCTGGGCGAAGCTCGTCTTCCCCGGCCTGCCGGACGACGAGGCGCTCGAGAGGCTCTGGCACGAGATCGAGCACGTCCTGCGAATCGACGAGCCCGACCCGCGCGAGGCGTGGGAGGAGCGGATGCGGCAGCTGAACGACTCCGCCGCGCGCCTGTCCGTACGACGTTTCGATGCGATCGAGCTGCGCGGGCCCGGGACCGACCTGCGCATCGGGATGCTCCCGAGCCACGTCTGGCTCAGCGGCGACTTCGCCACCTGCGAGGGACTGCGCCACCTCCCGAACCTTCCGACCGAAGAGGTCTTCACGACGCCGGACCCGCTCCGCACCGAGGGCCACGTCACGAGCACGAGGCCGCTCGTGCTGCGCGACGGGACGATCATCGAGGGCCTGCGTGTTCGCTTCGAGCAGGGACGTGCGGTCGAGATCACCGCCGACGCGCGCGCCGACGCCTTGCGCTCGCAGTTGTCGGTCGACGAGGGAGGGTTCCGCCTCGGCGAGCTCGCGCTGGTCGACCGCCGGGGCAGGATCGGGCCGCTCGGGACCGTCTTCTTCGACACGCTGCTCGACGAGAACGCCGCCAGCCACATCGCGCTCGGCGGCGGGTTCGCCTTCGCCGCGGGCGAGGAGGACGCCGGCCGCGTCAACCACAGCGGGGCGCACGTCGACTTCATGATCGGGTCGCCCGAGCTCGAGGTCGACGGCATCACTCGCTCGGGCGAGCACGTCGCCGTCCTGCGCGGCGGCGACTGGCAGATCTGAGCGGTCGGCGTACCATAGGCTTTCGCTCATGACGACCACCGAGGTTCCCGGCCAGGTGGATCTCACCGCGCACGGGATCGATCCGACCGGCCGGATCTACCTGAACCCGACGACGTCGCTCCTCTACACGCATGCACTCGCGCGCGGGGAGGGCCGGCTGGCCGAGGGCGGGCCGCTCGTGGTCGACACCGGTCTGCACACGGGCCGCTCGCCGAAGGACAAGTTCGTGGTGGACGAGCCGGGGTCCGCCGGCCGGATCTGGTGGGGCGAGGTCAACGGCCGGCTCTCGGAGGAGCACTTCGACGGGCTGCGCGAGAAGGTGACGCGCCGCCTCGGCGACGCGGCGACGCTCTACATCGTCGATGCCTGGGCCGGCGCCGACGTGACGCACCGGATCGGTGTCCGCGTCGTGACCGCCCATCCGTACCACGCGCTGTTCGCGCGGACGATGTTCATCGACCTCGCCGCAGGCGATCACGACGGCTTCGAGCCGACCGCGCTGGTCCTGCACACCCCCGACCTCGAGGCCGACCCGTCGGTCGACGGCACCCGGACGGGCACGTTCGTCGTGCTCCACCCGTCGCGCACCGAGGTGCTGATCGGCGGAACGTTCTACGCCGGCGAGATCAAGAAGTCGATCTTCACGGTGATGAACGACCGGCTCCCGCTCGAGGGCGTGTTCCCGATGCACTGCTCGGCGAACGTCGGCGCGGACGGCGACGTTGCGGTCTTCTTCGGGCTTTCGGGCACGGGGAAGACGACGCTCTCGGCCGATCCATCCCGGCGGCTGATCGGCGACGACGAGCACGGCTGGGGGCGGAACGGCGTCTTCAACATCGAGGGCGGCTGTTACGCGAAGACGATCCGCCTGAGCGAGGAGGCCGAGCCGGAGATCTGGAAGGCGGCGCACTCCTATGGCACGGTGCTCGAGAACGTTGCCGTCGACGATCTCGGCCACCTCGATCTGGACCACGACACGAAGACCGAGAACACGCGCGCGGCCTACAAGCTCGAGCTGATCTCGAATGCGCTCCCGGCGAAGCAGGCCGGCCAGCCGCGCGCCGTCATCTTCCTGACGGCCGACGCGTTCGGCGTCCTGCCCCCGATCGCCCGGCTGTCGCGCGACCAGGCGCTCTACTACTTCCTCTCGGGCTTCACCGCCAAGCTGGCGGGCACCGAGATCGGCGTCACCGAGCCGCAGCCGACGTTCTCGACCTGCTTCGGCCAGCCGTTCCTGCCTCAGCCGCCCGCCGTCTACGCGACGATGCTCGGCGAGCAGCTCGACAAGCACCGCTCCGAGGTGTGGCTCGTGAACACCGGCTGGACGGGCGGCGCGTTCGGCGAGGGCAGCCGCATGCCGATCCAGGCGACGCGCGCCATGCTCGGAGCCGCGCTGGCGGGCGAGCTCGAGGATGTCGAGTTCCGCACCGACGAGCTGTTCGGGTTCGCCGTTCCGCTGGCGGTGCCGGGCGTCGATGCGAAGCTGCTCGATCCACGCTCGACCTGGAGCGACCCGGCCGCGTACGACGAGGCCGCACGCCGGCTCGCGCAGATGTTCGTCGACAACTTCGACTCGCGCTTCCCCGACGGGAACGAGCTGATCCGCGAAGCCGGCCCTCGCGTGTAGTGCCTGCTTCCTGGCGCGTCGCGATCATCTGCGTCATTCCGCAGGTGGCGCGCATGTACGCGCCGCTGCTGCGCGAGCTCGGCCACGATCCGGTCTGCGTGATCACGCCGCGCCGGATGCGCCCTGGGGCCCCGCCGACGCCGTTCGCAGCCGACCATCTCGATCACGAGGACCCGGATCTCGACGTTCTCTTTCCCTCGTCTCGCCGCTCGCTCGCCCGGATGCTGTCGGCATACGACCTCGACCTCGGGCTGTGCACGACGTTCCCGTGGCGGATCACGGAGGACGCGATCGCAGTGCCGCGGCTCGGCATCGTCAACGGCCATCCCTCGCTGCTGCCGCGCTACCGCGGCCCGTTCCCGATCGCCTGGGCCGTTCGAAACGGCGAGACCGAGATCGGCCTTTCCTACCACCTCATGGACGCGACGCTCGACACCGGGAACCTGCTCGCCCAGAAGCCGGTGCCGCTCGAGGAGGGCGATACGTTCGAGTCGGTCCTGGAGCGGCTCGCACCGGTCGCCGCAGAGCTGCTTCCCCTGGCGCTCGCGCGCCTCGAGCGGGGCGAGCGCGGCGACCGGCAGGAGGGCGGGGAGTACCAGAGCGGGTTCGGGGAGGACTACCTCCACGTCGACCCGGCGGAGACCGCGGAGGCCGTCCACCGTCAGGCCCGGGCGTGGAGCTTCATGCCTCCGATCCCGGGCCGCGGGCCGATCCTCGAGCGCGACGGCGCCCGCGTGCGGCTCGCCGCGACCAGCCTCGTCGAGGTCGAGGGAGCCGAGCGCCTCGAGTGCGCCGACGGGCCGCTCTGGATCGTCGCGTCGGAGCCCGCGTGACGCGGCAGCGGCCCGTGTTCTGGAAGCCGCGGTACCCGACGCGGAGCATGCGCGAGCGCGCCTGGGCGAACGCCGACCTCGAACGCGAGCGATCGCTCCGGGACGCCCCACGGCCCGGGAGCCTTCTCACCCGGCTGCGCCGACTGTTTCGATAGCGTCCGTGCACGTGGAAGCAACGCACGACGTCCTCGTCGTCGGCGCCGGCTGCGCCGGCATGCGGGCGGCGATCGAGGCGCACGACGCAGGCGCCGACGTCGGCGTCATCTCGAAGCTCCATCCGACCCGGAGCCACTCGGGCGCGGCCGAGGGCGGGATCAACGCGGCCCTCGGGAACGCGGGGGAGGATTCGCCCGCGTCGCATACCTTCGACACGGTCAAGGGCTCCGACTACATCGGCGACCAGGACGCGATCGAGATCCTGTGCCGCGAGGCTCCGGGGGACATCTTCCAGCTCGAGCACTGGGGCGCCGTCTTCTCGCGGCGCGAGGACGGGAAGCTGGCGCAGCGGCCGTTCGGAGCAGCCGGGTCGCCGCGCACGGTCTTCGCAGCCGACATCACCGGCCACGTCCTGATCCAGGTGCTGTACGAGCAGCTGGTCAAGCGCGGCATCACGGTCTACGAGGAGTTCTTCGCCTGGAAGCTGGTCGAGAACGACGATCGCTGCCAGGGCGTCATCTGCTGGGACCTCCTGGACGGTGGGCTCAAGACGATCGGCGGCAAGACGGTCGTGCTCGCGACCGGCGGCCAGGGCCGCATCTACCGCACCACCACGAACGCCTACGCCTGCACCGGCGACGGCGCGGCGATGGCGCTCCACCTCGGCCTCCCGCTCAAGGACATGGAGTTCATGCAGTTCCACCCGACGACGCTCTACCCGACGGGGATCCTGCTGACGGAGGGCTGCCGCGGCGAGGGCGCGTACCTGATCAACAAGGACGGCGAGCGCTTCATGAAGCGGTACGCGCCGAACGCGATGGAGCTCGCATCGCGCGACGTGGTGTCGCGCTCCGAGCAGACGGAGATCGACCAGGGACGCGGCGTCGACGGCTCGATCTTCCTCGACATGCGCCACCTCGGTGCGGCCAGGATCATCGAGCGCCTCCCCGGATCGCGCGAGCTGGCGATGACGTTCGCCGGCATCGATCCGATCTACGATCCCGTCCCGGTGCGCCCGGGAGCGCACTACCACATGGGCGGCGTCGAGACCGACAACGAGGGAGCGACCGAGCTGACGGGCCTCTACGCCGCAGGCGAGGTGGCCTGTGTCTCCGTCCACGGTGCGAACCGCCTCGGCGGAAACTCCCTGATGGAGACGATCACGTTCGGCCGCCGTGCCGGGCGGGCAGCTGCCGAATGGGCGCTCTCGCACACGACGATCGACGTGCCCCGCAGTGCGGAGGCCGACGCCGAGCGTGAGCTGCAACAGCTCCTGGACGTGGCCGAGGGCGAGCGCCCGTGGCAGATCCGGAACGACCTCGGGACGTCGATGCTCGAGAACTTCGGGGTGTTCCGGCGCGAGGAGCAGATGCTCGAGCAGCTCGACACCATCGAGGCGCTGCGCGAGCGCTACGAGCGCGGCGTGGTGATCGAGGACAAGGGCGACGTCTTCAACACCGACCTGACGCAGGCGATCGAGCTCGGCAACATGCTCGACCTCTCCTGGTGCATGGTGCAGGCCGGCATCGCGCGCAAGGAGAGCCGCGGTGCGCATGCGCGTCCGTACGACTACCCGACGCGCGACGACGAGAATTTCATGAAGCATTCGATCTCGCGCTGGGTCGACGGCGCGCCGCAGCTGTCCTACTCGGAGGTGCGCGTGACCGAATACGAGCCGATGGAGCGAACGTACTGATGCAGGTGGGGCTGAAGGTGTGGCGCTTCAACGCCCGAACGGGTGAGCGCGAGCTAGCCGAGTACGAGGTCGACGCGCCGGAGGAGGCGACGCTCCTCGACGTGCTCGACATCGTCAAGGACAAGCACGACGGCACACTTGCCTACCGCAAGAGCTGCCGGATGATGATCTGCGGCTCCTGCGGCATGCGCATGGACGGCGCCGCCGTCCTCGCGTGCAAGACGCGCATGTACGACATTGCGCAGGCGGGTCACGTGCCGGTGATCTCCGCAATGGGCAACCTGCCGATCGTCAAGGACCTCGTCGTCGACATGGACCCGTTCTGGGACAAGTTCAAGAGCGTCGATCCCTTCCTCAGGCCGGGCTACGACGAGCCGCCCGGCGGGCGCGAGAACCTGATCCGCCAGGAGCGGATGAACGTCATCCACAAGGAGTCGCTCTGCATCAACTGCGGCTGCTGCGTATCGGAGTGCAACGCAATGGAGTCGGACCCGCGCTTCCTCGGGCCGCAGGCGCTGGCGAAGGCGATGCGGTTCGTCGGCGATCCGCGCGACGGCCACAAGATCGAGCGCCTCGACGCGCTCAACGGCGAGCACGGCATCTGGGAGTGCACCCGCTGCTACTTCTGCAACGAGCGCTGCCCGAAGGGCGTCGACCCGCGCGACGCGATCGCGAAGCTCGGCGCCGAGTCGATGAAGGAGGGAATCGACGGCGACATGGGCGCGAAGCACGCGAAATGGTTCGTCGTCTCGGCGAAGACGACCGGCTGGCTGCGCGAGACCGAGCTCGTGCCGAAGACGCAGGGGCTCGTTGCGGCGATCAAGCAGACGCGCTTCGCGCTCGACCTCGCGGTCAAGGGGAAAGTCCCGCCGCCGGTGCCTCCGCACGTCGCGAAGAACGTCCGCCAGGCGCGACGGCTCCACGATCTCGTCCGCGACCAGGGCGTGAACGGCTACGCCGGGATCGTGCAGGGCGAGCATGCGCTCGCGAAGCTGGCGCACGGCCACGTCTCGGGCGAGACGCTCGAGGAGATCTACGACCGGCCGGGCGCGTTCCCGCGCCCCTATATCGCCGAGGAGGCGGAGGAAGCGGTGGCGAGTTGACGGAGACTGCGGGGTTGACGCGCGTCGCGTACTACAAGGGCTGTCTCGCCTCGCTGTCGGCGAAGGAGCTCGACTCGGCGACGCAGGCGCTCGCGCCGAAGGTCGGCCTCGACCTGGTCGAGCTCGAGTCGGTGACGTGCTGCGGCGCCGGCGACATCCACGAGGCGGAGCCCGACTACTACCTCCACCTCAACGCGCGGATCCTCGCCTACGCGGCTGCCGAGGGAGTCGACACGCTGCTGACGGTCTGCAACGTCTGCACGCTCAATCTCCGGCAGGCCAACTTCATCCTTCTCGGCGACAGCGACGTGCGTGCACGCGTGAACGAGAACCTCGTCGCGATCGGCGTCCCGGCCTACGAGCGCGACGTCGACGTGAGGCACCTGCTCTGGGAGATCGCAGAAGGCGAGGGCTACGAGAAGCTGAAGACGGCGGCGCACCGGGGCCTGAAGGGGCTGAAGATCGCGCCGTTCTACGGCTGCCAGATCCTCCGTCCGTCGCGCATCCAGGGATTCGAGGACCCCGACCGCCCGTGGTCGCTCGAGCGGATCATCGAGGCGTGCGGCGGCGAGGCGATCGACTACCCGGCGAAGATCAAGTGCTGCGGCTTCCCGATCATCCAGGCCCGCGAGGAGACTGCACTCGGCGAGCTGATCCAGCCGATCGAGCAGGCGGTCGAAGCCGGGGCCGATGCGATGGTCACGCCGTGCCCGCTCTGCCACCTCTCGCTCGATGCGTGGCAGTCGAAGCTCAAGGCGACGACGGGGCGCGACTTCAAGATGCCGATCCTCCACCTTTCGCAGCTGGTCGGCGTCGCCGCCGGCCTCCAGGAGTCCGAGCTCAGGTTCAAGCGGCACGTGGTGTCGGTGAAACCGATGCTCGAGAAGATCGAAGCCTGAGACTCCGGCGCGGGCACGCAGTCGCCGCGGGCGCGGTCGCGCTCGCCGGACTGGGGTGGGGCGCCTTCGAGGCCGCCTGCGTCCGGCTGCGCGTGCTCGAGCTGCCGGTCGACGGCCTGCCCGGGGAGCTCGACGGGCTCCGGATCGCGCACCTGTCCGACTTCCACCTCGGCGTCCCGTCGACCGGGCGCTACGCGGTCGAGCGGGCCGTCGACTGGGTCGCCGCACGCGATCCGGACATCGTCTGCGTCACCGGCGACCTCGTGTCGCGGCCGCGTGGGACGCCGCTCCTCGAACGGCTGCTCGCCCGGCTCGGCTCGCCGTTCGTCGTGCTCGGCAACCACGACCACGCGCTCAGCCGCGACCCGTTCTCGCGGCCGGTGTCGTTCGACGGCCTCGCGGTCGGGAGGCTGCTGCAGGACGAGAGCGTCGAGATCGAGCGGCGGGGGTGCCGCATCGAGGTCGCCGGCGTCGATCCCCGCCACTGGCGCGCGCGGCGCGGCGGCGGGTTCGCGCCGTCGGATGCGCCGTTTCGGCTGCTCCTCTGCCACTTCCCGCGCGTCCTCGATCTCGCCGAGCCGGGCCGCTGGAACCTGATCCTCTCCGGCCACCTGCACGCCGGCCAGATCGTGCTGCCGTACGGCCGCGGCCGCCTGATGCTCGCCCACCCGCGCGCCCGCTATTCCACGGGCGTCTATCGCCGCGGGCCGACCGCGATGCACATCTCGCCCGGGCTCGGGACGACGTTCGTCCCGTTTCGGTACTTCGCCCGCCCCGAGGCGACCGAGCTCGTCTTACGATGTAGCTAGTGGAAGGTCACAGCGTGATCTCGCCCGAGGTGCTGGCACGGTATGCACTCGACGCGGCGGCGGAGGTCCCCGGCGTGCACACGAAGCAGCGCCGTGGCGCGCGTGCAGCGGACGGAGAGATCGAGGTGCACGTCGTCGTCGACCACGGCGCCGACATCCCGGCCGTCGCGGCAGACGTGCAGCAGAGGGTGCTCGACTATCTCGAGCGGATGACGGACGTGCGGCCGGTTGCAGTCCACGTCGTCGTCGACGACGTGGCGCGCTGATGCCGACTCGGCTTTCCGGGCTCACGAAGCTGACGCTCGAGACGGCGCCGACCGTGTGCCACGACTGCGCGTGGTGGCAGACCCGCACGGGGCGGCGCGCGCTCGACAAGGACCGGTGGATGGAGAAGGTCGAGCTCGAGTTCGGCGCGTTCGGCACCGTCTATTACGACGCCGACCAGCGCGTCCTCGCCTCGATGCAGTACGGGCCGGCGCCGTCGTTCCCGCGCGCGTACGAGCTGCCGGGCGGCCCGCCGTCGAACGACGCGATGCTCGTCACGTGCGCGTACCTCGTCGACCCGTCGAGCCCGTGGGTGCTGCAGTCGCTCTTTCTCGCGGCGATCGGCGAGGCGCGCGATCGCGGCTTCGGCGGCCTCGAGGCGTTCTCGTACAGATACTCGGAGGGCGAGTCGAGCTACGAGCGCTTCCGCGTGCACCGCACCGTCTTCCCGCAGGACTTCCTCGCCGACTTCGGCTTCCGCGTGCTGCGCGCCGCCGGGCGTGTGTCGCTGTCTCGCCTCGAGCTCGGAGGGCTTCAGCCCGTTGCCGAGGGGACGCGGGAGAAGGTGCTGCGTGTCGTCAAGGAGGCGTTCGGCGTCCCGGAGCCGGTCACCGCGCCGCCGCTGCGCACCCCGTAGAGGTTTCAGGCCGCCGCGCGCTTGCGGTCGAGCAGCAGCTCGGCGATCTGGATCGCGTTCAGCGCGGCGCCCTTGCGCAGGTTGTCGGACGCGAGGAAGAGCGCGAGGCCGCGCTCGACGGTGGGATCGCGGCGGATGCGGCCCACGAGCACCTCGTCGCCGTCGCGCGCCTTGCCGGGCGACGGAACCTCTTCGATGCGGACCGAAGGCGCGGCCTCGAGGAGCTCGCGCGCCCGGTCGGCGGACAGGTCGTCCTCGAACTCGAGCCAGACGGCCTCGGCGTGGCCGACCATCACCGGGACGCGCACGCACGTCGCCTGGATCGGCAGGGCGGGCAGCTCGAGGATCTTGCGTGTCTCGTCCCGCAGCTTCGACTCCTCCTCGAACTCCTCGCCGTCGAACGACCAGTCCATGCGCAGGTCGTGCTCGTCCTGCGGCTCGTTGCGGAGCCGATACATCGACTGCGCGCCCGCGCCCGACACCGACTGGTACGTCGCCACGCGGACGCGCGCGACGCCCGCTGCGTCGTGCAGCGGCTTGAGGACGCAGGTGAGCGGGATCGCGCAGCAGTTCGGGTTTGCGACGATGCCGTGGTGCTCGCCCGCACGCCTGGCGTTCACCTCGGGCACGACCAGCGGGACGCCGGGCTCGAGGCGGTATGCAGCCGACTTGTCGATCGCGATCGCACCGCCGCGGACGGCGTGCGGCACGAGCTCTCGCGAAGCCGACGTACCAACGGAGAAGAGGAAGAGGTCGACGTCGCCGCGCGACAGCACGTCGGGCGTCGCCTCCTCGACCGTCGCGGCTCCGATCTGCCGGCCCGCAGACCGGGCCGATGCGAACACGCGCACGTTGTCGAAACCGCGCTCGCGCAGCAAGTCGAGCGTCACGGTGCCGACCGCGCCGGTGCCGCCGACGACGCCGATGCGGCGCGACTCAGCCAAGGTCGAATGCCTCGTGCAGGGCGCGGACGGCCAGCTCGACCTGTGACGCATCGACGTGGCACGCGATCTTGATCGGCGACGTCGAGACCACGGCCGGCGTGACGCCGGCCTCCTCGAGCGTGGCGAACGTGCGCGCGGCGACTCCGGGGTGGCTCTTCATGCCGGCACCGATCACCGACACCTTTCCCAGGTCGTCCCGCGCCTCCCACGACGCGCCGAGCCCGTCGAGCGCGCGTACGGCCGCACCGCGATCCTCGGGCGGCGCCGAGAAGACGACTTCGTTCTCACGCTCCTGCAGGATCGTGTCCACGTTTACGTTCGCTTCGGCGAGCGCTGCGAAAAGCCTCGCGGGGGACGTCCCGCGCGTGCGGTACACCGTCTCCTGCCGCTGGTGCACGACGGCCGAGATCAGCGCCTTTTCGAGCATCGGATCGTCCTCCTCCGTGATCCACGTCCCATCGCCCTCCTCGAACGACGAGCGGACGTTGAGACGAACAGTATGCGTGCGCGCGATCTCGATCGAGCGCGCCATCATCACGCCGGCTCCCGACGACGCCATCTCGAGCATCTCCTCGAAGCTCAATCGGTCGAGCTTGCGCGCCTCCGGGACGAGGCGCGGATCGGCGGTGAACACACCGCGAACGTCGGTGTAGATCTCGCAGGCGTCGGCGCCGAGCGCCGCGGCAAGCGCGACGGCGGTCGTGTCGGAGCCGCCGCGACCGAGCGTCGTCACGTCGAGGGACTCGCTCGAGACGCCCTGGAACCCGGCGACGAGCACGATCTCGTCCCGGTCGAGTGCCTCGTGGATCCGCTGCGCCCGCACCTCGACGATCTTCGCCTTCGTGTGCGACGAGTCGGTGACGATCCCGGCCTGGGAGCCGGTCAGCGAGATCGCGCGATGCCCGAGATCGACGATCGCCATCGCGACCAGCGCGCAGGAGATCCGCTCGCCGACGGAGAGGAGCATGTCGAGCTCCCGCGGCTGCGGGCTGGGCGAGACGTCGTGAGCGAGGGAGAGCAGGTCGTCGGTCTGCCGTCCCATCGCCGAGACGACGGCGACGACCTTGCTGCCCGACTCGCGCGCCGCGACGAGGCGCCGCGCCACGTGCTTGAGACGCTCTGCGTCCCCGACCGACGTTCCCCCGAACTTCATGACGACGACGCCGGGCGAGGGCGGAACGTCTCCGAGAGACGGTGTCGGGATCGCTTCGTGCTCGGCTACGGCCATTCTGCGACAGTGTAGGGACGCCTTGCTGCGCCGCCCGAGAACAATGCGTGACTGGATCGTGCCGCTCTTCGGCGCGATCGGGCTGCTTCTCGTCCCGTGGACGATCTGGCTGTCCGCGTCGCTCCCGCCCGAGCACCTGACGCGCCGCTGGGACCTCGCGTGGACCGGCTTCGACATCGGTCTCGCACTGTGCTTCGCGGGGACGGCGTTCGCCGCGTGGCGCCACTCGCCGTGGGTCGCAGCGCTCGCGGCCGCGACCGGCACGCTGCTGCTCGCCGACGCCTGGTTCGACGTCGTGCTCGAGAGCCGCGGCGCCGAGCTGAAGGAGGCGATCCTCGAGGCGATCTTCGCCGAGCTCCCCGTCGCGGCGCTCTGCTTCTGGATCGCCTACCGGGCCGAGCGGTTCCTCTCGCTGGCGGTCGACGTCGCGCTCGGCCGCAGCGACCCGTCACATTTCGCGGCGGCCCGTGAGCGCGCGTCCCAGCGTGACCTCGTCCGCGTACTCGAGGTCCCCGCCGACGGGGAGCCCGCTCGCCAGGCGCGTGACGCGGACGCGTCCGCGTAGCCGGTCTGCCAGGAACGCCGCCGTCGCCTCGCCCGTCATGTTCGGGTTCGTCGCCAGCACGACCTCCTGAACGCCGTTCGCCTCGACGCGCTCGATCAGCTCGTCGATGCGCAGGTCGCTCGGCTCGACGCCGTCGAGCGGGCTCAGGGCGCCGCCGAGCACGTGGTAGAGGCCGCGGAACTCGTGCGTGCGCTCGAGCGACACGAGATCGACGGGCTGCTCGACGACGCAGATCAGCGAGTGGTCGCGGCGCGCGTCGGTGCAGATGCCGCAGCGCTCCTCCTCCGTCAGGTTGCCGCATTCGCTGCAGAAGCGGACGCGCTCCTTCACGTCGCGGAGGGCCGCGGCCAGCGCGAACGCCTCGTCGGAGGGGCGCTGCAGGATGTGGAACGCCAGCCGCTGCGCGGTGCGCGCCCCGATTCCCGGGAGCCGCGTCAGCTGGGCGACGAGATTCTCGACCGAGGGGCTGAACACGGGTGCATTGTGCCCCCGGGCATCGGCTGGGAAGGACGCCTACAGGCCGGGCAGGAGGCCGCCGAGCCCGGGCGGCATCGCCTCGCCGAGCTTCGCGGCGAGCAGCGCCTGGCCGTTCCGGAGCGCCTCGTTGACGGCGGCCGTGACCAGGTCGGCGAGCAGCTCGGGGTCGCTCGGGTCGATCGCCTTCGGGTCGATCTCGATCTGCCTGATCTCGCCGGCGGCGGTCGCCGTGACCGTGACCATCCCCCCGCCCGCGGTCGCCGTGACCAGCTCGTTGCCCGCCTCCTCCTGCAGCTTCTGGACCTGCTCCTGCATCTCCTGCGCCTGCTTCATCAGCGCATTGAGGTCGAACCCGCCGCTGCTCATACCCGCTCCGGCGCTGGCCACGCCGGCACCTCCGCTCCTTGTGAGACTCCGTCGAGCCTACGTCTCATTCGTCCAGCTCCCGTGCGTCGAAGGTGCTCTGCAGCAGCTTGAGGACGTCTTCCTCGCCGGCGGGCTCGTCGTCCTCGGCCGCGTCCTCGCCCTCTCCGAGCTCGAAGGCGACGGCCAGCTCCCGGCCGGTCACCTCGTAGAGTGCCTCCCGCAGCATCGCCTGGTTCTTCGGGTCCTCCGCGAGCCGCAGGTGGAACGCCGCCGTCTGCGGGAACTCGAGCGTCAGGGTGTCGCCGGCGAGCCCCGCCGGGTGCGCCTCGGCGAGCGTCTTGCCGATCGGGATCGACCGCTGCTCGATCGCCGGCAGGATCGAGCGCCGCCAGGCCTCCTGCAGCTGGCCCAGGTCGACCGCCGCCGCCGGGCCCGAGGGCTCCGGAGGCTCGTGCGCGGGCGGCGCGGGCTCGTGCCGCACCTCGACACGCGCCTTCGGCGCCGCGGCGGGTGCTCCCGTCTCGAGCCGCTCCAGCCTGAACGCGACCGATTCGCGCGAGAGATCCGACGCGGGGCGCGTCACCTTGACGAGGGCGAGCTCGAGCGGCAGCCGCGGGTCTCCGCCCTGGCGCATGTCGTCGACCGCGACGGCGAGCAGGTCGATCAGGCGGATCACCGTCGCCGGCGGCAGCTGGTTGGCCTGCTCGCGCAGGCGCTCGCGCGACTCGTCGGTCACCGGCAGCGAGTCGGGCACCTCGCCCAGGTGCTGGACGAGCATCAGGTGGCGGAGGTGCTCGAGCAGGTCGTTGACCAGCTGCCCGAGGTCCTGCCCTCGCTCGGACAGCTCCTCGAGGAACGTCAGGGCGCCGGCGGTGTCGCCGTCGACCACGAGGTCGCACAGCCGGAAGAGCACCTCGTCCTCCACCGTGCCGAGCAGCTGGAGGACGTCCTGGACGCTGACCGAGCCGCCGGTGGCGGAGGCGAGCTGGTCGAGGGTCGACTCTGCGTCGCGATACGCGCCGCGCCCGCTGCGCGCGAGCAGGTGCAGCACCGCGTCCGGCACCTCGATGCCTTCGCCGTCCGCGATCCGGCGCAGCTTGCGCACCAGGTCGGGAAGCCGCGGGCGCTCGAAGACGAACGCCTGGCAGCGGGAGCGGACGGTGGGGAGCACCTTCTGCAACTCCGTCGTGCAGAAGATGAAGAGAAGGTGGGGCGGTGGCTCCTCGATCAGCTTCAGCAGCGCGTTCCAGGCCGCGTCCGTCAGCTGGTGGGCCTCGTCCAGGATGTAGACCTTCATCCGCCCTTCGACGGGCTGCAGGGCGGCTCGGTCCCGGATCTCGCGGATGTCGTCGATCCCGCGCTGCGACGCCGCGTCCATCTCGATCACGTCGAGCGAGGTGCCGGCGGCGATCGCGACGCAGGAGTGGCACGTGCCGTCCGGCGTCACGGTCGGACCATGCGCGCAGTTGATCGACTTCGCGAGGATGCGCGCGAGCGACGTCTTGCCGGTGCCGCGCGGCCCGGCGAAGAGATACGCCTGCCGGACCTTGTCCTGCTCGATCGCATTCGAGAGCGTGCGGACGACCGCTTCCTGCCCGACCACCTCCGCGAACGTCTGGGGGCGGTACTTCCGGTAGAGCGCGGTCATCCGTCGATTCAAGCAGATCCGGTCAGGTGCGCTCGCCGGCCCGGATCGGGGTCGAAAGCCGGTTCTCCGGCGGCGCAAGCGGGCACACCCAGCGCGGGTCGTACGAGCAGGACGGGTTGTAGGCGAAGTTGAAGTCGAGCACGAGGCGACCGTCGTCCTCGCCGAGGTCTGCTCCCTTGACGGTGTCGAGCAGGTAGCGGCACGCGCCGTACGTCTCGCGGCCGCTCGTCGCGTCGGCGAACGACAGGAAGACACCTCCGCCGTAGCCCTCGAGCCAGAACAGCGCGAGCGTCCGCTCCTCACCGGCGAGGGCGAAAGTCCCCTGGCCGAAGCGGCGGAACGTGTACGGCTGCTCCCCCGAGGTCGCGATCTCGCGCAGCACGGGCTCGGCGGGCCGGACGGCCGCCAGCACGCGCAGCGCCGGGTCGTAGTCGAAGAACGGGAGCCCCGGGAAGGACGTTCGGCGGCCAGGTGGGATCGGCGAGGAGGGATGCGACCGGAACAGCTCGTCCCGGGCGGCCCGCCACCGGCGCCAGCCCCGCTCCGGATCGGGTTCGGCGCGAACCTCGGCGTACAGGTCGAAGACGCGGCGCTTCCAGTCGAGCAGGGTCAGCTCTTCGAGGGTCATCTCAGGAGGCACTATCGCCGTTTGCGTCGCCGCCGACGTTTCTTTACTCTTTGAAGCGATGAGCCGTCGTGCCGCGAACCCGATCGTCGTCTCGAAGCGCATTTCGACGTTCGCGCGCCCGCGACAGGGCTAGCCGGCGAATCTCCACCGCTCCCCGCCGGACTAGCAGCTCAAAGGAGCGGGAGGGAGCGGGTGTGAAGCCTCAGGGACTGTACGACCCGAGGTTCGAGCACGATGCGTGCGGCGTCGCGTTCGTCGCGCGTCTCGACGCCCGGTCGCAGCACGAGGTGATCGAGCGGGCGCTGGCTGCCCTCGAGCGGCTCGAGCACCGCGGAGCCGCGGGGGCGGATGCCGAGACCGGTGACGGTGCCGGCATCCTCGTTCAGCTTCCGCACGCATTCCTCGCGCGGCAGCTCGACCTGCCGCCACCGGGCGGCTACGGCGTCGCCGTCTGCTTCCTGCCGCGAGACAGGCGGCGGCGCCAGGAGCTCGAGCAGCTCCTGGCCGACACGGTGGCCGGGGAGGGCCAGGAGGTGATCGGCTGGCGCGACGTTCCCGTCGCCGCCGGCGAGGCGGGGTCGACCGCGCAGCTCCACGCGCCGCAGATCAGGCAGCTCTTCATCCGGGCCTGCGGCGAGCACGCCGGCGACCAGGCGGCCTTCGAGCGCAAGCTCTACGTGATCCGGCGCGTCGCCGAACGGCTGGCCGGCGCCGACCTCGTCGTCGCGAGCTGCTCGTCGCGGACGATCGTCTACAAGGGGATGCTCACCGCGCCTCAGCTCCGCCGCTACTTCGCAGACCTGAGGGACCCGGCGTTCGCCAGCGCGCTCGCGCTCGTGCACTCGCGGTTCTCGACCAACACCTTCCCGAGCTGGGAGCTCGCCCATCCGTACCGGATGGTCGCGCACAACGGTGAGTTCAACACGATCCGCGGCAACGCGAACTGGATGGGCGCGCGCGAGTCGCAACTCGCATCGGAGCTGTTCGGCGACGACCTCGAGAAGGTGCTGCCGGTCGTACGGCCCGGCGGCTCCGACTCGGCGACGTTCGACAACGTGCTCGAACTGCTCGTGCTGGGCGGCCGGTCGCTCCCGCACGCCCTGATGATGATGATGCCGGAGGCGCACCGCCCCGGCGACCTGTCGCCAGAGCTCGAAGGGTTCTACGCCTACCACGGGTGCCTGATCGAGCCGTGGGACGGGCCCGCGGCGCTCGCCTTCACGGACGGGCGCTTGATCGGCGCGACGCTCGACCGGAACGGCCTGCGCCCCGGGCGGTGGCTCGAGACGAAGGACGGCTGGATCGTGCTGGCGTCGGAGACGGGCGTGTTCGACGTTCCGCCGGGCCTCATCGCCCGCAAGGGGCGCCTGCAGCCCGGCAAGCTCTTTCTCGTCGACCTCGAGGCGGGACGAGTGGTGCCCGACGCCGAGGCGAAGGAGAGCGTTGCGCGGCAGCGTCCGTACGGCGAGTGGTACCGGCGCGGGTCGGTGCGGCTCGACGACCTGCCGCAGCTTCCGGCCCGGCCGCTCGGCCAGCCGCTGCGGAGCCTGCAGCTCGCGTTCGGGTACACGCAGGAGGACATGAAGGTGATGCTCGCCCCGCTCGCTGCGAATGCGGAGGAGGCGGTCGGGTCGATGGGCAACGACACGGCGCTCGCGGTGCTGTCCGAGCGCCACCCGCTCCTCTACTCGTACTTCAAGCAGCTCTTCGCGCAGGTCACCAATCCGCCGATCGACTCGATTCGCGAGGCCGTGGTGATGAGCGTGCAGACCCTCGTCGGGTCCGAGCGCAACCTGCTCGGGGAGTCGCCGGAGCACGCGCGCCAGCTCGTGATCGACAACCCGATCCTCGACGACGAGCAGCTCGAGCGGCTGCGTGCGGTCGACTCCGACGTCTTCCGCGCAGCGACCATCGACACGACCTGGGCGGTCGAGGAAGGGACGCACGGCCTCGAGCGGGCCGTCGAGCGCATCTGCGCCGAGGCGGACGGCGCGCTGCTGGCCGGCGCGAACATCCTCGTCCTCTCCGACCGCTCGGTCGGGCCGAAGCGGGTGGCGCTCCCGTCGCTGCTCGCGACGGCTGCCGTGCACCATCACCTCGTCCGTGCGGGCACGCGGCTGCAGGCCGGGCTGATCGTCGAGTCGGGCGAGCCGCGGAGCGTGCAGAGCGTCGCGGTGCTGATCGGGTACGGCGCCGCCGCCGTGAACCCGTACCTGATGCTGGCGACGCTCGACGACCTCGTCTCCGACGGCGTGCTCGAGCTGACGCCCGCCGAGGCGCGGGCGCGCGCGGTCAAGGCGATCGGCAAGGGCCTGCTCAAGGCGATCTCCAAGATGGGGATCTCGACCGTGCCGTCGTACTGCGGTGCACAGATCTTCGAGGCGGTCGGGCTCTCGCAGGAGCTCGTCGACCGCTGGTTCACGGGCACGCCGTCGCGGATCGGCGGGATCGGCGCGCACCAGCTCGCGGTCGACGCGCTCGCGCGGCACCAACGCGCATACCCGGGTGAGGTGGATGCCTTCCTGCCCGTGGTCGGCCTGTATGCGTGGCGCGCGGGCGGCGAGCACCACCAGTGGAACCCCGAGACGATCGCGCTCCTGCAGCACGCGGTGCGCCACGGTGGCTTCGAGACGTACGAGCAGTACTCGGAGACGGTGAACGCGGCCGCGGCGCGCGCGTCGACGATCCGCGGCCTGCTGCGGTTCCGCCTCCCCGAGGACGGCGGCATCCTGCTCGACGAGGTCGAGCCCGCCGCCGAGATCGTCAAGCGCTTCTCGACCGGTGCGATGTCGCTCGGCTCGCTCTCGCGCGAGGCACACGAGACGCTCGCCGTCGCGATGAACCGCATCGGCGGCCGCTCGAACACCGGTGAGGGCGGCGAGGACCCGGAGCGCTTCGGAGACGAGCGCCGCTCGAAGATCAAGCAGGTCGCCTCCGGCCGCTTCGGCGTCAACATCGACTACCTCACCAACGCGGACGAGCTGCAGATCAAGATGGCGCAGGGCGCGAAGCCCGGCGAGGGCGGGCAGTTGCCGGGGCACAAGGTCGACGCCTACATCGCCGGCGTCCGCCTCACCACGCCCGGCGTCGGCCTGATCTCGCCGCCGCCGCACCACGACATCTACTCGATCGAAGATCTCAAGCAGCTGATCTACGACCTGCGCTGCGCCAACCCGGGGGCGCGGGTCTCGGTGAAGCTCGTCGCGGAGGTCGGCGTCGGCACGGTTGCCGCCGGCGTCGCGAAGGCGAATGCCGACCACGTCCTGATCTCGGGCCACGACGGGGGCACCGGCGCCTCGCCGATCTCGTCGATCCTGCACGCCGGGATCCCCTGGGAGATCGGGCTCGCCGAGACGCAGCAGACGCTCGTCCTCAACGATCTCCGCTCCCGCATCTGGGTCCAGACGGACGGCCAGCTCAAGACCGGCCGCGACGTCGTGATCGCGGCGCTGCTCGGTGCCGACGAGATGGGCTTCGCGACGGCTCCGCTGATCGCGACCGGCTGCGTGATGATGCGCGCCTGCCATCTCAACACGTGCCCGGTCGGCATCGCGACGCAGGACCCCGTGCTGCGCGAGCGCTTCCGCGGTCGCCCGGAGCACGTGATCGAGTTCTTCTTCTTCGTCGCCGAGGAGGTGCGCCGCCTGATGGCGCAGCTCGGTGTGCGCCGGTTCGAGGAGCTCGTCGGGCGCGTCGACCTGCTCGAGCCGGACGATGCGATCGCGCGGTGGCAGGCCCGCGGCATCGACCT